>NZ_JAZKUD010000017.1:0-57481 GCF_036625275.1 Accumulibacter sp.
GCCTGTGGGCCGCCAGTATCGGGTAGATCGCCTCCCATTCTTCGTCGCTGATTTCGAGCCGGTTCACCATCGCCAAAAGGCTTTAACCTTCGCAGTAAACGGTGCTTGTGTCAACAGAACCTAGTCTTCGCTCCATGAACTGCGCTGTGCAGTTCTGAACTGCCTCGTGTGGTTCCCCACTGGAGCGAATGATGACAAGCAAAAACCTCTGCAACCTGATTGCCGCAGGCGCTGACCTGCTTGACGAGCAAGCGGCGGCGCAACTGCTGACCGTGGCACCCGGCACGCTTGGCGTTTGGCGCAGTACCGGCCGCTACAACCTACCCTTCCTGAAAGTCGGCCGGGCCGTGCGCTACCGGCGTGCCGATCTGCTTGCCTGGCTGGAAAAGCGCACCCGCGAAACCGGCGCGACGGCCTGAACCATGGCGACGGCCAGCAAAAAGCCGTGGCAGGCGGGCAACCTGCGCACGGCTTCAAAGACATTCGACCGCCCGAATCATAACCCGAACAGCATCCTGTCAGGCGGATTCTTCGCCAAGCCAAGCCGCATCGGCCGGCGACCAAAACGCGGTTGGCAAAGAGGGGGGCGAGCATGAGCAACGCAAATCACGTCAGGCCACCGATGGTCACCGGGCAGTGCGCCGAAGTCCTGCACTTGCTGCGCACGCTTCAGCCCGTGGCATCCTTCACCCTGACGGCTGACCATGCCATCCCCGAAACGGCGGCGCGCATTCACGAATTGCGGGGCAAGGGGTTCAACATCCTGACGGTGATCGAGCCGGAGTTTGAATTCCGTGGTGTCATCCGGCGCAATGTCGCGCTGTACTCGATGGGTACACCGGAATGGCCGGCGCCTGGCTTCCTTGACGATCAAGGGGGCGGCGATGAATGACCCACTCCAAGAATTCCGCGAAGCGATGCGCCTGGCCGGGCTGCTTCCCTCTGAAGCGATCGAGGCGGACGGGCTGCTGCATCGCTTCCATGCCGATGGCGACCGGAGCGGAACCCGCAACGGCTGGTACTGCCTGCACACCGATGGCCGGGCCGCGGGCATCTTCGGCAGTTGGAAAACCGGATTCCGTTCGACCTGGGCGGCGGACGGCAAGCGCCTGAACGATGCTGAACATGAAGCTTTCGCCGAACTGATACGGGCGGCGCGGACGAAAGCGCAAGCCGAACGGCGGGCCGAACACGAGGCGCGGGCAATCGAGGCGCGGGCGATCTGGGCGGCGGCGGGTACTGCCAACCCGACACACCCCTACCTGATCGCCAAGGGCGTACAGGCGCACGACTTGCGGCAAGCCGGCTGGGCGCTGGTGGTTCCCCTGTTCGACATTCACGGGATGCTGTGGAATGTGCAGCGAATCATGCCCGATGGCGACAAGCGATTCCGGCCGGGCCGGGCCGGCGGGCTGTTCTCGCCAATCGGTGATCTGACGGACCCGGCGCTGCTGCTGATCTGCGAAGGCTGGGCGACCGGCGCGACGCTGTTCGAGGAATCCGGGCACCCGGTGTTGTGCGCGATGAACGCCGGCAACCTGCTGCCGGTGGCGAAGGCGGCGCGCGCTGCCTGGCCAGCTGCGGAGTTGCTGATCTGCGCGGACAACGATCGCAAGACAGAAGGCAACCCCGGCTTGACGGCGGCGCGGGCGGCGGCGAAGGAAACCGGCGCGCGGCTGGCGGTTCCCGAGTTTCCCGAAGGCGCGGCCGGATCTGACTTCAACGACCTGGCGAACCTGCGGAGGGCGGCGCGATGAATGATGAACTTCTCGACGCTTTACCGAATTGCGGCGTATCAGGAGTATCAGGGGTGCAAGCCAGTATTGGCCGGGCTTCCGCTGATACCCCGGCTGAAACTGATGGAGTATCAGGGGTATCAGGGCTGTCTGATCTGCTCGCCAGTGCGGTGGAACCAGGCGAAGGCGAGGCGCAACAGGAGATAATCAAGCCCGTACCCGCGGAAGATCGCCCTTGCTTTCGAGTCTACGACGGATGGGCGACGCTCGACACCGGGCGCAAGTTGAGGCCGGGCGTTTGGCTTCATGCCATGAGCGCACCCAAGAAAGAAGAGCCGTCCGTTCCAGTGGATACCTGGATATGCGGGCCGCTGTACGTTGAAGCGCAAACCTTCGACGGTTCCAGCAACAATTTCGGGCGGCTGCTGCGCTTCAAGAATACGGCGGGCCGCTGGCGAGATTGGGCCATGCCGATGGAACTGTTGCGCGGATCGGGCGAGGAACTGCGCGGCGAACTGCTTGCTATGGGGCTGGAAATCGACCCGAAAGGGCGTTTTACGCTGGCACTCTACCTGCAAGAGCGACCGCCAAAAAAGAAGGTGCGTTGCGCCCTTCAAGTGGGCTGGTGCGGCGCGGTATTCGTTCTGCCCGATGCGGTAATCGGGCCAGATGCGGCGGGCGTGATTTTCCAATCCGGCGAACGCGGGCACGAGGAACACGGGCAGAAAGGCACGCTCGACGGCTGGCGGGCAGAGGTTGCGGCGCGCGCCGTCGGCAATCCCCTGTTCGCCCTGGGCTTGTCGGCTGCCTTTGCCGGGCCGCTGCTGGCGCGCTGCAATGCTGAAGGCGGCGGGCTGCACTTCGTTGGCGATTCGAGCACCGGCAAAACCACGATTCTGGAAGCGGCGGCTTCCGTGTGGGGCGGGGCGAACTACCGGCGCAGTTGGCGGGCAACGGCCAACGGCATGGAAGGGGCGGCGGTACTGTTCAATGATTGCCTGCTCGCCCTCGATGAAATCAGCGAATGCGACCCGCGCGAGGTCGGCAACATCGTTTATTCGCTGGGCAACGGGCGGGGCAAGCAACGGGCAAGCCGAACCGGCGCGGCGCGGCCGGTGACTCGCTGGCAGGCTTTCATTGTCTCGACCGGCGAACGCACTATTGCCACGACGATGGCCGAAGGCGGGTACAGATCGAAGGCCGGGCAATCGGTTCGACTGCTCGACATTCCAACGGCGCGGCAGCATGGATGCTTCGATGTGCTGCACGATCACGCCAGCGGGGCGGCGCTGTCGGATGCGATCAAGCGGGCTGCGGTCACGCACTACGGGCGACCGGGCCGGGCGTTCCTGGAGCGGCTGACGCACGATCAACGCGACTTCGCGGCGCGGCTGGAGATCCTGAAGGGCTTGCCGGACTTCAACCGCCAAGATTTCGAGGGGCAAGACAAGCGGGCGGCGGGCCGGTTCGCGCTGCTCGCGCTGGCCGGCGAACTGGCGACCGAGTACGGGCTGACCGGCTGGCCGGAAGGCGAAGCGGTCAAAGCGGCGGTGATCGGGTTCAATGCCTGGCGATCCCTGCGCGGGCGGGGCAACGACGAGCGGCGGCAAATCCTGCAACGGGTTTCCGACTTCATCGAACGGCATGGCGACGGGCGCTTTTCCGATGCGGACGGAACCCGCGAAAGCCAAACACGCGACCGGGCCGGCTGGTGGCGCGATACCCCAGACGGGCGGCTTTACCTCTTCACGACGGAAGGAATGAACGACGCATTGAAAGGCTTCGACTTTCGGCGGGCGCTTGATGAACTGGAAGCGTGCGGAGTGCTTCCCAAGCCGGGCGCGGACGGCAGGCGGGCACGCTTCGTGCGCATCGGTGGGCGTGGAATGAAACTCTACCCGATCAATGCGGACAAGCTGACAGAGGGCTAAACATGGGCCTTGATGATCTGCTCGCCAAGCTGAAACGCGAAGCTGATACCCCTGATACCCCAGAATACCCCGGCGGGGTATCAGTGAAACCCTTGCCATTGCTGGGCTGCACCCCTGATACCCCTGATACCCCACAAAACAGCAATGCGGGAGAGAAAGCCGAACCGGGACACTCAAGACGGGCGGAAACCGGAAAAAGTCTCACGCGACCTTACCTTGCAGGGGGTTCAGGGGTATCAGGGGTGCAAGCCAGTATTGGCAAGGCTTGCGCTGAAACCCCTGGCGGCAATCATGGGGTATCAGGGGTATCAGCAAGAGGCGAATTGCCGACCCTTGCCGCCGAACCGATCGAGCGCACCGGCGACGACCCCGACGAGCGGCGATTCTGTACGCAATGCCTGAACCTGCGCGGCGGTGCGTGCATCATCGCCAAGCCGGGCGGGCTGGTGTCGGCAATCGTCGGCTATCGGCCGGCACTGCCCGAGATGCTGCAACGCTGCGCGGGCTACTCGCCGAATGCCGATGACCCAGACCAACGACCTGGCCACGAACGCTGGCCGGGACTGAGCAATTACCCCAAGGGGGCGAAATGACGACGAAGCGCAAGCAAGAATCTTTCATCCGCGGTACGGCAGCGCATCGGCGCACCGAAAGCGATTACATGGGGACGCTGCTCGAAACCGTAACTCTGGACGATTGGCGGGACGTGGTAGCGGGCGCACTGCAAGCGGCGAAGGGCGGTGACCCCGCGGCGCGGGCCTGGCTGGGTCAATATCTCGTCGGCAAGCCAGAGACAAAGGCGCCAAGCGCGTTGACCGTCGTCGTTCAGCAATGGAGCGGGGGCGATCCGCTGGCCGAAAGGTTGGCGAAGCCGATCATTCACCGGGCGAAATACCCAACGATGCACGAAAACGACGCCTTGGAAGACACCATCAGGACCATGATTACCGCAGAATTGACGCAAAAATTGCCCGCACCGGAAACTGCCGAAAAGCCAGCAACGGCGGGCGATTCCAGTGAATCGGCGGTGGTGATACCGATGCAACTTGCCAAATGATTTCGGAAAATCTGCGAGGCGACGATGGGCGGATACGGTAGCGGGCGACAGTGGGGAAAGGCCACGACGAGCGGCAGCTATCCGCTTGACGTGCGGCATCTGCAACGGGCTGGACTGCTGACACAGGGCCAGTGCTTCAGCTTGAACTGGTCACGCAACGGTGAACAAGTGGCATCGATCCAAGCGCGGCCGGAAGATGATCGCGTGACCCTGAACTATCGCCACAAGACTGGCGGCGCAGACTGGCAGGCGATGGATTACCCGGTACGGTTGGAATGGACGGCTTGCACCCTGGGCGGCCGGCGGGCGTGGTTTCGCTGCCCTGCGAACGGATGCGGCCGGCGCGTGGCGCTGCTGTACCTGGGCGGCGCCGGCATCTTCGCCTGTCGACATTGCCACCGGCTGGCGTATGCCTGCCAACGGGAAACCGTAGACGATCGAGCCATGCGGCGGGCCGACAACATCCGTGAACGGCTGGGCTGGCCGGCTGGCATTGCGAACCCCAACGGCGGCAAGCCCAAGGGGATGCACTGGCGGACCTTTGAACGGCTGAAAGCGAAGCATGATTCATCCGTCAGGGTAGTACTGGCGGGAATGACGAAGTGGATTGACTTGACGAATCGGCGACTTGCTGGCGTCCATGATGCTCTAAATAGAAACGCTTGAGCGGTGGCGGTTGTCCGATATGCTGGTACTGGTTCTGGAGTCGCTCGACCTGGTACTGTAGATCGCCAAAGTGTTGGAGAACGTAGTCCGGAAAAGACAAACTTCGCCAGAGTAAGGTGGATCAGATTCTTGAAGCAAATACGGCTTACGCGGCCTGTTTCTTGCGCCGGTCGATGACTCCGATGAGGCCAAGTCCAGCGACCATCAAGGCATAGGTTTCAGGCTCGTAGACGGCGAAATTCGGTTCGGGTACGGCGGAAATCAGGTACGCGTGTCCGTCGACGGCGTTAGCAATAATCTGCCCGTGGTCATTGTCGTACTGCGGTATGAAAATAATTCCAACCCCTACCGGGAAGTGTCAACAGCGAATTAAGGTCGGTCATGCCGACCCCATTCGGGCCGGTGATGAAGGCATGACGAGGACCAAGGGGACCAGGAGGAGGGCCGTTGCCGCTGAAAGTTGAATATGCGGTTCCTACCACCTGCCCGAAGGAGTTGATGCCGTAGGCAATGGTTACTGAGGAACTGCCAAGTGTCCCGAGATCGGTCATACCGATCCCATTCGGGCCGGTAATAAAGGCATGAGAGTCGCCGCTGAGTGTACGCACCGTGCCTATCACTTGCCCGGATGCGTTAATGCCATTAGCATTGCTAGATGAACCACCAAGTGTCCCGAGGTCGGTCATGCCGACCCCATTTGGGCCGGTGATGAAGGCATGGAAAGCGTTACCTGTTTGTGCACTCCCCACCACTTGCCCGGAGGAGTTGATGCCGCGAGCTATGCTAGATGAACCACCAAGTGTCCCGAGATCGGTCATACCGATCCCATTCGGGCCGGTGATGAAGGCATGAGAGTCGCCGTTCAGTGTGGTTGCGATCCCCACCACTTGCCCGGATGCGTTAATGCCATTAGCATTGCTAGATGAACCACCAAGTGTCCCGAGATCGGTCATACCGACCCCATTCGGGCCGGTGATGAAGGCATGAGAGTCGCCGTTCAGTGTGGTTGCATACCCTACCACCTGCCCGAAGGCATTGACACTGGTGGCACGACTGAATGAACCACCAAGTGTCCCGAGGTCGGTCATGCCGACCCCATTCGGGCCGGTAATAAAGGCATGAGCGGAGGGTGTAAACGCCGTCCCCACCACCTGCTCGGATGCGTTGATGCCGGTGGCAGGACCGTCAAGGGTAGATCCGCCGAAGGTCCCGAGATCCAGGGCAGACCAAGTCAAGGCGCTGGTCGAGGTGGAAAGAACGAGCCCAACGCTCAGTGCGGCAACCAGGGTCAAAGAACGGCGAGTAGTCATCGAAAAAGACCCCGGAGGATACAGATTGGCGACTATGATTTTCCCGGAAAAACCTGTCGAAGCGCGGCAAATGTAACCCCGGCGTAACCCCGGCAAAAAACAAAAAGGGCAAGATTTTGCTAACTATTTGATTTCTTGGTGGAGACAGGCGGGATCGAACCGCCGACCTTCTGATTGCGAACCAGACGCTCTCCCAGCTGAGCTATGCCCCCAAATACGCTTGCATTCTATTCTGCACGATTTTCTGCGTCAATCCCGTGGATCGCCAAGGGATTGCGATTCCTCCGATCGTGCGGCGGAAAGAAGAGTTTATTTTTTTGCCTTGGCAGGCACAACCGCGACAGCAACCGCTTCAGCAAAGATGCCCTCCACCTGATCTCCCTTGCTGATCAGTTTGAGTTGTTCCGGGTCCCGGATCTTCAGGGTAACCGTCTTCTTCGCGCGTCGTAGCGTCACGGTCCGCTTCTTGAGATCAACCTGTTGCACATCGGCAATAAAGGCAACCTCCTTCGCCTCATAGGCTGCCGGTTTCTGGCCGGCAGCCGCCGAGCCCTGCTGCGAACTGTCGATACGCTCGCGAAGCGCGCCGCCGCCCTTCTTGAGCGTCATCATCAGTTCCTGGGTGTAAGTGGTAACGACCTGGTCACCAGTCTTGATCTGGTCGAAATTCTTGATCTCATCGCCGGCAATGACCTTCATCTGTTCGCCCTTGGCGTTCTTGAGAACGATGCTGCGCGAGGCCTTGTCGATGGACTCTACGACCAGGGTTGCTCTGGCTTCAAGCAGACCGGCGAACTGACCAGGACCGACGGCGGCCATGACTTCGGCGACGGCAGGTTGCTGCGCGGATACGGCAAGTGGCGAAAGGATCAGGGCGACTGCAGCCAGTGCGGCACATATACGCATTGAGGACTCCGATAGTGGGAAATGTAAATGTTTAGTGGGAAATGTTGCGAAGATGGGTGGATCATACTGCTACAGGCCTGCTGACTTCAACGGGTTCCCGAACCCGTTGACAAGTTACTCGTCCTTACCTGCAACCCTGGCCTTGAAGGTTGCGCCGGCGGCGAACTTCGGAACGACGGTTTGCGGGATCAGAATTTTTGCACCAGTCTTCGGATTCTTGCCTTCCCGTGAAGCGCGCTCGCTCGCCTTGAAGGAACCAAAACCAACCAGGGTCACTGCTTCGCCCTGAGCAACCGATTCAACGATAGTCTCGATTACAGCATCCAGCGCTTTTGCCGATGCGACCTTTGACAGGTCGGTACGAGCAGCAATGGCATCAATCATTTCAGACTTGTTCATAGTATCTCCTCTGGTAATGAAGGGTATTCCTTTGGCCGAATTCTGGCATTTAACGGCCATCTAGGGAAGGGTAGGGTCAAGATTGGAAGGCTGTAATTCTGGCATGGATTCCATCGCCGCAAACAAGTTTCTGTGCTTGCCGACGGCAGACAGCGCATCACGAAGGTGAATGGCTTGGTGGAACGACTTCCGTCTGGCACCCAGCAAATGTCGTGGCTGCCCGTTCAGCGGTCGGTTTCGCCGGAGTTCGAAGCTTTCGCTATGGTGCTGACCTGGCGGTAACGCGTGAGCAGCAGATTCAGAAAGCGGCCACTATGGCTGGCCGGCACCATGGCAAGCTGCTCCGGGGTGCCGACTGCAAGGATGCGGCCGCCGCCGGCGCCACCTTCGGGGCCGAGGTCGACCAGCCAGTCGGCCGTCTTGATGACATCAAGATTGTGCTCGATGACCACCACGGTGTTGCCGTGGTCAACCAGGCGATGGAGCACCGTCAGCAGCATCTCGATGTCCTGGAAATGCAGCCCGGTCGTTGGTTCGTCGAGAATGTACAGGGTTCTGCCGGTGTCGCGTTTCGACAGCTCGAGCGCCAGCTTGACGCGTTGTGCCTCACCGCCCGACAACGTGGTGGCCGCCTGGCCCAGGGTGATATAGCTGAGACCGACATCGACCAATGTCTGCAGCTTGCGGGCCACCACCGGTACGGCGTCAAAGAAGTCGCGCGCGACCTCGACTGTCATCTGCAGGATTTCGTGAATGTTTCTGCCCTTGTACTGGACTTCCAGCGTCTCGCGGTTATAACGCTTGCCGTGGCAAACGTCGCAGGCGACGTAGATATCGGGCAGGAAGTGCATCTCGACCTTGATCACGCCGTCGCCCTGGCAGGCTTCGCAGCGACCGCCCTTGACGTTGAACGAAAAACGGCCCGGGCCGTAGCCACGCGAACGGGCTTCCGGAACACCCGCGAACAATTCGCGGATCGGCGTCAGCAAGCCCGTGTAGGTTGCCGGGTTGGAGCGCGGCGTTCGCCCGATCGGACTCTGATCGACGTTGATCACCTTGTCGAAATGTTCGAGGCCGACGATCCGGTCGTGCTCGGCCGGATCGGCCGACGATCCGTAGAGATGCCTGGCCGCGGCCGCGTACAGCGTGTCGTTGATCAGCGTCGATTTGCCTGAGCCGGAGACACCGGTGATGCAGGTGAACAGGCCGACCGGGATGTCGACACTGACGTTCGCGAGGTTGTTGCCGCGTGCGCCGACGATCTGCAGCAGGCGCGCGGTATCCGGCTGGCGTCGCTCGCCGTGCATGCCGATGCGTCGTCGCCCGGCCAGGTAGTCGCCGGTCAGTGAGGCCGGGTTGTCGATGATTGCCTGCGGTGTTCCTTCGGCAATGACATAGCCGCCATGCACGCCGGCGCCAGGGCCGATGTCGACCACGTAATCGGCGCTGCGGATGGCTTCCTCGTCGTGTTCGACGACGATCACCGTATTGCCGATGTCCCTGAGCTGTTTGAGAGTCTTCAACAGGCGTTCATTGTCGCGCTGATGCAGGCCGATCGAAGGTTCGTCCAGCACGTACATCACGCCGGTCAGCCCGGAACCGATTTGCGACGCCAGGCGGATGCGCTGTGCTTCTCCGCCCGAGAGCGTTTCTGCCGAGCGGTCGAGCGACAGGTAGTCGAGGCCGACGTTGATCAGGAATTGCAGGCGATTGCCGATTTCCTTGAGCACCTTCTCGGCGACCTGCGCCTTGTTGCCGGGAAGTTTCAGCGCCAGAAAATAGTCGCGTGCATCCTGCAATGGCTGACGACTGATTTCGTGCAGGGTACGTGCATGGTCTTTGCTGCCGATGCGTACGTGACGTGCTTCCTCGCGTAAACGGCTGCCCTGGCAGGTCGGGCAGGTCTGATTGCTGATCAATCGCGCCAGATCCTCACGAACGGCGAGTGAGTCGGTTTCCTTGTAACGGCGTTCGAGGTTAACCACGATGCCTTCAAAAGCATGCTCGCGCAGGGTCATCTGACCACGTTCGTTGACATAGTTGAACGGCACTTGCACGCGCCCCGAACCATAAAGCAGAATCTGCTGGACGTTCTCGGGCAGTTCGTTGAACGGAGTATCGATCGCAAAGGCATAGTATGCGGCGAGCGAGCAGAGCATCTGGAAGTAGAAGGGATTGCGCCGGTCCCAGCCGCGAATGGCGCCGGCAGCCAGAGACCGTTCCGGATGAGACACAATGCGTTTCGGATCAAAAAACTGGATGACGCCAAGGCCGTCGCACTTCGGGCAGGCACCCAGTGGGCTGTTGAACGAGAAAATCCGGGGTTCGAGTTCGGATAGCGAGTACGAACAGACCGGACAGGCAAACCGGGCAGAGAAGAAATGCTCGCGTTCGTTGTCCATCTCGTAGGCAATGGCGCGGCCATCGGCGTGGCGCAGCGCGGTTTCAAAAGACTCGGCAAGGCGCTGGCGGATGTCGTCACGAATCTTGAGCCGGTCAACGACCACGTCGACGCTGTGTTTGTGTGTCTTGGCGAGTTTGGGAACGGCATCGATCTCGTAAATCTGGCCGTCAATCCGCAGGCGGGCAAAACCCTGTGCCCGCAACTCGGCAATCAGCTCAAGCTGCTCGCCCTTGCGGTTGGTGACCACCGGTGCGAGGATCATCAGCCGGCTCCCCTCGGGCAAGGCCAGAACATGATCGACCATCTGCGATACCGTCTGCGCTTCGAGCGGCTGCTGGTGTTCGGGACAGTACGGCGTGCCGACGCGGGCGAAGAGCAGACGCAGGTAGTCGTGGATTTCGGTGACCGTGCCGACCGTCGAACGCGGATTGTGACTGGTCGCTTTCTGCTCGATCGAGATTGCCGGGGAAAGTCCCTCGATCAGATCGACCTCGGGTTTCTCCATACGCTGCAGAAACTGCCGCGCATAGGCCGACAATGACTCGACATAGCGGCGCTGTCCCTCGGCATAGAGGGTATCGAAAGCCAGCGAAGACTTCCCGGAACCTGAAAGACCGGTGATCACGATCAGTCGGTTGCGAGGCAGGTCGAGGTTGATGTTCTTCAGATTGTGCGTGCGTGCGCCGCGGATCCTGATCTCTCGCATCTCGTCCATGGGGGCTGACCTGAGGGGCTTGGGCAAACCTGTTAATATACGCAATTCCGAAGTCCGGCAGCAAATTCCATGTCCCTCCCCCATACCGACCGCATGAGCAGCCAGGAGAAACGCACCGGCATCAGTCTGGCGGCAGTTTTCGCCCTGCGCATGCTCGGCCTGTTCCTGATCCTGCCGGTGTTCTCGATCTACGCCAGGGAATTGCCTTCAGGGAATGACATGGCGCTGGTCGGCATCGCGCTCGGCGCCTATGGGCTGACCCAGGCCTGTCTGCAAATCGCCTTCGGGGCCGCGTCCGATCGTTTCGGGCGCAAACCGGTGATCGTCTTCGGGCTACTGCTTTTTGTTGCCGGCAGTTTCGTGGCCACGGTGGCCAACGACATCCATGGGATCATCGCCGGACGCGTACTCCAGGGTGCCGGAGCAATTTCGGCTGCGGTCACGGCACTCGCCGCCGATCTCACCCGCGAGCAGCATCTCACCAAGGTCATGGCGATGATCGGCTCGTCGATTGGTCTGGTGTTCGCCATTTCGATGGTCGGTGCACCACTGCTGTACGTGTCGGTCGGCATGCCTGGCATTTTTGCGCTGACCGGGATTCTGGCACTGCTGGCGGTGGTCGTCGTACTCAAGGTGGTGCCTGCAGCACCGAAGGTGCCACGGCAACCCGTGTGGCAGAGCTTTGTCGAAGTCCTGACGAATCGCCAGTTGCTGCGTCTGAACTTCGGCGTCTTCGCGCTGCACATGATGCTCACATCGATGTGGGTGTTGCTGCCGGTCAAACTGATCAGCACGGGAGGCCTGCCGGTTGCCGAACACTGGAAGGTGTATTTGCCGGCGCTACTGATTTCCTTCGTCATCATGGTCCCGGCGATCATTCTCGCTGAGCGATTCGCCCGCATGAAGCTGATCTTCAATGCTGCGATCGTGCTGCTGCTGGCGGTGCAGATGGGTTTCGGCCTGCTTGCCGGCGGACTCTACGGCCTGGCTTTCTGGCTGACGCTGTTCTTCGTTGCTTTCAATATCCTCGAAGCCACGCAGCCATCGCTGATTTCGCGGATTGCCCCGCCGCATGCCAAAGGCGCGGCACTCGGTGTGTACAATACCACGCAGTCCATGGGGCTGTTTCTCGGCGGCCTCATCGGCGGCATTCTGGCCAAGTATGCTGGCGCCGGCGCCGTCTGGCTGGCCGGAGCCGTGCTGTCCTTCGTCTGGCTTCTGCTCGGACTGACCATGTCGATGCCACCACCGCGCAGCCGGCCGGCACCGGTGCCGGCATAAGCCCCTATAATCGCGCTTATCGCCTGTCCGCTCATCTTTTCTCGTCCATCGTACACCAATTCTGGGAGGCAACATGGCTTCGGTCAATAAAGTGATTCTCGTCGGCAATCTGGGTGCTGATCCGGAAACCCGCTATCTGCCCAGCGGCGACGCCGTCTGCAACATCAGGATCGCAACCACCGATCGTATTCGCGACAAGACCTCGGGCGAGTACAAGGAGAGCACCGAGTGGCACCGCATCGTTTTTTTCGGCAAGCTCGCAGAAACGGCCGGCCAATACCTGAAAAAAGGCCGTCAGGTCTATGTGGAGGGGCGTATCCGGACCAATAAGTGGCAGGATAAGGAAGGTAACGAACGCTATACGACCGAGATCATTGGTAACGAAATGAAAATGCTCGGCAGCCGCGAAGGCATGGGTTCGCCGTCAGCCAGCGAAGGCGAATACGGAGGCAGCATGCCATCGGCGCCTGCTGCTGGCGCCAGCCGTCAGGCGCCGGCCAAGAAGACTCCGAGTTTTGAGGACATGGACGACGACATTCCGTTTTAATGTGAAAGTCGCGTCAGCGACTCACGAATCTCCCCCTCCCCACTCGCGGGGGAGGGGCCGGGGGGAGAGGGAAACGGTCATGACTTTCATGATCGGGGGTGCCTGGAAAAGTCATGACCGTTAGGCCTCTGCCTGCCATGAATCCTGTCTGGCTGCCCGAGCGAGCAAACTTCCCCTGACGACCAGTCCACCGCCACCATGTGAAAAGCGCATGAGTGACTGGTGCGGACTGGTTCCGACAGCACGGAATGAAAACCAGTGCACGAACCTTCAGGCTGGAGAGACGTCGTGTGGTGAACCAAAATTTCAGTGCTGGCTGGACTTGTTATAGTAGGCGAAGACGGTCTTCAGATGCTCCCGGTCGTGAGGCGACAGGTTCACGAATTCGATGCCACAGAGCAGACGTTCGTCGTGTTGTCGCTGCCACTTGATCTGCCCCTGCAAGGTCACTGGTTTCTGACTTCGATAGTGTTCGAGGCTCGGTTGCGGAAGATAAAGCGAGAAGCCCACCCGGGCATGTTCCGGCAAGGCGCGATTCAGTACCAGCCGCGCTCCGACGAGACTGAGATCCTGGGTCAGGCAGTCCTGACTGGCACCATCTGCAGTTTCCAGCCTGGCCAGTAACCCACGTTCCAAACGTGGGTAGCGTCGTTTCTCATGCACTCCCCGACTCGTGATGCTGGTATCGTGCCGGAAGCTGAAACCGGCCATGAGATCGTTCAGACCGCAAGAGACCTTGTGCAGATCGACCCCGATCACCGCGGTTGCCTCGACCTTGGTCGAACTCTCGCTGAGCGTGGCGAAGAGACTGTTCAGCGAGGCTTCGAGCTGTTCGAGCTGGGTCATTTGCCGCCGGCTGTCCGCAGCAATGGCGTCGTTGTTGCGTGCCGCGTCCGACACACCGTGCGCCATGGAACTCATCGCCTGGGCGGTTTCTGCCGCTACCCCCTGACTGCCGCTCACCCGATCGACAACGGCCGCCATGGCTTCGCGCAGATACTTGACCCGGCTGGTAATGGCCTCGACGATGTCGCCGACCTGGAGCGACGACGAGGTCGTACGCTCGGCCAGTTTGCGCACTTCGTCGGCCACGACCGCAAAACCGCGCCCCTGTTCGCCGGCACGCGCAGCCTCGATCGCCGCGTTCAGTGCCAGGAGATTGGTCTGTTCGGCGATCTCCCGGATCGTGTCGATGATGTGCGTGATCCGCTCGGCGGCCTTGGTCAGTTCGTTGACCTCGCCTGACGCGCGTGTGACTTCGTTGGTGGCGCTCGCCAGTTCGGCCATGTTCCTTTCCACCGAAACAACGCCATCCTGTGCTGCCTGCTCGACCTCGCGCGTCTTCCCGGCCGCCTCTTCCGCGCGTGACTTGACCTCGCGTGCAATGGCGGTCAGCGCATTCGTCGCTGTCGTCACTTCGGCCGAGCGTGATTCCTCCTGCCGGGTGACATCGGCAATACTCTGCGAAATGGTCGAGATCTGGAAAGCGGACTGTCCCATCTGCTTGCCGCTCTCTTCGATGTTGACGAGAATGCGCGACAGTTTTCCGTGCATCGTTTGCATGGCTGCCATCAGGCTCGTCTGATCGCTGCCAGCCACCTCGATGTCATGCGACAGATCGCCGTCGGCAATCTGTCGCGCAATCTGCACCGCCTGCTCGGGTTCGCCGCCGATCTGTCGCAGAATCTGGCGGATCAGGCGCATGCCGATCAACGAAGTCAGTACCAGAGCCAGCAGCGTCAGGCCGAGCGTGATCATCATGCTCAGCCGAGCCTCGGACAGCCGCGCCGCGGCCAGACCCAGCAGATCGCCGGCAAGGCCGTCCTCGACGGCTTTCAGCAGATTGATGCGCTCGGTTGCCTTGGCAAACCAGCTCCGGGCATCCATGCCAAGCGCCGGGCTGAGCATGTTGTCGATGGCAGTCTGCTTGATTCTGGCCACTTCGTCGACGGCCGCACCCGCTACCTTGTTCGAGAAATCAGCGGCCTGTTGCGGCGTCGCGTAGAGGCGAAAGACCGAAAACCAGGTCTGTTGCGCGGCGGAGATCGAAAGAAAACGGACCAACATCTCGGGCGTAAACCTGTCCGAGCCGAAGACGTTTGAAAGCGTTGCGCGCTCAATGCCAGCATACTCCTTGCCTTGCAACACGGCGTTGTAGGCACTGGCCGCACGCGCCACCTGGGGGTCGCTGGAAACCGAGGACGCCTGTCCGACCACCGCCAGCAGGCTGGCAATCGTTTTGCTGTAGTACGAAATGGCCTCGGAGCCACCGATCGCCAGAGCCGACACGGCGTTGCGCTTTGCCGGCAGATCGGCGAGTTGCTTGCCAATGTCGGCGAGATCGCCCTGCAACTTCTCCCCATATCTCGCGGCGGAAAAGCCGGTCAGTTGCTTGTCCAGCAGCGCCCGTTGCTTATCCACTTCGGCGCGCTGTATGGGAAGATCGTTACCAAAGTTGCTGCCCTTGCTGCCGATGAAACCGGCGCTCATCCCCCGCTCTTTCTGCATTTCATGAACCAGGCTGCCGATCGCGGCAGAAACTCCGGCCACTTCCTGGAGAGCCGTCATTTCCTGCGTCTGGCGTATCTTCTCGAGCGTCGTGCGCACCGAGAAAACGAGGAGGAAGAGCATGGGAACAAAAGTCAGTGCGAACAGTTTATGCTTGAGGCGCATCGGTCCTGTTTCCTGAGAGGGGCAATTCGAAGGGGTCAGAGGAGCATGGAGGGAACGGGTGCTTCAGTACGTCGTATCAATCCGTTTTGTCTCTGGGGAGAATCGGCGCAAGTATAGTTTCACGCATCAATCATCGTCAATTCGGGGGGCGGATGAATGTGGCGCCAAAGCTGTCGGCAACGAAGCAGGTTTGCCCCGTTATTCCACCCTTTTGGGTTCCGGCCTGGCCGGTTTGGAAACTCGTTGAGGCCCCAAGGCAATGTATGTACCCAAACACTTCGCAGAAAACCGACCGGAAGCGCTACATCGCGTAATCCGTGAGTATCCCCTCGGAATCCTGGTTCTGAACGGGGCCAATGGCCTCGACGCCAATCACCTTCCCTTCGAATTGAGCGAAGCGAATGGTCAACCTGTGCTGCTCGCCCACGTGGCAAGGGCTAACAGCCTGTGGCAAGAAGCGAGTGACGGAGACGAAGCGCTAGTCATCTTCCGAGCAGCCAGTGCCTACATTTCTCCGAACTGGTACCCCAGCAAACAGGAGTTCCACAAGCAGGTTCCCACCTGGAACTATCAAGCCGTCCACGTCCACGGAAAGATCAACATCCGCGATGACGAGAAATTTGTGCGAGCCGTAGTTGCACGGCTGACCCGAACTCATGAGACGCGCTCCGGACAGAACCGGCCTTGGAAGATGAGCGACTCCTCGAAAGACTACATCGACCAGATGATTGCAGCCGTCGTTGGAATCGAAATCAGGATCGAAAAAATTGTCGGCAAGTGGAAACTTAGCCAGAACAAGGAAGAAAGAGACCGCTCCACTGCTGCCACCGAGTTGGAGAAGCGCGGTGACAGCCTCACTTCCGCCGCCATGCTCGCAACCCTGCAATCCGGTGCCTGATGCCGCCCGACCCGCCCCTGGAGCGGACACCTCTGTGCTTCTCGCTCCGGCACTACTCAACGGCACATAGGAGCGCCATTTCACAACGCACAACGGAGTGCCGATATGAGAATCGATATCAAATTCGTCGCCCTGGGAGGCATGCTTTCCGTCTTCCACCAAGTCATGAAGTGACGGCCGCCGGTGGGCCGCTGTCACGGGAACGTAGCGCCCATGTCCGGGTACTCTATGACGAGATTCTCACCGAAGGCGAAGCCGCCAACCCACGCTCGCCACCGTCTGGCGCACGCGGGCGCACCAAGCAAAGCCACCAACCTGTCCAAGGGCACGTTTCCCAGCCACGCTTCGCTTGAAACCCAGCCGCACTCCCCGGAGCGGGTACCCGGGTAGTGACCAACGGGGTTGATCAACGCTCGCCGAGGCGTTGCCGGACATAGTGGATATGGGTTTGCGCAGCCAGCCGCGCGGCCTCGGGTCTGCGCTCGACGATCGCATGGTGAATGGCCTGATGCTGCTCCATCAGTTGCCGCCCGGTGTCGGGGTTGACCGCCATCTCCCGGAGGCTGCGCCGGACATGTTCGTGCAGCAGGCGCAGGACGCTGGCCAGAAGGTGTCCGTACAAGGCATTGTGTGCTGACTCGGCAACCGTCAGATGAAAAGCGACATCGGCAGCGACCTGCGCACTCCGGTCTGCGCCCAGATAGGCGGCGTCAAGGCGGGCGTAAGCTGCATCGAGACGTTGCAGGTCCGCGTCGGTGGCCCGCTGTGCGGCCAGCTCGGCTGCCGACGCCTCGAGCAAATGGCGGAACTCGAGCATGTCATCCTGCAGCGACGGGTGCTGATCGATCAATTGTTGCCAGGGATCCATGAAACTGGTGTCGAGCCGGTCGGTGACGTAGGTGCCGCCGCCGTGGCGACTGACCAGCAGCTCGCGCGAGACCAGTTGCTTGATCGCTTCCCGCAGTGACGGGCGGGAGACTCCCAGTTCCACCGCCAGTTCGCGTTCGGCCGGCAGGCGGTCGCCCGGTTTCAGCGAGCCCTCCAGAATGCGCGTCTCGAGTTGGTGGGCGATGGTGTCGGGGATGCGTGGCAGGTTGAGCTTGCTGTAGCCCATGCAGGTCGGTCGATAGGGAGGGTCTGCCCGGGATTATGGCAGGAATTCAGTGGTCTGACCAGTGATCCCGGTCAGGGCGGCCGATCGGCCAGACAGGCTTCGTTGGGCGATTCTCCGGCGCCGAGAGCTGCGCGGAGATTGACAAAACGCACGGGCCGTCTTAGAGTGCGAAAAATTGGTCTTACCACTTTTCCCTGACGCGACGAGAGGAGTCCACCATGGAAGAAACAGGCAGCCGCCAATACCCCGAAAAACCGGCCAGGGTCTATCTTTTTGGGACTTGTCTGGTCGATCTTTTCTGTCCGGAGGCCGGCATCGATACGGTTCGCCTGCTTGAACGCGAGGGAATCGAAGTCCATTTTCCTGCTGACCAGACCTGCTGTGGGCAACCGGCACACAGCAGCGGCTTTCCCGAGCAGACCCGTGCGGTGGCGCTGTCGCAGTTGCGCCTGTTTCCCGAAGCGTGGCCGGTGATCGTTCCTTCCGGTTCCTGCGCCGGCATGATGCGTCACCATTACCCCAAGATCTTCGCTGACGATGCGCGTCTCCTGTCCGAGGCCAGGGCACTGGCCGAGCGGATTTTCGAACTCTCCGAGTTTCTTCTGCATGTCGTCAAGATCCGGCTGATCGATCAGGGCGCCCCCGCGCGCGTGGCGTTACATACCTCCTGCGCCGCCCGCCGAGAGATGGGCACGCACCTGCATGCGCGCGCACTGCTGGGTCAATTGCCGGGAGTCGAGGTTGCCCTGCATGAACACGAATCCGAATGTTGTGGTTTCGGTGGCACCTTCTCGCTCAAACACCCGGCGATCTCGTCGGCGATGGCCAGCGACAAGGTCGATGCCATCCAGGAAACCGGTGCCCAGACCTTCGTGTCCGCAGACTGTGGCTGCATGCTCAACCTCAACCACACCCTGCAGAAACGTGGGGACAGCTTGCAGGGCCAGCATCTGGCCTCTTTCCTGTGGCAACGCAGCGCTGGCGAAAGGGGGCAGCGATGAGCGCGCGCGACCGTATCCTGCAACGCCTGTGCGCGGCAGCACCGGGCATCACCCCTCTGCCGCCCGATGTGCATGCCTTTCACGCCGCCAGTGACGCTGAGCAGCCGGCCAGCAGTCACGCCGCGCGTATCAAACTGTTCTGCGAGAAGATGGCTTTCTGGCACGGCGAAGTGGTGCCGGCGACGCACGCCAACTGGCCGCAAAAGCTGCGCGAACTCTGCGCGGCCAAAGGAGTCCGTTCGCTGCTGCACGCCGAGCCGCATGCAACGGTGCTGCAGGCCGCCGGGATCGGCGGGCTGAAACCTTATGACCGACCGGTCGAGGGGTGGAAAAGGGATCTCTTCGAGAATACCGACGCCAGCCTGACCTCGACGCGCGGCGGCATCGCCGAGACCGGCACGCTGATCATCTGGCCGGACGCCAGCGAACCGCGCCTGATGTCGCTGGTGCCACCGATCCATTTTGCGCTGCTGGATGCACGGCAGCTTTACGACAATCTTTTCGCGGCCATGACCGATCAGGGCTGGAGTGAGCACCTGCCGACCAATGCGCTGCTCGTCTCGGGCCCGTCGAAGACCGCCGACATCCAGGTGACGCTCGCTTATGGTGCGCATGGCCCGAAAGAATTGATCGTCCTGTTGCTGCTCGAAGAGGGCGAAAAGGAGGATCTGCAATGAACGCGACGCCACTACAGTTCGTTCCCGCCAGCGAATTCAAGCAGCGTGCCGCGACGGCGGTCGCCAACGAGCATCTGCGCCGCAGCTTCCGCGGCGCCATGGACTTTCTGATCGGCAAACGCGCAGCGCAATTCCCCGACGCCGCTCTGCTCGAACGCCAACGCGCGCTTGCCGAACACATTCGCAAGTACAGCCTGGCGCGGCTGCCCGACTTGCTCGAACAACTCGAGCGCAAGCTGACCGAGAACGGTGTGCAGGTGCATTGGGCCGAGAACGCAGAGCAGGCCAACCGGATCATCATCGACATCGCCCGGCGACATTCGACGAAGCTGATGGTCAAGGGCAAGTCGATGGTCAGCGAAGAGATCGAGCTCAATCACGCGATGGCCGATGCCGGCATGGAGGCCCTTGAGAGCGACATGGGCGAATACATCGTCCAGCTGGATGGCGAAAAACCCTCGCACATCATCATGCCGGCGATCCACAAGACAAAGGAAGAGATCGCCCGCCTGTTCGCTGCAAAAGTGCCGGGCGCCACTTACACCGATTCGGTCGATGAACTGATCGGTATCGGCCGCGCCGTCCTGCGCGAGAAGTTCATGACTGCCGAGATCGGCCTTTCGGGCGTGAACTTCGCCGTCGCCGAAACCGGCACCCTGTGCCTGGTCGAGAACGAGGGCAACGGCCGCATGTGCACCACCGTTCCCGACGTGCATATCGCCATTACCGGCATCGAAAAAGTCGTCGAGAAACTCGAACACGTGCCGCCGTTGTTTGGGCTGTTGACGCGCTCGGCGACCGGGCAGGCGATCACCACCTATTTCAATCTGATCAGCGGCCCGCGCAAACCGGGTGAAAAGGATGGGCCGCGCGAAATGCACCTGGTGCTGGTCGACAATGGCCGCACCCAGGCGTACCGCGACGAGCAGTTACGCTCGACGCTGCAGTGCATCCGTTGCGGCGCTTGCATGAATCACTGCCCGGTGTATACCCGCATTGGTGGCCACGCTTACGGCACCACCTATCCCGGTCCGATCGGCGAAATCCTCTCGCCGCACCTGCTGGGCCTGGCGGCCACCCATGTCCTGCCGACCGCTTCGAGCCTCTGCGGTGCCTGCGGCGAGGTCTGCCCGGTCAAGATTCCGATTCCCGATCTGCTGATTCGTTTGCGGGCGGAAGCACAGCACGACGTACCTCCCGGGCACACGCCCATGCTCGGCCAGGGCGCAGCAAAGAGCGGACTGATGGATGCCGTCTGGTCAGGCTGGGCGGCGCTGTATACTCGCCCGGCGCTGTATCGTGCTTTCGGCTGGCTGGCGACGCGTTTCCGCGCGCTGACGCCGCCGCTGCAGTCCGGCTGGACGGTCAGCCGCACGCCGCTCAAGCCGGCAAAGCGGACCTTGCACGAGCAGATGGCGGCCAGAGAAAGGCGCTGACAGATCATGACTAGTTCACCGCATGCCGAACCGAAATCTCGTACCCGCATCCGTTACGACGATCTCCTCTCCGCCTTCGAGTGGGTCAGCGCCGCCGCCCCATCCGAGAACTCCGCTTTCGTCTCGCGCCTGACGGGACGCATGCACTGGGTTTCGTCCAGTCACGACCTCGAAGACGAACTGCCCGAGGACATCGACGACGCCTCGCTGTACGTCGCCGTCCCACACAAGTACGACCTCGACCTCGGGAAAGACTTGGTTCGGCGCTTCGCGGACGAAGTTCTCCCCGAATCGTCGGACATCATCGCCGCATTCTTCCACCGTCGCGGCGCGTATGCGCGCTTCAAGGATTTCCTCGAACGGAAAGCTTGTCTGCAAGCCTGGTACGACTACGAGACAAAGGCAACCGAGGCGGCACTGCGGGAATGGTGTGAGGAAAACGGCATGCAACTCGTGCCGTAGGCTGAGGAACCGTAGGTTGAGGTGACCCAGGATTGGGGTTTGTACCTCACTCCAACCTGCAGACCCTGGCGGCAGGGATTGCTATTCGCGTATCGCGGTCTATGATTTTCCTGGCAGGTAGTCAGACAGGATGACTCGCAAGGGATCTGGATGAGACCGAGCGTTGTGTGGTGGTCGGTTTTGTTCCTGTGGCTGGCCTGCGGCGGCTCGGCCGCCGTGGCGGGCGAAGCCGAGTGGAAGGCGGACATGCAGGCCGGCCAGGCGGCCTATGGCAAGGGCGACTACCGTAGCGCGACGGCGCGCTGCGAAGCCGTGCTCAAGGAAGCCGAAGTGGCCTTCGGGCGCGAGCATACCCATACTGCGACGAGCCTTGGCTGGCGGGGCTGTACCAGTCGCAGGGCCGCCTTCCCGACGCGCTGGCGGCGAGACGCCGCCGCAGCGTGATCCTGGCGCGTTGCTTTGGCGAGGGCGCGCACAGCGAAGGCCGCGTCTCCAAGCCATGAATACACAGGTGGCCAGCTTGCTGGAACAGGCAAAAGCATTACCTCCCCCGCGAATGTGCAGAACTCCTGGATCCTTTACTTGATCTGGTGAGCCTGGTCGTGCCCGCATGGGAGAAAGCCTGGGCAAACGAATGCGGGGATCGGATGGCTGCCATCGACCAAGGCGAAATGCACGAGCAGATGGCTGCGAGGAAAACACGGTGAGTGCTTCGATCAGCGGGCTCCTGGGAGCAGGAAGTCGATCGCCTGTCGCCACCAGGCGTCGTCGAGGCGGAAGAACCAGTCGTTGTGGTCGGTCCCGGCGATGACCGACAGGCGCTTGGGCTCGGCGAGCGAATCGTAGAGCGCCTTGCCGAAGCGTGCCGGAATGATCGTGTCGTGCTCGGCAATGGCCACCAGTACCGGCCGGCCGAACGTCGCCAAATGGGTCACGCTGTCGTAGCGGTCACGCAACAGCCACTTCACCGGCAGCAAGGGATAGTGGTGGCTGGCGACGTGTTCAAGCCGGTCCCAGGGCGTGATCAGCAGCAGGCCGGCGATCCTCTCGCGCTGACCCGTGCTGGCTGCCGCCGCGACCCCGGCCCCCAGCGATTCCCCGATGATCAGCAGCGGCTCCCGGTAACGAGCATGCACCAGCGCAATCGTCTGTTGGGCGTCGGCAACCAGGCTCTTCTCGCCGAGTTCGCCGGTGCGCGGTCCGTAAGCCGGGTATTCGGCGAGGATGACGCGCAGACCGAGCTGGCCGAGCACGTCAGCGTAGAACTGACGATCCCCGGCATGGCCTGCGTTGCCATGAAAAACAATGGCCGTGGCACGCGCCGGCGTTTGGGGTTCAGCCAGCAGGCCGCGGAAGTCCTGATCCGTTGGCCAGGGTGAGAGCCCGCTCGAAACCATTTCCTCAACCCTGGCCCGATCCGGGTAGTAGAGCAGATTATCCTGGAACATGCTGATTCCCATGAGTTCGATCAGATAGAAAGCGAGCACGCCGAACACCACGAGCTTCAGAACTCGCCAGCAACGGGGCCACAGTCGCGACCCGGGAATCACCGCTGTGCGCCGGCCGGCAAGCACTGGCCGGCTGTCGTGCTTACTTTCGTCTGAAATAACGGGCATCTTCGAAGAGTGACCTGATTTCAACCTTGCAGATTTCGGGTTTATCCGGCACGACGTAGAGAATCGGCGTGATCAGTTCCTCGAAGATGCCGCGCAGGCTGCGCGCGCCGGTCCTGTATTCGATGGCGATTTCGGCAATCTGCTCGAAGACCCGTTGGCCGATGCTCAACTCGACACCTTCGCCCCGGAAGATCTCGATGTACTGCCGGTAGATCGAGTTCTTCGGCACGCTCATGATGCTCACCAGCATCGCCTTGGTCAGCGGGTGCAGGTTGGCGATCACCGGCAGGCGGCCGGTGAATTCGGGAATCAGCCCGAACTCGAACAGGTCGGTCGGTTTCACCCGCTGGTTCAGCCGATCGAGGATGTTCTGGTTGTCGTCGGTCGAGGTGGCGATGAACCCGAAACCATGCGTCTTGGACATGATCTTTTCGAGACCGACGAAGGCCCCACCGCAGATGAAGAGGACATTGCTGGTGTCGATGTACTGATCGTTCTTCAGTTTGACCGGCGAACCTTCCATGATTTTCAACAATGCGTGCTGCACGCTCTCGCCTGAAGTGGCCCGTGATTCGGCGGGTGCCGTTTTCAGCTTGTCGATTTCATCGATGAAGATGATCCCGTGCTGGGCATTCTCGACGTTTCCGTCGGCCTTCTCGAGCAGCCGTTGCAAGGCCGCCTCGATTTCTTCATTGACATACTTGGTCTGCGCCAGCGAAGTCGCGTCGGCGGTCACGAACGGTACATCGAGCATCCTCGACAGGGTGTCGCAGAGCAGGGTCTTGCCGGTTCCTGAAGGTCCGACGAGAAGCACATTGCTTTTGGCGAATGATCTTTGGTCGTGGGCGAAGGTGGCGATTTTCCGGTAATGCGAGTAGACGGCTACGGCCAGAATCTTCTTGGCTTGATCCTGGCCGATGACGTACTGATCGAGATACCTGACGATCGCGCTGGGCGTGGTTTCTCTGGCTAGCAAAGCGTACTCCGGGATCGACAAACTGATTTGAGAGTTCGCAGCGCCGGCAGACACCGGTCAGCCGATAGCGATTCCCGAGCGACCCGCGTCGTCAGCAGGACCGCGAGATGGGTAGCCGGGCGTGGCGGACTCATTGAGCCCGGTGCAGGTCTACTGGTGTTTAAAGGCAAGAAACATCTTGAAGCAGCGGGCAAAGGCCAGCGGTGTCTCGCAGTGCTCAGCCCATAGCGCGCTGGTCATGGAAAAGGAAACGTCGCCGTCGGCTTCCCGATCCTTCACCCAAACCAGGCGGCGATCACTGAATACTCCGGTGGGCAGACGGCTTTGGATGAATGCCCAGACCTCTTCCAGTCGATCGAAGTTGCCCAGATCCCCTCCGGTGTCGGAGCCTTCCTCTTCTTCCACGAAAACCTGGTAGCGCATCACAAACCTCGGCTAAAAACGTTCCGACACAGGAACGTCGGACCTGCAGTGGGTTGACAGCGTGCAATTATTCGCCAACATGAATCAATAGTCCATCCCATCCAGGACTCTGGCAGTCGCTGCTCACTCCATCGCCGCTTGTGGCGAGGGAACGAAGCCATAGCGTCCGGGCACCTCGGATCGACGTATCGAGACCACCGGCACATGCTGGCCCGCCCAGTCGAGGGTCAGCACGGTCAGGCCAGGAACTGGCCGCGCAATGATTTCGAGTACGCTCGTATCGTCGGCGGACTGGCCATCCGGCAAGCGCAGGCAGTCACGCAGGGCAGGCAGATCACGGTCGCAGAGCAGGGCGATTCCCTCGGGGATCTCGATCAGCAGATTGCCTTCGTCGTCGAGGGTGGCGCCACGAATCTCGCTGACCTTCTCGCCAGTATGTGTCTCAAGGCGGTTTGAAGCAACCAGGCGGAGCACCCACGGCGTGTATTCCAACTCGACAAACACCCGTTGCGGGCCGTTCTGTACAAAGTAGCGGCCGTCCTCCTCATGCGCGTACTGGCGGTTCAGGAAGTCATTGAGGCCGGCATGGCCAAGCACTTCGCCGCGTAGCCGCCAGTGGCCACGCCGGTCCAGTGACAGCCAGCCGTAGCAGGCCGGCACGTTCGGCCAGCGCAGCATGGCGCTGAAGTCAGGCGCGGGCATCGGTCCACGCCTGGCGAGGTCTCGGCAATCCTCGCTGCCACCGTCGACCATCGTGATGCTGTATCCCTCCAGGCTTCATAGCAGTTTCTCGATGTCTCTGGCGATGGATTCCGGGGCGGTTGCCGGCGCATAGCGTTCGACCACTTCTCCCTGGCGATCGACCAGAAATTTGGTGAAGTTCCACTTGATTCCTTCACTGCCAAGCAGGCCGGGTGCGGCCTTCTTCAGATACTGGTAGAGCGGGTGGGCCTCGTTGCCGTTGACCTCGATCTTGGCGAACATCGGGAAGCTGACGCCATAGTTCTTTTGGCAGAAACTGGCAATTTCTTCGGCTTCTCCAGGTTCCTGCGATCCAAACTGGTTGCAGGGAAAACCAAGAACCACCAGGCCGCGTTCCCGATAGCGCTGGTAAAGCGCTTCGAGAGCGGCATACTGTGGTGTGAAGCCACAATGGCTGGCGGTATTGACGATCAGCAGAACCTTGCCGGCATAGTCGGCCATTGACTGGCTGCCTCCTGCAAGGCGCTCGGCGCTGAACTCATGGAAAGGGATTTGCATGCTCATGTCTTTGGAAGGTTGGCGTGCTCGACGATCTCGTCGACCGGTACACAGGCACAGAACAGGTGACGGTCGCCATAAACGTCGTCGACGCGATTGACGCTCGGCCAGAATTTGTTTTCAGCCACCTCGGGCAGCGGGAAAACGGCCTCCTGGCGGCTGTACGGCCGGTTCCAGTGGCTGTCTACGAGGTCGGCCTGGGTATGGGGTGCATGCTTCAGCGGATTGTCATCGGCTGGCCAGTGGCCCTGTTCGACCTGGCGGATCTCGTTGCGGATGCTGACCATTGCGGCGATGAAGCGGTCGAGTTCGGCTTTGGTTTCGGATTCGGTCGGCTCGACCATCATCGTCCCGGCGACCGGGAAGCTGACTGTCGGGGCGTGAAAGCCATAATCCATCAGCCGCTTGGCGATGTCGATCTCGGAGATCCCGGTCATTGCCTTGAGTGGGCGGATGTCGAGGATGCATTCGTGTGCCACCCGTCCATTTCTGCCGGTATACAGAACCGGGTAGTGTGCCTGCAGGCGGCTGGCGATGTAATTGGCGTTGAGGATGGCCACCTCGGTGGCGCGGGTCAGGCCGCGGCCGCCCATCATGGCGATATACATCCACGCAATCGGCAGGATCGAGGCCGATCCCCAAGGGGCCGCGGCGACCGCTCCCTGGCCCGTGTGCGGGCCGCTGACCGGCTGCACACGGTGGTTGGCCATGAAGGGCGCGAGATGCGCTTTCAGACCGATCGGTCCCATTCCCGGTCCGCCGCCGCCATGCGGGATGCAAAAAGTCTTGTGCAGATTCATGTGGCTGACATCGGCGCCGATCCGTGCCGGCGAGGTCAGGCCGACCTGCGCGTTGAGGTTGGCGCCATCCATGTACACCTGGCCGCCATGTTCATGAACAATCGCGCAGATGTTCTTGACCGCTTCCTCGAAGACGCCATGCGTCGACGGGTAGGTGATCATCAGGCAGGCCAGGTTGGCCGCGTTCTGCGCCGCCTTGGCCGCAAGGTCGGCGACGTCGATGTTGCCGGCATCGTCGCAATCGACCACCAGCACACGCATGCCACACATCTGTGCGGTGGCGGGATTGGTGCCGTGCGCCGATTTCGGGATCAGGCAGACTTTGCGCTGGGTTTCGCCACGGCTGGCGTGATAACGTGCAATGGCGACCAGGCCGGCGTATTCGCCCTGCGCTCCCGAGTTCGGCTGCATGCAGATGGCGTCGAAACCGGTGATCGCCTTGAGCCAGGATTCCAGCTCGCCGATCATCTGCAGGTAACCCTGCGCCTGATCGAGCGGGGCGAAGGGGTGGAGGTCGGCGAATTCCGGCCAACTGACCGGGATCATCTCGCTGCTGGCGTTGAGCTTCATGGTGCAGGACCCGAGCGGGATCATCGAGTGATCGAGCCCCAGATCCCGGTTCTGCAGCTTTTTGAGGTAGCGCAGCATCGCGTGTTCGGTATGGTAGGTGTTGAAGACCGGATGCGTGAGGATCGCGTCCTGGCGCAGCAGGTTTGCCGGCAAGGACGGGTCGGCCTGTCGCAGTTGCTCGTCGAAAGGCTTGAGGTCGGCGTTGACGCCGGTCATCAGCTTGATCAGCCTGGCGATGTCCGTCGCCGAGGTTTTTTCGTTGATGGCGATGCCGAGGATGCCTGGGGAAATCTGGCGCAGGTTGTAACCCTGTTCGCTGGCGACCTTGTAGACAAGCAGCGCCCGGCTGCCCAGGTCGACGCGCAGGGTATCAAAGAAGTGCCTGGTGAGAACGCTGATCCCGGCACGCCGCAGTCCTTCGGCGAGGATGGCGGCGAGGCGATGGATGCGCGCGGCGATGCTCCGCAGGCGATCCGGACCATGATAGACCGCGTACATGCCGGCCATGTTGGCGAGCAGAACTTGGGCCGTGCAGATGTTCGAGTTGGCCTTTTCGCGGCGGATGTGTTGTTCGCGGGTCTGCAGCGCCATCCGCAGCGCTCGCCGGCCACGGGCGTCAACGGAGACCCCGATGATCCGGCCAGCCACTGCACGCTTGTATTCGTCCCTGGTTGCAAAGAAAGCAGCGTGCGGGCCGCCGAATCCGAGCGGGATCCCGAATCGCTGTGACGAACCGAGGGCGATGTCGGCACCCATTTCGCCCGGTGAGCGAAGAAGTACCAGGGCCATCAGGTCGGAGGCGACGGCAACGAGGCCTCCACGCGATTTGACGGCAGCAATCGGGCCACGCAGGTCGCTGACTTCACCGTGGTCGTTCGGGTATTGAAACAGCGCCCCGAAGACTTCCTGTTGCGCCGCCTCGTCCGGCGGACCAAAGACCAGTTCAAAGCCAAAGAAGTGGGCGCGCGTCTGCAGTACATCGATGGTCTGCGGGAAGCAGGCCGCGTCAACAAAGAAGAGGTTCGATTTCGACTTGCTGGCCCGGCGAGTCATGCTCATGGCCTCGGCAGCCGCGGTCGCTTCGTCGAGCAAGGAGGCGTTGGCGAGTTCGAGGCCGGTGAGGTCGATCACCATCTGCTGGTAGTTGAGTAGTGCTTCAAGGCGTCCCTGCGCGACTTCTGCCTGGTAGGGCGTGTAGGCGGTGTACCAACCCGGGTTCTCGAGCACGTTGCGCAGCACCACCGCCGGAGTCAGCGTGTCGGCGTAGCCCATGCCGATCAGCGAATGTTGCACGCGATTACCACGGGCAATGGCGCGCAGGGCTGCCAGCGCTTCGCTTTCCGGGCGCGGTTCGGCGAGCGCCAGCGGCTCTGCCAGCCGGATCGTCGCCGGGATGATCTGCTCGACGAACTGTTCCATGCTGCTGACACCGATGCTGGCTAGCATGGTGGCGATGTCGCTCGCACTGGGGCCAATGTGGCGGCTGATGAAGTCGTCGCGCTGTCCGAGTGCTGCGAGCGTCGGGGAAAGAGAAAGGCTGTCCATGGGGTAGCGGTCCTGGGCCTAAGTGGCGTCGACGATCTGCTGGTAGGCAGCGGCATCGAGCAGGGCTTCGACGTTGCTGGCCGCCGCCGGCCGCATCCGGAACAGCCAGACCGCGTAGGCGTCCTGATTGACCGTTTCGGGGGCGTCTACCGCCGCCTGGTTGACGTCGACGATGGTTCCCGCCAGCGGCGCGTAGACGTCGGCGGCTGCCTTGACCGATTCAACGACCGCAGCTTCCTGTCCGGCAGCGAGATCGCTGCCGACCATGGGCAATTCGATGAATACCAGGTCGCCGAGCAGTTCCTGTGCATGCTCGGTAATGCCGACGCTGATGGTGCCGTCGGCTTCGCTGCGGATCCATTCATGACTTCTGGTGTACTTGAGGTCGGCGGGGATGTTCATCTGTTCTCCTGATGAGGGTTGAAGTCTTGCTGTGAGCGATCAGCAATCAAATCAGAATATTGCCATTCCTGACGAAACAGGGTTTGACTATCCGGGCGCTGAGCAGTTTATCGCGAACCGCGACCTGAACCGTGTCAGCGATCGCCACGGCAAGCGGCATGCGGGCCAGGGCGATCGATTGCTGCATCGTCGGGGAGAAACTGCCACTGGTGATTTCACCGTCACCGTGCGCCGTATGAACCTTCTGGTGGGCTCGCAGCACACCGCGGTCGAGCAGCACGAGGCCAAGAAACTGATATTGCTGCGGCCTTGCGAGGAGGGCAGCCTTGCCGACGAAGTCGCGTGCAGAGACGAGGTCGACTGTCCAGGCCAGGCCGGCGTCGAGCGGTGAAACGGTTTCGTCCATGTCCTGGCCGTAGAGATTCATGCCGGCTTCGAGGCGCAGCGTGTCGCGGGCACCCAGACCACACGGCCGGACACCGGCCTCGGCGAGCAGGTTCCAGAGACTCTCGGCCTGCTCGGCGGGGAGGGTGATCTCGTAGCCGTCTTCTCCGGTATAGCCGGTGCGGGCGATGAAATAGTCGCCGACGCTGGTGGCAAAGAACGGTTTCAGGGCGGCACAGGCTGTGCGGCATTCCGGCAGCACCTGCCAAACCCGCTGGTGGGCGTTCGGTCCCTGGACGGCAAGCATCGCCAGCGCGCAGCTGCCCTCCCGACGCGGCGTGAGAGTGGTCGCCAACTGCCAGTCACCGAGGCGAGCATGCATCCATGCGAGATCCTTCTCGGCAGTGCCGGCGTTGATCACGACACGGAAACGGTCGGCGTCGATGAAGTAGGCGATCAGGTCGTCGATGACCCCGCCGGTTTCGTTGAGCATGGCGCTGTACAGGGCCTTGCCGGGGATCTTCAGGCGGTCGACGTTGTTGGCGATCAGACGCCGCAGGAAAACGCCGGCATCAGGGCCCTCGACATCGACGGCGCACATGTGCGAAACGTCAAATACGCCGGCATCACGGCGGACGGCGTGGTGTTCCTCGATTTGTGAACCGTAGTGGAGAGGCATCTCCCAACCGCCAAAATCAACCATTCTTGCACCGCTGCGGCGGTGATTTTCGTTGAGAACCGTTTTCTTCATCGTATTCCGTGATTGCTCAGATTGATTGAAGGGCATGGCGAAAAAAAAGGGGCGAACTCGTATCGAGTTCACCCCCCTGTCCATGTACCTGAGAGATTGTCCGGCTGCCACCGTGCATCGGTGAGTGGCAGCCTGCCCCATCGGTGGGCGCTTTGCCAGACGCGAGCGCCGCTCTCCAGAGTTCAATTCACGAACGGTCCTTGTGCCTGAGCGTTTCCGGGTGGATTGCGCCTTCGGCGGCGGTATGCCGCACTCTTCCATTCGCGCCGCCACTATAGCGCGGTGAGTACTGTAACCGCAAGCCACGGCGAATCTTGATCCGCCAGCAATGCGTCGCCATGGCGCCGGGAGGTGTCGACTTTTTTTACACATGGCCGCTTGCGGTAAGTCAAAAGACAGGCCAAAAAATGACAAATGGCGGCTAACGGGCTGTTTATAAAAAGTATTTGATTTAATGGCCATACATGGCATTGATGTTGCTTTGCTTTGATGGCGAGTTGCCCATGATATAAAAAGGAAATGTTCAACATTGCGGTTGCCTGGCAGAGTGTCAGGCAATGGTCCCGTCACGAGTTTTTCTAGGAGCTACCATGATGAATCTGAAATCAATTTTTGGCCCGGCGCTGTCCATCGCCGGTCTCACCGCGGGGCTCTTGGTTGCTGCGCCGGCAACGGCTGGCATCAAGGGACAGATGATCCTGGATCTGACCGAGGGGTGCTTCTCTTACGGAGCCGCCGGGGCGCCTGGGTGTTCCAACCCCGATTCGGCCTTCAAGGAGTACGCTACTGGCAAGTACAAGTTCGTCGATACCCTGCTAGCCTCGTTGGGTGGTTTGCCGGCCGGGCTGGGACCTCTTTCGTTGAGGCCCTATGGCTACCAGGCATTTGCCAGACTTGAAGCAGGTGCCGATCCGGCACTACTCCCCGACACCATGATTTTCGATGTGACCGGGTCGTGGCCAAACTACACCGCGTTGTCAAGTGATCCGGTCATGCGCCTGGGTCTGTCGATCCTGGCTGCGGTCATGGGGAGTAACCCTGGGTCTTACCTGTTCGACCCGAACCCATCCGTGCCAGGGGACGAGTTCTCCATCCATTGGAAGTTGAATACTGCCGACGAAACCTTCGCCGCATGGTCCGAGCAGGACCTGAACTGGCTGGCACCCTTGTTGGGCCAATCGAGGCTTCCTGCCGATGTCAGCTTCAGAATGCACCTCCAGCTCAATGCCATTCCCGAACCTGCCTCCCTGGCACTTTTGGGCATCGGCCTCATGGGTCTGCTCTTTGGCGGCCGTCGCCTTCCCTGATTCATTCCAAGATTCCAAGTTCCTCGGCGCGACAGCGCCACCGGAAATGCGCAAGCAGAGCCAGCAAGGGTTCTGCTTGTGTAGAGCCTGGTGAAACGATGAGCGTGTGATCCGCCTCGGTGGCGGTGGGGTCCTGGCCGTAAACTATGGAGGTGGCCATGGAATTGGCCGTTCTATTTGGCGTCTGCCTGTTGATATCCGGCGTGGCAATCCGGCTCAGCGCTGTGTTCGCCAGTCGTCTGGGGATCATGGATCGACCCGGTGGGCATAAGCAGCATCAAACCAGCACGCCATTCGTTGGTGGCTTTGGCGTGCTCGCCGTTCTCCTCAGCGTACCACTGCTGGACAACTGGCCTTTCGTGGATTTTAGCTGGTCTTCCTTGTCTGGGCCGTCTGGGCTTCTTGTCGGTGCCGTGATCATCTTTCTGACGGGTCTTGCCGACGACATCTGGTGTCTCGGTTTCAAGCCCCGTTTGATTATTCAAGCCCTGGCTGCTCTATCAATGGTTTTGATCGGCGGAGTCGAACTGAGGTCGCTGGGAGAAATCTTGCCAGGTGGGGCTGTCGATCTGGGTTGGCTGGCCATCCCCATGGCCATTTTCTCGACCATCGGCTTGATCAACGCCCTCAACATGATCGATGGCATTGATGGTTTGTCGGGCTCGGTGAGCCTGGTCAGTCTGGCGCTTGTCGCCATGCTTGCCCATAGTGCCGACAGTGCCGGATATGTTTTTTTCATCGTCGCCCTGATGGGCGGTATCGGCGGTTTCCTCTATTACAATCTGCGCTATCCTGGCAACCCCCGGGCGCGAGTCTTTCTCGGGGACAACGGGAGCATGTTGCTGGGCTTCCTGTTTGCCTGGTTGTTCATCGTGTTGTCACAGGGAGGAGAGGACCAGGAGGCGGTGATGACTCCGGTCACTGCCTTGTGGCTGTTCGCATGGCCGCTGATGGATACCGTGGGTGTCATGATCCGCCGCATCTGGCAGGGCAAGTCGCCGTTTCGCCCCGACCGCCACCATCTGCATCACCTCTTTGTTTGCGCTGATTATCGCGTTTGCGACGTGGTGGCCTTGGCTGTTACCATCCAACTGCTCTTTGGACTGATCGGTATCGGGGGGCTATTGTTTGGTGTGCCGGAGTATCTGATGTTCGGGTTATTCATCGGTGTATGCGGCGTGTATTTCCTGGTGATTCTGCGGCCAGGTCGGATCGTGCCCTGGCTACGGTCGATCAACGGCTGGCTCGGCCTGCCGTCGGTGAAGGTGCGCGGCATCTTTATCGGCTATCTGCGCAAGGAGAAATGTCGGGAAGTGCTCGGCGTGATTTCAGAAGGACTGGGCAGCGACTATGATTACCAGGTGAGTGTGCACCAGATGGCCGCATCGAGCAGCCAAGAACGCAGAGTCTACTGTGTGGTGCATATTCCCACCGAAGGCAATGATCAGTTGATCGGCAGAATCCAGCGCGATGCTCTACGCATCAAAAAGCGTCTCGCCAAACAGCGGGGTATCGAGGTGAGGCTGTTCCTCTCCCGCAACACCGAGAACGACGTTCATTCCGCCTACATTGCCATGACCGGGGGTGGCAGCCGGCGTGCCGATCGCCGTTGTGCGCAGGGCACTTTGATATACTCGAAAGAGTACGGCCAACGCATGATCCGGAGCGAGGGTGCAGGCTTCGAATTCAGCCTCCCGCCTGGGAGTGGGTGACTGGTAATGTTCAACAGGATTCTCACTGTCTGTACCGGCAACATCTGTCGCAGTCCTGCGGCAGAGTTCCTTCTGCGTCAACGCATCGAGAAGGCTGGCAAGCGGATTGAAGCACGTTCGGCAGGTATCGGTGCGCTGGTCGATCATCCTGCGGCAGAAGCGACCTGCGCAATGATGAACGCCCGTGGCGTTGATCTCAGTGCTCACCGTGCCAGTCAGCTCACTCGCGAGCGACTGCGCTGGGCCGAACTGGTGCTGGTGATGGAAACACACCACCGGGACGCAGTGCTGGCGATGGACCCGACGGCGCGTGGCAAGACTTTCCTGCTCGGCCACTGGACGAAAACACAGATTCCCGACCCGTATCGGCGGGGGGAGGAGGCACACGCCGAGGCACTGCAGCTGATCGAGGAAGCACTCGAGCCCTGGGTCAGCAAGATCGTTTGAACGGCTTGGTCGACCGTACGTTCGCGGGAGTGTGAGATATTAGGATATGAACTTCAGCATGAATGTGTCTCTGGTTCCTTTGGCCAGGAGCCGCCAGATCCTGGTGTGTCTCGCCGCGGGTACGCTGGCGGGCTGCATGATCATTCCGGGTAACCAGGCGTACAGTCACCGCGATGAGTCGGACGTACGGCTACCGATACAGCAGGGGGACACGCTGGCTCCCGCCAACGTCAAAATCAAGCCGATCACTGCTGAACTGATCATCGATCTGTTCAAGGCGGCCCGGCCGCCAGTCGGCGACGGGACCAGCTCTGCCAGGGCGGCAGAGAGGAACAATCCTCGCCTGTCAAGCGATAAGCCTGCGGCGGTGCCGGAATACCGACTTGGTCCCGGTGACATCATCTCGATCATCGTCTGGGATCATCCGGAACTGACCATCCCGGCCGGCAGCTTTCGTACGGCCGAGCAAGCCGGCACCGTCGTTGCCGAGGACGGGACGATTTTCTTTCCCTACGTGGGCGTCATCAAGGTTCAGGGCAAAACGACCAGCGAGGTCAGGTTGATTCTGTCGACCAAACTGGCCAAGTACATCGAGAAGGTCCAGCTTGACGTGCGCATGGTGGCATTCCGCAGCCAACAGGTGTACGTTGTCGGTGAAGTGGTCAAACCGGGTATACAACAGGTGACCGACATTCCGATGACCGTCCTCGATGCGGTCAATCGGGCCGGGGGCTTCACGCCCGATGCGGATTTCAGTCGTGTGCTGCTGACCAGGCGGGGTACGACTTACCTGGTCGATATTCAGGCGATGTATGACTACGGTATCAGCGAGCAGAATGCACTGCTTGAGCAGGGGGACATCGTCAACGTCGCTGACCGCAGCTATAACAAGGTGTTTGTGCTTGGCGAAGTGGCCAAACCGGGTTCGCTGGTGATGAACAAGAAACGTTCGACGCTTGCTGAAGCGCTCAGCGATTCCGGCTACATCAATCAGACCACCGCTGATCCACGCTGGGTCTATGTCATGCGCGGCAACAGCGATACGCCAGAGCTGTTCCATCTCAATGCCAGCCTGCCTGACGCGATGCTGCTTGCCGACCGCTTCCCGCTGCGGCCCCGCGACATCATTTACGTCGACACGGCACCGATTGTCCGCTGGCAGCGCGTGATCGCCAACATGCTGCCGACGGCACAGATGCTCAATCTGACCAGTCAGACCTATTTCCCGCTTTTCGGTGGCCGACAACCGTCGCGTTGAACCGGCAGCGGGCCGCTTTTCCGGTCCCAGTCTTGGCCAGCACGTCGAGTGCGATGGCCTGCCGACTCACCATACTTAACGGTCATGACTTTTCCAGGCATCCCCGATCATGAAAGTCATGACCGTTCCCCTCTCTCCCGACCCCTTCCACGGCCCGCGCGGCATCGCGGGCCGGCTACGGCGGCGCGGAGCAGTGTTCCGCGAAACCCCGCCTTCGTTCCCGCAAGTGGGGGGGAGATTCGTGAGTCGCTGACGCGACTTCCACATTAACCGTCAGGCCCGTTGTCGGGCGGCTATGCAACTACGGATGTTAAATGGATAACGACTCGTCAAGACCCGCTGCCAGTGCAAAGACTGTTTCCGGCATGAACGCAGCCGCAACGCAGGCGCTGCCGCAGATTTCTTCCGAAGAGGTGGATCAAGGCATGGCGCTTGGCGAGATCATGGCCGTACTGATCGACTACCGCTGGCTGATTGCAGCGATCAGTCTGCTGGCACTGGCCATTGGTCTGGTCTGGTTGCTGGTGGTCAAGCCGGTGTACCGGGCAGACGGGTTGTTGCAGGTCGAGGAAAAAAGCTCCGGGGTCGGCTCGCTGAAAGCCCTGCAACCACTGCTGGGTGACGATACGACGGTTTCTGCCGAGATTGAAATCCTGGGTTCGCGGATGGTCCTCGGACGGGTGGTGGCCAAGCTCAAGCTCGACATCATTGTCAATCCGAGGACGTTACCCCTGCTTGGCAGCGCGGTTGCCAAGCGTTACGAGGGTGAAGAACCCAATTCACCCTGGCTGGGCCTGGCCAGCTTCGCCTGGGGGGGGGAGCGCATTCAGGTCGATTCGCTCGATGTCCCGCCGGTGCAACTTGACCAGCTACATACCCTGATCGCCGGTGAGGGCGGAGCATTCGAAATCTTCGACGAGGACGATCAACGGGTCCTCAAGGGCAAGGCCGGGACGCGTGCCAGTCATCAGGGCTACGCGATCTTTGTCGCGGAACTGAAGGCACGGCCAGGGACGCAGTTCTGGCTCAGAAAGCTTTCGGCGGAAACGGCGATTGACGATCTGCGTCGCAACTATTCGGTCAAGGAACGCGGCAAGAAGTCGGGAGTCCTTGAATTGAGCCTGCTCGGGCAGGATCCGGCCGAGATCGGTCTGGTCCTCGACGACATCCAGAACACTTATGTTCGCCAGAATGTCGAACGACGGTCGGCCGAAGCCGAGAAAACCCTGAAGTTCCTGGAAACCCAGCTCCCGGCGCTGAAAACGCAACTGGACAGCGCCGAAGCGGCTTATAACAACTACCGTCAGAGCCGCGGTTCTCTCGATCTGAACCTCGAGACACAGGCGATCCTGAAGTCGCTGGTTGACGTTGAAAATGCCGCGGTGCTGCTGAAGCAGGAGCGGGACGAACTGCGTCAGCACTTCAAACCGGAGCACCCGCGGATCGAAGCGATGGAAAACAAGCTACAGCGGCTCAATGAACGCCGCAAGCAGTTCGACGCCGAGGTGGCACGTTTGCCCGATACCCAGCAGACCGTTCTGCGTCTCGCTCGTGATGTCGAGGTTTCCAATCGGTTGTATACCGAGTTGCTCAACACTGCTCAGCAGTTGCGGGTTTCCAAGGCCGGCACTGTTGGCGACGTGCGTGTCATCGACGTCGCTGCGGTCGCCCGCAAGCCGGTTGGCGCTGGTCCGGTCGCCATTCTGAGCATTGCATTGCTCCTCGGCCTGCTGGTCAGCATGCTGGTGATCTGGGTGTTGCGTTCGCTGCGTGTGGTCGTCGAAGACCCGGAAATCATCGAATCACAACTGGGTCTGCCAGTGTACGCGACGGTGCCGCACAGCAAGGCCGAGGTCGAGTTGCATCGCCACGGGCGTGATGGCACGGGCGGACTTCTGGCGGTCGTCGATCCGGAGGAAGACGCGGTGGAGAGCCTGCGCGGACTGCGCACGACGCTTCATTTCGCGCTCCTCGACGCGCAGCGCAACTCCTTGCTGATTACCGGGTCGAGTCCCGGTCTGGGCAAGAGCTTCGTTTCCAAGAACCTGGGCGCCGTCCTCGCACAGCTCGATAAACGCGTCGTGATCGTCGACGCCGACCTGCGCCGGGGGCACCTGCACAAGGAATTCGGCATCGAGCGTGCGCCTGGACTGTCCGAGTATGTTGCCGGACAGGCCTCGCTCGAAGAAATCCTCAAGCCTACGGTGCTGCCCAAACTGCGGGTGGTCGCCACCGGGCAGATTCCGCCCAACCCCTCCGAATTGCTGATGCATCCGCGTTTCGAGGGATTGCTGGCCGAACTCGCGGCGAACTTCGACACGGTGATTGTCGATGCGCCGCCGGTGCTTGCCGTTTCCGATGCGGCGATCATCGGACGTCATGTCGGAGCGACGCTGATGATCGCCCGCGCAGGAAAACACCCGATTCGCGAACTCGAACAGGCAGTCAAACGGCTCAATCAGGCGGGTGTACAGGTCAAGGGCTTCGTTTTCAACGACCTCAATGTCAGCCGCCAGAATTACCGTTATGGCTACAAGGGCTACGTCTACCGTTACTCGTACAAGACTTGAGAGACCGGCGTGGCGGTCGGCGATTTCCTGCCGGTTTGCTGGCCGGCCCGCCGCCGCGCCTCGTAAAGGCAGACGCCGGTGGCCACCGAGACATTGAGGCTGGTCACCGATCCGAGCATCGGGATGCGTACCAACTGGTCGCAGGTTTCCCGAGTCAGGCGGCGCAGGCCGTCGCCTTCGGCACCCAGTACCCAGGCGCAGGCGATTGGCCACTGCGCGCCATAGAGATCTTCTTTCGCCTCGTCATCGGTACCGATCACCCAGATTTCGCGTTCCTTGAGTTCACGCAGGGTGCGAGCCAGATTGGTGACCGTGATGTACGGTACGGTTTCGGCAGCCCCACTGGCCACTTTGACGGCTGTTTGGGTCAGGCCGACAGCACGGTCCTTGGGAGCGATCACTGCGTGCGCACCGACGGCATCAGCGACGCGCAGGCAGGCCCCGAGATTGTGCGGATCCTGAATGCCGTCGAGGACCAGCAGGAAAGCCGGCTCTTCGAGCGTATCGAGCACATCGTCCAGCGCTAACTGGCGCTGAATGGCATCGACGCTGGCGATGACCCCCTGGTGCCTGGCGCCGGGAGCGATCGCTGCAAGGCGGGCAGACTCCACCGGTAGTATCCGTACCTTGGCAAACTCCGCGTGGCCAAGCAGATCGCGCAGACGCGCGTCGTGGCGACCCGCATCGACATAGATCTCGCGCACCGCGCCTGGATCGTGGCGCAGTTTGGCAAGAACCGAATGAAAGCCGAAAATCAGATGAGTGTGGAGGGACATGGCGAGGGTCAAGGCAGAAGAGAGTCGGCGGAAGAGGGTGGAGTTTTCCTGGGGCCTTGAATCTCCCTTACGCGATCGTCTCCAGGGTTCGTGAGCGCCAGTCGAGGACGGCGGTGCGGATGGTCATCTGCTCGCTGAGGTGGGGAAACTCGGCACGAATGACCTCGGCGGCGAAAGTCGAGAGGAATCGCGACTTGAGTTCGGCGCGTGCGCGGTCCACACCGATTTCATCGTAGGGCACCGAGGCCAGCAGCAGAAAACCGTCGTCCGGGATGCGACCGGCCCGCATATTGGCTTCAATGATGCCGGCCGCGCGGCGGATCGGGACATCGAGATTCGGGCTGTAAGGGCCGATGATCAGGGCGATGTTGGGCGTGTGCAGGAAGTCGAAGCCTCGGCCGAGACAGATCATCCACTCGCGGTGTTCGATGTCGAGCAGACGTTCGTTACGGCGAATTTGCGCGCGTACGTCTTCGATATGTGCCAGGTTGCCGTACAGCAGCGGCAGCAGGTCGGCGCGCATGCGCGCCGGCATATCCGGCAGCAGGGCGGCCAAGCGCAGTTCCAGGGTCGCCCGGTCACTCGAAGTCAAGATGGCCAGGTCGAGCTTGTCGCCGGCGGTGCCGTGGATGACCAGCGCATCCTCGTCGGTTTCGAAACCGCAAACCAGCGGATAGACGGTGCCGTGGTCGCTCCCGAAAATGTGTTCGACCTGGTGGCGAATCTCGTAGGTGTGTGCGATCGCCGCTGCCGTATCGTACTGGAAACCGGCGCAGCCGCGCCTGGGGTCGCCTTGCGAATAGTGGTAGGTGACCAGGAAGACGACATGACGGCCGGCACTGACCACGCGCTGCACATGGTGCGCGAGGACCTCGCCGAGATGTGGCCAGCCAAGGTCGAAAATGCCGCCGAGGTTGCGGAAGGGCATCAGGATGCCGACCGGAGTGTTGGTGGCGACGGGAATGTTGATGCGGCCGTCCATGCACTTGAGGACGGCGATCGCGGTTGGGTGTTCGGCCAGATAGCGTTCGCGGGCCAGCCAGGCTTCCGGGCTGCGAAAAATCGTGCTGTGGCGGTCGGCGAGGCCGAACAGCCAGTCGATACGTTCCGCGATGGGTTTGCCGTGAATGTCCATGGTCGATACGGGCGGTCAGACGATCATGCCGGCACCGACGGTGTTGTTCGATGACTCGTCGATGACGATGAAAGCACCGGTTCCCCGGCTTTCCGCGTAGGGGTCGGCGAAAATCGGTTGCGCCAGCTTGAAGCTGACGCGCGCGATGTCGTTCATCACCAGTCGCTCGGCCGTCTCGTGCTGCATGCTGTTGATGTCCACGCGGAAGACGATGCCGGCGAGGAGGGCCTTGCTGTCGCGGGTAGTGTGGCGGAGCAGGTACTTGCGGCGCGGATCGAGCGGCGACTCCGATAGCCAGCAGAGCATCGCGTCGATCTGCCTGGCAACCTTCGGCAATTCACCGCTCTTGACGATCATGTCGCCACGCGAGATGTCGATCTCGTCTTCGAGCAGAATCGTCACCGACTGTTCGGCCACGGCCCGGCCAAGCGATTCGCCGAGCACCTGGATGTCCTTGACGCGCGTTTCCCGCCCGGAAGGCAGCACCGTAACCGCATCACCAACGACCAGTTCGCCCGATTCGACACGGCCCATGAAGCCACGATAATCGTGCAGTTCCGGGTTGGCGGAATCCTGTGGGCGGCAGACGTATTGCACCGGAAAACGGAATTTCTCGGCGTGGGCGCTGTGGATGGCCGGCACACTTTCGAGAATCTCGAGCAATGTCGGGCCGTCGTACCAGTCGAGGCGCTCGCCGCGCTCGACGATCATGTCGCCCTGCAGTGCCGACATCGGGATGAAGCGTACGTCGCTCAGACCCAAACCGGCCGCAAATTCCTGGTAGTCGCTGCGGATTTGTGCGAAGGTCGCGGACGAGTAGTCGACGAGATCCATTTTGTTGACCGCCACGACGACATGCGGAATGCCGAGCAGATGCGCCAGATAGGAATGGCGACGGGTCTGTGTCAACACTCCTTTGCGGGCGTCGATGAGGATGATGGCCAGGTCGGCAGTCGATGCGGCAGTGACCATGTTGCGCGTGTATTGCTCGTGGCCGGGGGCGTCGGCGATGATGTACTTGCGCGTACCGGTGGTGAAGTAGCGATAGGCCACGTCGATGGTGATTCCCTGTTCGCGTTCGGCCTGCAGGCCGTCAGTCAGCAGCGACAGGTCGACGATATCGAGTCCGCGTTTTGCCGAGGTCCGCTGGATTGCATGCAGGGTATCGGCGAGGATGGTCTTGCTGTCGAACAGCAGGCGGCCGATCAGCGTACTCTTGCCGTCGTCAACGCTGCCGCAGGTCAGAAAGCGCAGCAGGCCGTTGTCGGGAACGGCGGCGGTCGGAAGTCTTTCGATCGCAGACATCAGAAATATCCTTCCTTCTTGCGTTGTTCCATGGAGGCGTCCGAAGTCTGGTCGTCGAGGCGGGTCGCACCGCGCTCGGTGATCGTCGTGATGGCCGTTTCGGCGATGATCCTGGCAATGCTGTCGGCTTCGGATTCCACCGGCGCGGTACAAGTGATGTCGCCGACGGTGCGAAAGCGCACCATCAGGTTCTCGATCGTTTCGCCGGGTCTCGCCGGCGTCACTTCGGTGACCGGCAGCAGGCCACTGCCGCGGCGCACCAGCGGGCGACGATGCGCAAAGTAGATCGACGGCAGCGCGAGCTGCTCACGTTCGATGTACTGCCAGACGTCGATCTCGGTCCAGTTGGAGATCGGGAAGACGCGCATGTTCTCGCCCTTGAAGCTGCGCGCGTTGTAGAGATCCCAGAGTTCGGGTCGCTGGTTCTTGGGGTCCCACTGGCCAAATTCGTCGCGGAACGAGAAGATGCGTTCCTTGGCACGGGCCTTTTCCTCGTCGCGACGCGCCCCACCGATACAGGCGTCGAAGCCGAATTCCTCGATCGCTTCGAGCAGCGTCACCGACTGATGCTTGTTGCGCGGTTCGTCGGGTGACTTGAGGACAACGGTGCCACGTGCCATCGAGTCCTCGACCGAGCGAACGATCAGCCGCTCGCCGAGTTCGCGCGCGCGCCAGTCGCGGAAGTCGGTGACCTCCCGGTAGTTGTGGCCGGTGTCGATGTGCAGCAGCGGAAACGGAAAGCGGCCCGGGCGGAAAGCCTTTTCAGCAATACGCAGCATGCAGATCGAGTCCTTGCCGCCGGAGAAGAGCAGCACCGGATTGCTGCACTGGCCGGCAACCTCGCGCATGATGTGAATGGCTTCGGATTCCAGCCAGTCGAGATGGGATAGCTTGACCTGAGTGAGTTGTGAGAGCGTTGCTGTGCTCATGATTGCCTTTCGGGAAGCTCGGTACGCTTGACGTGTAGGCCGCATTCCCTGGATTCCGGGTTTTCCCACCACCAGCGACCGGCGCGGATATCCTCTCCAGGCGTGATCGGTCGTGTACACGGCGCGCAGCCGATGCTCGGGTAGAAACGGTCGTGCAGGGCATTATAGGGAACCTCGTTGAGCTTGAGGTAAGCCCACACCTCGCGTTCGCTCCAGTCAACGAGCGGGTTGAACTTGATCAGGCCACCGTTGGCCGTGTCGACGCTGCGGATCGGCAAACCGTCACGGGTTGGGGCCTGCTGCGCGCGCAGGCCGGTGATCCAGGCTTTCCGGCCAGTCAGCGCGCGCTGCAGAGGTTCGACCTTGCGCACCAGACAGCAACCCTTGCGCAGTTCGACCGACTCGTAAAAGGCGTTGATCCCGTTCGCGTAGGTGTAGGCCTCGACGAGGTCATGACGCGGATAGTAGAGGTGAAGCGCCAGGCCGTAATGCTTCCTGACCTGGGCGATCAGATCATAGGTTTCGACCGGCAGGCGACCGGTATCGAGCGAGAAGATTTCGATTTCGGGAACTTCGCGGACGATCAGGTCGGTCAGCACCATGTCTTCGGCGCCGAGACTGCTGGCGAAAGCCGCTGGCGAGAAGTCGTCGGCGATCTCGTGCAGCAGCGCGCTGGCTGCGTCGACGCGGGCGGCCAGCGCGTCGAGCAGCGCCGGGTCGTCGAGGTTGAGCGGGTGGTTCATGCGGGTTCCTGTTTCGGGCGTCTTTGAAACAGCGGTTGCGGCTGGTCGACCGCCGCCTGATAGGTCTCACTGAAAACCGACAAGCCGGCCAGGGCCTTCTCGATGTCCTTGTCGGCACGCAGCGCGTAGGCGTCGATGCCGCAACGTTGCATGTAGAAGATCTGGTCCTGAAGGACGTCGCCAAGGGCGCGGATTTCCCCGCCATAGCCATAACGTTCGCGCAGCAGGCGGGCGCTGGAGTAGCTGCGGCCATCGGTGAACTTCGGAAAATTGACGCCGATCACACTGAAACGGTCGATGTCGCCGGCCAGCGCTTCCGGACCTTCGTGGCTGTCGAGCCAGACGCCGAAAGGGGCAGCACGGGCGATGATTTCGTCGCGGCGGGCTTGCCAGACCGACAGTGGCAGCAGTACCGGTGCAGCCGGCAGCGGCACCGTATCCGGCGTTTCCCCTGCAGCGAGGGCGAGCACCTGCCAGTCGTCTTCGACGATTTGCCTGTTCTTGATGATCCTAGGCATTGACGACCTCCTTTTCCAGGTTCTCGACCTTGGCGGTTCTGCGTCGATCACGACCGGCGTAAGCACGGACCTTGAACGGATCGATGCCGATCCTCTGCAGGGTGTCGATGAAGCGCTCGCTGCCGGTCCGGTTTTCGAGATAAACGGCGATCAGCGCCTCGATCACCGCGGGGACTTCCTGGGCGTAGAACGAGGGACCGATGACCTTGCCGATCGCTGCAGCATTGCCTTGCTGGCCGCCAATCGTGATCTGATACCACTCCTCGTCGTTCTTGTCGACGCCGAGGATGCCGATATTGGCGACGTGGTGGTGGCCGCAGGAATTCATGCAACCGGAAATATTCAGCGAGATGTCGCCGATGTCGTAGAGGTAGTCGAGGTCGTCGAATTTCTGGTGGACCGCCTCGGCGATCGGGGTCGAGCGCGCGTTGGCGAGCGCGCAGAGGTCGCCACCGGGGCAGCAGATCATGTCGGTCAGGAGGCCGATGTTGGCGGTCGTCAGGCGATGGCTGCGAGCGATCTGCCAGAGTTCGTGGAGATCACGCTGGCAGACGTCGGCAAGGACCAGGTTCTGTTCATGGCTGACGCGGACTTCGCCGAAACTGAAACGTTCGGCAAGATCGGCAACGGCCATCATCTGCACGTCGCTGATGTCGCCGGGAGCAACCCCTGGCGCTTTCAGCGACAGGGTGACGGCAGCGTAGCCTGGCGTCTTGTGGGCATGCACACAACGCCTGACCCAGTGGGCAAAGGCCCGGTCTGTCCTGACCCGGGCGGCGTGCAGCGGGTCTTCAGCCGGCAGCGTTTCCCAGGCGGGTGGGGTGAAATGTCCGGCAAGGCGCGCGAATTCGGCGTCCGGCACGGTCGTCGGGCCATCCTTGAGCTGCGACCACTCGGCTTCGACCTGGCGGCTGAATTCCTCGATGCCGAGCGCCTGCACGAGAATCTTGATGCGCGCCTTGTACATATTGTCGCGACGACCGTAGCGGTTATACAGGCGCAGGATGGCGTCCAGGTACGAGAGCAGATGCCGGCGCGGCAGGAATTCGCGGACCACCTTGCCGAGGATCGGCGTGCGGCCGAGACCACCGCCGACAAATACCCGGAAACCGATTTCGCCGTCGTCACCGAGGACAAGGTCGAGGCCGATGTCGTGCGCACGAATCACGGCCCGATCCACGGCCGCGGCATTGACCGCGATCTTGAACTTGCGTGGCAGAAAAGCGAATTCCGGGTGGAAGGTCGACCATTGCCGCAACAGTTCGCAGTAGGGGCGGGGGTCGGTCAGTTCGTCGGGAGCGATCCCGGCGAAATGGTCGCTGGTAATGTTGCGCACGCAGTTGCCCGAGGTTTGCACGGCATGCATTTGCACGCTCGCCAGTTCAGCGAGGATCGCCGGAGTTTCCTCGAACTGCGGCCAGTTGAGCTGCATGTTCTGGCGCGTTGTGAAGTGCCCGACAGCGCGGTCGTAGCGGCGCGAGATTTCGGCGAGCTTGCGCAGTTGTGTAGCGGCGAGCATGCCGTAGGGGATGGCGATTCGCAACATCGGCCCGTGTCGCTGAATGTAGAGGCCATTCTGCAGGCGCAGGGGACGCAACTCGTCGGTCGTGAGTTCGCCGGCCAGATGACGGCCGATCTGGTCACGATACTGGGTGACGCGTTCGTTGATGATCTGTTGGTCAGTCTTGTCGTAGCGATACATCGCGCTCGTTCCTTGGGTCAAATGAAGCGCTGGTCAGCGCCGGCGCTGCGGCCTATTGGGCAATCAGCTTGCTGCCGACGAGCACCAGCATGCCGGCAAGAATCGGACGCAGAATGCGATCCGGTACTTTTGCGGAAGCGTGGCTGCCGAGCCAGATGCCGGGCAGCGATCCGAGCAGCAGACTGCCGAGCAGTGACCAATCGACGCTGCCGATCAGCCAGTGACCGAGGCCGGCAAGCAGCGTCAGCGGCACCGCATGGGCAACGTCGCTGCCGATGATGCGGATCGCCGGCAGCCTGGGGTAGAGGTAGAACAGCACGGCGACGCCGAGCGCACCGGCACCGACCGAAGAGATGGTCACCAGCACCCCGAGCAGGGCGCCGATGGCGATCGTGATCGGTGCCCGAAATTGCGTGTGTGCGACATCGTCGGCTTGCGCCAGCGCCTGCTGTTGCAACTGGTTGCGAAAGATGATCGCGGCCGCGGTCAGCAGCAGGGCAACCCCGAGCGAGACCGAAATGATCTGCGAGACGGCTGCGCTCTGCTTGGGCAGGAACGACAAGGCCCAGATCGTCAGCAGCGCTGCCGGCATGCTGCCGCTCGCCAGCAGTCGCGTGATGCGCCAGTCGACGTGTCCCTTGCGAGCGTGCACGACGGTGCCGCCGGCCTTGGTGATTGCCGCGTAGAGCAGGTCGGTGCCGACCGCCGTCGCCGGGTGAATGCCGAACAGCAATACCAGCAATGGCGTCATCAGCGAGCCACCGCCGACGCCGGTGAGACCGACGATGGCGCCGACGACAAAGCCCGACAAGGTGTACATCCAGTCCATGGCGCGCCACAACGTAAGGAATGCGCACATGGTAACAGCCACCGTATTTGATCGAAAAAGAATATTCGGTTAGATTCTTATAACCAATTGCATGTGCGATCGCCATGAAACTCCAGCAACTCCGTTACCTCGTCGAAGTCGCGCGTCGTGGTCTCAATGTTTCGGAGGCTGCGGAGGCGCTGTATACCTCGCAGCCCGGGATCTCCAAGCAGATCAGACTGCTCGAAGAGGAACTGGGAGTTACCGTTTTCGAGCGGGGCGGCAAGCGCCTGACGGCCATCACCGAACCCGGCAGGGCCGTGCTTGAAATTGCCGAACGCATGCTGCGCGAAGCCGAGAACATCCGGCGCGTCGGCGAGGAATATGCCGACGGCGACTCCGGCAGTCTGGTGATTGCCACCACGCATACCCAGGCGCGCTACGCCCTGCCGGCCGTCGTCAAGGGCTTCATCGACCGGCATCCCAGGGTCCGTCTGTCACTGCACCAGGGCCATCCGACCCAGATCGCCGAGTGGACATCGAAAGGCGAGGCGGATATCGCCATCGCCACCGAAGCACTCGACCAGTATCCACAGCTGGTGATGCTGCCCTGTTACCAGTGGGTACACTGCGTGATCGCTCCCGACGGACATCCGATTCTTGCCGAGAAGCCGGTTTCGCTGGCCGCGCTGGTGCGCTGGCCCTTGATCACCTACGACTCGGCTTTTACCGGGCGCTCGCGCATCAACAAGGCTTTCGAACTGGCCGAGCTGACCCCTAACGTGGTGCTCACCGCGATCGATGCGGATGTGATCAAGACTTACGTCGGCCTCGGCCTCGGGTTGGGGATCATTGCCCGCATGGCTTTTGATCCGGCACGTGATACCGGCCTGCAGGCGCTGCCTGCCGAGCATCTGTTCGGTTCGAATACGACACGCATCGGTTTGCGGCGGGGAACCCACCTCCGTCGCTATGAATACGATTTCATCGAGCTTTTTGCGTCGCACCTGACCAGGAGGGCGGTAGACATGGCGATGGCCGGCACACGCCCGGCTGACGAGTACCAGCTATGAGACCAGCGGTCGTGAAAAAGTCTTCCGACATTCCAACAGCCAATCCATGAGAAAGGGCGTAACCGTTCACTCCCTCTGCAGATTGGTGGGCAGCTCCACGGCGGGGCCTGCGTACGCACGAAGCCGTTCCTGACCTGCTTGTGCCGGGGCGCAGGCTCCTCGGAGACGAGCGCACAGTGAGCCGATGGAGGTGGCGGTCACCGGCGGAGAAGTCGTCGAGTGCGGAAAGGTACTCCAGGTAGCGTCGGTTACAGCCGAGCAGAATCTCGCGCAAGTCGATGAGGCGGTAGCTCGTCTTCCTGAGAGGGGCGATTTCATGGGTTTCGTGGTGATCCCGATGTTCTCCCTTGCGGTCGTGTTTGAAGAAGGAAACGGCGTTGGTCGTGGTTTCGAGACGCAACACGCGATTGAACTGGTCGTCCATTTTGACCGACGTCGATGATCAGGAGGGACTGTGCGCGTGGGCCAGGGAGGAAGCCTGCTCGGCCCCTCAGTTAGAAGACCCGCCGGTCAGACGAGGGGAGGGCTTCAGAGAGAGGTTTTTCTTGGCGCGTTGAACCGGGGCCAGGTCTCTGCCGGCAGTTTCGATGGCGATGGCAAGCTGACCGACGCAAGGATCGCCGCCCTGATCGGTAGCCAGAGGCAGGCGCTGCCCAGGTGGACGCGCCGGATCAGGATCCGAGGCCAGCGCTCGGGGCTGCCAGTACCCGCCGCAGGCCGCGCATCAGGATGCCGAGAACGGGCAGCTTCATGTAGAGCTCCTCGGCTGCGTCCCAGTAATCGCGGTGATAATTGACCTTGCCGGCGGCGTCGAACCTGAGGTGGGAAACGCCGCGGATGACCTGCTTCTCGCCTCCACCCCGGCGCGCCGTCCGGAAAGTGAAGGTCCAGATCAGCATGGCGCCGTCGTCATCGACCACCTTTTCACTGACCATGAAACGCGGCTCAGCGACCTGCTCGTACATGTGGACGAATATGCGCTGGATCGCGGCGACGCCGCGCACCTCGTTGAACGGATCCTTGAAGTAGGCATCGGCGCCGTAGAACTCGGGGAAGCGGGCGACGCTCTCCGGCGACAGCCCGTGGAAGAAGTCGATCAGGGCATCGAGGTTCATGTCAATTTCCGGTCAGGCGGCGCACCAGGGGAAAATACAGCCCGTAGGGCAGCAGCGCGAGCAACTTCATGACGCGCGTGAAACGCTGCGGGTAGTGGATCTCGAATTTACCCGTTTTCATGCCGGCGACCGTGGCCAGCGCCGCCTCGCCGGGGGTCAGCAGGGCGGGCATGGCGAAATCGTTCCTGGCGGTGAGTTGCGTTGCGACGAAGCCGGGGTTGACGACCCAGACGCCGATCCCCTGCGGCGCGAGATCGAGATGCAGGCATTCGGCGAAGTGGATCAGCGCCGCCTTGCCCGGCCCGTAGGCCAACGCTCTGGGCAGGCCACGGTAGCCGGCGACGCTGGCGACGAAGGCGATGCCGCCACCTGCCCGCAGGTCGGGCAATACCGTCGCGGCGAGGCGCATGGCGGCGTTGAAATTGACCGTGACGACTTTCTCGGCGACCACCAGGTCGAAGTCTGCAGCGCGCATCGGCACGTAATCGCCGGCCAGGTAGATCACCAGGTCGACGCCGCCCCAGGCCGCGAGCAGGCTTGCGCGGGCGCCCGCCAGGCCGGTCGTGTCGGTGGCATCGCAGGGCAGCAGCAAGGCGCCCTGAATGGCGAGCGCGCGCAACCGGTCGACGCTGCGCGCAGAGAGCGCGACGCGCGCACCGCGCCGCGCCAGTTCGCCGGCCAGCGCGGCACCGATCCCGCTCGACGCGCCGACCAGCCAGACGCGCTTGCCGGACCAGTCGACGATTTTCGGGTTCATCGCTTGACGAAGGTCAGGGTGACCTCGCCGAGATTGAAGCCCCACTTGCTCATGAAGGAACGGTTGAGCATCACCTTGTCGTCCATCAGGAACATCCAGTCATCGAAGTCGACGTGGTAGACTTTGCCGTCGACCGGCAGCGCCAGTACGTAGCGCCAACGCAGCGCGTTGCCTGCGACCTCGCCGACCGCCTCACCGACGACGTCGTCGGCCGTGCCGCGCCAGGTGCCGTCTACCTGCCTGGTCAGAGTCCAGACGCGGCGCGAGGTGGTACCGTCCGACCAGCTGAAATGCTCGTCGAGGACGCCGGTATCGCCGGTCCATTGGGCATCGATGACGACATGGAAGCGCTTCTGCACTTCGCCCGAGCGCCCCTGGAACATGCCCCAGGCGTCGAGGGTGCCGTTCAGATAGGTCTTGAGGTCGAGGGCCGGACGTTCGGCGCGGTACTGTTCGACTCCCTTCGAGGCGCAGGCGGTCAGGCCAACGGCGAAGGCGGCGGCAAGGACAAGTTTCATGTCTGGATCTCCAGGGAACGGCGCCAGCGCCAGAGCAGCGCTCCGGCCAGCGCCTTGAACGCCAGCGGCAACAGGGCGTAGGCGAGGGTGAGGAAAGCCAGTCCTTCGCCATCTCCCGGCACGTAGCCGAGCAAGGCGAGGAGCGGCAGCGCCAGGCCGGCGGCCAGCGCCAGGTTGAGCTTGGCAACGAAGTTCCAGACGCCGAAGCAGGCGCCCGCCCGCCCCTGGCGCTCGCCGAGATCGGCGGCAATGGCGGCGGGTAGGGCCAGATCGGCACCGAGCGCCAGCCCGGAAGCGATACAGATGGCGGCGAACGGCCAGAGGTCGCCGCTGCCGAGCAGGCTGGCGCCGGCGAAGGCGATGATCGACAGCAACATCGCCCCGAGCCAGGCATGAACGCGTCCGAAGCGCGCCGACAGCTTGATCCAGAGCGGCAGCGAGGCGGCGCCGGCGACGAAGTACAGGGCCAGCAGCGGGCCGCTCGCCATCTCTAGGTGCAGCACATCGGCGACGAAGAAGAGGAAGAGCGTCGCCGGCAGCGCGGCGGCGATGCCATTGGCGACGAAGACGCCGAGCAGGCGGCGAAAAGCGCTGTCGTTCATGACCAGGCGCAGACTCGGCAGCAAGGCCTGGCCTGGCGTCGGCACCGGCTGCCCGGCGCCGACGCGGCTGAAGGTGGTGGCAGCCGCGATCAGCAGCAGCGGCGGCAGGACCCAGGAGAGGCGCCTGATTCCCTCGCCGAGATCGCTGGCCAGCAACGCCGGCAGGGTGGCGGCGAGGACGACGCCGACCAGCCCGAAGCCCTCGCGAGCCGCGGTCAAACGCGTGCGCTGGGCGGAAGTGCTGCCGACATCGGCGCCCCAGGCTTGGTAGGCGACCGAGGCAGCCGAGAAGCCGAGGTAGGTCAGCGCCAGCGAGCCGGCCAGCCACGCTGCCGCATGGTCGGCCGGTGGGTTGAGCAGGGCGACGAAGCCGGCGGCGAAGGGCAGCAGGGCCAGAGCCACCATGGTCGGGCGCGGTACACGATCGGCGAGCCAGCCCAGCCACGGGTCGATTGCCGCATCGAGCAGCCGCGTGCCGAGCAGGATGGCGCCGAGCAGCGCGAGTTCGATGCCGGTCACCTCGGCATAGAAGCGCGGCACATGGACGTAGACCGGCAGCGCCGCGAAGGCCAGCGGCAGACCGAGCAGGCCGTAGGCAAGCGTGCTGCCGGCGGTCATCGCCTCAGGAGTCCTGGCGCTTGAGCAGCGCGGCGCGCAGATCGGGCGCGCTGGTTCTGGCATCGAGCCAGATGGCGAAGAAGGCCCGGGCAAACGCCGGGTCGTCGACGGCTCCGATGCTGCGGTCGTTGAAGTAGAATCGCGCCGCATCGGGAAGGTGCACGCCGACGATCTGATCGCCGGGACGGACATCCGGAAAGATCTTCACCATCCGTTCGCCCCAGTCTCTGAGACGCGGCTCGTCTGCGGTGCCGAGATTGCGGATCTCCTGCACGCTGGCGTCGGCGATATCGCGCCCGCTGATCTTCCGCTTGTAGGTCAGCTCGAGCGCCAGCGGCGGGCGCAGCGGATCGTCGCTGCCGGTCCACAGGGTCGCCTCATAAATCAGGAGGCCGAAGCGGCGAAATTCCCCGCTGCCCCAGCGCCGGAAACCGGTGGTGGGCGTCTTCGGATCGGTCGTCGCGAGGCCCGCCAGCGGCCACGCGGCGAGGCCCAACAGCAGGCGGCGCCTAGGGATGAACGAGTTCGAAATGGACGACATCGATGTTCCCGGCAAGGAAGCCTGCCTCACAATAGCTGAGATAGAGGCGCCAGAGGCGGCGGAAGTGCTCATCGAAACCGAGCGCGGCGACCTGCGGCCAGTGGGCGTCGAAGGCGCGGCGCCATTCGCCAAGAGTCCGCGCGTAATCGGCGCCGAATGCGTATTCGCCGCGTATGGCGAGCCCCTGTCTGGCCGCCGTGGCACGGAATACCGAGCGCGACGGCAGCATGCCGCCCGGGAAAACGTACTGCTGGATGAAGTCGGTTCCCTTGCGGTAGTCTGCGAACAGGTCGTCGCGGATGGTGATGCTCTGGACCACCGCTCGGCCGCCCGGCTTCAGCGCCTTGGCGACAGTCCGGAAGTAGGTCGGCCACCAGCGCTCGCCGACCGCCTCGAACATTTCGATCGAGACGATGTGGTCGAACTGCTCCCTGGTGTCGCGGTAGTCCTGCAGCCGGAGATCGGCTTGCGGCACCCGCTGCTGCGCCCATTCGAGCTGCGCCGGCGACAGCGTCAGGCCGGTGACCTGCAGTCCTTCCGCAGTCGCGATCTCGGCGAAGCCGCCCCAGCCGCAGCCGATCTCGAGGACGCTCTGCCCCGGGACTGCCTGCAGGCGGCGCAGGATGCGGCGGTACTTGGCACGCTGTGCGCTTTCCAGGTCGCCGCCGTCGCCTGCCCGATAGAGGGCAGACGAATAGCTCATGGTGGGGTCCAGCCACAGCCGGTAGAAATCATTGCCGAGATCGTAATGAGCCATGATGTTGCGCTTGCTGCCGCTCCGGCTGTTGCGGTTCAGCCAGTGGCGCCAGCGCGCCGCGAGCAGGTTGCGCCACGAACCATAGACTGCTTTCCTGAGCACGTCCCGGTTGCGCGCCAGCAGCGCCAGCAGTCCGCTGACGTCGGGCGAATCCCAGCGACCGTCGAGATAGGCCTCGGCCAGTCCAATGTCGCCACGCGCCAGCACCTGGTCGAACATCGCTTCATCATGGACCTGCAGGGTGACGCCGTGCTCGCCCGACCCGAACAGGCGGCTCGAGCCGTCGGGCAGGCGAATCTCCAGCATGCCGCCGGTGATTCGTTCGAGGAGCCCGAGAACCAGGCGGGTATCGCGGGCCGGACTGTCGCCGCCGCGCAGGATCATTGTGTTGTTCACTGGGTCGATTCCTGAAGGGGTTGCTGTTCATGGGATGGGCGCGCCCCGACGAAAGGCACGCCCCTGATCCAGAGCCTGAGGGCCTGCCAATGGATGCGGAAGACGATGCCGGCAGTCAGCAGGGGCATGCGCAGGAAGGCGCCGAGCAGGGCGCGGGTGGACCAGGCCGTCGACTTGCCTGAGATCGAGGTCAGCAGCAACTCGCCTTCGGCGTCATCGTAGTCGATGCGGATGAGCGGACACTTGCGCTCGACAAGGAAGCGGAAACGGTAGCCACCCTCGACCGTGCAGAACGGTGAAACGTGAAAAGTCTTGCCCGCCGTAAGCGTTTGCCCCTCGCGCAGCGGGGCGCCGTCGGGGTGGTGCAGCAGATAGCTGTGGCGACCGCCGAAGGTGTTGCTGACCTCGGCGAGAACGGCGATCAGCTGGCCGTCCCGATTGCGGCAGAACCAGAAGCTGACCGGGTTGAAGACGAAGCCGAGCACCCGCGGAAAGCACTGCAGGGTGACCTCGCCGTCATCGGGCAAGTCGTGGCGGCGCAGCAGCGAGCGGATCCACGGCAACAGCGACGAGCCGTCGCGCGGTCCATGGTCCTTCTGGTGGAAACTGAGCAGGTTATTGCGGTCGACCGAGAAAAGTGGACCATTTACGGCCGCCAGATCGGCCACCGGCAACTGGACGAAAAAGACCGGATAGGTGAAGGCATTGACCACCGGGCGCAGGCGCCGGTGCATCACCTGGCCGATCAGAAGGCGGGGACGGGCAGGCATGGCGATCTCAGGCGCTCGCCAGTGCGCGGACACGCACCGCGGCCTCGCCCTGCCACGGGGCGCGAATCCCCATGGCGTTGGCGACGCGCAGGGCCGACTTGAGGCCGTCTTCGTGGAATCCATAGCTGCCCCAGGCGCCGGCCAGCCAGATGCCGCCCTCACCCTGCGCCTCGGCGAGCCGCTGCTGGGCAGCGATGGCCGGGCCGTCGAAGATCGGGTGGGCATAGTCGAACTCGGCGATGACCCTGGACCGATCGGGCTCGCGCGCCGGGTTGAGGGTGACGACGACCGGCGCCGCGAACGGTAGCGGCTGCAGTCGGTTGATCAGGTAGGAAACGGCTACCGGCTGCTCGCCCGGGGTGCCGCTGCCGGCAGTGTAGTTCCACGCTGACCACAGTTTCTCGTCGCGCGGCAGCAGGGCGCGATCGGTGTGCAGGACGGCGCGGTTGGGCTGATAGCGGATCGCCGCCAGCACTCCGCGCTGCTCCTCGCTGGCGGTGCGGCCGAGAATGGCGAGCGCTTGGTCGCTGTGGCAGGCCATCACCACCTGGTCGAAGTGCTCGCCGCCGCCGGCGTGGGTCACGCGCAGTCCGGCGCCCTCGCGGGCCACCGCGCCTACCGGGCAGGCGAGGCGGATGTCGTCGAGTTGGGCGGCGATCTTGCGCACGTACTCGCGGCCGCCACCCTTGACGGTGCGCCACAGCGGGCGGTCGAAGACTTGCAACAGGCCATGGTTCTGGCAGAAGCGGACAAACGTGGCGAGCGGTGTCTCGAGCATCTGCCCGGTCGGGCAGGACCAGATCGCGGCAGCCATCGGCAGCAGATACCATTCGGAAAACGCCGCGGAATAGCGGCCGGCGCTCAGGAAATCGCGCAGGCTGCGCTGCTTGTCGGGGTACGCGAGCAACCAGGCGACGCTTTCGTGGTTGAAACGCAGGATGTCGGAGAGCATGGTCCAGAACTGCGGGCGCATCAGGTTGCGCTTCTGCCCGAAGACGGTGGCGAGGTTGCTCCCTGACCACTCGATGTCGGGGTTCTCCAGGCTGACCGCGAAGGACATTTCGGTCTCGACGCTGTCGACGCCGAGCAGGGCGAACAGCGCGATCAGGTTCGGATAGGTCTTCTCGTTGAAGACGAGGAAGCCGGTGTCGACCGGGTGCGTCTTGCCCTCAAGCGTGACGTCGACGGTGTTGGTGTGGCCGCCCAGATAGCTGCCGGCCTCGAATAGCGTCACGTCGTGCCGGCGCCCGAGCAGCCAGGCGGTGGCGAGACCCGAGATGCCGGCGCCGACGACGGCGATGCGTTGCCTGTCTTTCACGGTGTCCTCCTATCCGTTCGAACCGGAGATTTCGGCGTAGGCCGAGTGGTTGTGGATCGACTCGAAGTTCTCCGAACTCACCTTCCATTCGGCGATGCGCGGCTCGCTCATCAGGCGCAGCGCGATGTCGCGCACCAGATCCTCGACGAACTTCGGGTTGTCGTAGGCACGTTCGGTCACCCACTTTTCGTCGGCGCGCTTGAGCAGGCCGAAGACTTCACACGATGCCTCCTCCTCGGCCAGGCGGACGAGTTCCTCGATGGCCATCGGCGAACGCAGTTTCGCTTCCAGCGTGAGGTGCGAGCGCTGGTTGTGGGCGCCGTAATCGGAAATCTTTTTCGAGCAGGGGCAGAGGCTGGTCACCGCCGTGGTCACGCGCAGGGTCAGGGTCGAACGCTGCCCTTGCGGCCGTTCGATGATCAGCGTGGCGTCGTGGTCGAGAAGGCTATCGACGCCCGACACCGGCGCCGTCTTGCGGATGAAGTAAGGGAAGCTGATCTCGATGCGCCCGCTCGAAGCATCGAGGCGCAACAGCATTTCCCCGAGCAAGGCGGACAGGCCGTCCTGCGTCAGCGCGCCGCGCCGGCCTTCGAGCAGTTCGACGAAGCGCGACATGTGGGTACCCTTGACTTCGGGCGGCAGGCCGACCGTCATGGTCAGGCTGGCAACGGTATTCGTCACTTCGCCGCTCGCCGTCTCCAGTTGCAGCGGATAGCGCAAGCCCTTGACGCCGACGTTCTGGATGGCCAGGCAGCGGGTGTCGGCGACCGACTGGACGTCAGGCAGGAAGAAGTGTTCGGGTGCGTTCATGACATGGACTCCTTGGGGTTGGGGCGGTTGCTCTATTTGAGAAATTCGTCGATCTTCTTCAGCAGATCCCTGTCATCCGGCTTGGTGGAGCTGGCATAGGCAACGACCTGCGAGGCATCGCGATTGATCAGGTACTTGTGGAAGTTCCACTTCGGCTTGCTGCCGGTGATCTCTGCCAGCTTCAGGTAGAAGGGGTTGGCTTCCCTGCCGGTGACCGTCGTCTTGGCGAGCATCGGAAACTCGACCCCGTAGGTCAGGCGGCAGAAATCGGCGATTTCCTTGTCGCTGCCGGGTTCCTGCCCGCCAAAGTCGTTGGACGGAAAGCCGAGCACGACCAGACCCTTGTCCCTGAGGCGGGAATGGAGCTTTTCCAGCCCATCATATTGCGACGTGAATCCACAGAAGCTCGCCGTGTTGACCACCAGGATGACCTTGCCGGCGTACTGGCAGAGCGGCATCGGCCTGCCGTCCAGCAATGCGGGAAAGGTGTGGTTGAGCAAGGACGGGCAGGCGGCGGCGGAAGCCCTCGGAACGACCCCCAGTGTCAGCAGTCCCGCGACCAGCATGGAGCGTTTCAATGCTTTGATCATGTTCAACCTTCGGTAATTTTGTTCTGGACAAAAAGCGTATTTGTCTATACTGTAAGCACCGAAATCCGAAATGTCAACTGTTTGTCTAATATTTGTTCAGGACAATTATGAATACTCCGAGCTTCAACATTGCTGCTGTCGAACGCGACACAGGTCTGTCCAAGGATGTCCTGCGCGTCTGGGAGCGCCGCTACGGCTTTCCTGTCCCTGGTCGTGACGACCATGGTGAACGCGTCTATCCAGCCGAACAGGTCGAACGCCTGCGGCTGGTCAAGCGCCTGATGGATGCCGGGCACCGGCCGGGGAAACTGCTTGCCACCCCCACCGAGGATCTGAAGGTGCTGGCGCAGCGGCGTCCGCAACCGCCGCGGGCTGCCTCTGACGCTGACGCAGCCGCGGAACTTGACGATCTGGTGGCCTTGATCAAGCATCATGACGGCGCGGCTTACCAGCAGGCGATGCAGCAGCGAATGGCCCGCCAGGGACTGGAACGATTCGTCCAGGACACGGTCGCGCCGCTCACCCGTCACGTCGGGGCAGCGTGGGAGGAAGGCAGCATCGAGGTCTTCGAGGAGCATCTGTTTACCGAACTGACCAAGCGCCTCCTCCGCCAGGCGATTGCCAGCCTCCCCGGCGGCCAGCGCAGCCCGCGGATCGTCCTCACCAGCGTTCCGGACGAAGCGCACGTCCTCGGCCTGCTGATGGCCGAAGCCCTGTTCGCATTGGAAGGCGCCGAATGTGTCCCGCTTGGGGCGCAGATGCCGCTGCTCGAAATTTCGCGCGCCGCCACCGCCCATCGGGCCGACATCGTTGCCCTCTCGTTCTCGGTGGCCTTCCCGAAACGGCAGATCCCCGGACTGCTGCAGCAGTTGCGCGCGCTCCTGCCAACGGCCGTGGCGCTGTGGGCCGGCGGGGGCGGCGTCAAGCGCCTCCCCGAAGTTGCGGGGGTGGAACTGCTTGCCTCGCTCGAGCATTCGCTGGTAGCGCTCGCCGCGTGGCGACGGAAGCAGGCGTAACCATCGCCGCAAGCGAAAGCCCCGGTCGCGCCTCGGGTGTCCAGTGCCCGCTCGCCGCTGACGGCAATCGGCCAGGTTCAGGTCGCGGTGCGCCGGCGACTGCTGCGCGCGGCCTTGCGGCGTGGTCTGCTGTCGGCCGACGATGCGCAGGGGATGGCCGAGTGGGAGCACGGTGGCGGCTTCCCGGTCGATGCCGAGGTGCGCAGCGAGATGAAGATCATCGCCTTCATCACCGAGACGGCGGTGATCCGGGGGATTCGCCAACCTCGTCTGGAGGCGGGGAGACCAGAATTTCGAACCCGGAACGTTCAGTCGCCGCCATCACATCCCCTTCAACGGCGGACAGACGCTCATTGGGTCGTCGTCGCCGCAGGGGTTGCTGGACTCGAAGCGGCCCCCGCTCTACCCAACCCGGATTAACCACCGCAATGCAGCCCGGCCATCAGGGTGCCCGGAAAACCCGGGCGCCTGGCATGTGTTCAACGTGCCTTTCAGCAAGCTGCCCGTTCAGTAGCCAACATAGCGGGGCCTGGTCTTGTCGACGAAGGCCTGGGTACCGATGCGGAAATCGTCCGTCGAGGCAACCAGTCCGAAGAAGTCGGCACCGAGCGCGGCGGATTCTTCCAGCGTCATGTTCAGGCCACGGTGCAGGGCCTCCCAGGTCAGCCTCACCGCGCTGGGCGACTTGGCGAGGATGTCGTCGACGATCACTTCCGTCTCCGCCATCAGCCGGTCATCGTCGACGACGAATTGCACGAGGCCGATCTGCAGCGCCTCATCGGCAGTGACATTACGCCCGCGCAGCAACATTTCGGCGGCCCGACCCCGGCCGACCAGACGCGCCAGACGCGTTGTCCCGCCAAAGCCGGCCACGGCGCCGATGCTCACCTCGGGGTGACCCAGGCGGCTGGATTTCGAGGCGATACGGATCATGCAGGACTCGGCGATCTCCAGGCCGCCGCCGAAAGTGTAGCCGTTCAGGGCGGCCACCACCACCTTGCCCAGATTCTCGATCTGGTTGGTGACCGTGACGGCGAGCTGCGAAAACTCGCGCACCTTCATCGGCGTCGACTGGCTGAGGTACTTGATGTCCGCACCGGCCGAGAAGGCCTTGCTCCCGGCGCCGGTAATGATCACCGCGCGAACCGACTCGTCCCTCCTGACCTCGTCCAGCAGCGCGGAAAGGCGGGTCAGTATTTCCAGGCTGAGCGCATTCAGCGCCTCCGGACGGTTCAGGGTCAAATGGACGACGCTGCCGCGCTTTTCGTAAAGCACGACTGAATTGCTGTTCATGGTTCTTTCTCCATCCACAAGGTGATTGTTCGGTTGTTGCCGAAGAACAGCTTATTCGGTTCAAAACAGCCGGCGATGAAAGATACGCAAGGCCCCATGAGGAAAGTTGAGTGTCATGTCACCGCCTGCGCGCCCAGGGCAGGCGTCCGCTGCCCCC
>NZ_JAZKUD010000018.1:0-55556 GCF_036625275.1 Accumulibacter sp.
TCGGCGATCGCCTGATACTTGCGCTCCAGGCGGTTGAGCACCTCGTCGGCCGCAACCCCCGGTGCCCCGTCATTGATTGCCTCTTGCCAGATCTGACGCAGCTCGGCGATCCCCTGTTGACGCACGTTGCGCTTGCTCGTCCAGTCGCGCAGCGCGTCTCGGATGACTTCGCTGCTCGAAGCGTATTCACCGGTGGCAACGGCGCTGCGGACAAGGGCGACCATCTCGGGCGGCAAGGCAATGCTGATTTTTTCGGCGGTGGTCATGGGCACCTCTCGCGGCAAATGGTAGGAATTGTTCCTACTAACGTAGCAAGAACAAAAGACAATGGCAACACGAAAGTTGGAAAGGAATGCAATCGAAAATGTTGGTGGCGAGCCGCGATGGAGCCGCCACTCCCTCCCCTTCAAGGGGAAGGTCGCGCCAGCGACGTTTGCGATTGGACGGGTTGGGGTGAGGATGAGGTCATCAGCGATACAGCATCCCCGGATTCGTCTTGCAACGCCGTCCAGATAGCCTCTACCACAGCGTCAGTTTCCTGTAACACCTGGTTGTTCCAGAATCGCATGATGCGGAAGCCGGCCTTATGGAGTCGTCGATCCCGTACATGATCTGCCTCGCAGTCTTGGTGCTGGCTTCCGTCCACCTCCACAATCAGCCGCATTTCCAGGCACACGAAATCGAGCACATAATCCAGGAACGGATGCTGACGACGAAATTTGAAGCCCGCGATCTGCCGACCGCGCAGACGTTGCCACAAGCGAGTTTCGGCATCGGTCATGTGGGTTCGCAGCTTATTCTGAAGCGCATTGTCGATCACCGAACGGTTCGTCTGCCCTTTCATGCGCCTGTTCCCTTTTCCATTTCTGCTCCGCTACCCCATCCCTACCCCGACCCGTCCAATCGCAAACGTCGCTGGCGCGACCTTCCCCTTGAAGGGGAGGGAGAGTGCCCCTGACTCTCCCTTGAAGCGGAAGGCAAGTTGATATTATCGGCCAATACTTTCAATCGCACCCAGTTCGGAAGAGTTTGAGTCCGCGGGAGCCGGGAGGAGGACCGCTTTGTCATCTTCCCGGAACTCGTGGGCCTGCGAATCCCGGTGAGTTCGCGCATCCGTCAGGGTTTCGGCTCGATGAGCAGGAAGCGCAGCGCCATCAGTACGCGCCGTGGGTGCTTGCGGTGCATGGCCATGCCGAGCCAGTAGCCGGCTTCCTCCTTGCTCATCGCTTCGATGCCTTCGGCGACCGCCGCGATATGCTCGCGATTGCGCATCGGCGCCAGGGCGCGAAACAGTAGCCCGAGACTGATCGCCATTTCTTCATCGACCACTATCCTCAGCGCATCGAAGGCGGGCAGGTTGCTCAGGTCGATGCGTGACTGTTTCAGACGCCGCAGCAGACGGTGCTCGATCAGCGACAAGTTGCGACCGCGCAACCCGGCAATGTAGGTTGGCTGCCGAATGTGCGGCGTAGCGCCGGCAGGGAGTTGCCAGATCTCGACCTCGATATCCGATCCGGCGAGCCGGCGAGCGCGCATCTCGTACTGGGGCAGCGCGGAAGCGTGCTTTGCGGCACTCAGGTGGGTCACTTTGCTCATTGGCGATCCTGCTCAATCCTGCTCTGCGGCCGTGGCCAGCACGTGTGCCGAGGGCGAAACCAGTCGTGTCAGCCGCTGAATCAGGCCTTCGGCGGAAGGCCCCTGAACGGCAAGCGGCGGCTCGAAGCGGAGCAAAAAGGAAACAGCCGCGTCGATGTCGCTGGCTGCACGGAACTGCGGTTCGAGGTAGTCCTTGAGAGCAATCGCATCTTCGATGTCGCCCTTGAAGCTGATGTCGGCGGTGGAACCGCCGGAGGTCACGAAAAAAGCGGTCATCTCGACCCGCTTGCTGGCGTTCGGGATCGACTTGACAAGCGGCATCAGTTTCAACGCGTCCGATTTGTCGAATGGCCGGATGGTCAGCGTCGCCAGGCTGCGGATGCCATTGAGCCGCGCTTGTTCCAGAAGACGGGTGAGCGCTGCCTTGAGAACGTCCTCTGCCTCAAGTAGAGGGGGGGACTTCGCCTTGGGCATCGTTCGGTCGCTGGTTGCAGCGTAATCTCCTGGGCGCGGGTCCGCCTGGTCATCGGTCGATCGCGTATTTGAGTCGGTCTTGCTGGTTTCGCTCTTTGGCTCCTGTCGCGGCCAGATGCCGTGCTCCTGGGCATACGAAGTCGTATAAATGAACGACTGCTCGTCGACCTTGATTTCGGCATGCGGGTCCCCCTTGCCACGCAAGAGGTCGCCTGACTGGTAGACGTAGTCATCCTGATCGATACCCAGACGAATGCCTTTGATGAACACCTCGTCACCGACGAGCATCGGCAAGGACGGGTCCTGGCGGAATTCGGTGCGCAGGGCGGCAGTGGTGATCTGGCCTTTCTTGAGGGGAGTGCGGTCACGCACGTAGACCGGCGAGTCCGGTTTGTCGGTCGGCAGTCGCAGTTTGCCGGTATTCTGGAGTTGGGTGACGACCTGGCGCTGGCCATCGCCCGGCCGGTCCGAGGCGGTTTGAATGTCAACCACGGTGTGCGCGAGGTCGCAGTTGGCCCCGTCGAGTCGATTGCGGGATGGGTAGAAAATGTGTCGGAAACACTGCTGCACGGCCAGTGCGAGTTCCTGCTTGGAGCGTTCGTGCAGTTCCTGCAGCTTGGCCACCTGATAGTCGGCCAGGTCCTTGAGCTTGCCGGGTTGCCGCAGCGACTCCAGCGCGATGTTGCGCAGCATCTTGGCCTTCATGTTGGGCACCCCGGCCGCGTCTGCCAGCAGGAAGACGAGATGGTTCCGGTTGTGGCGCCAGTCGCTTCCTCCCCCCTTGTGCAGAAAGACTTTCGCGACCAGGTTGTCGACAGTGACCGCGTCGCTGAAGACCTGGGTGGCTTCGTAGCCAAGCATCACCAGGTAGGGGCGTCCGCTGCCATCGTCGTCGGGAACGTCGTGAGGGCCTGAAGCGAAGGGGATGAGATTGAGATTGGTGCCGGCGAAGAGATCGCGGATGAAGCTGTTGAGGCGGGTGCGCGCCTCGTCGCGGTCGGTGTTGGTTTCTTCGCGCCGAATGATCTGGGTGAGATTGGCCTCGGCCAGAAAACGTAGCGGCGCACCGGGTTTGTCGTCGAGATACGCCGAGTCGGTGGCGAAGCGTTTGCGTGCGTCGTCAATGAATGCGACGTCCGTTCCCGGGCTCAGGATGGCGTAGCGCAGTTCCTCGGCGTTGAGTCCGCGCAAGGTCTCGTTGAACGCCAGGGTGTGCATGAACGCGCAGCGGGCGACGTACGATCCATACTTGGGCAGGCCCCTGAACGGCCCCGCGTCGAGCTGTTCAGCCAGGGCCGGTGTGGTTTCGACCGCGGCAATCTCGGTCTTGATGGCCGGCACGTAGATGTCCTGCTTGAGGCGGGTGACGAGTTCGAGGCGTATCGGCTCGAACCCGAGATCGATGTGATGCGTGTGAATCGCGTAGGCGTCGGCGGGCCGTGTCTGCCAGGCGCGTGCCACCGTACGCGCGAGCAGACGCAGCATGCCGCGTACGCGCTGGAAGTTGCCCAGGGTGCCGGTCTTCTGCGTCAGCACATTCACCAGTTCAGGGTGCAGCGGATAGCCGGCAGCAAACTCGTCCAAACGCCGATCCTCGGCCGGGGCCGGCGGAAGCAGTTCCCGGTTGGCGTCCCACAGTGACTTGTACGCGGAGATGACGAACCGTGCCTTGTCGCGGTCGATGTGGGTGAACAGCCTTCGGCAGATGACCTTGACGGTCTCGTCGTCCTCGGTGGGGTCGATCACCGTCGCTTTGCGGGCGGCGACGCTCTCGGCCTCGGCGAAGAAGGCGGCGATGTCCTGTGTCTCGCGACTGTAGGCGTCGGAGGCTTTGCCGTCACGACCCACTGCCAGCGTGAAAACCAGCGCCGCATAGGGGGAGCTTTCCACCGCTTTGATCAGCGAAGTCATGAAGGCAAGGAGTTGTTCGCCTGCTCGCTGCGCATTCCGACCGGCCACCTTGCGCAGGTAGGGGGCGATCTCGTCGATGAGGATCACCGCCGGCTCACTGCCGATCAACTCGCGCAAGGTGTCGGCACCCGGCGCGATTCCTTCGCGGTCACTCGCTTCGACCAGGCGATACCCGGCTTCACCACGCAGCGCATACGCCAGTTCCCCCCATGGCGTGTAGGCACGCAGGGTGTCGCCGAGCCGGTGTCCATTGGCCGGATCGGCATTTTCACCATCAAAGGCCGCGATGCGCACCGGCACCGAGGGGCGCAGGGAGGCGTCGAGAAACTCGTCAGCGTTCGCCACCTCGGAGAGGCTGCGCATGGCGTGCGCGAGCGCAATCAGAGCGTGCGTCTTGCCGCCGCCAAACTGGGTGTCGAGACGAAAGATGGCGCCAATCTGGTCGGGATGGCCACTGACCCGCAGCGCAACCAGCTTGAGAACGTTCTTGATGCCCTTGGTCGGGTAGGTGTTGGCAAAGAACAGCGCCGGGCGCTTGTACTCGTCGGGAGCGTCGCCCCGCAACACCTGCGAGAGGTCCGCAGCAAAGTCGCTCTCCCGCAACGCCCCTTGCAGGACATCGGGTCGCGGCTCACAGATGGAGAACAGATTGTCGGTCATGGCCTGCCTGATTGTCCGTAGGTGCGTCAATGTATCGAGAAAATGTATCTGATGACATGCCTGGGCGGAAGGCGGTCATCTCTCAAGGTATTGAGAGTTGGACCGTCGAGGCCGGCATCGGGTATCGGCCGCTAAACGAGTTGAGTAATCTGTTCCTGGACTATACCGCACGCAGCTATAAAATGCCTTCTTCAAATCACCGTCGATCGATCAGAATCACGGCTTCACGGCTTTGATCATTCGAGAAGGCGATCTTCGTCATCACCGTTGGGAGGAATGGCATGCAGTTGCATCGTTGGGTTCTGTGGGCGGCAACGACTATGCTCCTGGGTCTTGTCGTACCGGCGCAGGCGGCGGGGACACTCGACAAGATCAAGGCGTCAAAGACCATCGCACTCGGGTATCGCGAGAGCGCGGTACCCTTCTCTTACACTGGCGATGACAATCAGCCCTGGGGCTATTCTGTCGACCTGTGCATCAGGGTGGCGGCGGCAATCGTCAGGCAACTGGACCTCGACGAGCTGCAACTGCAGTGGGTTCCGGTGACGCCGGAAACACGGGTCGCCAAATTGAAATCGGGCGCGATCGACCTCGAATGTGGTTCGACCACCAGTACGCTGGCACGCATGGAGGAAGTCGATTTCAGTCTGCTGACCTTCATCGACGGCGGCACTTATCTGTCGCGCCGGGCTGCCGGAATCCGGCGCTTCGAAGACCTGGCCGGCAAGCGGATTGCCGTCGCCGCAGGAACCACCAGCGAACGGACGATTGCCGCGGCACTGTTGGAGTACAAGGTCGCTGCCGAACTGGTCAAGGTCAGTGATCACTCGCAGGGGATTGCGGCAATGCTGCAGGGAAAGGTCGAGGCCTACGCCTCGGATCGATCGTTGCTGATCGGGCTGGCCCTCGACTCAGGCAACCAGAATGACTGGTCGATCGGTCCCGAGACCTTCTCCTTCGAGCCCTACGCTTTGATGATGCGCCGCAATGATGCGGCCTTTCGCCTGGCAGTGAACCGCGAACTCGCTCGGCTCAGCCGCAGCCGCGAGATTTACGCGATCCATGATCGCTGGTTCGGCATGCTCGGCAAACCGGGGCCGCGGCTGGAAAGTCTGTACTTCCTGAACGGTTTGCCGGAGTAGCCAGGCCAGGCTGTAGTCGCGTTCAGCGCGGTTCAGCCTGCTCCTCGTCGGCCACGACTGCGCGGTAGACGTGCCAGCTCGCATGCCCCACCAGCGGCATGGTCACGACCAGCCCGAGAAACAGCGTCGCGAAGCCGATGGCGGCGAGGATCGCGATGCAGGCGGCCCAGAGCAGCATTGGGCCGGGGTTGCGAGCGCAGGCAAAGAGGCTGGCAAGCGCCGCCGTGATCGCATCGGTCTTGCGGTCGAGCATCATGGGCAGGGCGATGACGCTCATCGCGAAGACGAAGCAGGCGCAGAACCCTCCGACGGCAAAGTAAGCGAAAGCAAAGTCGAGTTGCTCGAAAGTCAGGACGGTGCGCACGACATCAGCGAAGCTGGGCAATCCACCGGCGAAGAAAAGCGCAAAGATAATGATTGACGCGCGTGCCCAGATCAGCAGGATCACCGCCAGCAGCGCGGCAAACAGCCCGATATTCGCCAGATTCGAACGCCAGGCGAGGAGAGTCGGGGCCAGTTGGGGTGGTTTGCCGGCTTCGATACGCCGACTCAGATCGTAGAGTCCGAATGTCAGAAAAGGGCCCAACAGCAGGAAGCCGGTTGTCAGCCCCGCGAGAAGTGCGATGGCATGAGAAAAAACCACCTGCAGCAACCAACCGCCGAAGGCAAAACAAACGCCGTAGAACAGGCTGGCAAACCCACTCTGACGGTAGTCATGCCAGCCTGCCTGCACCCAGCCGAGAACGGCGCTGGCCTGGATCTGGCGGATGGTCGGGAAGCGGCTTGCAGCCGGGTCTGGCGTGCTGCTCATTGATCTGAATACTTCCGGTTTGATCCATAGCTGCGCGCAACCGGATACTTGATCGCGTTCTTCACGAGTTTGGCGCGTGCGGCTTCTTCAAGGTCGATGCCGGCATTTTCAGCAATCAACAAGAGGTAAATCAGGACGTCGGCACATTCGTCGCGCAGGGCTTCCTGCGCGCTGGTGCTGCCCGCCATTGCAGTCATCTCGGTGTCACTCTTCCACTGCGTCAGTTCGAGCAACTCGCTGGCTTCAAGATTCAATGAGACGATCAAGTTGCGCAAACTGTGAAACTGCGCCCAGTTGCGTTGATCGCGAAATTCGATGATTGCCGTGGTCAGCGCCTGCAGGCTCATGGCTGCAGGCGAAGAAGCGCGGTTTTGCTTCCTCCAGCAGATGCATGCGGGTTGTCCGTGTGCATGCGAGCGAGAGGAAATGGTCTCGCCTCTGTGAAGAGTTTCTCTGTGGAGTGGCGCATGAGGGTTACTTGCGGGTTTCGAGAAGCAGTTATTCTAGAAGGAAAACAAGTAGGGAAGGAAAAGAAATCCAACGCCTCCTTAAGCCCGATCAATGGCTCCCGCTCGTTGGTGAGGCAGTTTCGTTGCGGTACACCCCCGAACTTGAATTTTGACCTGGAAAGTACGCCTGAAAAAAAGCCGCGGACTGGCCCGCGGCTGAAAGTTCAGAACGACTGCTGATGACTCGCTTAGAGCATGTCCTTGACAGCATCCGCTTCGTCGGTCAGTTCCTTGAGAGTCTTGTTCATCTTCTCGCGCGAGTACTCGTCGATTTCGATTCCCTGGATGATCTTGAACGAACCGTCTTTGCATTCGCACGGGAAACCGAAAACGATACCGGTCGGGATGTCATAGGAGCCATCGGAGGGGACGCCCATGGTCACCCATTCGTCAGAACCGAGAACCCAGTCGCGCATGTGGTCGATGGCGGCATTGGCTGCCGAGGCGGCAGAGGAGAGGCCGCGCGCATCGATGATCGCGGCGCCGCGCTTGCCGACGGTCGGCAGGAACGCATCATTGTTCCACACCGGATCATTGATCAGGGCCTTGACGTTGTCGCCGCCAGAGGTGCAATTGCGGTAATCGGCGTACATCGTTGGCGAATGATTGCCCCACACCACGAGCTGTTTGAAGCTTGCGACCGGCCGGCCGGTTTTTGCGGCGAGTTGCGAAAGTGCACGGTTGTGATCGAGGCGCAGCATGCCATGATAGTTGTCCGGATTGGTGCGGCCGACTTTTCTGGCGGCAGCGCCTGCGATCAGGGCATTGGTATTGCAGGGGTTGCCAACGACGAGAACGCGGACGTCCTCGCTGGCATTCTCGGCAATGGCCTTGCCCTGCACCGTAAAGATCGCACCATTGGCGGTCAGCAGGTCGGCGCGCTCCATTCCCGGACCACGTGGACGTGCGCCAACCAGCAGGCAGACATCCGCATCCTTGAAAGCAAGGTTCGGGTCATCGGTGGCGAACATGCCGGCGAGTAGCGGGAAGGCACAGTCTTCGAGTTCCATCATCACGCCCTGGCAGGCCTTTTGAGCTTGCGGCAGGTCGAGTAGCTGGAGGATGACCGGTTGATCCTTGCCGAGCATTTCGCCGGAGGCAATCCGGAAAAGCAGGCTGTAACCAATTTGACCGGCGGCGCCGGTGACCGCGACGCGCATGGGGACTTTGGACATGATGCGGCTCCTGTTGTTAGTGACGACGTAAAGTAGGCAGCTTGAGCAGAAAAAACGATCGGCGTTGCCCCCGCAAGCCGTTTGCTGTGGGGGTAGCAAATCAGGCAGATCATAAGATCTATGGTCAGCAGGTGTCAAATCTATCTTATGTCTTATATAAGATATGAATAGTTCGAACAGGATAGACGCGAGCGTCAAATTATGCTGAAATGACTGTCCATGGGCCGGTCATCGTCATTGCATCCTCCTACCTTCAGTCCGCTGTATCGGCAGATCAAGGAACTGATCCTGCACAATCTGGAGTCGGGTGAGTGGGGTCCGGGGGACTCCATCCCGAGTGAGTCCGAACTGGCCAGCCGTTTCGGTGTGAGCCAGGGTACGGTGCGCAAGGCCATTGACGAAATGGCTGCCGAGAATCTCCTGGTTCGCCAGCAAGGTAAAGGGACTTTCGTCGCCACCCACAAGGATCCAGGTTCGTTTTTCCGCTTTCTCCGACTGCTCCCCAATCAAGGAGAGTTGCAGATCTCCCAGAGCATCCCGCTCGAATGCTGGCGCGCCAAGGCTGGTGCCGATGTCGCGCGCATTCTGGCCATCGAGACGGGGACGCCCATTACGATTCTTCGTCGCCTGTTGAAGTTGGGTGACGAACCGGTGGTCTTCGACGAGATTTATCTTCCGAGCGAACTCTTTCCCGATCTGTCACTCGAGGTGCTCAGATCAGGCGAGTCACTGTACAGCCTGTTCGAGACGCGTTATGGCGTTCGCATGATCCGTGCCGACGAAAGGCTGCGCGCCGTTGCGGCTGACCGGGTCAGTGCCGAGTGGCTGCAGGTAGCCGAGGGAAGTCCGCTGTTACTGGTCGAGCGGGTGACTTTCACCTATGGCCACAAGCCCGTCGAATGGCGGCGGGGTTTCTATTCGACACGCAACTATCATTATCACAATGAACTGGGCTGAGGACCCGGAACAGGTTTCTCGGGTAAGTCAGGCACGTCTGGATGATTTATAATCCAGCGTGGTATCGAAGGGGGTCGGGTGGCGTACATTCGGCCAGCTAATCATATGAGGGATGACGTTCATGGCAGAGATGGCGATCAAGAAAAAGCGTCCAAAGAATTTGGATTTGCCCACTATCAGGCTACCCCTTCCGGGTATCCTTTCAATCATTCACCGCATCAGCGGGGCAGGGCTGTTTCTGCTGTTGCCATTTCTTCTCTGGCTGTTCCAGAGCAGTCTCACGTCTCCAGAAACCTTCGCCAGCGTCAAGGGAGTCGTCGCTCACCCCTTGGTCAAGATCGTCCTGCTCGGTTTGATCTGGTTCTACATGCACCACTTCTGCGCCGGCATCCGCTATCTGCTGCTCGATCTACACAAAGGGATTGAACTTGAGGCGGCACGTCTGTCGAGCAAGGTCGTTTTCGCGGTCAGCATTGCGCTGACCCTGATCGTCGGAGCTAAAGTGCTATGGTAAATCGTATTCTCGTCGGGGCTCACTATGGCCTCAAGGACTGGCTGATCCAGCGTGCCACAGCCATCATCATGGCTGTTTACACAGTCATTTTCCTGGTCGTGGTCGGTGCTGTCGGGCCCGATTCCTTCGAAGCCTGGCGCACCATCTTTGCCAACGGCTTCATGAAATTCGCCACATTTCTGTTCTTTGTCAGTGTCTTCTACCATGCCTGGATCGGTGTCCGGGATATCTGGATGGATTACGTCAAGCCCGATGGCTTGCGTCTGCTGATGATGATTGCGACGGCTACGGTACTGGTCGGATATGCCGGCTGGGCGGTTCAGATCCTGTGGAGAATGTAAGTGAGCAAGCTAATCATTCCGGTACGTAAGTTCGATGCGGTTATCGTTGGGGCCGGTGGCTCCGGCCTGCGGGCAGCGATCCAGCTTTCCGAAGCTGGTCTGAAGACGGCCGTGTTGTCAAAGGTCTTTCCCACCCGTTCGCACACTGTGGCGGCGCAAGGAGGAGTATCGGCCTCGCTCGGCAATTCCGAGGAAGATCACTGGCACTGGCACATGTACGATACCGTCAAGGGCTCGGACTGGCTCGGTGATCAGGACGCGATCGAATACATGTGCCGCATGGCACCCGAGGTCGTCGTTGAACTCGAGCACTTCGGCATGCCCTTCGACCGCACCGATGAGGGCAAGATCTACCAGCGTCCCTTCGGTGGACATATGTCGAACTTTGGCGAGAAACCGGTTCGCCGCGCCTGCGCCGCGGCAGACCGCACGGGTCACGCCATGCTGCACGCGCTCTATCAGCGCAATGTGCGTGCCAATACGCAGTTCTTCGTCGAATGGATGGCGCTCGACCTGATCCGCGACGATTCCGGCCAGGTGCTCGGCGTCATCGCCCTTGAAATGGAAACAGGTGAAGTCGTTGCTTTCCACACCAAGGCCACCGTCTTTGCCACCGGAGGTGCGGGCCGGATTTTCTATTCATCGACCAATGCCTTCATCAACACCGGTGACGGCTTGGGCATGGCGGCGCGCGCCGGCATTGCACTGGAGGACATGGAATTCTGGCAGTTCCACCCGACCGGCGTCGCTGGTGCGGGCGTGCTGATTACCGAAGGGGTGCGCGGCGAAGGTGGCATCCTGCGTAATTCGACCAACGAACGCTTCATGGAACGTTACGCACCGAATGCCAAGGACCTGGCTTCTCGCGACGTGGTGTCGCGCGCCATGGTCACGGAAATCAACGAGGGCCGTGGTTGCGGTCCGAACAAGGATTTCGTGCTGCTCGACATCACCCACCTCGATCCGGCGACGATCATGAAGCGCCTGCCGGGAATTCGCGAGATTTCGATCCAGTTTGCCGGCATCGACCCGATCAAGGCGCCGATCCCGGTGGTGCCGACCTGCCATTACCAGATGGGTGGTGTGCCGACCAACTACAAGGGCCAGGTCGTTGCCGATGACGGCACGCCGGTCAAGGGCTTCTACGCCGCCGGCGAGGTCGCCTGTGCTTCGGTGCACGGCGCCAACCGGCTGGGAACCAACTCGCTGCTGGACCTTCTGGTATTCGGCAAGTCGTCCGGCGATTCGGTCATCGACGACCTCAAGTCCGGAGCCATCGGTCTCAAGGAATTGCCGGAGAATTTCGCGGATCGCACGATGGCACGCCTGCACCGTCTCAACACGCAGACCGGCGGGGCCGACGTCAACGCGACGCGTCTCGAACTGCAGCGTACGATGCAAAAACACTGTGGCGTTTTCCGCTTCAAGGACATGCTGTCCGAAGGTGTTGCGAAAATCCTCGATATCGAGAAGGCGGTCGCGAGAACCGAGATCAAGGACAAGTCTCAGGTGTGGAACACGGCACGAGTCGAGGCCCTGGAACTGGACAATCTGATCGAAGTGGCCAAGGCGACGATGATTTCGGCGGAGGCGCGCAAGGAGTCGCGTGGTGCCCATGTCCGTGACGACGCGCCGGATACTGCAGCGAATCCGAACGGGCGCGACGACATCAACTGGCACAAGCACACCTTATGGCACCGCGATGCTAATCGTCTCGATTACAAGCCGGTGATCATGAAGCCGCTGTCCGTCGAATCCATCGCGCTGAAGACGCGTTCCTATTGATCGTGCGTCAAGGAGTCAATGATCATGACCACCAGTACCATGCAGTTCAAGATTTACCGCTACGATCCCGACAAGGACGCCGCGCCCTACATGCAGGACATCTCGGTCGAAGTCGATTTCTCCATCGATCGCAAGTTGCTCGACATCCTGACCCGGCTGAAGGCGAAGGATGATACGCTTTCCTATCGCCGCTCGTGTCGCGAAGGCATTTGCGGATCGGATGCGATGAACATCAATGGCAAGAACGGCCTGGCCTGTCTCACCGAGATCAAGGATCTCAAGCAACCGGTCGTCTTGCGGCCGCTACCAGGCCTGCCGGTTATCCGCGACCTGATCGTCGACATGACCCAGTTCTTCAAGCAGTACCACTCGATCAAGCCTTACCTGATCAATGAAGGACCACGTCCGGAACGCGAGCGACTGCAGTCGCCAGAAGAACGTGAAGAACTTAATGGTCTGTACGAGTGCATCCTGTGTGCCTGCTGTTCGACCTCGTGTCCCTCTTTTTGGTGGAACCCGGACAAGTTTGTCGGTCCCGCCGGCCTGCTGAACGCCTATCGCTTCATCGCCGATACCCGTGACCAGGCGACCAATGAGCGTCTCGATGATCTCGAGGATCCCTATCGTCTGTTTCGCTGTCACAGCATCATGAATTGTGTCGATGTCTGCCCGAAAGGTCTCAATCCGACGCGGGCAATTGGCAAGATCAAGGAAATGATGGTTCGTCGTGTGGTCTGATGGAGGACAGAGAAAACCTCAACCGCTTGCGCTGGCGCTGCACGCGACGAGCCATGCTAGAAATGGACCTCTTGCTCGGGGAGTTTCTTGACCGGATCTTCCCGACGCTGGGCCCCGAACAGGCGGAGGCATTTATTACTCTGGCTGATATGGAAGACCTGGAACTCTGGCCGCTGGTCAATGGTAGCCACGAGTGCGCAGATGCGGTCCAGGCCGAAGTCGTTGCCTTGTTGCGCACCGTAAGAGTTAAGTAAGGAAGTTGCCATAGTCTGGTGGCTTCCTGTTCGTAGCTGTGACCTCAACACCTGAACGGGGATAAATAAATGACGATCGAACGTAAAGCAACTTTGACCATCGAGGGGCGGGCGCCCGTCGAATTTCCAATCATGACGCCTACCCACGGCAATGATTGCATCGACATTCGTACCCTGTTGGGCAAGACCGGTCATTTCACCTACGATTCCGGCTACCTGTCGACGGCGAGTTGCCGGTCGAAGATCACGTTCATCGACGGCGACAAGGGCGAACTCCTTTATCGGGGTTATCCGATCGAGCAACTGGCTGAGCAATGCAACTTCCTTGAGGTGGCCTATCTGCTGTGGAACGGTGAGCTGCCGACGGCCACTCAGAAAACCAACTTCGAGAAGAACATCAAGGTACACACGATGGTGCACGAGCAACTGGTGAAGTTTTACCAGGGCTTCCGTCGTGATGCACACCCGATGGCTGTCCTGGTGGGGGTCGTTGGCGCCTTGTCGGCGTTTTACCATGAAGCCGAGAATTTCTCCGATCTCGAACACCAGAACATCAGCTTCAACCGGATCGTCGCCAAACTCCCGACGATCATCGCGATGGCCTACAAGTATCACGTCGGCGAGCCGTTCATTTACCCGCGCAACGACCTCGATTACACCGCTAACTTCATGCACATGATGTTCGGCACGCCCTGCGAGGAGTACAAGCCGAATCCGGTGCTGGTGCACGCTCTGGACACCATTTTCACCTTGCATGCCGATCACGAGCAGAATGCATCGACTTCGACGGTTCGTCTGTCGGGATCTTCCGGTGCGAATCCGTATGCCTGCATCTCGGCGGGGATTGCCTGCCTCTGGGGCCCGGCACACGGCGGTGCCAACGAAGCCTGTCTGCAGATGCTGGAGGAAATTCACGATGTCTCGCGCGTTGGCCGCTACATTGCCCGTGCCAAGGACAAGAACGACGAATTCAAGCTGATGGGTTTTGGTCACCGTGTCTACAAGAACTTCGATCCGCGCGCCAAACTGATGCGCAAGGTCTGCGGCGATGTGCTGCAGGAACTCGGTCTGGAGAACGATCGTCTGTTCAAGCTGGCGATGGAACTGGAGAAGATCGCTCTGGAGGACGACTACTTCATCGAGAAGAAGCTCTATCCCAACGTCGATTTTTACTCGGGAATCGTTCAGAAGGCGCTTGGCATTCCAACCACCATGTTCACCTGCATCTTCGCGTTGGCGCGTACGGTCGGGTGGATGACGCAATGGGAAGAGATGATCAACGATCCGGAATACAAGATCGGTCGTCCACGCCAGCTCTATGTCGGCAAAGCCAGGCGCGACGTCATTGCCATCGACCAGCGCTAGGCTGATCGACTCCAAGGGGCGGCCGGTGGTAGCCGCCCTTTTTTCATGCTGTGGTTTTCCCGCCACAGGTTTTCCCAATTCGAACCGGAACGGTGACGACAGGAAACTGCCATGATGAATCAGCTTTTTGGTAACTCCCTACTCTTTGGCGGCAACGCACCCTTTGTCGAGGAGTTGTACGAAAACTATCTCGACAATCCTGGCTCTGTCTCCGAGCAATGGCGCGAGTATTTCGACAAGCTGGCGCAATTGCCGGGTTACGTTGCTCGCGATGTTCCGCATTTGCCGGTGATCAATGCTTTTGCCGAACTGGCAAGAAAGGGAGGCTACCGCGCCGCAGCAGTCGCGCCAGTAGATGACAGGAAACAGGTCAGCGTTCTCCAGATGATCACTTCGTATCGTTTCATTGGTGACCGCTGGGCCAACTTGGACCCGCTGAAACGCACGCCGCGTCCGGAGGTGCCGCAACTCGATCCCGCCTATTACGGTCTTTCCGATGCTGACCTGAATACGGTGTTCAATGCCGGATCATTCAAGGGAACGCCGGACCACGCCACCTTTGGCCAGATCTACGACGCACTCAAGGCGACCTATTGCGGATCGATCGGTGTCGAGTACATGTACCTCAGTACGGTTGCCGAGAAGCGCTGGATTCAGGATCGCCTCGAGCGCATCCATTCGAAGCCGAGCTATTCCGCCGAGCAGAGAAGGCGGATGCTCGAACGTCTGACTGCCGCCGAAACGCTCGAACGCTACCTGCATACCCGTTATGTCGGGCAGAAACGCTTCTCGCTCGAAGGAGGCGAATCGACGATCGTGGCCATGGATGAACTGATTCGTGTCGCCGGCGCCGGTGGGGTCGACGAGATCGTCGTCGGCATGGCCCACCGTGGCCGCCTCAACGTCCTGGTCAATACGCTGGGCAAGGCACCGTCGATGTTGTTTGACGAATTCGAGGGTAAAAAAGCGCAGGTACTGACCGCCGGTGACGTCAAGTACCACATGGGCTACTCGTCCGACGTGTCCACTCCGGGCGGCCCCTGCCATCTGACGCTGGCGTTCAACCCCTCACACCTCGAAATCGTGAACCCGGTCGTCATCGGTTCGGTGTATTCGCGCCAGCGTCGTCGCGGCGAGAACGGCAAGGACAAGGTGCTCTCCGTACTCATCCATGGGGATGCGGCCGTCGCTGGCCAGGGAGTCAACCAGGAAATGCTGAACTTCGCGCAGACGCGCGGTTATGGGGTGGGCGGTACGGTTCATATTGTCGTCAATAACCAGATCGGCTTCACCACTTCCGATCCGCGCGATTATCGTTCGTCGCTGTACTGCACCGACATCTTCAAGATGGCCGAAGCCCCCATCTTCCATGTCAATGGAGATGATCCGGAAGCGGTGGCGCTGGTCACCAGCCTGGCCGTCGAATACCGCAAGACCTTCAAGAAGGATGTCGTGGTTGACATCGTCTGCTATCGCAAGCTCGGTCACAACGAGCAGGACGAGCCCATGGTCACGCAGCCGCTGATGTACAAGAAGATCCAGCAGCATCCCGGCACACGCAAGCTCTACGCGGACAAGCTGGTTGCCGAAGGGGTGCTGCACGCCGAGGGTCCGGACGAACTGATCGCCGATTACCGTGCCCACCTCGATCGTGGCGAACTGTTGTATAACCCGGTCCTCGCCGGTTACAAGCACCCGATGACCATCGACTGGACACCGTTCGTTTCGCCGCAATACATCGAAAATTGTGATACCAAGGTACCGGTCGGCGAACTGCAACGCCTGTCCGAGCGATTGGCGACCATTCCGCCGAACTTCACGCTGCACAGCCGCGTCCAGAAGATCATCGAGGACCGTCGCCAGATGGGCGAAGGCAGGCTGCCGGTCGACTGGGGGATGGCCGAGAACCTGGCCTATGCCTCGCTGCTGGTTTCCGGCTATGGCGTTCGTATTTCCGGCGAGGACGTCGGTCGAAGCACCTTCTTCCACCGGCACGCTGCGCTGCACGACCAGAATCGTGAGCACTGGGATCATGGAACCTATTACCCGCTGGCCAATCTGCAGGATCGGCAGGGCAGTTTCCAATGCTTCGACTCGGTCCTCTCGGAGGAAGCGGTGCTGGCCTTCGAGTATGGCTACTCGACCGCCAATCCGCACGAATTGGTGGTCTGGGAGGCTCAATTCGGCGACTTTGCCAACGGCGCGCAAGTGGTCATCGACCAGTTCATCGCTGCCGGAGAAGCCAAGTGGGGGCGGGCCAGTGGCTTGGTCCTGCTGCTGCCGCATGGGTACGAAGGACAGGGTCCGGAGCATTCTTCGGCTCGCATCGAGCGTTACATGCAGCTCTGTGCCGAGATGAACATGGAAGTCTGCCAGCCATCGACACCAGCGCAGGTCTTCCACATGCTGCGCCGGCAAGCACTGCGTAGCCAGCGCAAACCGTTGGTCGTTTTCTCGCCGAAATCGCTGCTTCGCCACAAGGATGCGACCTCGACACTGGAGGAGTTGAGCGAAGGAGAATTCCAGCGCGTGATCGGAGAAGTCGAACCGATCATTGCCAAGAAGGTCACCCGAGTGATCTTCTGCTCTGGCAAGATCTATTACGAACTGGTGGCTGCACGGCACGAGCGGAAGATCTCGCATGTCGCGATTGCCCGACTCGAGCAACTCTATCCCTTCCCGCAAGAGTCTTTCCAGGAGGAACTGGCCAAGTACCCGAAAGCCACGGAGGTCGTCTGGTGTCAGGATGAGCCGCGCAATCAGGGTGCCTGGTACTGGATTGCCTCGCGTCAGCACTTGTCGCGCTCGCTCAGCGACAAGCAGCATTTGTTGCTGGTTTCTCGTCCAGCTTCCGCGTCCCCGGCGGTTGGCTACCAAAGCAAGCACAACGCCCAACAAAAGGCTCTGATCGACTCCGCCTTCGGTGAGATCGAGTACTACAAATTGCCCTAGAACGGAGAGAACATGATCATCGACGTCAAAGTTCCACAGCTTTCCGAGTCAGTTGCCGAAGCGACCCTGGTTACCTGGCACAAGAAGGCCGGCGAAGCCGTCACAAGGGATGAAAACCTGATCGACATCGAGACCGACAAGGTCGTCCTCGAACTGCCAGCACCGGATGGTGGCGTGCTGGTTGAAATTGTCAAGACTGACGGGGAGACTGTAGTTGCGGGTGAGGTGATTGCGCGCATCGATACTGCCGCCCAGGCCGGCACAGTTGCAGCAGCACCCGCGGCCAAGGTGACACCAGCCAGGGCTGATGCCGTGGTGGCAGCTCCGGTCACGGCTACTGGTGTCGCTTTGCCAGCGGCACGCAAGATCCTGGAGGAGAAGGGGATTGCCGCCAGCGGTGTTGCGGGTACGGGTCGTGGCGGCCGGGTGACCAAGGGTGATGCACTGGCTGCCCAGGCGCCGGTAGTCAAAGCGGCTACAGCTGCGGCTGCAGGCCCGGTCGCCGTGCCGATGGTCAGCCCGGTTTCGGGGCTGGCACCAGCACCAAGCGTGACGGTGCCGCTTGGCGACCGGCCGGAGCAGCGCGTACCGATGTCACGTCTGCGTGCCCGAGTTGCCGAGCGCCTGCTGCAATCGCAGGCGACCAATGCGATCCTGACCACCTTCAATGAGGTGAACATGGGCCCGATCATGGCGCTGCGCAAGCAATATGCTGATCGCTTCGAAAAGGCACACGGCGTTCGTCTGGGCTTCATGGGCTTCTTCGTCAAGGCCGCCGTTGCGGCGCTGCAAAAATTCCCGGTGATCAACGCCTCGGTCGATGGCAACGACATCGTATACCATGGCTACATCGACATCGGCATTGCCGTAGGCAGCCCGCGCGGCCTGGTGGTGCCGATCCTGCGCGACGCTGACCAGATGACCCTTGCCGACATCGAGAAGAAAATCGGCGAATTCGGCAGCAAGGCCAAGGACGGCAAGCTGTCGATGGAAGATCTGACCGGCGGCACCTTCTCGATTTCCAACGGCGGTGTCTTCGGTTCGATGTTGTCGACACCGATCATCAATCCGCCGCAGTCGGCGATCCTCGGCATTCATGCGACCAAGGACCGTCCAGTGGTCGAAAATGGCCAGGTAGTGATCCGTCCGATCAACTATCTGGCCATGTCATACGACCATCGGATTATCGACGGTCGCGAGGCGGTGCTCGGCCTGGTGACCATGAAGGAAGCACTGGAGGATCCAGCTCGCCTGCTGCTTGGCGTTTGACCATCCGCCACCGAGGCACGGGCCATCACGGATCATGAATCGGGAGTGTCGGAGAAAGTCATGACCGTTAGAAAGGGAATCAATCATGTCCAAACAATTTGACGTTCTCGTTATCGGTGGTGGCCCGGGCGGCTACATTGCCGCCATTCGGGCCGCACAGCTCGGTTTCAATGTCGCCTGCTGTGAATCGAATGCCTATGCCGACCCCAAGGGAGAACCGCGTCTTGGCGGAACCTGCCTGAATGTTGGTTGCATTCCTTCGAAGGCGCTGCTGCATACCTCGCACCTCTTTGAGGAGAGCGGGCACAGCTTTGCTGAGCAGGGGATCTGTGTCGGTACGCCGACCATCGATGTGGCCAGGATGATCGGTCGCAAGGAGGGTATCGTTAAACAGCTGACCAGCGGCATCAAGGGCCTGTTCAAGAAAAACAAGGTCACCCTGCTCAATGGGCACGGTGCTTTTGTTGGACGCAAGGGATCGGCAGAAAGCGAGGTCTGGGAGATCAGGGTAGGTGACACCCTGGTCGAGGCGAAGCAGATAATCGTTGCGACCGGTTCCAAGGCCCGTCATTTGCCTGGAGTGCCGGTCGATAACGAGATCGTTTGCGATAACATCGGTGCGCTCGACCTCAACGCTGTTCCGAAGAGGCTCGCGGTCATCGGTGCCGGCGTCATCGGACTTGAAATGGGCAGTGTCTGGCGTCGCCTGGGTTCCGAAGTGACCATCCTTGAAGCGCTACCGGAATTTCTTTCAGTCACCGATATCGACGTGGCCAAGGAAGCCGCCAAGGTTTTTGCCAAACAAGGTCTGAAGATCATTACCGGCATCGAAATCGGTGATGTCAAGATTTCCCAGAAAGGGGTCTCGATCGACTATATCGGCAGGGACGGCAGCGAGCAGAAACTTGATGCCGATCGGCTGATTGTCTCGATCGGACGCATTCCCAACACGGATGGCCTGGACGCCGACAAGGTGGGCCTGAAACTGACCGAGCGAGGCCAGATCGAAGTCGATGCCCAATGCCGTACCAATCTCCCCGGCGTGTGGGCAGTGGGTGATGTCGTCGCCGGTCCGATGCTGGCGCACAAGGCGATGGAGGAGGGTGTCATGGTCGCCGAGATCATGGCTGGTCAGTCCGGGCACTGCAACCACGAGACCGTCCCATGGGTGATTTACACCAGTCCGGAGATCGCTTGGGTCGGCAGGACCGAACAGCAGTTGAAGGCCGAAGGTGTCGCTTACAAAGCCGGCAAAATTCCTTTTGCCGCGAACGGTCGTGCGCTTGGTATGGGCGAGCCGGGCGGTTTCGTCAAGATCCTCGCCTGCGCCACGACCGATCGCATCCTCGGTGTCCATGTCATCGGTGCGAATGCTTCCGAGCTGATCTCGGAGGGGGTCGTGGCGATGGAGTTCGGCGCTGCCGCCGAAGATCTGGCGCGCATTTGCCATGCGCATCCGACACTGTCGGAGGTGGTTCACGAAGCTGCGCTGGCCTGCGACAAGCGGCCGCTGCACTTCTAGAACTGAACGAGAGAACGGTCAGCCCGAAGAACTGATCGTTAGGATCGTTAGTCTCCGCAGAAAGGATTGCTGCGTCTCTCTGTTCCGAAAGTCGACATCGGTCCGTGACCGGGAATGAAGGCGACGTCGTCGCCAAGCGGCCAGAGCCGGTTGCGGATCGAAGAAATCAGCGTGTCGAAATCGCCTTTTGGAAAATCGGTGCGGCCAATCGATCCTTGGAACAGCACATCGCCAACGATCGCCAAGCGGCCTGGTTGGTCAAAGAAAACCACGTGCCCAGGCGTGTGGCCAGGACAATGCAGGACATCCATTTCGACCCTGCCGAACGAGACCTTGTCGCCCTGGACGAGCCAGCGGTCAGGAGTAAAGGATCGCACGTTGGCAAAGCCGAACATCTTGCTCTGCACCGGCATGCCGTCAATCCAGAACTGGTCTTCGCGCTGCGGTCCCTCGATCGGCAAGGACAAGCGATCCGCCAAATCAGCGACGGCGCCGGCGTGGTCGATATGACCGTGCGTGACGAGAATCTTCTCCAGCTCGACGCCGTTGGCCGCAACGGCTCGCAGGATACGCGATACATCACCACCCGGATCGACGACGGCACCGCGCTTGGTTTGCTCGCACCAGAGCAGGCTGCAGTTCTGCTCGAAAGGGGTCACCGGGATGATTTGATATTTCATGTCCGACGGTCGTAGTGGAATGTCTGTCAAGACTGCGCAGTATACCAGACGACCCCTCGCCGCAGTGCTGCGTCCAGCCGCGCGCCGCTGCTCGCAGGGCGCGCTGGTGGCTCTGATGTCACTGATGATCGCTGGCGATGCCACGGCGCAGAGCAGCGATGCAGCCAGCGGCGCAGCAGTTCGCACCGAGGTGTCGCTCGACGGTGAAATCTACAGTGTGCGGGCCAGCGCGCAGTTGGTCGCTGATCAGCGCGTGGTTTGGGAAACACTCACCGACTATGAGCGCCTGCGCGAGTTCATTCCTGGAGTGACGCGCGCACGCGTTCTCGCGCGTGCAGGAAACCAGCTCAGTATCGAGCAGGTCGGCGTGTTCTCGGTATGGTTCATCGACTTGCCGGTACGGGTCCGCCTGGCGGTTCAGCACCTTCCCTACACGATGGTGCTGGCGCGCATGGAGGCGAGTCCACTGGACGCGGGTGAGCCGACGCTGCGCAGCTTCAGCGGCCGTTACACGCTGAGCGCGATCCGCTTGGCGCAGCGTGCCGGGGTGCGGCTGGACTATGACGCGCAGTTCGAACTGACGCGGCCGCTACCCGTGGTGATCGGCCCGCTGTTCGGCGTTGCCGCCGTGCGAAGCACGATGCGCGCACAGTTCGAGGCGATGCTGCGCGAGATCGAGAGGCGACAGGCGCTGCTGGTCGCTGCGGAGCATGCCGAATGATGAACAACGGTCTCGCCATCGCTCTGTGCTGCGGCCTGCTTATCGGCTGTGCAAGTTCTGACCCCTACGGATACGCGCCGGTCGCACAACGCCTGCAGCAGGACGATGCCTTAGGAGATTGCGCGCGGCTTTTCCAGGTCAGTGACCGACTGATCGACGAGGCTGGCACACGTGATGCGCAGGCGCCACGCGTGCCAGGTTTTCCCTACCGGCGGGCCGATCGTGTTCTCGCCCAAATGGCAGCGCAGAGTGACCTGACCGTGCCGCAGGCACAGGCCTGGAGTGCCACGCTGGCCGTGCTGGACGCCACCGCACGGCGCATCGAACTGGGCAATGCCGGTCATGACGCTGCTGCCTTGACCGACGCGCTGGCCGCTTGCCGGCAACTGCTGGCATGGGCCGATCAGCATGAGCTGCCGGCGTTGCTCGGAGCAGTTCAGGTGTCCGACGACTACTCGATCGCGATGCGTGCGCTGGGCCTTTATCCGCTGACACGCTATGCTTTCGCTGCCGGCATCCGGAGCTGGCAGCGCGACACGCTGGCGGAGTTTGCCGCACAGACCGCGACTGACCCGTTTGCCGCCATGCGTCGGCGCTACACCGTCAGTGAATCCCTGGCCGCTATGCCGACGCTGCTTGATTTACCCGAACTTGGCCTGCCAGTGCTCACTCGACAGACCCTGACCAGCCTGATCCTTCGTCACGCCCCGCAACTCGACATTGCCACGGTGAGCGACGCCGATCAGCCCGGCGCACTGGTCTGGCGGATCGATTCTGATGGCCGGCTGCGGATCGGCGTTGCCCTCAACCAGCCGGTGCTGTACGTGCGCACCAGCCATGCACACTTCGCTGGGCGCTGGTTGCTACAACTGATATACACTGCATGGTTTCCGGCGCGCCCACCGGTGCATGCCTACGACGTCCTGGCCGGGCGGCTCGATGGCCTGATGTGGCGCGTCACCCTGGCCGAGGACGGCACCCCTCTGGTCTATGACACGATTCATCCCTGTGGCTGCTATCATCTGTTCATACCGACCGAGCAGGTACAAGCGCGACCGCAAACCGAGAGCATCGATGAAAACCTGTTTGCCCCTCAAACGCTACGCTCACTGGCGACGCACGAGCGCGTCGTGCTGAAAATCGCGGCGGGCACGCACTATCTGCAGCGGGTCGAAATCGACGTCGCGCGACCGGATCACAGCGTCGCACTCGTGCTGCGCGACGACGACGAGCTGCGTGCGCTACCTCTGCCCGACGGCGGCAGCCGCAGCGCTTTCACCCCGGATGGACTGATCGACGGCAGCGAGCGGCGCGAACGCTTCTACTTCTGGCCGATGGGGGTGGTCAGCGCCGGGCAGATGCGGCAATGGGGGCGACATGCGACGGCTTTCGTCGGGCGCCGCCATTTCGACGATCCGACCCTGATCGATCGCTACTTCGAACGCCTGCCGTGAAGCATCAGCCAGCCGCCTGCCAGGCCCTGCCATGAGGCTTCGGGTTGCTACCTACAACATCCACAAGGGCGTTACCGGTATCCGCGGGCGACCGCGCATCCACGACGTACGCATGGCGCTCGACGCCATCGACGCCGACATCGTTTTCCTGCAGGAGGTGCAGGACCGCAACGAACGGCTGGCTCGTCAGCCTGGTTATCCATTATCGGGTACGCAGCTCGATTTTCTGGCCACGGGGGCTTACGCGCACCGCGCCTATGGCATGAACGCCATTTATCCGCATGGTCATCACGGCAATGCCATCCTCTCGCGCCATCGGATTGTCGACTTCACCAACCACGACATCTCCGACCATATCCTTGAAAAGCGCGGTCTGCTGCACGCTGTGGTGCGCTTCGGCCGCGGCAAGGGCCGTGAGGTGCACCTGATCTGCGTCCATTTCGGCCTGATCAAGCGCAGCCGCCTGCGGCAGGCCACTTTTCTGGCCGATTTCGTGCAGCGCGAAGTCCCCGTAAAGGCGCCGCTGATCATTGCCGGCGACTTCAACGACTGGCAACAGCGAGTCGATCGTCTGCTGCGCGACCGGCTGGGTGTCGATGAAGTGGGCGAGGCCGCCGCGTCGGAAAGCGGTGACCGTGGCGTCCTTGACTGGTTGCTGCCCTGGCGCACCGCCAGCGATACACAGGCTGGCGTGGCGCGCACCTTTCCAAGTTTTGCCCCGTGGCTGACGCTTGATCGCATCTACGTGCGCGGCTTCCAGATACTCGAAATGCAGGTTCCCAAGGGTCTGTCCTGGGCCCGCTGCTCGGATCACGCGCCGCTGATTGCGGAGCTCGAACTCTGACCGCAGGCGGTCACCGCAGTCTCAACGGGATTCCCGCCCATTCACGCCGCCAACCCCGCCGTCCGATGATTGTCGATAACCTGCAACAATTGCGCAAAGACCTTGGGCGTACCAGCGACCAGGTTGCCGGTTTGCAGGTAGCTTTCGTTGCCTGCCAGATCACTGATCAGGCCGCCGGCTTCGGAAATCAACAGCGCGCCACCGGCGATGTCCCAGGGCGACAGGCCGAATTCCCAGAAGCCGTCGAAACGACCGCAGGCCACGTAGGCCAGATCGAGAGAAGCGGCGCCGGGGCGGCGGAGGCCGGCAGTTTTTCGCGCCAGTTCCTTGAAGATCGCCAGGTAAGCGTCGATGTGGTCGTAGATACGGTAAGGGAAACCGGTGCCAATCAACGCGTCTTCGAGTCTGAGGCACTTGCTGACACGGATGCGGCGTTCGTTGAGGAAAGCGCCGGCGCCCTTGCTGGCGGTGAACATCTCGTTCCTGACCGTGTCATACACCACCGACTGGGTGATCTGACCGCGGTGAGCGAGCGCAATCGAGACCGCGTATTGCGGAAGACCGTGAATGAAATTGGTGGTGCCGTCAAGCGGATCGATGATCCACTGATACTCGCTGGCGCCGGTGCTGCCGGCGGTTTGACCGGACTCTTCTGCTAAAATGCCGTATTCCGGATACGCCTCGCGCAGCACGTCGATGATCGCCGCTTCGGCGGCCTTATCCACTTCCGTGACGAAATCGCTCTGACGCTTGGTGGTGACCTGAAGGTGCTCGAGATCCAGTGAGGCACGATTGATGATCTGGCTGGCGCGGCGAGCCGCCTTGATGAGGATGTTGAGAGCTGGATGCATGGATGACTTTTGAGAAACCCGGCGGGTGCGGCCTGATGGCTGTGGAGAGCCTGGATTCTAATATGAACCGGCCTGCCAGGTCTCAATCTTCGCACTCGCCGCTCGACCGGGTCCGCGTCGTCCTGTCGCATACCAGTCATCCCGGCAACATCGGCGCCGCTGCGCGCGCGATGAAGACGATGGGTCTGTCGCACCTGTTGCTGGTCAATCCGAAGCACTTTCCCGATGACCAGGCGCTGGCCCGCGCTGCCGGGGCCGAAGACCTGCTCGTGACGGCCGAGGTGTGTACGAGCATTGATGCAGCCCTGGCCGATTGCGTATTTGCCTGCGCAATCTCGGCGCGGCAGCGCAACCTCGGGCCACCGCCACTGCCGGCACGCTCGGCTGCGGCAGAGATTCTCGCCAGGGCCGACGAGGGCGAGGTGGCGCTATTGTTTGGCAACGAGACTGCCGGGCTGTCGAACGCCGAGGTACAGCGCTGTCAGCGTACGGTCTTCATCCCCGCCAACCCGGAGTACGCCTCACTCAATCTGGCTGCAGCGGTGCAACTGCTGTGTTACGAGTTGCGCCTGGCGGCTTTTGACGGCCATCCACCGGTACTCAGCAAAGCGGTGCCTTTTGCTTCGCCACCGGCGAACTACCAGGATGTGCAGCGGTTTTTCGAGCATCTTGAACGGGTCATGGTGAGCAGCGGTTTTCTCGACCCGCTGCGACCACGGCGGCTGCTTCCCAAGTTGCGTCGCCTGTTCGGACGTGCCGAGCTTGAACGCGACGAGATCAACATTCTCCGCGGACTGCTCGACGCGGTCGAAAGGCAGGTTGCCGGAAAGCGCGGGATGGCCAGCGGTACAAGCAACTCTGTAGATAATAGTGGATCAAAATAGTTGGTTATTGTATGATGAGATCCTTCCCACAAGGATTTTCGCTGAAGGATTTTCCTTTCATGTTCAGCCGCCTGCGAGAAGACATTCAATCGGTATTCGATCGTGACCCTGCTGCCCGGACCTTCTGGGAGGTGCTGACCTGTTACCCCGGTGTGCATGCGATGGTCTCACATCGTCTGGCGAACTGGTTGTGGATGCATCAACTGCACTGGTTGGGTCGCGCGGTTTCGCACCTCGGTCGTTTCTTCACCGGTATTGAAATCCACCCCGGAGCGACGATCGGGCGGCGTCTGTTCATTGATCACGGAATGGGCGTGGTGATCGGCGAGACTGCCATCATTGGCGATGATGTCACGCTTTACCACGGCGTCACCCTCGGCGGCACGTCATGGAACAAGGGCCGGCGGCATCCGACGCTGGAAAATGGTGTGGTCATCGGTGCTGGCGCCAAGGTACTTGGACCGATCACCATCGGTGCGTCAGCCAAGGTCGGTTCGAACGCGGTGGTGATCAAGAGCGTGCCGCCAGGAGCCACTGCGGTGGGCAATCCGGCGCGCATCATCGGCAGCGTGCAGGCCGAGAAGCGTGAGCAGATGGCCGGGCAGCTGGGTTTCTCGGCTTATGCCCTGGCTGGCGATCAGGATGACCCGCTGGCCAAGGCGATTCATGGACTTCTTGACCACGCGGTCGAGGTTGACCGGCGTTTTGAGCTGCTGCTCAGGAAACTCGACGAGGCCGGCGTCGAGGTCAAGGACGGGCTGGTCACGACTGACCATTTCGACCCTCAATACCTGAGTAAAATAGTTGACTAATTTCCAAGTTGTCACTATAGTCTGATCACCTGATCAACTACTAATATCCGTGGAGGAGCCATGCGACTAACTACCAAAGGACGTTTCGCAGTGACTGCGATGATCGATCTGGCACTGCGCTGTAGCGAGGGTCCAGTGTCTCTGGCTGGAATCAGCGATCGCCAGAAAATTTCCCTTTCCTATCTGGAGCAGTTGTTCGGCAAGCTGCGCCGCTATGGTCTCGTCGAAAGCGTGCGCGGCCCTGGTGGCGGCTACTGTCTGGCGCGACCAACCAATGAGATGACGGTCACCGACATCATCCGTGCCGTCGATGAACCGCTCGATGCGACGCAATGTGGTGGCCGTGAGAACTGCCGCGACGATGAGCGCTGCATGACGCACGAGCTGTGGTCGACGCTCAACGACAAGATGTACGAGTTTCTCAGTTCGGTGACGCTGGCCGAACTCGTCAATCAACAACTCCAGAAAACCGGCGGCAAGGTTGCCGTTGTCCATGATGCGCGCCGGAGCAGGCCGCGGGCACGCGCCAAGGCCGTTGCCCTGGAAAGCTGAGCGTCAACCGCCATGTTCGCGCCCGTGTATCTCGACCACAATGCCAGTACCCCGACCGATCCGGCGGTGCTCGAGGCGATGCTGCCCTATCTTTCTGGGCAGTTCGGCAATGCCTCGAGCCGGCACGAGTATGGACGTGCGGCACGGCGGGCGATCGACGAGGCGCGCAGCCAGGTCGCTGCGGCAGTCGGTGCACATGCCAGCGAAGTGGTTTTTACCAGTGGCGGTTCGGAAGCCAACAATCTGTTGATCAAGGGCGCCGCAGCTTGTCTGAAGCCTGGTCTGCTGGCCGTCAGTGCGATTGAGCACCCCTGTGTGATCAAGCCTGCCGAGCAATTGTGCAAACGCGGCTGGACACTCGAAAAGCTGGCGGTCGACGCCAATGGCCGGGTCGATGCTGCTCACTTCGCGGTGGTAATGGCCCGCAAACCGAAGATCGTTTCGGTGATGCTGGCCAACAACGAAACCGGCGTGTTGCAGGATCTCGAATCGCTCGCCGAGCAAGCGCGCATGGCCGGCGCCTGGTTCCACACCGATGCGGTGCAGGCGGTCAGCAAGCTGGCCGTCGATTTTCGTCGTCTCAATGCCGCTGGAGTGCATGCGCTGACCTTGTCGGCACACAAGATCGGCGGTCCCAAGGGGGCGGCGGCGCTGGTGCTCGACAAGCGCGTCGAACTGGAGCCGCTGATTGCCGGCGGTGGCCACGAACGCGGACTACGTTCGGGGACCGAGAATGTGGCGGCAATCGTCGGTTTCGGCGTCGCCTGTACCCTGGCTGCAGAGCGCCAGGCCACGCTCGCGAAGCATCTGCTCGAGATGCGCAGGCGGCTTGAAGCTGGCCTCATCGGCTTCGGCGCGACACTCTTTGGCCAGGCTGCCGAGCGCCTGCCGAACACCGTTTATTTCTCGTTTCCTGAACTCGATGGCGAAACGCTGGTCGGACACCTGGACCGTGCCGGCTACGCAGTCGCCAGCGGCGCCGCCTGTTCGAGTGCCCATCCCGAGCCCTCGCATGTGCTGCGGGCGATGGGGGTTGATCCCGGGCTGGCCCGCGGTGCGGTGCGCGTCAGTCTCGGTGGCGGCAATAGCAGAGAACAGGTCGCCGGCTTTCTGAAAACCCTGCAGGCGACCGTCGCCGGCTTGCGACGGCTGACCGCGATGACCGCCTGAACTGGCCAGAAGACGAACTGAAGATCGGTCACCACATCAAAAACCCGGAGCAAGAGCCATGCTGAAACTGCCTATTTATCTCGATTATTCAGCCACGACGCCGGTCGATCCACGCGTGGCGGAAAAGATGATTCCTTATCTGGTCGAGAAGTTCGGCAATGCCGCTTCGCGCTCGCACTCTTTCGGTTGGGAAGCCGAGGCTGCGGTCGAAGAAGCACGTGCAGAGGTCGCCAGATTGGTCAATGCCGACCCCAAGGAAATCGTCTGGACTTCGGGTGCGACCGAGTCGAACAACCTGGCGCTCAAGGGCGCGGCGCATTTCTACTCGGGCAAGGGCAGGCATCTGGTGACGGTCAAGACCGAGCACAAGGCCGTTCTCGATACCTGCCGTGAACTCGAGCGGCAGGGCTTTGAAGTCAGTTACCTCGATGTCGGGAACGACGGTCTGCTCGATCCCGATGTGTTCAAGGCGGCACTACGCCCGGATACGATCCTCGCCTCGGTGATGTTCGTCAACAACGAGATTGGCGTCATCCAGCCGATCAGCGAGATCGGCGAGATCTGCCGCAGCAGAGGAATCCTCTTCCATGTCGATGCGGCGCAGGCGACCGGCAAGGTGACGATCGATCTCGCGGCGCTCAAGGTCGACCTGATGAGCTTCTCGGCACATAAAACCTACGGCCCGAAAGGGATCGGCGCCTTGTACGTGCAGCGTAAACCGCGCATTCGCCTGAACGCGCAGATGCATGGCGGTGGTCACGAACGCGGCTTCCGTTCCGGCACGCTGGCGACGCATCAGATCGTTGGCATGGGTGAAGCTTTCCGCCTGGCACGCCTGGAGATGGGCGCCGAGAACGAGCGCATCCGCATGTTGCGCGATCGCCTGTTCAAAGGTCTGTCGGACATCGAGCATGTCTATGTCAATGGCGACATGGAGCGCCGGGTGCCGCATAACCTGAACATCAGCTTCGCCTACGTCGAAGGCGAATCGTTGCTGATGGCGATCAAGGATCTCGCGGTGTCGTCCGGATCGGCGTGTACTTCAGCCTCGCTCGAACCGTCCTACGTCCTGCGCGCGCTCGGTCGCGATGACGAACTTGCGCACAGTTCGATCCGGTTCACGCTTGGCCGTTTTACCAGCGCGGAAGAGATCGACTACGCAATCAGGCTCCTGCACGAGAAGATCGGCAGATTGCGCGAACTTTCACCTCTGTGGGAAATGGTGCAGGACGGAGTCGACCTGAGTACGGTCCAGTGGGCGGCTCATTGATCAATGAATGTATGGAATGGATTGAAGGAGAAACAGCATGTCGTACAGTGTCAAGGTTCTGGATCACTACGAAAATCCGCGTAACGTCGGATCGTTCGGCAAGGAAGAAGAGGGCGTGGCTACCGGCATGGTCGGTGCGCCTGCCTGCGGTGACGTGATGAAGCTGCAGATCAAGGTCGGCAAGGGTGGCGTCATCGAAGATGCCAAGTTCAAGACTTACGGCTGCGGATCAGCGATTGCTTCGTCTTCGCTGGTGACCGAGTGGGTCAAGGGCAAGACCATCGATCAGGCGCTGGACATCAAGAATACCCAGATCGCCGACGAACTGGCGCTGCCACCGGTCAAGATCCACTGCTCGATTCTCGCCGAGGATGCGATCAAGGCGGCGGTGGCTGATTACAAGAAAAAGCACGGCGAGCAAGTTCCGGCTTAACAGACCAGTACAGCAGGAGGTTTTTACATGGCAGTGACGCTTTCTGAACGGGCCGCCCGCCACGTCGCGAATTTCATGGTCAAGCGTGGCAAGGGTATCGGGTTGCGTCTCGGCGTACGCACCAGCGGCTGCTCCGGGATGGCCTACAAGCTCGAATTCGCGGATAACGCCCGACCAGACGACATTCAATTCGAATCGCATGGCGTTAAGGTTCTGATCGATCCGAAAAGCCTTCCCTATCTTGACGGGACCGAACTTGACTACGCGCGTGAGGGCCTCAACGAGGGGTTCCGATTCAATAACCCGAACGTCAAGGATGCTTGCGGTTGCGGTGAAAGCTTCAACGTGTAACGTGTAGTTTGCCGACAAAATGGGAGAGGGGGCCACAGGCGTGTCGGTGAATGTCAAAGTCGCGCACACGACCCCGCGTTGAGCGAAGCTGTGCTGCCGGGAAAAAATGGAATTCAACGCCGATCATTTCACCTTATTCGAGTTGCCGGTTGCTTTCCGACTGAACGTAGCGCTGCTCGACGATCGCTACCGTGAAATCCAGTCCAGGGTGCATCCCGACCGCTTTGCGAGTGCCGGCGAGGCTGAACGGCGGCTCTCGCTGCAGTGGGCGACGCGGATCAATGAAGCCTACCAGACGCTCAAGAAACCCCTGCCACGGGCGAAATACCTGCTGCATCTGGCGGCACACGACATCGGCAGCGATAACAATACCCTGATGTCGGCGGATTTCCTGATCGAGCAGATGGAATGGCGCGAGGCAGCTGCCGAAGCGCGCACCGCTGGCGAACACCGCGAACTCGAGTGTTTGCACCATCGTTTGCAGCGTGACATGCGCGAGCGCTACGAAGAAATTGCCGTCCTGCTCGACGATCAGCATGACCTGGATCAGGCTGCCGACCGTGTGCGGCGACTGATGTTTCTGGAGAAGCTACTCGCCGAGATCGACGACGCGATGGCGGCCTGCGAAGAATAGCAGCCAACCCACTGCGCCGAACCACCCGCCACAAGGACCAGGAACTTCTTCATGGCATTGTTACAGATTGCAGAACCGGGCGAGTCCACTGCGCCACACCAGCACCGGCTGGCGATCGGCATTGACCTTGGTACGACCAACTCACTGGTCGCAACGGTACGCAGTGGCCTGGCGGCCGTCCTCGGCGACGAACTCGGGCGTCCCCTGCTGCCCTCAGTGGTGCGCTACTTGCCCGACGGACACAGCGAGGTCGGTTACGAAGCACAGGCGAAACAGTCCCTTGATCCGCGCAACACCATCGTCTCGGTCAAACGCTTCATGGGCCGCGGTTTGCAGGACATTGCCAACCGCGAAGGCATGCCCTACCTGTTCGATGATGCCCCTGGAATGTTGCGGTTGCACACCGCTGCCGGACTGAAGAGCCCGGTCGAAGTCTCGGCTGAAATCCTGCGCACGCTGCGCCTGCGCGCCGAAGCTTCGCTGGGGGGCGTACTGCTCGGTGCGGTGATCACCGTTCCCGCCTACTTCGACGATGCGCAGCGGCAGGCCACCAAGGATGCCGCCAGGTTGGCAGAACTCCCGGTGCTGCGCCTGCTCAACGAGCCGACCGCAGCAGCGATTGCCTATGGCCTCGACAACGCTGCCGAAGGCATCTATGCCGTCTATGACCTGGGCGGTGGCACTTTTGATATCTCGATCCTCAGACTGTCGCGCGGCATCTTCGAGGTGCTGGCGACCGGTGGCGATTCGGCGCTGGGTGGCGACGATTTCGACCATCGCATCTTCTGCTGGATCCTCGAAGCCGCCGGGCTCAGGCCCCTGTCGGTCGAGGATGCCCGGATGCTCCTGACGCGCGCTCGCGAAGCCAAGGAATATCTGACCTTTCACGGCGTTGCCCAGATCAATGCGCGCCTGAACAGTGGCGAGCAGGTCGATCTGACGCTGACCACCGAAATCTTTGCCGAGATTACCCAGACTCTGGTGGCCAAGACCATGCAACCCGTCAAGAAGGCGTTGCGCGATGCCGGTCTGTCGGTTGCCGAGGTCAAGGGGGTGGTGATGGTCGGCGGTGCCACGCGCATGCCGCAGGTACAGCGCGCCGTTGGAGATTTCTTCCGCCGGAACCCGCTGAACAATCTCGATCCTGACAAGGTCGTCGCCATCGGCGCGGCCAAACAGGCCAATCTGTTGGCCGGTAATGGCCTGGCTAGCGACGACTGGCTGCTGCTCGACGTGATCCCGCTATCGCTGGGTCTCGAAACCATGGGCGGTCTGGTCGAGAAGATCATTCCCCGCAATTCGACGATTCCGACGGCGCGCGCGCAGGAGTTCACGACCTTCCGCGATGGCCAGACGGCGCTTGCACTGCATGTCGTACAGGGCGAGCGCGAGCTGGTCAGCGATTGCCGTTCGCTGGCGCGCTTCGAGTTGCGCGGCATTCCACCGATGGTCGCCGGCGCTGCCCGCATCCGCGTCACTTTTCAGGTCGACGCCGATGGCCTACTGGCAGTGACCGCCCGTGAAAAGGCTTCTGGCGTTGCCGCGAGCATCGTCGTCAAGCCCTCGTACGGACTGTCCGACGACGAAATTGCCGGTATGCTCAAGGACTCGCTGGCGCATGTCAGAGACGACGCCCTGCAACGTGCGCTCAAGGAAACGCAGGTCGATGCCGAACGGTTGATCGAGGCCGTCAGCTCGGCATTGGCCCGCGACGGGGATCTGCTGAGTGCCGACGAACGGGCTCGCATCGACCTCGACATCGGCAAGCTGCAAGCGGCCGCAGGCAGTGACCAGCGCCGCCAGATCATGCTGGCGATCGACGACCTCGAAGCCGACACCCAGGATTTCGCTGCGCGACGGATGGACAAATCGATCCGGCAGGCTTTCACCGGCCGCAACATCAGTGATCTGGACAGCGAGGCCGACGTGGCAAGAACGGGAGAGACCGTATGACCCAGCTCATCGTTCTGCCGCACATCGAACTCTGTCCCGACGGCGCCGTAATCGACGCCAGACCGGGCGAGTCGCTCTGCCAGAACCTGCTCGAAAACGGCATTGCCATCGAGCACGCCTGCGAGATGTCCTGTGCCTGCACCACCTGCCATGTCATCGTGCGTGAAGGCTTTGCCGACCTCGAACCTTCCGATGAGGTCGAGGACGACCTGCTCGACAAGGCTTGGGGTCTTGAACCGAATTCACGTCTGTCGTGTCAGGTGATCGTCAATGCAGCGTCGCTGGTGATCGAGATCCCGCGTTACTCGATCAACATGGCCAAGGAGGGACATCGATGAAATGGACCGACATCAATGAAATCGCTGTCGAACTCGTGGAAGCGCATCCCGAGGTCGACCCGCTGAAGATCAACTTCGTTGACCTGATGAACTGGGTGCTTGCCCTGCCCGGTTTTGACGAAGACTCCAGACACTGTGGCGAGAAAATCCTCGAGGCGATCCAGCAAGCCTGGATCGATGAATTGACATGAAACCCGACGACATGGGCGGCAGTCAGCGCAACGTTCTTGGCGGACCACTCGGGGCATGCAGCGAGAAGCCGATGACCGGATTTTTCCGGGACGGCTGCTGCAACACCAGCGACGAGGATTTCGGCAGCCACACCGTTTGCGTGCTGCTGACTGCCGAATTCCTCGAATTCTCGAAGGCGCGTGGCAACGACCTGTCGACACCGCGCCCCGAGTTCGGCTTTCCCGGCCTGCACCCCGGCGACCGCTGGTGCCTCTGTGCCGCCCGCTGGCGCGAAGCTCTGCATGCCGGCAGGGCGCCGCGCGTCGTGCTCAACGCCACCAACGAAGCGGCACTGCTGATCGTCGGCCTCGATGATCTCAAACGCCACGCAATCGACCTGAACTGAACCTGCACTGCATCGCGGGTCGGCTGCGGTGGCGCGAAGCGGTGCTCCACGAGTCCCCTGCTTTCGCCACCGTGAGGGGCAAGGGAGATTCGTGAGTCGCTGACGCGACTTTCACATTAAAGAAAAACCTCTCGTCTGCCGTTGTAACGTTTACCTCCATCTACTCAGGCAGCCACCATGAAAATTGCCCATTCCGAGATGCAAATGCTCTCGTCGCATGTCGCAGCGCAAAGAACCGAAGTCCGCGAATCGATGCGCATGTGGATCGGTGCTCAGCGGCCGGACTTCGAGGGTCGCGGCGATGCGCGTGCTGTTGCCGATCAGGTCACTCTTTCCGATGCTGGCAAGGCGGCAGCGCAGGCGGATGCACTGGAAGGCAGTACCGACGAGACCGAGAGTGATCCACGCATGCTGTTGATGCGCGCCCTCGTTCGCATGCTGACCGGCGAAGACGTCCGCGTCTTCGATGCCGCCGAGTTGCATGCACCGGCTGCGCCGCCGGCTTTGGATCTGCCGGCCGAAGCGGCGCCGGTTGCCAGCGCTGCCCAGGGTGAACACGCCGCTGCAGCGCAAAGGCCAGCCGGTTACGGCGTCGAATACGACTACCACGCGTCGCACAGCGAATTCGAACAAACCTCGTTCGCCGCCAGCGGGGTGATCAAGACCGCCGACGGCCAGGAGATTCGCTTCGATCTGCAACTTCAAATGTCACGCAGCTACCACGAAGAGAGCGATGTCAGCCTGCGCCTCGGCGACGCGACGCGCCAGAAGAAGGATCCACTGGTGATCAATTTTGCGGGCAATGCCGCCCAACTCAGCGACCAGCGCTTCAAGTTCGATCTCGACGCCAACGGGACCGCCGAGAGCATCAATCGTCTCGCTTCCGGTAGCGGTTTCCTGACCCTCGATCGCAATCACGACGGGCAGATCAACAACGGCAGTGAGCTTTTCGGGACCAGGAGCGGCGATGGCTTTGCCGACCTGGCGCTACTCGACGGCGATGGTAACGGCTGGATCGACGAAAACGACGCGGCCTATGCCCAGCTCGGGGTGTGGACGCCCGATGCCGGTGGTGGCGGCAAGGTGCTAAGCCTCAAGGAAGCCAATGTCGGCGCACTCAGCCTGGCCCACGTCGCGACGGCTTTCGATCTACGCAACGGCAGCAACGAAACCCTTGGGCAGATCCGCAGCAGCGGCGTCTTCCTGCAGGAAAGTGGCGGGATCGGCAGCCTACAGCAGGTCGACCTCAGCGTCTGAGCAGGGACATTCTGCGTGGCGTTGTCGCCGACGAAGTGCGCCGGTAGTCTGTCAATCTTTGCACGGCGATGGACTGGTAGGCGGAGAAAAAATTCCGGGAGGACTGGCCGAGCAGGGCCGGGGGGCTGACCCGCGAGCGTATAATCATCGGTCGAAGCTGCTTGCCAGCGAGAGCGTTTTTATCCTTTGGGAGGAGGCCAGATGGCTTTGTACGAATCCGATCACACCCAGTTCATGCGCGAAATGATGGCCCAGCATCCCGAATGGGCCGAGGATCAGCGCCGCGGCCGGGCGATCTGGTGGGACAGGAAGGTTGACCTGAATGAACAGAAATCACGTCGGGAGGCCAATGAACCGCATCGATCCTATCCTTACGACGTGAATTTCGACCTGCAGTAGCGAAGAAGCGGCCGGATGCCCGTCGTCTGGCCGCTCCTGATTGTTGGCGGGGCCGAAGGCTTTGGCTTCGCCGAGTTGGATGCGTTGCCTTGTCCCTGGCCCCTGAAACTTTTCCTAGTTGTTCAAGGGTTTGATCACGCGTTTGACGGCCGGGTCGTCAGGGTGCGGGTGGATCGTGAAGCCGAGCCTGGTCATCAGGTTGAACATTTTAGTGTTCATCGACAGTACGTCGCCGACGATGGTGCGGTAGCCCTTGACGCGTGCACAGTCGATCAGCGCACTCATCAACTTGCGGCCAACGCCGTGTTTTTGCCAGTCGTCGGCGACGGCCAGCGCAAACTCGACTGATTCGCCGTCCGGATTGGTGACATAGCGGGCGACACCGATCTGCAACTCCTTGCCATCAGCGTCGGGGAGGGTTGCCACCAGAGCCATTTCCCGGTCGTAGTCGATCTGGGTGAAGCGTACCAGCATGGTCTGCGTCAGTTCCCGGATGGTATCCATGAAACGGTAGTACTTGCTTTCATCGGACAGGCCGATGACGAACTGCTGCTCGCGTTCGGCGTCTTCCGGGCGGATCGGGCGAATCGTCACCGTCCGGCCATCCGGAAGTTCCCAGTCCTGGATCAGATGCACCGGGTAGGGGTGGATTGCCATGTGCGCATAGCGGTCGCCCGAAGGCGCCGCATAATCGATGACGATGCGCGCATCGGCAGCGATCCCACCGTTCTCATCGACAATCAGCGGGTTGAGATCGAGTTCCTGCAGCCAGGGGAGTTCGCAGATCATTTGCGAAACATGCAGCAGCATGTCTTCGAGGGCTTCAAGGTTCACCGGCGGCATGTTGCGGAATGTACCGAGCAGTTTGGAGGCGCGTGTCGAGGCGATCAGGTCTCGTGCCAGAAAGCGGTTGAGTGGCGGTAGCGCAACCGCCCGGTCACTGAACACCTCGACTTCGGTACCGCCGGCGCCGAAAGTGATGATCGGACCAAAGATCCGATCGCGCGAGACCCCGATCATCAGTTCGCGGCCGTGCGGCCGCGCCAGGTACGGTTCGATCGAAACGCCATTGACGCGCATCGTCGGATGCCGCTTCTTGACTGTTTCGAGAATGTCGTGATAGGCGTTGCGCGCCGCCGGCGCATTGGTGATGTTGAGCCGCACGCCGCCCACTTCGCTCTTGTGGAGGATGTCCGGCGAATCGATCTTCATGGCGATTGGAAAACCGATCTGTTCAGCCAGCAGCAGCGATTCGGTTGGCGTATGCGCGACCATGGTCTGTGCGACCGGGATGCGGAAAGCGCGCAGGATGGCTTTCGACTCCATCTCCGAGAGGACCTTGCGCCGTTCGTGCAACACCGCTTCGATCAACATCTTGGCCCCTTCGGTTTCCGGCCGCGAATGCTTCGACAAGGGGGCTGGGGTCTGCAGCAGAAGCTTCTGGTTCCAGTAATAGGTCGAGATATGGTAATACAGTTCGACTGCGGTTTCCGGCATGCGGAACGAAGGGATGCCGGCGTCCTCGAGCATGGTACGTGCCTGATATACCTGCTCCTCGCCCATCCAGCAGGTGAGGATCGGTTTGGCGGTCAGCAGGTCAACTTCGATCACCGCCTTGGCAACCTCCATCGGCTGCGTCATGGCCTGGGGCGAGAGCATGACCAGCACACCATCGACGTTGTCATCCTCGGCGACAGCCAGAATGGCGTCGTGATAACGCTTCGGTGTGGCATCCCCTTCGATATCGATGGGGTTGCGCTGCGACCAGGTCGGCGGCATCTTGGAATTGAGTGTCTGAATGGTGCTGGAAGACAGTTCGGCCAGCGGAATCTCGAGATCACCGGCACGGTCTGCGGCCATCGCCCCCGGTCCGCCGCCGTTGGTGATGATCGCCAGGCGCTTGCCTTGCGGGCGGAATTTCGAGGCCAGAGCCTTGGCGGCATAGAACAACTGGCCGATGTTCTTGACCCGCACGACACCAGCGCGGCGCACGGCCGCCTCGAAAACGATGTCGGAGCCGCCGGGCATGCCCGAGTGCGTTTCGACCGCCGCCAGACCACCGGCGTGGCGCCCGGCCTTGAGCAGCACGATCGGTTTGATGCGCGCTGCCGAACGCAGCGCACTCATGAAGCGGCGCGCATCACGAATACCTTCGACGTAGAGCAGGATGTAATGGGTGAGGTTGTCGTAGATCAGGTAATCGAGGATCTCGCCGAAATCGACATCGGCGGTGCCGCCCAGTGAAATGACGCTGGAAAAACCGACGCGGTTGCTAGTCGCCCAGTCGAGAACCGCCGAGCAGATCGCACCCGATTGCGAGACCAGCGCGAGATTGCCGACGTTGGCATAGATACGCGCAAAAGTCGCGTTGAGTCCGAGATTCGGGCGAATGATCCCCAGGCAATTCGGACCCAGCAGGCGGACACCATAACTGCGGGCAATCTCCATCATCTTGCGTTCGAGCGCTGCGCCGGAATGTCCCGCCTCGGCAAAGCCGGAGGTGATCACGATGGCGTTCTTGACACCACTGTGCCCACACTGTTCGATGATTTTCGGGACCGTTTGCGGTCTGGTGACGACCACTGCCAGTTCGACACGGGCGCTGATCTCTTCGATCGATTTGTAGGCCGGGACGCCCTGGATCGTTTCGTGAGCGGTGTTGATCGGGTACAAACGTCCCTTGTAGCCCGAATCGAGAATATTCTTGAACAGGACATTGCCGACCGAATTCTCCCGGTCGGAAGCACCGATGACGGCAACGGACTTAGGTTCAAAGAGGGTAGTGAGGTAGTGATGTTCTAGCATGAGGATTTTCGTCTCCTGTTCGAGAGACGCCATACAGGTTGATGTTGCGGCGCAACAATTTTACCATAGATGGTCTGGCAAGTCTCTAGTGACAAGACCACAATCACCTCATTCTGCCTTCATGATTACCTGGATTACCTGGAAAAGGCATGACCGTCAGGCGACAGGTGCTGCCGACTCGCGGTCGGCGAGTACGCTGTCGATGCGCAGGTCGGAATGCAGGACACGGTACATGGGGCATTTGTTGGCAATCGCCAGCAGTTTGCTGCGCTGATCACGAGTCAGATCGCCGGTCAGCGTGATGGTGCGCGAAATTCGATCGATCTTGCCATGTCCTTCGACTTCGATCCGGTCGTGCATCAGTTCGACGCTGACACCGGTGAGTGGCAAGTGCTTGTGTTCGGCGTACATGCGCAGGGTGATCGAGGTACAGGCGCCAAGACTGGCGAGCAGCAAATCAAAGGGCGATGGGCCAGTGTCGCCGCCGCCCATGGTGACCGGCTCATCGGCAAGCAAGGTATGCCGGCCGGCGCGCACCGTCTGCTGGTAGGGTCCCAGACCGCTCTCACTGACAACGACCGGGTCATGGTGTGGGTGACTGTCTTTATCTTTGGCCATCTGCTTACCTCTGGATCATTTGGAACATGATAAGGGAAGGAAGCTTGGCCATGACAGTTTCTTTTCTACCGTAGAGGCACTACGGCGCGGGTCGTGTCGATATGGATCAGGGCGTCGAAGCGCTTTGCCGGCGACGACTGCCAGTAGTGCTTCTCGAGTTCCGCATCGGGCAGGTAGGTGACGCCGATGTCCCGGTCGAGCCGCTGGTGGTCGAGCGAGTCGATAAGATCAGGATTGTCACGAAAAATGAGCACGAATGCCGGTGAACCGGCGTCGTGCAGCAAACGGCTCCAACTTCCTTCGATCGGTGCTTTCAGGCGCTTGACCCGGTCTGGCGTTCCCCAGCCGGTCGCGGCACGAACATTGCCGCCGGAAGTGGTGAGGCCTACCAGGTAAACCGCCTCACCGGCCATCTGTTCCCGCATCAGTTGGCCGATCGACAGTTCGCCCGCCAGTGCCTGATCAGTTGCACGGGCGTCCCCCTGATGGGTGTTGTGTGCCCAGACGACAACCTTGCCGTGTCGTTCGAGCAGTATCCGCAGCGATTCGGCGAGAAAGCGCTCGCGCAGATTCCAGGACTCGCGAGCGCCGAGTGCATACAGTGTCCGGTAGTAGGCTTCCGCCCCGGCGATCGCGCGCGCGCTCATCAGCGCGGCAAACGCGGCCGGTGCCGGATCTGGTCCGGCCAGTTGGCGCATTTTCGTGAGGCGGGATTGCACCTGTCTTGCGCAGGAAGGCATGGCGCCGTTGGCCACATCGCGGCCATAGAGGTGTGGATCGAGCGGCGGCCGGGCGTATGGGGCAAAGCACCGGTAGTCGCGTCTGGCCCGCCTGGCGGCTGGCGGGTCGTATGCCTCAAGGTAACGTACGACCTGGACGATCGCTTCCGGGACCCCATACAGATCCATTCCGTAGACCGCGATGGCCGGACGGGCAGGCGGCGCCGACTCGTTCGCTTCCTTGAGATGTTCGAGAAAGCCGGCGAACTGTTCATTCCGCCACACCCAGCGCGGGAAGTGCTGAAACACGCGCAAGGCGGCCGTGGCATCCGATGCGCGCAGCCTCCCCTGGACGAAATCGTCGAGCTGTGTCGCCGGCGCCCAGCCCGCTTCAAGGACCAACGCCCGGAAGCCTTTCTCATGGATCAGTCGTTGCGTGATGCGGGCACGTTCGTCGTAGAACTCGGCGCTGCCGTGTGTCGATTCGCCCAACAGGACGATGCTTGCATCGCCGATCGAAGCGAGCAGTCGATCATAGTCGCCGGCGCGGTAGGTGATGGCCTGCGCGTTGTCGCGCATCCGGGCGACCACTGTCGATGCGGGCGGCTGCGCACTCTCGGCTGCCAGGAGTCCCTGGCAGCCGAGCAGCAACAGAACCCGGATGGCCAGCCACCGCAAGCGGTGCATCCGCACCGGACGGAAAAACCTCCTCGGGCTAACTGATTTCATGGATTTTTCGATTTGCGATGTACAGACTGGGAGAACTCGACCAGTATACCCAGCCCATCCCGTCAGAAGCTCTTGGCCGGTCTCCCGGAGGATTTTGGTCACGCGCCGCTCGGCTTCGTCGGCACGCCGTAGGTCTCCCTGAGCATTTTCCATCCGATCCAGCATCTCCAGAGCACCTTGGCCAACATCTTGGGATGGGCGGCCAGGCGGGCCGCCAAGACTCTCGTATCCGAAGCTTCGTCGCAGGAAATGATGGGCATGGCTTCTCTCCGAGGATGGGAACGCTACTCTACCGCAGACTCCTCGCCAATCTGGCCAAGTCGCTGACCATGATCAGCGTAGGGACTCGTCCAACACTTTCATTCGCACCCGCTACGAAGCTACTCAATGAATTGACAGGGCACTGATTCAACGATAGATTCCTCAGGCGGGTTTGTGCCCGGATCGTCACGTACAGTTTTCAATCGTCAGGAGGGGTCATGTCGAAGGGGAGGGTTTGTGGTTTTTCGTTGCTGGCACTTCTGGCTGCAACAGGTTTGTCGGGCTGCCTCAGTAATATCAGTAAGAGCGATGGTGCTCAATCTGCTGTGCCGGCTTCAGCGATACAGGCGGAGGATACCGTGGCCGCACCGCAGACGGTCCCGGCAGCACAGCTGAACCAGCCGGCCAGGCCAGCCAAGAAGGGCACCAAGGCCGCGAAGGCCGAGCAGCCCACTCCGTCAGCCCAGGCTGCGCAGCCAGTGGCAGCCGCCCAGCCCGCGGCGCTGGCCCCGGCGACGTCATCGGGCAGGATCGGCCCCGGAATGAACAGCAGGGGTGAAGTCGTGGATTCATCCAGGGTCGAAGCCGGCTACGGCCAGACCGTCAAGGGATTGCGCGACTGGGAGGGTGAGATCACTGGCAGGCCGGCGCCGGGCAGCAAGTTTACACAGCTACAGATTGGCATGCCCATGAAGCAGGTGACCGACCTCGTCGGACAGCCCAGCGACCAGGGTGCCTACATCACCGGCAAGGCTTTCATCCCCTTCTTCTTCGGGAGCGACACGCATCGTCAGGAACTGGTCTACAAGAACCAGGGTCGTCTGATTTTTGCCGGAGGTTCGATGGGTGATTTTGGCAGTGCGCATCTGGTATGGATAATTCACAACGCCAGCGAGCCGGCCTACCGCTGACGCTGGCTGGAACGCATTGCGCGGGGGCGGGAAAAAGATCTGGTCAGCACCCATGGCCATGGTCGCGGGCGAGAGCGTGGTCGTTGGCTCGCTTATCGATCGAGTCCGGTCGGCATCCGTCAATTCAGGAGTGCTGCTCTGAGGATGGTATGCGGGTCACTGGCACTTCGTGGCAAGTTCTGCTTGGCGTGCCGACCAGGCTGATTGGCGCTTGCGCGCAGGGCAGAAGGCCGTTCTACGCGGCCGGGCAGTCTGCCGATGATCACGCAGGCCGCCCCTCGGCCGGCGCTTTTCCAGCAGGGTTCAGAGACATTTGTCGAGGAGTAAAGCGTGCGCATTACCTTGGTTCACCCGGCCGGTTTCAACTTCGTTCCAGGGCAGCCCGATTTTTCGGTGCTGGCCAACCGCATGCCGCCGATCGGCATCATGCAGCTCGCAAGCTGGCTGGAGAAGCATGGCCATGCGACCGAACTGCATGACTGCCTGGGCCCGTATGCGCCGCCGGGAATCGAGGCCAACGCTGAGATTGTTCTGGCGACCCGGCCGGATCTCGTGGGCATCAGTGCGACGACTTCCAGCTTTATGGACGGGGTCGACCTCGCTGCGTACATCAAGCGGAAGCGGCCGGAGGTCAGAATCGTCTTCGGGGCGGTGCATGTCTCATCGATTGGCGCACCGATTCTTGAGCACTTTCCGGAAATCGACTACCTGTGCATCGGCGAGGGTGAAGGCTGCCTGCTCGACCTGGCAAACGGCAAGGCGCTGGCGGAGATCGACAACCTGGTATTCCGCAACGGCGACAACCGGATCGTTTGCAATCCGCGCCGACACCGCATCCTCAATCTCGACGAGCTGCCCTTTCCGGCGTACGAAAAGCTGGCCGGTTTTCCGCATGGCTACCACCTGCCACTGTTTGCCTACGAGAAACGTCACGGCGCGACGATGATCACTTCGCGCGGCTGCCCCTACACCTGCTCATTTTGCGACCGAACGGTTTTCGAGCGACTGTACAAGACCAACTCGGCGCAATACACGTACGAGCACATGAAATACCTTCGGGATCGCTTCGGTGTCTACCACATCAACTTTTACGATGATCTGTTCACGGCCCACAAGAAACGCGTCACCGAACTGTGCGAACTGCTGATCGAGCAGCCGCTGGGGATGAACTTCAACTGCGCCATCCGCACGGGTCACACCTCCGACGAAATGCTGGCCATGCTGAAGAAGGCCGGTGCGCTGATGGTGTCGATGGGTATCGAATCAGCCGATCCGGGAATGATGGAGCGCCACAAGGCCGGGGTGACGCTGCCGGAAGTGAAGAAGACCGTCGAACGGATCCACGCTGCCGGTTTGCGCGCCAAGGGCCTGTTCATCTTCGGGTTGCCGGGAGAAACACCGGCAACACTCAGGCAGACGAGTGATTTCATTCTCTCTCTCGATCTTGACGAAATGAACATGACCAAGTTCAGCCCGATGTATGGCGCGCCGATCTGGGACGAGTGCGTCAGTGGCAAGGAAGGGGACTTCATCGAAGACTGGCGGCTGATGAACTGCCTGAATTTTGTCTTCAAGCCACACGGCTTTTCGTCGCGCGAGGAGATGGACGCGCTCTACAACTGGCACGTCAAGCGTTATTACGACAGCCGGGGCTATCGCCATCGCTTTGCAAAGCGACTCTGGCAGCATCGCTGGAGCCTCTGGCATGTTGTCCGGCACCTGCCGGAAACCGTGGCTGCGGCTCGTTACTTCAGTGCCAACAAGGAGCAACTGGAACTTGCCAGGCAGGAGTTTGCCCGCCATCCGCGCCAACCGGTCGGCCTGCAGCCCTTCCTGAGTCCGGAGTTGAAAGCGGATGCCATTGCCGCCATGTCGCCGATCAAGATTTCCCGCCGTCCGGCGCGGCCGGCAGCGGCACCGGAACCGGCATCGTGCTGCACGCCGCAAGCGTTGGGATCAGCCGTGCAGGGAACAGTATAATGGAGCACTTGGCGGCTTTCGCTGCCGGAGTCGTGATTGACAGGGGTTGCGGGCATGCAGGTTGAAGGTGGGGGAGGGGAGCGCCGGGAATGCGATGTCCTGGTGATCGGTGGCGGCCCGGCCGGGTCGACGATCGCTCCTTTGCTCATCGAGAGAGGCTATCGTGTCGTCCTGCTCGAGAAAGCGCGACATCCGCGCTTCCACATTGGCGAGTCCCTGCTGCCAGCCAATCTGCCGCTCTTCGAACGGCTCGGCGTTGCCAGCGAGGTCAAGGCCATCGGCATGGAAAAATGGGCGGCCGAGTTTGTCTCGCCACAGCACTTGATGCCGCAGACCTTCCATTTCGCAGATGCCTGGGACAAGTCGATGCCTTACGCCTACCAGGTGAAACGGGCGGAGTTCGACGCCATCCTGATCCGCAATGCCGCGTGCAAAGGGGTTGAGGTCCACGAGGCTTGCAAGGCAAGGGCAGTCGACTTCCTGTCCGACAACAGCGTGCGGGTCCGCGCCTGTCAGGAAAATGGTCGCGAGGTCGAATGGACGGCACGCTTCGTCGTCGATGCTTCCGGGCGTGACACCTTCCTGGCCAATCGCTTCCAGATCAAGCACCGCAACCCGCGGCACAACAGTTCGGCCGTTTATGGGCATTTCGCTGGCGCCAGCCGCAGCGCCGGGCAGGCAGAAGGCAACATCACCATCTTCTGGTTCGAGCATGGCTGGTTCTGGTTCATTCCGATGCAGGGCGACGTGACCAGCGTCGGCATGGTCACCTGGCCGTATTTCATGAAGGCCAGGGGGCAACGGAGCATCGAGCGCTTCCTGCACGACGGCATTGCCTCCTGCCCGGCACTCGCCATGCGTCTCAAGGATGCCCGGCTGATCAACCCGGTCGAGGCAACCGGCAACTTTTCCTACGTGTCCGAGCGCACGCATGGCAGCAACTACCTGTTGCTTGGCGATGCTTATGCCTTCATCGACCCGGTTTTTTCTTCCGGGGTGCTGCTGGCGATGCACAGCGGCGTGATCGGCGCGGAGACCATCGACACCTGCCTGCAGCGGCCTGGCGAGGCGGCGGCGGCCCTCAAGCGCTTCGACCGCCTGATGCAGCATGGTCCGAAGCAGTTCTCGTGGTTCATCTACCGGGTCACCAACCCGATCATGCGCGACTTCTTCATGGGTCCGAAGAACCTCTTCCGGGTCAAGGAAGCGCTGCTGTCGGTGCTCGCCGGCGACATCTTCGGCAGTACGCCGATCTGGCGCTCGCTGTGGATGTTCAAGCTGCTCTACTATTTCGCCAACGCCATCCAGCCCCGGCGTGCCTTCATGGGCTGGAGGCGCCGGCGTTCCAACATCCGCCGGGTCGATGACCCTGCCCTGAACGCCAGCCCGTGAGCCTCGCTTTTCGTTCCGATGCCTGCCGTTCGCGACCGCTTGTGGATGCCGAAGTCAAAGCTGCGGAGATCCTCGGCGGCACGCTGATCGGCTGTCGGCCGTCCACACCCCCGACGCCTCGCTGGCCGGAGCAGACAGTGGTTGCGCCGTTGCTCGGTTATCCCGGCGAAGCCGTCCATGAGTTGTGGATCAGTGCGGGCGATTGCCGCCCCGGCGAGTTTGAAGGAATCGCTTTCCGGCGCAGCCGGGAAGTCCTGTTCGGTGTCATCGAACTCGACGAGCAGGCCTTTTCGACTACCGGCCGGGAAAGCGCCCTGCAGCAGGCAACAGGGGAAGCCTACCGGCGCATTTTCCGGCTACTTGCCGCGCAGGAGTTGCCACACCTCTGGCGCGTCTGGAATTATCTTGCCGACATCAACGGCGAAACCAACGGCCTCGAACGCTATCGCCAGTTCAACATTGGCCGGCACGATGCCTTTGCTGCCTGCGCTCGGGCGGCCACCGGTGACGTTCCCGCGGCCTGTACGATCGGTCTGCCGCAGGGACCGCTGAGCATTGCCTTCCTCGCAGGTCGAACGCCGGTACAGCCGGTCGAGAACCCACGCCAGGTGAGTGCCTACCACTACCCGATGGAGTACGGGCCACGCAGCCCTACTTTCTCACGTGCGGTGCTCTTGACCCTGCCCGAACGGGAGTGCCTGTTCATTTCCGGGACGGCGAGCATCGTCGGACACCGCACGGTGCATCTCGGGGATATCTTTGGGCAAACGCGCGAGGCGCTGGCCAACGTCGAGGCCGTGCTGACCGAGGCCAACCGTCTGAGCCGCACGATATTTACGCTGGGCGGGCTTGCGTACCGTGTCTACATCCGCCATGCCGAGGATTTTCCGGCCGTGCGGGATCTGTTGAGCGCTCCGATGGGTACTGCGGTGGGTCTCTGCGTGCAGGCCGACATCTGCCGACAAGACCTTCTCGTCGAGATCGAGGCGGTGGCCGTCAATGTTCTGGGGAGTGTCTGATGCATGATGCCTTGAACGGATGCCGGATCGGCCGTCTGACGGCAGCGGGGCTGGGCTGTCTTGCGCTGGTCGCGCCGGCAGCCGAGGAAAAGCCACTGTGGGAACTGGGGGCCGGGGTTGCGGCATTCAGCTTCCCGTATTACCGGGGGTCGGATCAAACCGACCATTTCGTTCTGCCGGTCCCCTATTTCACCTATCACGGGGATTTCTTCAAGGCCGACCGGCACGGCATCCGCGGCAGCTTCTTCGATTCCGACCGCGTCGACCTGAGCGTCAGTCTGGCGTTGTCGCCACCGGGCCTGAGCGACGACATCCGTGCCCGCGCCGGCATGCCGAACCTCGATGCGACCTTCGAGATTGGCCCGCAGATGGATATCACCCTGTGGCGATCGGAAAACCGGTCCCGTTTCGTCAAGTTGCTGCTGCCGTTGCGCGCCGCTTTCACCGTCGAGAGTTCTCCCCGTGATATCGGCTGGGTCTTCCATCCACGGCTCAACCTCGACCTCACCGACCTGCCGGGGATGCCTAACTGGAAACTCGGCCTGCTGGGCGGGGTGGTTTTCGGCAACCAGCGGCAGAATGCCTATTACTACACGGTCGCACCGCAGTACGCCACGCCGACGCGTCCCGCCTACCAGGCCGCTGGCGGCTACGCCGGCACGCAATACCTGGCGGCGCTCTCGAAGCGCTTTCCCAAATTCTGGTTTGGCGCCTTTGTCCGCTACGACAACCTCGATGGCGCGACTTTCGACGATAGCCCGCTGGTCAGGCAAAAAAACTATTTTGCTGCCGGTCTCTCGCTGAGCTGGATTCTCGGCGAATCGTCGACGCGCGTGCAGGTCGATGACTGACTCGCCTGCCGGCAAAGCCCCCCTGTGGGTCGCCTATGAACGTCTGGCCATGGTGCTGGGGCTGGGCGTTCTGGCGCTCTGCTGCCTGATCTGGCTGCCGTTTGCGATGCTTCTCCATCCGCTCTTGCCGCGCCGCATCGGCCAGTCGATTGGCCGCCTGGTGGCGCGTGTCGGTTTCCGTGGCTATCTGGCAGTGCTCGGCTGGTTGTGTGCCTGCCGCTTCGATCTCGAAGAACTCGATCAACTGCGCGGCGCGGGGCCGCTGTTGCTGGCAGCCAACCATCCCTCGCTGCTCGACGCGGTCCTTATCCTCTCTCGCGTACCGGATACCGTTTGCATCATGAAGGCGGAACTGATGGACAATCTCCTGTTCGGCGCGGCTGCGCGGCTGGCGCGCTTCATCCGCAATGACGCGCCACTGGCGATGATCCTCGACGCCGGCGAAGAACTCAGACAAGGCGCCCACCTGCTGATTTTCCCCGAAGGCACGCGGACCACCACTTTTCCGGTCAACTCCTGCCTGCCGACGGTCGGTCTCGTCGCCCGGCGCAACAGGGTGGCGGTTCAAGTCTTGTTGATCGAGTTCTCGACGCCCTATCTCGGCAAGCACTGGCCACTGTTCAGGCGGCCGGAATTGCCCTTGCGCTGTCGCATCCGTCTCGGCCGTCGCTTCACCCCGCCGGAGGACGTTGCTGTCTTCAGGGCCGAACTCGAAAATCATTTCCGGGCCGAACTGAGTGAGCCATGGCCGGCAACAGTCACCGGCCCGGCCCTCGTGAATGCCCACAAGGGCCGGCGAAAGGTCTGCTGAACGCGCGCCATGGCGGTCGCCTCCTCCACTCATCTGGTCATCATCCCGAGCTACAACCCAGGGCCACAGGTTCTGCAGACGGTTCGTGCCGCACGTGCGCAATGGACGCCGGTGTGGGTGGTTGTCGACGGCAGTACCGACGGGACCGGCGAATGCCTGCAGGCACTGGCTGGTGAAGATGATGGCCTGCGCGTGTTCGTGTTGCCAAAGAATCGTGGCAAGGGGGCGGCGGTGCTCGAAGGCATCAGCCAGGCACGGATCGCCGGCTTCACGCACGCGCTGACGATGGATTCCGATGGCCAGCACCCGGCCAGGCTGATCCCCGCGTTCATGGCGGCTTCGCAAGCGCGGCCGGAAGCGATGGTGCTCGGCAAGCCGGTCTTCGCCGCCGATGCGCCGGCACTGCGCGTCAATGGCCGCAAGATCTCCAATGGCTGGGCCAACCTCGAAACGCTGTGGATGGGCATCGGCGACTCGCTCTACGGGTTTCGCGTCTACCCGATCGAACCGCTGCAACGGATCATGCAGGCGAATCGCTGGATGCGCCGTTTCGATTTCGATCCGGAGGCCGTCGTTCGCTTGTGCTGGGCTGGCGTCCCGCCGCTCAACAGCGATGCGCCGGTGCGCTACCTGCGGCCCGACGAGGGCGGCGTCTCGCATTTCCGCTACCTGCGCGACAACACTCTGCTGACCTGGATGCACACCCGGCTGTTTTTCGGTTTCCTGCTCCGCTTGCCATGGCTGCTGGCCAGGAAGATCACCGACTGAGCGGTCGATCCTGGAGACTGCCAACGGCACCATGAACATCACAGAAATCTTTCTGATCGCCATGGCGATCATCTTCACGCTGCCCTATCTGATCTGGCGTATCGGGCGTACGGATTACTACGCGCCGCTGGTCGTCGTCCAGATCCTCACCGGGATCGTGCTCGGACCGGGAATTCTCGGTCGCTTCTACCCCGATGGCTATGCCTTGGTCTTCAATGCGGCGGTCGTCCAGTCACTCAACGGCATTGCCTGGTGGGCGGTGATGCTCTTCGTGATGATCGCCGGCGTCGAACTCGACCTCGGACAGGCCTGGGCACATCGTCGCGAGAGCAGCATCACCGCCGGACTGGCGCTCGGTACGCCGCTCCTGTTCGGCTGCCTGGCGGCCGGTCTGCTGCTGCTCGACGATGGCTGGACCGGGCCGCAGGCGATGCCCTGGCAGTTCGTTCTCGGCGTCGGCATGGCCTGCGCGGTGACGGCGCTGCCGATCCTGATCCTGCTCATGGACAAGCTCGCCATTCTGCGCCAGCCGATCGGCCAGCGCATCCTGCGCTACGCCAGTCTCGACGACATTGCCATCTGGGGTGTGCTGGCGCTGATCCTGATGGACTGGCATCGGGTCGGCAAGCAGATCGCTTTTCTTCTCGGCTACGCCCTGCTCGGCTTCGCCTTCCGGGCGCTGATGCAGCGGCTGCAGGAGCGTGACCGCTGGCATGTGGCGCTGATCTGGCTGGCCGCCTGCGCCTTCGGTGCCGACTGGTCCGGCCTGCACTTCATGGTCGGCGCCTTTCTCGCCGGCGCGATCATGGACACCGGGTGGTTCGATCAGGAACGGATGGACCTGCTGCGCCACCATGTCCTGCTGGTCGTCATGCCGGTCTTTTTCCTCAGCACCGGCCTGCGTACCAACTGGACGCTCGGTGGCGAGGCGGTGTTCGTCGCTGCCGGGCTATTGCTCGTCGCTTCGGTTGGCGGCAAGCTGCTTGGCACAAGCATCGCCGGCAGAATCCTCGACTGGATGCCCGGCGAGGCAGGCATCATCGGCTGGCTCCTGCAGACCAAGGCGCTGATCATGATCATTTTCGCCAACATTCTGCTCGACAAGCAGATCATCACCAGTGAGGCCTTCACCGCTCTGTTGCTGATGGCGGTGGCCAGTACGATGCTCACCGTACCAATGGTTGCGCCGAAGCTGAAGCGGCTGCGGGAAGTCGTTCTGCGCAGCAGTTGATTCGCAGCGAATGGCGCCAGTTGCAGTAAACGGGTGATCAGTTCAGCAGCACGTGCTGCTGGCGACAACCGGGCTGACCCTGCTGGTCGCGGTTCCTTGGTCTGGTTCCGGGTGACGCCTTGCCCGCTTACCGCGAGGCGAGGCGCTGCAGGATCGAGTTCAGTCGGGACTCGTCAAACCGACCCAAACGGCTACCCTGCACCCGGCCGTCGGGGCCAATCACCAGTGTATAGGGCAGACCCTTGATCTGCAGGCCAGGCATCTGGCTGGTGGCCGGATCGGCGAACAGTAGCGGATAGGCGACCGGTGTGGTCCTGACGAAGGCCTGCATGTTTTCCACAGTGTCGATCCCTATCCCGACAAACTGTACGCCCTGCGCCGCATACTGGCGTTGCAGGCGTGAGAAGGCTGGTATTTCCTCGACGCAAGGGGCGCACCAACTGGCCCAGTAATTGACCACCAGAATCTTGTCACGCCACTGCGCCATCGCCTGCGGGCGCCCGTCGAGATCGGGCAGCGTCAGCCCCATGACCGCGTCGGCCTGCGCCTGCTCCTGCGCCGGCGATAGTTGCTGCGACGAGATCAGGCCGGAGGGAGTGCCATTGACCGGCAAACGGTTTTGCTCGATCAAGCGATAACCCAGCCAGCCAATCGTCGCCAGCGTCGCCACCCCGGCCGTTACCGCCAGCCCCAATGCTTGCTTCATCGTCCGCTGCGCCGCGACATTGCCTTGAGACAGACGAGAACGAACATCAATCCGCCGATGACCGCGATCAGGCCGCCGAGGCCCATCATGCCCATGCCGATCTTCTGCGGTAGCGTCGTCAGCAACTGATCGGCACCGGCCACCTTGCGCTGCACGCCGTAACCCCCCGACCACGCCAGACCGAGCACATGCAACAACTGCCCGGCGCCATAAACGTAGGGTTGCCAGATTGCCATGCGGCCCGCCGGGCGGTTAAAACCGAGCTTCGGCAGCAGCACGTAGGCGAGTCCCATGAAGGCCAGCGTCACGCCGACCGTCGATCCGTGGTAATGCGCCGGAATGACGACGTTCACCCCTTCGATCAGATAACCGAGCACCCCCCCGAGGGCAAACAGGATGAACGAAGCCAGCAGGGCGGACCTGGCCGGGCCGTCGAGATCAGTCGGCAGGCCGCGCAAGCGCCACAGAGACAGGGCGCCGAGGAGGATCAGCGGTCCCATGTAAGGGTGGCCCCAGAGCATCAGTTTGGCGAACAGCTCCATGTGCGGCAGCGAGCCGACCGGTACCCACAGATAGATTGCCGGCACGGCCAGCAGCGGCAGTGCTGCGACCAGAAAGAGTACCGACAGCGCACGAGCCGAGACTCGCGACGGACGGCCGAGTTGCGCTGCGATCCAAAGCCAGGCGACGACCATCAGCAGGGCATGCTGGAACTGCAGAGTGTGTCCGCCGCCCCAGAACAACACTTCGTAATAAATCATTCCTTCGACCCAGGGCACCTGCGCCCAGGATACGTAGAAGGCACCCAGCGCCAGCAAGGCCGCGATGGCACCGAGGAAAGCGCCGAGGAGCAGCGGCTCGGCAAGCGGGCGCTGCGGCCAGGTGGTGACCAGGGCACGCAGCACGGTCAGGCTCGAGCCGGCAGCGAAGGTCCAGATCGAGGCAAAAAAAAGCGGTTGCTTGAGTACCGGGATATAGTTGTTGAGCATCGGTTCGGCGCCGGGGAAGAACGGTGAAACGGTCATCAGCGCCGTCCCCAGCGCCGCCAGACCGAAACCGACCCAGCCGAGCCACGTCAGGCTGGCGGTGCCGACGGCGCTCCAGATCACCGCGGCAAAGGCCATGAACCAGACGGCTACCGACAGGTCGACATGCACCACCAGCGCGGCCCGGAACAGATCCTTCAGCGGAAAGACATCCTGAATCCCCGGTGTCCGTGACAGGACCAGCAGTACCGCCAACAGACCCGAACCGATCAGCGCCATCACCCCCAGCCACAGCCAGGCGCGTGCCAGATGGGTGGGGGTTCCCGAAGCGATCGCCGGCATCACTGACGCTCGCGAAGAAACTGTCAAACCGTTTGAATCCACTGCTCCCTCGTGCGAAAAAACCAATGAGTATAGTTCGAAAACCGAGAAGTAGTTCCTCGCTGTTTTGCCAGTGCAACACATAATTCGTTTGCCTTGAACGAAATTCCTGACACCCCAGGAACGATGCCCTGAACGCCTTGTGCATCGGCATCCGATTCGTCAAGCAAGCACCGCCAGCGCCATCACCACCGCCATCGTCGCACGCAAGGAATTCTGAATATGAGAACCCTGGGAATCATCTTTGTTGTCACCTTCATGGCGGCCTTCGCCGGTATCGCCGCCAAAGTCCCGCTGATTACGGCCAGCAGCTTTGCCAGGGTCATCGTCAGTGCGGCCATCGTTGCCGCGCTGCCAACGCTGATCTGCTGGGGAATCGCTCGGACCATCAGGTTCTACCGGAATTGTCGCCTGACCCCTCGGGTGCAGGCCGAGATCGTTCGGCAGGAGTAGCCATCATCTCGCCCATGCGGATCGGGCGGGCGGGCGCCCAGGCCGGATTGAAATGGAGCGTGTCTTTCGGAAAGAGTACGACCACCGTCGAGCCGAGCAGGAAGCGGCCCATTTCATCGCCTTTCTTCAGGACGATCTGCTGGTCGTCGTAGCGCCATTCACGGATTTCGCGGACACGCGGTGGGTTGACGATGCCGTGCCAGACGGTAGCCATGCTGCCGACGATGGTTGCGCCGACCAGGATCAGGACGAAGGGGCCAAATCCGGCCTCGAAGACGCAAACGACCCGCTCATTGCGGGCGAACAATCCTGGCACGCCACGTGCTGTTGCCGGATTGACCGAGAATAGCGCGCCGGGAACATGGATCATTCGCGTCAGGCGGCCATCAACCGGCATGTGAATTCGGTGATAGTCGCGCGGACTGAGGTAGAGGGTTGCAAAAGCGCCGTTCTCGAAGCGGGCGGCGAGTGGACGGTCGCCGCCGACGAGGGCAACGGTCGAATAGCGATGACCTTTGGCCTGAAAAATCTGGTCGTGTTCGATGGCGCCAAACTGACTGATCGCACCATCGACCGGACAGAGAAAAGCGGCGTCGGCAAGTGGCCGGGCACCGGCACGCAGTGATCGGGCAAAGAACTCGTTGAAGCTCCTGTAGCTGATCGGATCGGCATCGACGGCCTCGCTCAGGTCGACGCCATAGCGCTGAACGAACCAGCGGATGACACGGGTCGTCAGGCTGCCGGCTTCACTCTCGGCGAGCTTGCCGGCGATTGTGCTCAGAGCTTGTTTGGGCAGAAGGTATTGGGACAGTACGGCAAGACGGTCGGACACGATTGGGCCTGTGGGAGTGAAGGCGCAATTATACGGGTTCAAGCAACACTTTCATGCCCACCCGGCGCCTCTGGCAGGGCCATCGCATGAATCTTATACAAGACTCAGGAGTTCGGCGCGGAAGGCGTCCGAAGAGGCGGCGATCAGTCGCTGAACCTTGAGGCCGCCTTTTGGTTTTACCGGAGCAAGGCGCAGGAGGTTCAAGACGAACTGGCGCAAGACGGCGAAATTTTGAGCGGCATGATCGGTGCGAGCGCGCATCTGGTCGTCGCCGAAAACGACATCCATGCACCCATGCAGGCTGTTCTCGACGCACCAGTGCCTGTGGACGGCGTCATTCATGCGTTGCCCATCATGGGGTGTTAACAACCGGTTAGCGGCAAACCATCAGACATGAGCCTCACAGGCCACCGCGGTCGGAGGATTACAATCGGATTGGCGGTCGCTGCCACTATAATCACGTTCTTTTTTTCTGACCAGGAAGGATCGGCATGCATTTACTCAGAATTCTCCCGGCGGCGGCATTGGCATTTGTACTGGCGGCGCCCGTTTCTTCGTTGTCGGTTGCGGCACCGACAACCATCGACCTCTCGCATCAGCTTGACGAAGAACGTGCCGAGCGACTCGAGAAACTGATCGAACGCTTCAACTCGCGGCAGAAGGACTATGAGGTCAAGCTGGTGCGCCGCGTTCAGGGCGATTCGCCCAAGGATCTCAACCTGGTGACGCGCGAGGAGCAGGCGCGCTTTGTCGCTGCAAAGGCAAATTTCAAACCTTTGCACCAGGTGATGAAGGAAGCGAACATGCCCCTCGATGGCGGCAAACTAGCGCCGGAACTGCGCGTCGGCCTGGGTGATGCCAAAGGAGGACTGTTTGCGTTGCCGATCGGGCTGTCGACGCCGGTGTTGTTCATCAACAAGATGGCCTTCCGCAAGGCCGGACTCGATCCGGAAAAACCGCCGAAAACCTGGGCGGAGATGCTGAAAGCCGCCGACAAGCTGTTCGATGCCGGCAGCACCTGTCCCTACACCACTTCCTGGCCGTCTTGGGTGCATATCGACAACCTGAGTTCCTGGAACGGCGTCGAGGTATCCGACGCGAAGGGTCGCCTGAACTTCAACGGCCTGGTCCAGGTCAAGCACACGGCGATGCTGACCACCTGGGCGAAAGCCCGTTTCTTCATCTATTTCGGCCGTCGCGACGAGGCCGACAACCGTTTTGTCGCGGGGGAATGCGGCATGCTGACCAGTTCGTCTTCGCTCTACGGCGCGCTGCACGAGAGCCGCAAGGTCGAGGTCGGCGTTTCGTCGCTGCCGTATCACGACGATGTGCCGGGAGCACCGCAGCAGACGCTGGCCGGAGGTTACTCGCTGTGGGTCGGCGCCGGCCAGAAGCCGGCCGAGTACAAGGGGGTTGCGCAGTTCGTGAGTTTCCTGATGGAGCCCGATCTGCAGGTCGAGTTCAGTGCGGTGGCCGGCTTTCTACCGATGACGCCGGCGGCGCGTGCGGCTGCGGGCAGCAAGCTGTTGAAGGCCGATACCGCCGGTCTCAATGTCGCTTACGCGCAGTTGCAGGGCCCAGGCGCTCTGCGTGCGCTGCGCGTTTCGGAGAATGAGCGGGTGCGGATCATCACCGAGGAGGAACTCGAAGCCGCCTGGGCGGGCAAGACGCCGGCCAAACAGGCGCTCGACAACGCTGTCCAGCGGGGCAATCTCGTCCTTTCCGGAGCGTCAAAGGCACCAGCGCCGGCGCCGCAACGGAAGAAGTGATTGCGCCACGCCTCGGCTGGCGCTTGCCGCATGTTTTCGCGCACCGCTGCGGGGGCGCGCTGGCGCCGGAGAACACCCTGGCCGGTTTGCGCATCGCCGCCCGCTTGGGTCTGCGGGCGGTCGAATTCGACGTGATGCTGTCGGCAGACGCTTCGCCGTGGCTACTGCACGACGAAACGCTGGCCCGCACGACGAGCGGCGCCGGTCGGATATGCGAGACCTCTGATGCCGAACTGTCGGTCCTCGACGCCGGTGTTCGCCAGCATCCGGCATTTGCCGGCGAGCCGCTGCCGACACTGGCGTCGGCCGCCTTCGTCTGCAGGCAACTGGGTCTGCTGGCCAACGTCGAAATCAAACCGGCCGCCGGTTTCGACGCCCTGACCGGCGAGGTCGTCGCGCGCGCGCTGCGCGCGCTGTGGGCCGGCGCCGAACTGCCGCTGCTCTCGTCGTTTTCCGAAACGGCCTTGGCTGCGGCACGGGCGGCTGTCCCGGAACTGCCGCTCGGCATGCTTCATGAACGTCCGCCGACGGACTGGCTGGCGCGTCTCCGGCAGCTCGCAGCAGTGACCCTGCATTGTCACGTCGATTGCCTTGACGACGACCTGCTTGGCGAAGCGCGTGCCCATGGCATCCCGGTGCTTTGCTACACGGTCAATGATCCAGTGCTCGCAACCACGCTCTACCGGCGGGGGGTGGCGGCGGTGTTCAGCGATCGCATCGATTGTGTCGCCGAGGAATCGCGTCGCCGTGTCCGTCACGGGTGCAACCCGTCTCCCGCGCCCAAGGTTCAAGCGGTTTGAGATATCGGCCAATCCTCGACCTCATACAGAGTGGTATGTGGATACAGCCGCTCGGATTCGCGTCGAACACGGAAGGCGGTGAAGTCTTCCCATTGCTGATTGATGGCGATGCAGCGCAATTGCAGCATGGCTTGGGCGCCGGCCACCGTCCAGCGCATCCCGGTACGTTCCAGCCGATCCTTGACCACATGCCGACAGGCCCCCTCGATCACGACGGAGGCGATGGGATACCCCGCTGCCAAATATTGGTCATATACCGTACGCGGTCACAACTGCGCTTTCTGTAGGGTTTGAAAGTTGAGGCTCAAGAGGGAGTTCAGAGCCGTTTGGTGAATAGTGTGGGTATCGTCCAGGCAACCTTGGATGGCGTTCATGAAGG
>NZ_JAZKUD010000019.1:0-54659 GCF_036625275.1 Accumulibacter sp.
CTCGCCACCATGCACAAGCAGCAAGCCAATCTCTTCCACGCACTCACCCTGACTTTCCAAGGGAAGACTCCTCAGCCTCGGTTCGCCTGAACCACGTCCCACCCAAAATGGGGACCTGAGCAGTTACCATTTCTCAAGGGCACGTCGCTGACCTGGCGATAGGTCTCTGTCAGCCAACGCTGGCCGACCCGGCGGCGAACGATGACGGTGCGCACGTCGCCTGTGCGTGCCAGATCGTTCACCCACTCATACAACAACGAGTGCGAAGTGGGTTTGCAGACCAGAATGAACTCGAATCCACGCGCCAGCAGATCGCGGCAATACGGCTCATGGCAGTACAGATCGTCACCGAGAATCGTGACGTCCCAGGCCGCATAGCGCGCCCCCTCTCGCTCCAGCCAACGCCTCGAGGCGTTGATTTCACCGTCTTGTTTCTCATCACCGTCCTGGGGAACGATGAACTCCGGAGGTCAGGGGATGACTTTGTCTCGTCCGGGACAGACCAGAACCGGCTTAATCGCCGTGTGGGAATAAGGGGGGCAGTCCCCATGAGCACGCGTTGAGCATCTCGTACAGTGGAGATTTCGCGAGGAAAAATGCTCCACTCCATCGAGCGCCAGCAGCAGGCGCTGCCCCGTCGCCCGGTAGCGATCCATGATCCCCGCCTGTTGCAAGCCGTCAAAAATGAAGGGGAACAACGGGTAGGCTGACGATGGCGCCACCGCGTCCAGGAGGCTACGAATGGGATTGTCACAGGGAATCCGATACACCCCGAACAGCGTTGGCGCGTTGCTTTTTCCGAGTGTTTCCTGCATCGTCCGCGGGAAGTCCAGGAAGGAAGGGCTCTGCATGAAAAAAACCGAAAACGCACTCAGCGCTGCATCGCTCAAGCTGTACGGGGTGTTCTTTCCCCGTCGCCGATCCTCAAATCCATCAAACGTGGCCCGGATCTGCCCCGCCACCGCGCTGCCCGTTAGAACCGACAGGCTCTTTGAATCGCCATAGCGTCCTCTCCATAGCGTCCTCTCATAGCGTCCTCTTCCAAAGCTTCAAACCGCACCATTTAGCGGATCCGCTTCAAAATGAGAACTGCTGAAGCCCCGAAGTTTTCCAGCATCTGCATTGCCAACCGTACTCTCTCCACAGAATCTGTGGATAAGCATGCCACTAGCCTGTTGGTGAAACGGCCAAGTGCTTATCCAGGAAGATGTTTTTTGCCTGCCGGGAAAGCGGGCAGCGCGCAGGCCAGTGACGATCGCTCCGCATCGGCCAACGGGGGAGGCCCTGCCTGCCACATTGGCTGCGCAAGACGCCGACTGCCCTGTAGAATTCCCACATGTCAGACCTTCTCTCCAACAGCGCCGACCTGCCCACACCGCTGCCGGCCATTCCCGTTTCCCTGCTCAATCGCCTCGCCCGCGAGCGACTCGAAGCGGTTTTTCCCCTCTGCTGGGTGGCTGGAGAGGTATCCAACCTCAGCCACGCATCTTCCGGACATGTCTACTTCTCGCTCAAGGACAGCGTCGCGCAGGTCCGTTGTGTCATGTTCCGCAGCCGTGCGCAACTGCTCGGTTGGCGATTGGAGAACGGTCAGCACATCGAAGCGCGCGTGCTGGTGACGCTCTACGAGGCTCGCGGCGATTTCCAGCTCAACGTCGAAGCGGCTCGTCGCGCTGGTGTCGGCAACCTCTACGAACAATTTCTTCGCCTCAAGGACAAGCTGGCGCGCGAAGGCCTGTTCGACAGCACCGTCAAGCGCCCCCTGCCAGCGTTCCCACGCTGCATCGGCATCGTCACCTCGCTGCAGGCGGCGGCGCTGCGCGATGTCCTGAGCACGCTCAAACGCCGCGCCGGCCAGGTCGGCATCGTCATCTACCCGACACCGGTACAGGGTGACGGCGCGGCCGTCCAGATCGCCGCAGCCATACGCTGTGCTGGCGAGCGTCGGGAATGCGAGGTGCTGATCGTCTGTCGAGGGGGAGGCAGTATCGAAGACCTCTGGGCCTTCAACGACGAGGCCGTGGCACGGGCGATGCGTGCCTGCCCGCTGCCGGTGATCAGCGGGGTCGGTCATGAAACAGACTTCACCATTGCCGATTTTGCTGCTGATCAACGTGCGCCAACCCCCACCGCTGCCGCCGAGCTGGCGGCACCCGAACAGCTCGCACTGCTCGCCCACCTCGCCACCTGTCGACTTGCCCTGCGCCGCCAGATCAATCAGAACCTCGACCAGCGAGGCCAGCACCTGGACTGGCTTGCGCACCGACTGCAGCGCCCGTCGCAGTACCTGGCCCGCCACCGGGACAATCTGCAGCAGTTGCAGCGCCGTCTCGGCACCGGCCTGCTGCAGGCCAGCATGCAGGCACGGGCGACGCTGGCCTGCATTACCCGTCGCCTGCTCTTGATCCGCCCTGATCTGGCACGCCCAGCCGGCCACCTCGAAGCGCTGGCAACGCGGATGCGCAGCGCCTGGCAGGTGACCGTGCAGGCCAACTGCGCCGACCTCACCCGCCTGGCGGCCGGTCTCGCACACCTCAATCCGGCGGCGGTACTCGACCGCGGTTACTGCGTTGTCAGCAACGGACAGGGACAGATCGTTCGCGAGAGCAAAATCCTGGAACCTGGGCAGCAGATCGCTGTCTTCTTCCACCGTGGACGCGCCGAGGCGGCGGTACTGACCGTTTCCGAAGACGATGGCATGGCTCTCGCAGCACCGGCCATTGCCAGCGCCACCAGCCCCGACTAGAATCCGGCAGCCAGGCAGAATGCAGAAAGAAACTTTCGCGACAGGTTGACACGTCGTCCTTATTTCGCCCCATAACGAGCCTTACGGAGAACATCCATGGAACATCAGTTACCGCCACTCCCCTTTGCCATCGACGCCCTTGCTCCGCACATGTCGCAGGAAACCCTGGAATACCACTACGGCAAGCACCACCAGGCCTACGTGACCAACCTCAACAACCTCATCAAGGGGAGTGAATACGAGGCACTCGACCTCGAAGCGATCGTCAGGAAGGCCCCGGCAGGCGGAATTTACAATAACTCGGCGCAGGTCTGGAACCACACCTTTTTCTGGAATTGCCTGACACCCAATGGCGGCGGTGCACCGACTGGCGCCCTGGCCGCCGCCATTGACGCCAAATGGGGTTCCTTCGCGGATTTCGCGAAGGCCTTCCAGGCTTCCGCCGTTGGCAACTTCGGGTCGGGCTGGACCTGGCTGGTCAGAAAAACCGATGGCTCGGTGGACATCGTCAACATGGGCGCAGCCGGCACGCCGCTGACTACCGGCGACCAGGCCCTGCTGTGTGTCGACGTCTGGGAGCATGCCTACTACATCGACTATCGCAACCTGCGCCCGAAGTTCGTTGAAACCTTTCTCGGCAGCCTCGCCAACTGGCGCTTCGCCGAGCAAAACTTCGCCAGCTAGTCACCATGGTGTCGCGGTCGTACTGACATTGGCGCCACGCCGCAGCGTCGGAGAAGCCGCGACTTGGAAGTGGTGAATACATCTGCTGTGCGGCCGATCTGCAGCATTGCTCGCTCACTCCTCGCCTATCTACTGGTTAGAACGCGCGGATCATCTGGACACGCATATGAAGCGACTGATCCTTCTCGTAATTGTCGCCGTCATTGGTTGGCAAGGGTACGTCAAGTACCAGCATTCGCGGATCAACACGCTAGCCGATCAGAGCACGATGGACAGTACACAAGGCAGGGCAGGGTTTTCGCACAGCGACGCTACCGCCCACAGCGAGGCTACCGCCTCATCCCAGTTCAAATGCGACGGCCGGACCCATTGTGCTCAGATGACCTCATGTGCGGAGGCGACTTATTTCTTGAGGAATTGCCCTGGCACAAAGATGGACGGAAACAATGATGGTATTCCGTGTGAAAAACAGTGGTGTAGATGAGCATCAGTAGCCGCTTGTTGGGCTGAGGAACGAAGCCCAACAAGCGGCGCTGATCCCAGGGACAGGGTACCGCAGAGCCGCCGGTACCCCCTTCATCATATCGGGCTGGGGCTGACCGTGACACGATGACACGTGCTACCGCCATTCGTGGAAATCCCCTTATGCAGGCATCAAGCCATCGCTGCAAGCTGTTTTTTCAGAGACGCTTGCGGCCGGTGATCATTGCGCGCACCAGATTTTCCCGGTGCAAAAGACTTTCCCAAACAACGCCGATCAAGTGGCCGGCGATCAGCAGCAGCGTGCCGTTGGTGGCCACTTCATGGGCTTCCTTGATGGCGTCGATCAGGTCGTCACTGCTCCCGGTGAACCCTCCCGCCAGCGGTCCCAGCCCCTTGTCGGCGCCGTACAGCGCCAGGCCGGTGACGACGGTCGCCGTCAAGGCCAGCAGCATGGCGACGATCATCGCCCCGCCGGCGGGGTTGTGTCCGAGGTGACGTGGGGCACGCAGCGTCAGCACCCCATAAAGATAAGCGAGGATTTCGCCGGGGCGATGGACGAAGTCGCTGAAGCGGGCATAACGCGGGCCGACGAAGCCCCAGAGCAGCCGAAACAGCAACAGTCCAGCAAGCACATAGCCCGCCCAGACATGCACGATCTGCAGCAACTCGCCGTCCAATCGGTCCTGGAGACCTTCGAACGGCTCCCCTTCCGAAAGATAAGCCGTGCAGAAACTGAGCAGCAGCGTCCAGTGGAACAGGCGAAGCAGCGGGTCCCAGACAGGGATTTCAGTCAAATCGGTTGGCGTGCTCATGAGGTCGTGTGAACGGCTTCTGACAGCGCTTTCCTGCCGGCAGCAGGAAAGCGCGCGAGTGGATCGGAGAAAACTGACGAAGAGCGACTGCTTACTTGCTTTCTTCGGCAACCAGAGTGCCGGTCTTGATTTCGTAGTGGACTTCCCACTTCTTGCCGTCGTTGCCGTTGATCTTGACTTCCCAAGTCTTCTTGCCCTTCTTGGTGTCTTCATAGGCCTTGGTCACCGTGCCTGGGTGCGCTCTGAGAGCCATTTCGACCGCCTGTTCCTTGCTGATTTCCTGCATCGGGGCAGTGGTGGCGACCGGTGCCGTGGCCGCCGGGGCGGCGGTCTTGCTGTCGGCGGCGAACGTGCTGCCGGCAAGGCTGCTGGCGATGACCAACAGGGCGGCGGCGGTGAATACTCTGGGCTTGTTCATCTGATCGGTCCTTCATGGAAAGTGAAGATTGGTGAAAATGGTGAAAAGTTTCGGTCTGCGATCCCGGTGCTTTGAACGGCACCGCAAACACGGACGCCATCCTATGGCGACATCCTTAATCCAATCTTAGGACCGCTTGTTGAGCTGGCACTCGCCGATCAGCCGGCAGACGCCAGCGGACAACGCCCGGCAAAATCACCCGGCAACCCCGAGGCGGGCGCGCAGTTCGTCCAGTTCCTCGAGCAGGTCCGCCATCAGCGCAGCCAGTTCGGGAACGGCATCGAAGTCGCGTTCGAGTTGCCGCATGCGCCGCGCGCGCAGCAGGCTGTGGCTGGAAAAGCACCATACGCCGGCAACGCTCTCGGCGTGTGGAAACAGCCCGTCCTCGATGTGGCGCAGCAGCCAGCCGGGTTCGACGGTACAGGCTGCCGCCAGTTGTTCGAGGGTCAGCCAGCTACTGTCCATCAGGCTGCCGATCAGGATTTCCTCGTCTCGCATGGCTCAGTTCCTTCCTTGCTGGCGCGGATCGAAAGCGAGTTCCCGTGCCATGGTTTCGTAGAGTGCGCGCGCCCTGGCCGTATCGGCAGGGGGCAGCACCACTTGGATGTCGAGCAGCAGATCACCCGCTTGTGCGCCCGGAATGCCCTTGCCGCGCACCCGCAATTGCCGGCCGCTTTGCGCGCCTTCGGGGATGCGTACCCTGAGGCTGCCCTGCGGCAGGTCTACCGTCACCACCGTGCCCAGGGCGGCCTCCCAGGGCGCCACCGGCAGCGTCAGATGCAGGTCACGGCCCTGTACGCGAAAACGCGGGTGCGGCCTGAAGCGCACTTCCAGCATCAGATCCCCGGCCGGCGCGCCACCGATCCCCGGTGCGCCCTGCCCGACCAGGCGAATCACCTGACCGGCATGCACGCCTTGCGGGATCTTGACGTTCAGCGTGCGGTTCTCCAGCACGACGCGGCCTTGTGCGTCGATGCGCGGCGCGCGCAGCGAAATCTGCCGGGTTGCTCCGGAAAAGGCATCTTCGAGATCGAGCAGTACCTTGGCGTGATGATCCTCGCCGCGTGCCTGGAAGTGCCCACGCTGACCGGTATTGAAAGCGTGTGCAGTGCGCGTACGACCGAACAGTTCGGCAAAGAAGTCGGAGAAATCACCTGCCTCGCCGGGCGAAAATCCCCGCCCCGAGAACTCGAAGCCGGCATCCCAATCGGGCGGCGGCTGAAACTCCTGGCCCGGTTGGTAGCCACGTCCCAACTGATCGTAGGCGGCACGTCTTTCCGGGTCCGAGAGTACCGCGTTCGCCTCGTTGAGTTCCTGCATGCGTGTTTCGGCATTCACTTCCTTGGAAACGTCCGGGTGATACTTGCGCGCCAGTTTTCGGAAGGCCTTCTTGATCTCCTCCGCAGTGGCGTCGCGCGGAACCCCGAGAATCTGGTAGTAGTCCTTGAATTCCATAGATGATCCTCAATCGACAGGAGTGATCGTACAACGGCGACCCATCCTGCTGAAGCGCGGCGAACCAGGAAACGGCATATCGATATTGAAGTCTGTCGAACCGCCCCCAATTGTGCAATGCAGCGCCAGTGGTGGCGCTCTCGCCCATTCATTATATGGAGGATTCAACATGATCCATCGCTCTCTGTTTCCCCGCGACGTGTTTGCGGAACTGGATCGGCTGCAGCGTGAGATGCAGCAGGGTTTTCGTCTTTCTCCGAGCATTCGCGGCATCGCCCGCGGCGGGTTCCCGGCGATGAACGTCGGGGGCACGCCGCAATCCGTTGAAATCTATGCCTTCGCGCCCGGCATCGACGCAGCCAGTCTCGACGTCCAGATCGAGAAAGGCATGCTCATCATCGCCGGCGAGCGCCAGCGGCAAGTTCCCGGCACAGACGCCACGGTGCATATCGACGAGCGTTTCGAGGGTCGCTTCCGGCGCGTGGTGACGCTACCCGATGACATCGATCCCAACCTCGTCGACGCGAAGTACACCGACGGCGTGCTGCGCATCAGCATCGCCCGCAAGCAGTCTGCGCTACCACGCCGGATCACCATTCAATAAGGAGAATCGAAGATGTCCGACAACAGCCAAGTCACGAAACCGAGCCCCAGCGATGAAGCGACCCTGCTCCCGCCGGTCGACGTCATCGAGGACGCTTCGGGAATCACCCTGTATGCCGATCTGCCTGGAGTGCCCAGGGACAAGCTTCATCTGCAGGTGGAAGCCGACACCCTGACGATCGAGGGTGGGATCGACCTGGAAATGCCCGGCGGCATCGAGGCCAGTCACGCCGAAGTCAGCCTGTCCCGCTACCGGCGGGTATTTACCCTGTCGAAGGAACTCGACCCCAACAAGGTCAGCGCCGAGTTCAGAAACGGCGTACTGAAGCTCTCGATTCCCAAGGCAGAGCACGCACAGCCGCGTAAAGTCGAGGTCAGGTTGGCATAAGGGTGAGGTCTTCCCGGGTCATCACTCCACCAGCCTGAGTGAGCGCGGTTGACGACATCCACGTCTTTCAGACCGCACAGGACTCCCAGGTCGGGTCAGCGCAGCGCACCCGACCTGTTTTTCGTCGACCCGACAGGCGCAACGCCGAACGTGCCGGTGACCTGAAGGAGTAGAATTCGCTCCGTGACCACCCTGCTCGTCCTGACCAGTCTGCCCGACCGACCTGCTGCCGAAGCGTTGGCGAACGCTCTCGTCGAGGCGCGGCTGGCGGCCTGCGTGAACATTCTGGCGCCATGCCGGTCGGTCTATCGCTGGCAGGGAACCATCGAGGCGACCGACGAAGTGCCGCTGCTGATCAAGACCAGCAGCGAACGCTACCCGGCACTCGAAATGGCGATTCGCAGCCACCACCCCTACACGCTGCCGGAAGTGATCGCGCTGCCCGTGGTGCAGGGGCTGCCGGCGTACCTCGCCTGGGTGGACAGCGAAACGCGCGCCCCCGACTGAGTGCTGCACGACTCCCGCCATGACCCGCAGGCTGCTCCTCTCACCGTTCTTTTTCGTGCTCACCCTTCTGTTGAGCACGCTGGCAGCCGCCGACGAGTTTCTCGACCCGGCCGTCGCCTTCCAGCCAAGCGCACGCGCGATCGACGGACAAAACATCGAAGTGCGCTTCGCAATCGCCAGGGACTACTATCTCTACCGCGACAAGTTCCGTTTCGTTGCCGAGCCGTCGACGGTTCAGCTCGGCACGGCGATTCTGCCGCCGGGCAAGGAGAAACACGACGAAACCTTCGGCAGGGTCGAGGTGTATTACGATCAGGCGGTCATCCGCCTGCCGGTCGAGCGCAACCCTTCGGGACCACTGCCGCTGATCCTCAAGGTGACTTCGCAGGGCTGTGCCGATGCCGGCATCTGCTATCCGCCGCAGCAGCAGCAGCTCAGCCTGCAACTGCCCGATCAGGCCACTGCGCCGGCAGGACCGCCGCCGGCGACCCTGCCGAGCCAGGGTGTGGCCACCGACGAGTCGGGACGCATCGCGCAGTTGTTCAGGAACGCCGGCTTCTGGGTGCTGTTCGGCAGCTTTTTCGGCTTTGGGCTGCTGCTGTCGCTGACCCCCTGTGTCTTCCCGATGATTCCGATTCTTTCCGGGATCATCGTCGGCTCGGGCCGCGACGGGCATGGCGTGTCGCACGCGCGTGCCTTCCTGCTATCGCTGGCCTACGTCATCGGCATGGCGGTCAGCTACGCCGCGGCCGGGGTCGCGGCCGGGCTGACCGGCACACTGCTGGCGGCAGCGTTGCAGAACCCCTGGGTGCTGGGCGGCTTTGCCGCGATCTTTGTGCTGCTGTCGCTGTCGATGTTCGGCTTCTACGAGCTGCAACTGCCCACCGTTCTGCAAAGCAAGGTCTCGGAAGAAGCCAGACACCTGCATGGCGGCTCGCTGCCCGGCGTCGCGGCGATGGGCGCGCTGTCGGCAATCATCGTCGGCCCCTGCGTCGCTGCACCGCTGGCGGGCGCTCTGCTGTACATCGGCCAGACCGGTGACGCCGCGCTCGGCGGAGCAGCGCTGTTCGCGATGGGCCTCGGCATGGGCGTGCCGCTGCTCGTCGTCGGCATGTCGGCCGGTACGCTGCTGCCGAAGTCCGGCGCGTGGATGGAAGCGATCAAGAAAACCTTTGGCGTGATCCTGCTGGCCACCGCAGTCTGGCTCGTTTCACCCGTGCTTCCGGCGGTCGTGCAGATGCTGGCCTGGGCCCTGCTGCTGATCGTTCCGGCGATCTACCTGCACGCGCTCGACCCCCTGCCAGCGCACGCCAAAGGCTGGCAGCGTTTCTGGAAAGGCATTGGCATTGTCATGCTGCTGTTCGGTGCAGCGATGCTGCTCGGCACACTGGCCGGCTCGCGCGACCCGCTGCAACCCTTGTCGGTATTGCGCGGTAACGCGGCAAGTGGCGAAACCAGGCCATTGGCGTTCACGCGCGTGCGCTCACTGACCGAACTCGAAACCCGTATTGCGGCGGCTGGCCGGCCGGTGCTGCTCGACTTCTATGCCGACTGGTGCGTATCCTGCAAGGAGATGGAACGTTTCACCTTTGCCGATGCGCGCGTCCAGGCGAGGCTTGCGGGCTGGACCTTGCTGCAGGTCGACGTGACGGCCAACTCCGAGGCCGACCAGGCACTACTGCAACGCTTCAAGCTCTACGGTCCACCCGGACTGATCTTTTTCGACCGGCATGGCCGGGAGATCGAAGGCGTTCGCGTCGTCGGCTTCCAGAACGCCGAGGAATTTCTCGGCCTGCTCTCACGTTTGGGCTAACGGTCATGACTTTTCCAGGCACCCCGGACCATCAAGGTCATGGCTGTTTCCCTTCTCCCAAGAGTGGAGAGGAGAGGTTCGTGAGTGGCTGACGCGATTTTCACAGCCCATCGCTGATGCGGCGTCGATATTCACCTTCCTGATCAAGGGATGGACTCTCACCCTCAACCAGCCTCGAGTCGTCGGCGCAGCTTTTCGAGCTGTTTGCGTACGCCGTCGCCAACGGCAATCTGCGGGTTGGAATAGCCGTCGTTCTTGCCGGCCTGTTGCTCGCGCTCGTCGATCAGCGTTCGCGCGGCGGCATGCGCCTGCTCGAACGAACGCGTTGCGTGACGCAGCTGTTCATCGTACACGGCCTTGCCGAAGTAGGTCAGCTCCGACTTGCGGCCACAGCCGTACGAGGTGTGTTCAGCGTCGGCGGCGGTCATCACGAGGGTGCCGTCGCCCTGCAGCGGCTGGATCCAGCTTCCCGAATAGCAGGCCGAGACCGACACCACGCGATGACGTACGCCGGCCTCGTCGAGCCAGGTCTTGAGCAGTTGTGGCGTCACCGCGTCGACGCTCATCGGCCAGAAGTTCGCCGATAACTCGCCGTCCTGGGCACCATGCGAGGTGAGGTGGATAAAGAGAATGTCCTCGTTCCTGTCCATCAGCCGCGCGATGTGCCGGATCGCCCGTTGCAGGTTCAGTGGCGTCGCCCATGGCCATTCGGTACTGGTGTGGACGTGGTTGATGAGTTGCAGCGTGCGTCCCGCGGCGTCGAAGCGCTGCTCCAGCACGTCGGCAACGAGCGCGCTTTCGCGACGGAAGACGTCTTCGTGCGCGTAGGGTGCGAAGGTCAGGACATAGATCTCGATCACGCCCTTGCGTTGCGGCTGAAGTGCTTGCAAGCGTTCGCCGAGCAACTGCGGTTGTCGCTCCATCAGTTCCTGTGTCAGGCGGAGTCGTGCCAGGCGTTGATCCGATGCCGTGGCTGAGGCATCGGCAATCCACATCGTATCGCGTTCGCCTTCGCTTTCGGCAATGGCCAGCGCGAGCAGGATCGTCGCTAGGAGCAGCGATTGCCCCTTGCGCCGGGCGCCACGCCACAGGGTCAGCGTCTGCGCCAGGCCCAGCCAGATCCAGGTGCCGGTCCATAACGCCCAATGTGCCGACGGCATCAGCGAGGCTCCCCCGTCGCCGCTGTGTGCGACGGCGGCCCAGGCGAGGCCGAAGAGGGCCGACAGCCAAGCCCCTTGCGCCATCAGCAGGCAGAAAAGGTGCGCGGCGCTGGGCGCAACGGTGGCGGCGACAGCTTCCGTCCGATGCAGCAGCGCATAACAGACCCAGGCCGTGGCCGCCGGGAGCAGCCATCCGGTCAACAACGGTGACCAGTTGAAACTCGCCGGCCCGACGATCCACAGGCGTTGCACTCCCAGCGTCAGCAGAACGCCGAATGCCAGCAGAACGAGAATGGCCAGCGGGTGCGCATGCAGTCGCTGCCAGCGGGGTTGGAGCAGCAGCGCGGAGCGCATTCCCTCGTGCAGCCAGCGAATGACCGAGACGCCTGGCGGAGCGACGGGTACCGCAGGGGCAGCCAAGGTGGCGTGCGCAAGGGGGTCGGTGTCAGAAAAGAGGAGGCCGTCGTGCATGACCGGCTGCCGGTTGGCGGCTACGTCACAGGCTTCGGAGGGGGAGGACGAAGCCTTCGTAGCGGGGTCGGGTGGTTCGATGGACGCTGGCATGGCTTCTCCCGGAGAGGGCGCAGACGGTCACCTTGGTGAGCTCGCCTCGCGAATAAGCACAGAACATCCCAAGGCACCCCAGAAAGTATACGGGGCGCCCTCAACCAAGGTCAATCCGCGAATTGGCCCATAGGTTAAACTTGCCGCATGCCGTGGTGACACCACCTTCCTTGCTGTCCCTGTCGCCGCACCAGACCTGACGAAGCCCGCGACTGATTTTCGACCTCCTGCCATGCAAAGACTCCTTGCCCTCATCGGCCCCCTGCCATTCATCGCCCTCGCCATGGTTGCGGCAGGTCTCTCTCTCGGGGTTGCTGTGTGGCTGTTTGGCGAGGTTTTCTCACCCTCTCTGCTGACTTGCGCGTCGGCTTGGCGTTATCCGCTGACGGGTCTGGCGCTGGCGGCCAGTTATTTCGCCTACGGCCTGACGCTGCTGATGGTCGCGCCGCTGCTCAATTTTTTGCTCGGCGGGCGGCTGCAACCCTATCGCGGCCCGGCGGTCTCCCTGACCGCGTTGCGCTGGTATGTGCATTGCACGCTGACGCTGGTGGTTCGTTATTCGTTCCTGGAATTCGTGACACCCTCACCTTTCGCACAACTCTACTATCGGCTGATGGGAATGAAGATCGGGCGCAACGTGACCATCAATTCGACCGCCATCGCCGACCCGTCACTGATCGAAATGGCCGACGGAGTGACCATCGGCGGCTCGGCAAGCATCATGGCGCATTATGCGCAGGGCGGCTATCTGGTGATTGCGCCGGTCAGGCTCGGCGCCGGCGCGACCATCGGGCTGCGCGCGATAGTCATGGGCGGCGTCGAGGTCGGCGAAAAGGCCAAAATTCTGGCCGGTTCTTTCGTCCTGCCCAACACCCGCATTCCAGCCGGCGAGACCTGGGCCGGGATTCCCGCCCAGCGTGTCGAGCTGGAGCGCGACGCGGCGGCCGGCAACGGTGCGAACTGAACGTGCTCACCGACCTGCCTGCCTGGGAAACCATCGCGCTGCGGTTGCTGGCGATCGCTGGCAGCCTGCTGGCCTGGTTCTTCACCCAGCGCCTGATCGGCGCCCGCGATCTCGATGGTGCAGGCATCCACGACCAACTGCACCGGCTTACGGCTCGCGGCAACGCCTGGCTGCACGAACATCCGAGTGCGGCCAGGGCAGCCTTGATCGGCAGCTCGCTGGGAATCGATGCAGTGACCCTGTTCGTCCTCGGCTACGCCGTTCTCGGCCCGAGTTTCACTCCTTTCTGGGGCTTGCTGTGCCTGTTCGCCCTGCGCCAGTTGAGTCAGGCAGTGGTCGCGCTGCCGCCACCGCCGGGAATCATCTGGCGCGACCCAGGGTTTCCCTCGCTCTTCGTCACCTACGCGGTCGGCAACGATTTCTTTTTTTCCGGGCATACCGCGCTGGCCGTCTACGGGGCCATCCAGATCGCCACCCTGAACATTCCGGTACTGACTTTTTGCGGAATAGGGCTGGCTCTGCTGCAAATGCTCCTGGTGATCGTGCTGCGCGCGCACTGGACTCTCGACGTGCTGGCGGGACTGTTCGCCGCGCTGATGGTCGGCGTCGCCTTCTGGCCGGGTCTGGCAGCGTGAGGCGGCTGGAATATCCGCTGCCGTCAATGACCCGTGAAGGTCGTCGCGACGGATCACGAACCTCTCCTGGCCCGCTCGCAGGCAAAGCGTCGAGGAATGAAGGAAACAGCCCTGCCCTTGATCACCGGAGGTGTCTGACAAAGCCATGACCGTTGAGTTACCATGGGTCTGCCGATACCAACGGACAACCTCCCGCACAGGAGCATGACGTCTTGCCATACGACAGCCCGCGACTGACCCGGAACAACTTCGATCTACTGCGGCTGTTGTTCGCGGCCACCGTTTGTCTGGTGCACGCTTACGATCTTTCCGGGTACCCGCAACTCGCCTGGCTTGCCCGCGTCTTGTCTCCGGCATCGGCGCTGAAGGGGTTTTTCGTGGTCAGCGGTTTTCTGGTGTTCATGAGCTTTGAACGCTCGTCATCGCTGGCGTCTTATGCGCGCAAGCGCATACGGCGAATCTACCCGGCCTATTTCACCGTCGTCATGCTTTGCGCAGTCGCCCTGCCTGCAGTCGGTTCGCAAGGGATAGAGGGCTATTTTTCCCTGGCCTGGGGCAAATATGTTCTGGCCAACCTCTTCTTCCTGAACTTCCTGCAACCAGGCCTGCCCGGCGTTTTTGAATCCAACCCTCTGGCAGCGGTCAACGGCGCGCTGTGGACGCTCAAGATCGAGGTGATGTTCTACCTGATGGTGCCTTTCTTTGTCTTCCTTTTTCGGCGATTTGCGCGTCTGCCCGTCCTCGTATTGACCTATGGCCTGTCGCTTGCCTATGTCGGTTTGCTGGCCACTGCCGCGGAGCGCACCGGTTCCGGAATCTACCTGGAACTGGCTCGCCAATTGCCGGGGCAACTCTCGTATTTCATGGCGGGGGCTTTCCTCTATTACTTTCTGCCGCTGTTTGAGCGCTACCCGGTCTGGTTTCTCCTTGCCGCAGCCCTGGTGCTTGCGGTCAATACGATTTTTCCCTTACCACTCCTTGAACCCCTGGCGCTTGCCACGGTGGTCGTTTTCTTCGCGCTGTTCCTGTACGTGGGAAATTTCGCCAAGTACGGTGATTTCTCGTATGGCGTCTACATCATCCATTTTCCGGTCATCCAGCTGCTGGTACAGGGCGACTGGCTGCGTGACCGCCCCGGCTGGTTCCTGGCCACCCTGATTCTCCTGACGGGCATGGGCGCCCTGGCCATGTGGCACTTGGTTGAAAAACGCTTTCTGTTGCGCAGCAGCCATTACCTCGCTGGCGATTCGCTCGCTGCCACCGCAGCGAGCGACCCGACACCCGACCAGGGCGCGCCCGTTCGCTAGCGGTCAGGGCATGCAGCATTTCCAGCGTTCGGCAATGATCGGGGCGAAGGCCGAGAAACGCTCTTCCGGAAGGTAAATGAAGAGCCGCTTGAGGAGATCGAGGGCGCTGCCATTGATTCAGTATTCGATCGTGGCGTCGTGAAGCGTTCGCGGCGCTCCCGCAGTTCCGAATGCTCTGGCAGGGAGTGGTCATCCTGAGGGCCCGGCCCAATCGATCATGATCGGATCGTCGAGCGAGACCGCAGCATGAGCAAGGCAGGATGGTTGCATGCAGAAATTCTCTCCGGGCACTGTTCAAAATCGTCGACCTCCCTCCCTTTGCTTGCGAAAGCGTGGATTGGCGAGCCGCAAGGTTGCCTTTCACATGAGCGTGGCAGTCGCTCGGTCGAGTGCCGGGAAGCCACCGCTGGTCAGAAAGTTCTCGAACGCGGCGGCGGCTAGCGGCCGGCTGAATAGAAAACCCTGCATGTCATCGCACTCCAGACCGCTGAGCATTTGCCGCTGGGCTTCGGTTTCAACGCCTTCGGCCAGAATGCGCAAGTCGAAGCTGCTCGCGATGCAGGCAATGGCGTGAATGATCGAGGTTGAACTTTGCTTGTCGGGGTTCAGGTCGCGGACGAAGGACTGGTCGATCTTGATGCTGTTGATCGGAAAACGGCGCAAATAGTTGAGCGACGAGTAGCGGGTCCCGAAATCATCGATCGAAACCCGCAGCCCGCAGTTGCGCAATTGCTTCACCGTGCTGATGTTTTTCTCGGCGTCGTGCATCAGCAGGGTCTCGGTAATCTCGATGTCGAGCGCCGCCGCAGGAATCGCGTAGGTGTCGAGACGCCGCATGATCCGCTCGGGCAGGTCGCCGCGTTCAAGTTCTTTCGGCGAGAGGTTGATCGCCAGTTGCAGACGGGTGAATCCTTTGCTGCGCCAGGACGCCAACTGGCAAAGTGCCCGGTCGATGACCCATTCGCCGAGGGCAACGATCATTCCGGTATCTTCGGCCAGGGGAATGAAGGTGTCCGGCATCATCAGGCCATGGCGCGGGTGATGCCAGCGGATCAAGGCTTCCATTCCGATGGTTCGCCGCTGGCTGAAGCTGACTTGTGGCTGATAATGGAGTTCGAATTGATCGCCGCTTTCCAGCGCCTGCCGCAGGTCGCCCTCCAGCGTGAGGCGCATGCTGTGGCCGCTGTGCATCTCTGGCGCATAGTGCAGGTAGCCGTTCTTGCCGCGTCCCTTGATCTGGTACATGGCGATATCCGCATTGCGCAGAAGCACCTCGGGGGTTTCGCCGTTGTCGGGGTAGAGGGCGATGCCGATGCTGACGGTGGTAAAGAAATCCAGACCGGCCACCTTGAAGGGTCGCTTGAGTTCGGCCAGCATCTTGGCAGCGATGACCGTAGCATCCTCGCCATTCCCCAGATCGGGCAGCAGCACGGTGAATTCGTCGCCCCCCTGGCGAGCCAGGGTATCTCCCGAGCGCAGGCAGCTGCGACTGCGCTCGGCAAAACACTTGAGCAGCTCATCGCCTTCGTGATGGCCATAGGTGTCATTGACCAGCTTGAAACGGTCGATGTCGATGAACATCACCCCCACCCGCTTGTTCTTCCGTTTCGCCTGCTTCAGGGCAACCCCCAGTCGATCCTTGAACAGGATCCGGTTGGGAAGACCGGTCAACAGGTCGTGAAAGGCCTGAAAAGCGATCGTTTCCTCGGCTTTCTTGCGGTCGGTGATGTCCCGTGCCACGCCCGAAGTCCCCCTGAATTGCCGGTCGGTCGGCTCCCCATTGGCAGTATAGATGCCCTGTGCGCTGAGGATAGTCACGATGGTCCGGTTTTCGAAATGGCGCACTCCCCGGGTTTTCGTCTGCAGCCGGATTTCGACGTTGGTGCTTGCACGGTCACCGATTCGCCGTTCGTTGAAAACAAAGCGGGCATGTTCCAGATCGTCCGGGTAAACGATCGTCGAGTAATGCTTGCCCAGGAGTTCTTCACGGGTGTAGCCGAGCATGGCCTGCACGCGGCCGTTGACGAAAATGAAGAGGCCGTCCTTGTCGAGCGTATAGATGAAATCCGGGGACTGTTCCACCAGAAAGCGATGCAAACGTTCGGACTGTTCGAGGCGAACCGTCATCAGGGCGTGTTCCCGCTCGATCCGACGGCGATGCAGGACGCGGGCTACGGTGTCGATGAGTTCCTGGGGATCGCCATGCTTGCGGATGAATTCAAAAGCGCCGTGGCGCATGGCACGGATGGCCGAGTCGATCGACTCGTCGCCACTGAAGACGACCACCGCCGTCGGCACATGCTGGTGCAGCATCCATTCCATGATGTCCAGCCCATTGATGTCGGGCAGATTGAGATCGAGGATCAGGACATCGACGTCGCGCTCCTCAAGACGATGGCAGGCTTCTTGGCCGGTGCCGCACTCCTCGATGAGGCGCCCCTCGCCAGCAAGCAGGTGCCGGTAGACTGCCCGGATCCGATCCTCGTCGTCGACGATCAGGATTTTGCAGGGGGTCTCCTGGATGTCCAGACTTTGTGGCGAAAAGTCGAAATTTGCGATGGCCTTCATGGTTGCTCCCGAGAGGTGTCCGGCGACGAGACGGTCTTCTGCTGTAGCTGGCCACCGCCCAGAGAGGGCGTGCGCTCCGGGATGGGCAACAGCAAGGCGATCATGGTTCCGAAACCTGGCTTGCTGCGGCAGATCACGGGGATTCCCAGGCGCTGTGCCAGTGCGCCGACGATCGACAGCCCGATACCGCGGCTGCCTCTGCTGCGGACGTCGGCTGGGTGATGCAGCGGGCGCATCGCTTCTTCGCTGATGCCAGGCCCGTTGTCCTCGATTTTCAGCTCGGCGAAGTGCCGCCCCTGATGCTGAATGTCGTCAGTCAGCGAAATCCTGCAGCGTTGCCCTCGGGCAAGGGCTTCGGAGGCATTTTTCCACAGGTTGAGGAGAATCTGTTTGAGGCTATTGCGATCGCAGGCAATCCGGACGGTCTGTGCTGGCAGGAGCGTTTCGACGACAATGCCCCGCGAATCGAAAAGCACCTCGCGATAGAGCAGCAGCAGTTCGCGCAGCAACTTGCCGAGGTCGACCGTGTGCTCATCAGCCTGCACCTCGGGAGTATCGCGCATGCGTCGCACGATGCCGGCCACTCGTTCGATTTCTTCGTTCAGGATGTTCAGTTCGTGGCGAACCTCGGCTGCCTGCGGCAGCTTGGCGCTCAGGATTCTGAGATAGCTCTTGATGATGGTCAGCGGGTTGCCCGCTTCGTGCACGATGTGCCTGGCCTGGCGAGTAAAACGCTCGGCAACCGCGTCCTCGATCTGGGCTCGGACATCCTGGGCTGCGCGCCAACTTTCCAGACTGCTGCCGGCAATTCGTCCGAAGTTCGCCAGACCAGGCAAACGGCGACCCAACCGGGCGAACTGGCCTGCACTCAGGCCGGCCACCATGACGCCGACCGTTCCTCCACGCCCGATCATCGGAATGCACAACAGGCCGTTGCTCGCAAAAGCCCGGGCAAACTGCAGGTCCATCAGGGACTTCGCCGCTGGCGGATCACGATCGTACGACGACCGGATCTGCTTGCTGAGCGCCGCCGCTGCCGCCAGGCTTCGCTGTTCCTCGGGAAGAATGCTGACCTGACTGAAAACAGGCGCTTGTTCGGCGATGCCCTGGCCTGTCAACCGGCCGTCCAGCGGATCGCAGAGTAAAAAGGCGAGGTGGTTCAGGTCAAACAGGATGCGCGCCGACGCACGCAAGCCGGAAAACACTTCGGCCGCGCTATCGAGCGCGAACAGATCCTCTTGCAAGGGTTGCATCAGGGCCTGGTTGCCGATGATGTGAGCAATCTGGCTATGGGTATCGGGCACGGATCGGGGGTCCATGCCGAGTACGCGCGGCAGGCTGGTGCTCCTGCCACCGGCCTGCCGTTCCTGGAGCGTCATGCCGAGGGCCTCGGCAAGCATGCACATTCGTTGTGCTGCCTGAGCACGCAAGGTACTCAGGAGGCTACTGCTGGCGTTGCCAAACATCTGCTCGGCGAGTTGCCCGAGTTCCTCGCTCACCTCGTCGTCGCAAGCCAGCGCGTGTGCCAGCCACACCACCTGGGTCAGATGCGTGCCGGTCAGCATCTGCTCGGCCGGCTGGTGGTGAAAGAGGATGCCATCGGCAAACGATGAATCCAGATGCCACTGATCGGCGAGCCAGGTGCCGATTTCGCCATGGTCGACACCAAAGCGTTCTTTTTCCATTTCTGACAAAGCGCTTTCATCGGGACAGGTCGCAAGGAGCTTCAGATAGGGCTCGCCCAGGGCCGAAAGCAGAATGAGTTCCCCGACATCATGCAGCAGGCCCGCCAGATAAGCTTCGTCCGGTTGCTGATAGCGGGTGGCGACCGCCAGGCTGCGGGACAACTCGGCAACCAACAGCGAGTGGGTCCAGAACCCTGACAGATCGACCGCCCGCGTAGCGGTTCGTTCGTCAAACAGACTCTGAACCGACAGGCAGGTCGCGATCGAACGAACCAGACGGGTGCCGAGTGCCAGCAGGCAGCTCTCGATGCTGCGCAGGGGATTGCCGCGCCGGAGCGCGGATGAGTTGGCCGCGGTCAGGACGCGGGTGCACAAGCCGGGATCCTGCTCGACCAGGCTGGCCAGTTCGGCCATGGTCGTGCCGTCATCGTCGACCATCTGCAGGAGTCGCAACAGTATCTGTGGCGGCGATGGCGCACGCCCCGACTCCATGGCATGGCGAATCGGTTCCGGCAAGCTATACATCGTGGTAATGGCCGCAGGGGATCACTAATCGAGCTTCTTGAGATAGTCCTTGGTAAACACCTTGTCCGGCAGATCCCGAAGCTTCATGCTTCCATATTCGAGGACGGACTGTTCGCCGCCGCGCAGAGCATCTTCCATGACCAGTCGGGTGGGCCGTTTTCTCCCTTCCATGGCCTTGAAGTTCTCGTATTTGCAGGTCTTCAGCAGACGGTTGGAAAGTGAATAGAATTCCGCCTTGAACGGCCAGAAGTCCTTGTCCCGGACCCAGTAGAGGACCCGCTGGTAGGTGACGCTGCGGTCGACACCGGTCAGTTCGAGAACATGATATTCCTCGTTGCCGATTTTCTCGCGCCGTAGCAGCCGGGGATTGTAGTCGGCAGCGAAATTGGCACGCGCCAGATCGCCGTTGGCGACCTGACCGGTCAGCCTTTGCGAGAGGGAGAGCCGAATCGGTTGCGAAACGTCGGGCATGAATACCCAGAGGTCCCGACCTTTCATCAACAGGATCTGGCCACGTTCGGACGCCGGTTCGGTGACCATCACGACGCTGTTGGTGTTGCCCTTGGAAAGCACCCGGTACTTGCGTACCTCGGCGCCCTGTCCGCTGCCGGTGGTCGTGATGCTGACGTCCACCTGGAAGCCTTCGGTCGGGAAACGAACCTGGTCGGCCTTTTCAACGATCAGCCGGGCTTCGGCATCGTCGCCCGCGGCCGGCAAAACGGACTCCGCCGCCCGCACCGGCATGGCGCTGGCCAGGACGGCGGCAAACAGGAGTACCCGTGCAGTGTTGACACCAAGATGGCGGATGGTCATGATTTCCATAGTTTTCAACCCATTGTGCTGGCCGTCGACACGGTTGGCAGGAAGTGTCACCGATGAGCATGCTTGAACCCATTGTCCGCATAGAACATGTATACAAGGATTATCTACTTGGCGAACAGAAAGTCCAAGCCCTCAAGGACATTCATTTCAATATCGAGCCCGGTGTCTTCCTGGCAATCGCAGGTCCATCAGGCAGTGGCAAGACCACCTTGCTGAACCTGATCGGCTGTATCGACACGCCGACCAGCGGCAAGATCTACATCCATGGCGAGGACGTGAGTGGGCGGACGCCTGATCAACTGGCCGATCTGCGTGCACGCAAGATCGGTTTCATCTTTCAGACCTTCAATCTGTTACCGGTGTTGTCAGCCGCCGAGAATGTCGAGTATCCCCTGCTGCACCGCAAGGATGTGTCGAGCGCCGAGCGCCGGAAGCGCGTCGCGTATTTCCTGGATGTCGTCGGCCTGTCGAAATACGCGGCGAATCGCCCGAATCAGTTGAGTGGCGGTCAGCGTCAGCGGGTGGCAATTGCCAGGGCGCTGGCGATCCACCCGGCGATTGTCCTGGCGGACGAACCGACGGCGAACCTCGATCGTCAGACCAGCAAGGAAATCCTCTTCCTGATGAAAGAGATCAACCGGAGGCAAGGCACGGCTTTCATCTTTTCGACCCACGATGATCGGGTGATCAACAATGCTCGCCGTCAGATCCGGATCGAGGATGGCGAAGTCGTCACGCTCGGCAAGCGCCCCTCCGGCGGGAAGTGGATTTTCTTGCCCGATCGCAAGCCCGGAACTCCCCTCAACAACGACAACGAGGAATGGTTCAGCCAGTCTGCCGAAAGTTCGGATGCCACCATGGAACATAATGATGAGAACAGCGATGCCGTCCAGAAGAATTAAGGTGAAAGTCGCGTCAGCGACTCACGAATCTCCCCTCCCCACTCGTGGGGGAGAGGGAAACGGTCATGACTTTCATGATCGGGGGTGCCCGGAAAATGCCATGACCGTTAGCTGGCACTGCATTGGTCTCTTCGTTGCTGCTCTGCTGAGTTGGCCGACGGTCGCAGTGAGTGACCCCACGGACAACATTGATCGCCCCGGCGTCGACGTGTCCGACCACTCCGAGACCAGGCCAACGCGCATCATGCTCGCCGCCAAACCGGCCGACGCCCTGCCGACGAGCAGGGAGAGCCTGTTTGGCGACGACGAGCCTGATGCGGCTGCAGACCAACCCACCCGTCGGGAATCCTTGTTCGGTGACGATCAGCCTTCATCGCCGCAGACCACAGGCGCTGCCAAACAGTCGTCAGCGCGCACAGCGGGCTTGAAGGGCTTCATCCAGAACGTGATGGCCTATGACTGGCCCAAGCCTCGACACTGGTCGGAAATGATGACCCGCGTCGATCTGAGCACGCAGGGCGATCTCGGCAACCAGGTCAAATGGAAACTTGGAGCGCGCATCGACTATGACGCGACTTATACCTTCACCGATTTCTATCCGCAGGCGGTGGCGGACAATCAACGTTTCAACGTTCTGCTGCGCGAGAACTATCTCGATATTGGCGCCGGGGACTGGGACTTCCGCCTTGGCCGGCAGCAGATCGTCTGGGGTGAAATGGTCGGGCTGCTGTTTGGCGACGTGGTTTCCGCCAAGGACATGCGGCAGTTCATCCTGCCGACCTTCGATATCCTGCGTATTCCGCAGTGGGCAGCCCGGGCAGAGTATTTCAAGAACGATTTCCACGCCGAACTGGTCTGGATCCCGGTCGCCAGTTACGACAACATCGGCAAACCGGGTTCCGAGTTTTTCGTCTACACACCGCCGCCCCCTCCGGGTGTCGCCACGGTGTTCCGCAACGAAAAATTTCCGGCGCGCGGTCTTGATCATACCAACTACGGACTGCGGCTATCGGTGTTGCGCGATGGCTGGGACGTGGCTGGCTTTGCCTACAGCAGCATGAACGTTGCGCCGACCTTCTACCGATCAATCGTTCCCGACCCCCTGCCAACCGCGATTTACCAGGCCAGGCACGACCGCATCAATCAGTTGGGCGGCACGCTAGGCAAGGATTTCGGTTCGCTGGTCCTGAAGGGCGAAGTAGTGTATACGCGCGGCCGTAAATATGAGGTCACCAATGCGACCGATGCCGACGGGGTCGTACCGCAGAACACGCTGCTCTGGGTCCTTGGTCTGGATTTCAACCAGTTTGCCGATACCCGGATCAACGCGCAGATTTTCCAGAACCATTTCTTCAACCATGATCCGGACATCATTCCCCTGGCCAAGGAATACGGTTTCAGCCTGTTGCTCAACCACAAGTTCAGCGACAAGTTCGAGGCACAGGCGCTGTGGATCGCCAGCCTGAACCGTACCGACTGGCTGCTGCGACCCCGAATGAACTGGCATTTCGAAAAGAACTGGAGCCTGGCGATGGGTGTCGATATCTTCAAGGGGTCCCCGGCAGGATATTTCGGTCGCTATGACGCCAAGGACCGCGTTTATACCGAAATCCTTTACAACTTCTGACCATTCGCTCGCCACGCCCCTGCCTGGCCTGCCCGAATCGACGACTTCGGAGGCCAGCAGCCGTGCTTCCCCGGCAAGCGATACCCGGCTCGATGCCGCCAGGCTTGAACTTGCGCTGGTCGAAGCCTCGCCAAATTACGCTCTGAACGCACCGGCGGGAACTTCCCATGTGGGTATGTCGAGCAGATGCGCGCTCCTGGCTCACTGTTTTTCTCACTCCAGCTTCAGGCCAGCGGTGCACACCCGGTCGCAGAAAATGACTCCAAGCGTCATCGGCTTACGTCGACGTTGAGCCAGAGCTGTGCATCGAATGGCAGCAGTTGTTTGCCGGCGTTCAGCTCCGGTGCCACCTCCTGCGCTCTGCCGACGAGGACCTTCTCGACCGAAATTCCGACTGGGGTGTAAGGCGTGCCGGCAAAGGGTGTGGCGATGCGCGCCAGGAAGGTCGGCCCCGACAGCGTCGCCGATACCCACTGGTTCGGCCCACCCGAGCGTGCCTTGCCCCGGCGGGCATCCCATTGTGGATCGCGCAGTGCCGCCTCGGCAAGGTGGTGCGAGATCCAGGGGAAGGTAAGCGCTCGCCCGAGATACAGGCCGCGGAGCGGGGGCGCGCTCGCCGACCGCGTCGACAACCAGTTGCTGATTACTTCCCGATAGCTCGACTCGGCCACCTCGCAGTGCATGAAGGCGTCCGTATGTGGACGGAATGACGCGGTCTTTCCCCCAGGTCCTTCCTCGATATGTGGCGTGCAAGCCGCTGCCATGGACGGGAGGGCGAGCAGCGCTGCGGTCATGATCCGTCGAGCCAGCCGCGACCGGCGCGCGAATCCTTGACTGATTTCCAGCCGCAGGCGCAGGCCGGAAAGTTGCGCGGGGTCGCAGCCAAGGCCGCCGCGATCGCCACACTGCGGGGTTTGCGTTATGGCAGTCATGATGATTACTGCGGCTTCGAGATCCGGCACGTTGATGATCTGTTGCCAACCAGGCCCGAATTCGGGCGCCATTTCGAGGCCGATGGCGCCTCGCCGGGTAATCCCCGCCGGTTCGCGCGCCCTCCCTACTGATGCATGCGCATCAAGGTGCTCTTGCCGAACAGGCTCTCCACGAGGTCCACCGCCAGCTCTGCGGTCATGTTCCGCCGGTCGAGCGCCGGGTTGAGTTCGACGATGTCGAGCGAGCACAGCCGTCCGGTATCTGCGACCATTTCCATGCATAGTTGCGCCTCGCGATAGGTCGGACCACCACGCACCGTGGTCCCCACCCCAGGCGCGATTTCCGGATCGAGGAAATCGACATCGAGGCTGACGTGCAGGTGCGTTCCCGAACAGATGCCGGTCAATGCTTGCTCCATGGTTCTGCGCATGCCGACTTCGTCGACATAGCGCATGTCGAACACTTCGATGCCGATTTCGGCGAGGAAGCGCTTTTCCCCTGCATCGACACTGCGGATGCCGATCTGGCGAATTTCCTGCGGCGAAATGGCCGGTACATGGCCGCCAATTTCGGTCAATGGGGACGGACCATGCCCGCACAGGCAAGCCACCGGCATGCCATGAATGTTGCCACTTGGCGTCATCGTGGCGGTATTGAAATCGGCGTGTGCGTCGAACCACAACACGCGCAGCTTGTTTCCAGTCTCGCGACAACGACGTGCCACGGCACTGATCGAACCGATGGCAAGGCAGTGGTCGCCGCCGAGAATGATCGGCAGGTTCCCGCCTTTCAGTTCGACATACACCGCATCGTGCAGGCTACGGTTCCACGCCACGACTTCGGACATATGGCGGAAACCATTGACCGCGGGCAGGTCGGGATTGGTCGGCCCACGCAGGTTTCCGCAGTCCTTGACCGCCGAACCAAACTGGCCAATGGCCTTGACGATACCCGCAACACGCAGCGCCTCCGGCCCCATGCTGGCCCCGCGCGTTCCCGCACCGACGTCGGTTGGAACGCCGAGGATGCTCACCGGCAGCTTAACCCCCATCCGCTTGCTCCTTACAAGGCGAACACAGGACTTCGGCATACTTGTGGAACGGAAAATCGGCCACTGACACCAACAGCCTTGGGACTTGGCAGCACTTTTGTTCAGCACCGCTTCGACCCGTTTCGCCGGCCTGTTCCACGCTCACCTCATACCCGGCCATCGCTTCTCTCCTGCGTTTGAGCAACGTCCATGATGGCCTCTCACGAGGGAAACCGGTTTCATTCGACGAACCATGCGAAGATGAAGACAGCCAGCATCGTTACGGCGGTCGCCAGCTTGGCGACCATGGCGACGAGAAAACCGACACCGGCGGCAATGCCGGCGCGCGTCGCAGTGCCGTGGTCGCGGCGTGCGAGGTACTCGCCGCAGACGGCGCCGACGATCGGACCAAGAATCAGCCCCGGCAGCCCGGCAAAAATGCCGAGAATGGCACCGACGCCAGCGCCAGCGATCGCCAGACCGCTGGCGCCTGCCCGCTTGACGCCCCAAACCGACGCGAGAGTTTCGAACAGCCAGGCGGCAAGACCCAGCACCGCCAGTACCACCAGCGTCGGCACACTGACGCGCACGAAATCGTCAAGCCAGGCGGCCAGCAGCATGCCGGCGAAGAGCAGCGGCACGCCGGGCAGCAGCGGCAGAAAGACGCCGAGCAGGCCGAGCAGCATGGCGGCAAAAGCAAGGAACCAGAGCACCTCGGTCATCGCATGACGCCGGTACGGCTCGGGCCTTGCCGGCCGTTGCGCGAGATCGTCGTCACGGGCGATCGTCGGCGTCGACGGTACACGCCTCCTTGCGCCACGACCGAATGACCGTGGTAGTCGTGCTCAAAGCGACAATGACCACCCAAATCTCTGGCAGACCCATGGTTTTCAAGTGGATTGCAGCAGTCAATCACTTTTCCAAAGTGGCTATTCGAGCGTTAACAAAATATCCGGGCACCTATTGTATAGTTATTCGGCACGCTCCGGCATGCGAAGAAACTTAGCCGTGGTCACCTCCGATTGGCAGGCATAGCAACAGCGGGTGACAAGATATCGACATGACAAATAGGAGAAAAAGAATGTACTACCTGAGAAAGATGGCCCTGTTTCTGATTGCCCAAATGTTGTTCATCGGTCTTGCCTTCGCCCAAACCCATGGTACGGCCGCGGAAGCCAAGGGACTTGCGGAAAAGGCGGTTGCATATGTGAAATCAGCGGGTGCCGAAAAGGCGTTTGAAGAGTTTTCGAACAGGGATCCGAAATGGGTGGACAAGGATCTCTATGTCTTCGCCGTAAAAACCGATGGAACCGTGCTAGCCCACGGTGGCAACAAGGCGCTGGTCGGCAAGAGTCTGATTGAGATGAAGGACGCCAACGGCAAATTGTTCATCAAGGAAATGTCGGATCTGGCAAAGGCCAAGGGTAATGGCTGGGTCGACTATCTATTCACCAATCCGCAGACGAAAAAGACCGAACCCAAATCCAGCTTCGTCATTGCGCTACCGGGGTCCGACGGTTTTCTTGGCGTCGGCATCTACAAATAGCAGACTGGTCTGAAATCTCGAATCGCAGACCCGTGCTGCGATTCGAGCGATAGCGGAGGTCGACATGAATTTCCTGGATCGATTGAGTATTGGTGCCAAGCTGTTGCTGGCACCAATGACCATATTGAGCTTGCTGTTGCTGCTGGCAGCAAGTTCCTATTACGCCCTGACGCTGCAGCAAAGTGCCTTGAGCAATATCTTCCAGGTACGCTTTCAGAATTTCAAGCTGGCATCCGAAAGCGCCGCCAAATCCCAGGAAACTTTCGCCGCCAGCTACCAACTCCTCTCTGCGGCAGCGGCAAACTTTCCGGCTGATCGCCTGAAGGAAATGAGCAAGGCACTGGAAATCGCATTGAGTGTGATCGGCACCCAGATCGGGGAAATCGGCAAGGCTGGTTCGCTCACGGCGGAAGAGAAGGAGATCATCGACAAGGTGGCCAAACAGCTGGGCGTCTATCGCAAGGCAGCGATAGATGTCGTCGATGTCTCTCTGACTGATTACAGCATGGGCGCAACGATGATCTCGGTGGTAGAGAAGGAGTTTGTCGCGCTTAGCACGCAGATGACGGCGCTACTCGCTCTGGAGCAGCGCTTGAGCAATGAGGCCTACGAACAAGCCCGTGCGACTTCGGAATGGGTGATCAAACTGCTAATCAGCTTGCTGGTGTTGTCGATCGTGCTTGCCCTCTGGGTCAGCTTCATTGTACGGGCACGGATCGTCGCCACAGTCGGGCAGATCAAGTCTGCAGCGATCAATCTCCAGGGTGGGGATTTGACGCGCCGGGTACAGGCCGCTGGCCGCGACGAAATCGCCCAGACCGCACTGGCCTTCAACGAACTGATCGACAGCTTTCAAAAAGCGGTGCGCCAGGTGCTCGGCGAAGCGAATGCGGTGTCAAATGCGTCGCAGAAACTCTCGGCCAGTTCGCATACTGTGACCAACGGTTCGACACGTCAGGCAGACGCGGCGTCAGCGGTTGCTGCAACCATGGAACAGATGGCGGTCAGTGTGTCCTCGATTGCTGACAACGCGCAGAATGTCAAGGAGACCTCACGTCAGAGCCTTGACAACACACAGGCCGGCAACGCATCGCTGAATCGTCTGCAGCAGGAAGTTGCGAATGTTCGCCAGGCATTCGTCGCCATCAATTCCTCGGTCGGGGAATTTGTCCAGAGCACGCGTTCGATCGCCAACCTGACCCAGCAGGTCAAGGAACTGGCGGATCAGACCAATCTACTCGCACTCAATGCAGCCATCGAGGCGGCGCGCGCAGGTGAACAGGGAAGAGGCTTTGCGGTGGTCGCGGACGAGGTGAGGAAACTCGCTGAGCGTTCTGCTGCGGCAGCCAATAGTATTGATGGTGTCACCAGAACCCTGGAGCAGCAGGCGGTCGTGGTGGAAGTTTCACTGAGCGAAGGGACCAGTTCGCTGAGCCACAGTGACTCTCACTTGCAGGAACTTGAACGCCTCATCGATTCTGCACACCAATCGGTTTCCGATGCCAGTCGCGGAATTGACGAAATCGCCCATGCCGTACACGAACAGAGCGCTGCGAGTGCCGACATTGCGCGAAACCTCGACGAAATCGTTCGCATGGTGGAGGAAAACAATGCAGCGCTCAATCAGGCATCGACAACCACCGAGGAACTCGAAATCCATGCCGGCAATCTGCAAAAGGCAGTAGGGATTTTCCATGCCTGATGGCTGATCGAATGAGTCTCTCCTCCCGGAGGAATAGCAAGCACTGGCCGTGCTGTCGTCGTTACGATGATCCGCTGGCGTCTCGATACGACCGGCGCAGCACTCCAGTGGCCAGCGCGGTACCCAGCACGACGACGACTCCACCCAAAAGCATGCTGGCGTCGAGTCTTTCGCCAAGGAAAACACTGCCCCAGAGAACCCCGAAGAGCGGGATCAGAAAAGTCACGGTCACGGCACGTGAAGCGCCGATGTTGGCAATCAGGCGAAAGAACAGCAGGAAGGCAAGCGCCGTACAGCCCAGACCAAGAACCGTCGCTGCCGCCCACGCCATGCCGCCGGGCGGTACGCTCGGCCAGAACCAGAGCGCGAAAGGCAGCAGGATGATGGCGGCGACAAGTTGCGATCCAGCCGCACTAACCAGAGCGGGAACGCCACCGAGCAACTGCCGGGTCAGGTTGGCGGCCAGGCCATAGGAAAGCGTTGCCAGCAACATCGCGACGATTGCCCAGCCGCTGCCGCCGGGCTTGAAATCGGCCTGACCGGCAGCGAGCAGCAGGACGCCGGCAAAACCGACAACCAGACCGGCCGTGCGCCAGGCACCGAGTTGCTCGCGAAACCAGAGGGCGCCGATCAGTGCGGTGAAGATCGGCACCGTGGCATTGAGAATCGAGGCCAGTCCGGCGGTGATCGACAACATTGCCCAGGCAATCAGCACGAACGGTAGGGCCGAGCCGAACAGGCCCATCACCGCGATGCCCTGCGCGTGCTCGCGCAGCGCCCTGCCCTGCTGACGCAGCAACAACAGGGGCACTAGAAACAGCGCAGCAATCGCAACGCGCAGCCAGATCAGCGCCAGTGGCCCGAAGGCCGGCGCAGCGTAGCGCATGAAGAGAAAGGAACCTCCCCAGAGCGCGGCCAACAGAATCAGATCACCGAAATCACGCAGTCGCATTGAATCGCAAGTCCCCGGATGGCGACCAGAAACGCCAGAGCGAGATCGAGCGGCCGCATGTGTTCAAGCTGAAAGCCGCCTGGCCGCCGCGATGCTGGCCGGGCGGGTGGCCACATCGACCGGCAGCGGGGGGTGCTGACGCCAAACTGGAAAGGTCATGGCCGTTAGTGTGATTGTTTTTTAGAACAAGGACTGCCCGTTGTACCAGCATGCCTCGGCGCTTGGCTCGGTCAGCGCCGTCAGGACGGCGGCCACGAGTTCGTGCGGCGAAGCTGGCAAGTTAAGCTCGCGGTAGGCTTCTGCAGTGCCGAGCATCAGCGCCTCCGATTGTAGAAGAAGGTCGAGATTTTGAGGCAACTCAAGGGCAAAAATCTCACATTTTCGAGCCAAGAGGGAGTGTGCCTTTCGACAAGTTGCCGGCCTGACTTCATAGATCGAACAGAGCTTGTTCACAAGAAAAGGACAGTCTTGCCTCTCCTGGTCCTGCACAGCGCCGGCCTGAGCGAGGTGCGCGCGCAGCCTGTCGACCAACGCAGCGAGCTGCATGGGGGGAAATACGCCGAGCGTTCGCGATATGCGAAGGATTTCAGGCTCTGTCGCTTCCACGCGAACGCGGCAGCAATAGGCACACCCAGCCTTGCACTCCGGAGTTGACCCGGCCTTTGCAGCGCACATGGCAACCCTGTCTACACTCCGATGCAGGTTGGCCACAAATGCAATGGCATGGGACGAGTTCGGAAGCTGACGAAGGGCGAGGACAGCCACGTGACGAACTCGCTGAACAGACTTCAGAAGCGCATTTCTTTCTTCCTCAGTAAGCATGCCCATTGAGTGTCTTGTGAGGTTTGTTATCAGGAGGAGGCTTGTCAAATCAACTCACCGCCAACGCCTCCGAAACACCACGCGCGTGGAACAGGCCCAAGCGTGCCGACGATGAGACCCATGTAGCAGCAAGAAAGAAAAGTTCATTCTCCACACTTGCGAAGCAAGATCCCGGGGGTCCCATTGCTCCCCCGCGAGAGGGAGGGAAGCCTGTTGGTAGCTCCCAACGCTTTCATTCACACCCTTGACCAAGGGAACCTGGAAGAGAGCCGACCGTTACCACTGCAAATGCTGCTGTATTCGGATCGCAGCAGGCCATGGCTTATACTATGGTAGTGCCTGGCTTATTTCAAGGCGCGACCTCTGGGGCCGTCACCGGGATATGACCGTCCCATCACCTCAGAGACATAATTACAAGCACCATCGGGGAGATGACCGTGAAGCCGATTTCCTATACTTGTGCATTGCTGTTGCTGATGCTTGGACTCCCTTCGACCGGCGTCGCGGGCCTCTTTCGTCAATACGCCGATGCGCTTAACGAAACCGTCACACTGGTAAAAACCGGCGAACTCAAGCAGGCTGTGGCAAAGATCGAGAACGTCAATGAGGGCAACGACAAGGACATTCTCTACTTTTTCGAAAAAGGGGAGCTGCTGAGTCTCGGCAGCAACTTCACCAGCAGTCGCGAAACCTGGATGAAAGGCGACGAAATCATTCAAGCGTGGGAAAACGAATTCCGTAGCAATCCATCGAAGATATTTGGTGACATTGGCAGTTTTCTGATCAGCGACAAAACCCGTCGTTACGATGGGCAGGACTACGAAAAGGTACTGCTGTCGACGCGCTTGACCATGAACCACATCATGCTCGGCAATTTCGACCATGCCCGCATCGAGATGAAGAAAACCTATGAACGCGAAAAACTGATCGAGGCTTTCCGTGAGAAGGAATACGACGCGCTCAAGGCTGAGTCGAACAAGCAGGATGCCGGTCAGATCAGCAATCTTGAAAGCTATCCGATGCAGGAGCTCGACACCCCGGAAGTTCGCGAGCTGAAGAACGGTTTCCAGAATGCCTTTGCGCACTATCTGGCCGGCTATTTTTTTGAGGTTACCGACGAGCCCTCGCTCGCCGAGCCGGGTTACCGTAACGCGCTGCAACTGGCGCCTGGCAAAACCATGATCCAGACTGCCCTCAATGATATTGGCAAACACGTGCCTGGTCCTGGCGAGACCGACGTACTATTCGTTTTGGAGACCGGATTTGCACCGCGCATCGACTCGTTGAATATTTCGATCCCCATCATGCGCAAGGGAGGAGTGGTCATCACTCCACTCTCTTTCCCGCTGCTCAAGGTTTCGGAACAGGTGCCAGTACCCTCCTCGCTAGCAGTCGCCGGAGGCCGATATCCGGTCGAGACTCTGACCAATATCGACACCATGGCGCGGCGTCTGCTCAAGGATCAAATGCCAGGAATCATCCTGCGTACGGTCATCCGGGCTGGACTCAAATCGCTCGTCCAGGAACAGGCCAACAAGGCGCACTGGGTCGCCGGGCTGGTCGCCAATGTCGTATCGGCAAGTACCGAACAAGCCGACGACCGCAACTGGCGTACCCTGCCAGAACGGATTTCAATCGCGCGAGCCATGCTCCCGCAGGGCCGGCAAGTCATCGAATTCCAGACGCCGGCTGGCCTATACCGCACTGAAGCCGATCTTTCCGGTCGCTTTACGATTGTGCCGATCCGCATCACCGGGAACGCGGTCTATGTCGGACAACCGCGCCATGCCAAGGACATCGCATCTGGCTTGCTACCCGACAAAACGATTCCCTCTGGCCACCTTGTTCCCTCTGCTCCTGACTCCAGTCGATCTTACGTGACTGCCACCGCACCCGTTGCACCTGCACCCGTGGCGCATACTGCACCAGCCATACAGCCAACCGCCGACCTGGGCAAGCGTGTGCAGGTCGGCGATACGACCTACATCGGCGACTTTCGCTTTGCCCAACCCAGTGGGCTACCCAGTGGCAAGGGGGTCATCGAGTGGCAGAACGGACACCGCTTTGAGGGGCAGCTTGTGAACGGCGTCAAGCAGGGTTATGGTGTTTTCATCGCCCCTGGAAGTTTCCGTTACGAAGGCAATTGGGAGTCCAACAAACAGAACGGCAAGGGAAAAACGATTTTCGACAACGGGGACGTGTACGAAGGCGAAATACTGGACGGTGAATTCCACGGCCAAGGCAGTTACACGACCAAGGATGGCTACCGCTACGAAGGTTCCTGGAAAAAGGGCGTCAAGGAAGGACCGGGAAAACTCACGTTCCCTGATGGCGATTTCTGGGAAGGAATCTTCAGCAATGACCAACGGACGGCCCAGGGGAAAATGACCTTTGCGCCCAAGCCTGACATCGGGGCAAAACCATAAGATACCAACCCGAGGCAATTCCCGCCGAAAAAAATGGCTGGACGGAGATATCCCGTCCAGCCATCCTTCTTGCTAACTGGGTGGCCGTATAAAGACCAGGTGCCAGTTGATTACTTGCCGCCGATAACGCCAGCTTCATTGGCAGCGGTGTTGTTTTTGCCCACTGCAACGGCGGTCGCGTTCTTTTGCGATGCCTGGATTTTGGTGTTGCCCTGAATCTGGGTGCCGCCTTTGATGGCACCGGTCGTGTTCTTGGCGGTGTTACCTTCGCCGACAGCAACCGCTGTTACATTCTCGTTTTTAGCCTTGATGTCGGTATTGCCCTGAATCTGAACGCCCTGGGCATTCGGTGAGGACATGCTGCCCTTCGGGCCAGTCTGGGAGGCCTGGCCGAAAGCAGCGGTAGAGATGACAGCAGAAGCCAGGGCGATGATAGCGAATTGAGTACGCATGTTTGTTTCCTCCATTATGGAAATTTAAACGATGAACTTATGGGTCGGGTGGCGGATTACTTGCCGCCAATGACGCCAGCTTCGTTGGCAGCGGTATTGTTCTTGCCCACTGCGACGGCAGTTGCATTTTTCTGTGAAGCCTGGATCTTGGTGTTCCCTTGAATCTGGGTACCCCCCTTGATGGCGCCGGTCGTATTCTTGGCTTCATTGCCTTCACCGACAGCGACCGCCGTCACGTTCTCGTTTTTAGCCTTGATGTCGGTATTGCCCTGGATCTGCACACCCTGCGGGTTGCTGGAACGCTGGGTTTGTTGAGCGAAAGCCGGGGAAGCAACGATGGCAGCAGCAATCATCATAGAAATCAGACGCATGTGAGTCTCCTTATTCAGTAAAAAAAGTACCGCGAAAGAATCAACCAGTTACTACCTTGAATACGACGCGACGATTTTTCGGATCACGCGCGTCGAGGTTCGGCATCGTTTCGGTCGAGCCCTTGCCGACTGGCACAAAGCGCTTCCGATCGATTCCGTTTCGGGTGGCGATGAAATTCACCACCGCATTGGCGCGATCGCGAGACAGCGCCATGTTCTTGTCAAAATTACCAGCCACGTCGGTGTGTCCTTCAACGATGACGCAGCGATCCGGCGACAACGCCAGGACTTTGGCGATCTGGTTCAAGGTGCCTTCAGAAGCGGCAGAAACCGTTGCACTGCCCGCATTGAACTGGATGGCGAAATCCACCCCCACCGTACGCACATCAGGAGGCAACGAGCCGCAATCCCGCGAGCCTGCTGTCGAAGCAACTTGAGCGGCGGCGGGTTCGGCCGCTGGCGTGGATGGCTGTTGATTGTCAAAAACGATTGCGCGGGTACGCTTTTGTGGCATGCCGGTTTCGGAAGGCATGTTCATCGCGCGCTCGAGCTCCCTGAGTTTCTCTTCATCAGAAGCAGCCTGAGCTACCCCCACGCCGGAGAGCAACATCAAGCCGATCAATACCCTGGAAATGTTGTTATTCATTGTGATCTCACTTGCAAACGTTGATGACTTCTTTGGTTGTTACAACAATGTCGTTTTTGCGACCGCCCCGGTTATCGTTGGGTTGTGTCGTTCCGACATTGACATTACAGGTGCCTTGCTTCTTGCTGCCGACGTTGACGACCTGCTTCTCATCAGTCGGTGTCTTCTGGCCTTTGGCCTGTTCGGACCAGCGTTTAGCCATCGCACTATTGACTTTCTGGTTTCCATGCGCGTCCAGACCCTGAACAGCATAGGCATCGAGCATGCTGAAAGTCATCGAAGAGGCGATGGCAAGACTCATCAGTAGCTTATTTGCAATCATCACTGACCACTCCTCCAATATTGGTACAAGCTTTTCTGTTTCGCCCAATGGCAACCGTCGTCACGTTGCCGGCAGCAACATTCACTTTGGTGCTGGACTTCTGGTCACCCTGAATCACACCAACCCGATTCTTGGCAACGTTGTTGTCTCCAGAGGCAACCGCAGTCATGTTTTTTGTGGTTGCATTGATTTCGGTATTGCCCTGAACTTTGGTCCGCTGATTGGTCTGCGCGAAAGACAAACCGGCGCAAATGATCAAAGTTGTCAAAGCAAGTATGTTGGTCAAACCCAGCATTTTCATTTCATGCCTCCTAATTAGCGCATGGGCAATCGGATGGGCGGACTCCCCCGACGAAATGCCTCTCGCATCGACTGCAATTCCGCATCTGAAACACCAAGCTTGCGGGCACTGAATGATTTGGGATCCGGAGTGAACATCAGATATGCCTGCATTTCGTTGATCAGGAGTTCCTCGTGATTAACCGCATAATTGAAGTTCGTGAGAAACCGCTTGAAGAGTTCCCTCTGGGATTCCGTCAATGTTTCGTGCCAGAAACGCTGACAATACTTGGCGTAATGCGGGTTTGTATAATACTCGCCGTGGGCAAGTTCGTGTAACAGAATCGCATAGCGTGCACCTGGTGAAACCATAGGTTCACCCACTTTCCGGTCCTGGGTCTGCGGTATGGCAAGCACGACAACACCCGGTTTCATGGCCTGGTAAAAACCCCGCCAAAAACGCGCCAGACCCTGTTCAATCAGGAACTCGCGAATCGCAATTTCTTCAGGGTTAAGTTCGATTTTGTCACGTAATGAATAGTTAAAGAACTGCACCAGTTCGGAGATCAGCACATCATGACCAAAAGCAAAGTCGGCCTGTGTGCGGCGTGCGGCTTCAACATAGCGAGCCAGTTCCTGATTGCCGAGCACCTTGGGATAGGCCTCGGTGGTCTGTTGCTCAGTAAATTGGGTAATGCGGTTGAAACTGCGTCCCTGAAAGGTCAAACCTGGAAAATCGAATATGTAAATGTCCGGGTTATCAGACATCTGCCAGACCGTCAGTTCTCCACTGCGGGTCTCGAGAACCTGGGCAAAATCGCCTTGCACGGCATCCAGCGCCCAGGCCGATTGCAGCATGGCCATGAGCACGCTGGCTCCGACCAGTTTCCTGATGCATCCGGCAGTGGTGTCAAATCCAGATTTCACTTGTCTATCCCATTCGGATCGTTCGAGAACCTGTCCCGCGCAGCACCAAAAACTTTGGCATGATTGTCGTAGCGTAGCTCTGGTGCATGTCAACTATCGGCAACTATCGATTTATCGGAAACCCTATTCACGGGGGCTGAGGCGATACGCCTGTGCACGTGATATATTGTTACGAACCTCAACCTGTCGCAACGAGGTTGGCGCACCGATCGAACCCGATACCCACGGATAAACCAGCAAAGCGCCTGTCCGTGGACGATCCTGGTTGTAAACACGCCAGGCGTTGCTTCTCTGCATGAGGTAGCCCGGCTCTGTTTGTGCCAGGGGAACGTAGCGTGACGTTAATCCACCCGGCAGCGGCATCACAGCATTATAATCGACGGAATTATAATCAATGATAATTACCGCCTGTGCTGAAGATACCAGCAAGCCCATGGTAAAAATACCCAGGAGGCTATTTCTCATGAACTGCGACATTGCCATCTTTTCCCCACTTGATAACGTAGGTCTTGCCCGATTTCCTGGAGGTATAGGGTGATTTTCCCTTGGGAACCTTTTCCCCATCCACAAACACATCCCCGTTGATCACGGCAACACCGTCCATCTGTACATCCTGGTCAATGGTTCCCGCCGTGTTGCTGGCAACCGAACCACCCTTTCCTGTCTGAACTTTCACGCCAAGTCCGGAAACGTCAACAGATACTTGCGCTTGCGCAACCATTGCCACACCGAGAATGGCAAGAGTTAGTCCAGCCCACCATTTCATTAATGTCTCCATATTTCACATCTATTAATCGCATAACGCAGCCGGTGAGTGTTCGGTTGACAAGAAAATTCATCGACAACGAACTTTGACTTGCTGCCCATTGCGAAAGATGTGCACGATGCTACCGGACATGGTGTCGTCCCCGATTCTCCCGGAAACATTGTCGACATCATGGCAAGTCACCAGCGGAATACCATCCCGACCGACATGGCTCAAATCAATGTCTTGGGCATTGCCTGTCCCCGTATAGGCACGTGCGCGATTGCGTTGCTCAGTATGGCGCAGTTGACCGCCATCGGAACCAGCAACCCCGGAAGAGGATGATGGGGGCGAAGGATTGTCACTGCCCGATTGATATGCCCTGGCCTTGCTGCGGTTCTCGAATGCTTTCTCTTCTGTTGGTGAGCCACCACGAGGAGCAAGAATCCCGACTCCCTCGTCCTCCGGATTTGCCGGTGCCTCGCCCTGATACCGCACCGCCTTCTCACGCTGCGATTGCGAAGTCGATTTCGAAGGGGTCTTCTCCGGCCCAATGATCAATTCTGCCAACAGCCAGGTCTTCTCCGCCCGGATCTCTGCCGCCATGGCCATGGGTACCAGGATTGGGAGGATCAATGCGCTGTTCAGGAGAAGTCGGTTAACCAGGGAGGACATGGCGATCTCGTCGATTACCGGGTAACCGTGATGTCGATGTAACTGCTCATGGCAGTCGGGTTGCCTTGACGGTACTGGCTCACCACTTCATCAAGCGAGCGAACAGGCAAGGGAGCCAGATCACGGGCACCTTTCAGGGTACCCGGGACGACCAGTTCGCGATCTGCACCGATACAGGCAACCCGCTCCTTGCCAGGTTGATCGAAGCGAATCCTGAAACCGCCACTGGGAAGCCTGACGGTGCTGCCAGAGCGCAAGGTCGGATTGCCAAAGAACTGGTTGGGGAAAATCCGTGCCACGGAACGATTGATATCTTCGTAGTAACAATACACGGTGCCATCGCCCGTCAAGGATAGTGACATGTTCAGGAACTCGCCAACCTTGTAGCTTGGCCTGGAACCTTTGTCGCTTTCGATATTCACCCGGAATGCAGCGGCGGGGACAGCCTGCTGCGGCGGAAGTGCTGCCGGCGCAGGTGCAGGAGTCGGCCGGACAGGCGCAGCCTTGGCCGGTGGTGTGCTGGGTACATAAGCCAGATTGTTCTGGATGTCATCGAGCAGGCTGGCGTAGAGATCGAAGCTGATTCGCCCATCCGCCACCAGATTGTTTTGTGCCTGGTATTCAAGAATGGCGTCCTTCAGCGTGTCATTCATCTTGCCGTCGATCGGGCCACTGTAGCGGTTCATGCTGCCGCCCAGCTTGCGCTGAACAAAAGTGATTCTTTCGTTTTCTTTCAGCGTTTCGTAGGTTTCCAGCGCCTGCTCACGAATCACCGGATTGGTGATGTCCGCATCCAGGCAACGCCAGTAAGGCACCTGGGTGAATTGACCCAGCGTCTCGATCAGGCCGAGTTCAAGCAGGGTCCGCGTCGTTGCACCCAGTCCTTCCGAGCGACTGAAGTCGAGGTTGAACGAGAGGCCAACCTTGCCCAGTTTGCCTCCCGCTTCACCGGACTTGCCGGTCTTGATGATGACCATCGTATTGGAAGTGCTGGTTTGCGGAAGAATCTTCCGGGTGGCCGCATCACCGATACTCATGTCCATGCTGATCAAGTCATAGGAGGCATCGGAAGAGAAACCAAAATCGAAGAAAGCTGCCGCCAGACCGAAGCCACTGTTCTTGCGGATGGTGTTGTCATCCATCTGGGTGATCGAGCCCCGGATGTAGTAATCCGGAATTTTCATCAAGGACTGACCTTTGGTGTCGAAAAGTCGTGCCAGATCGTCACCGCCGCCATGGAAGTCGATAAACTCAAAAGCGTTGCTCTTGACTGTCATTTTGGCGATGGCGGTAATCAGCATTTCCTTGGTGCCTGTGCGCACCTTGCCGGTCTCATCCGGAATGCCGGTCGATGTCACGACGATGCCGTTCTTGCCGTAGGCGAGGAACAATTCATCCATGCATCGCAAGGCCTGGGAAAAATTGGTCACCGTCTTGATGGCCGGGGTCTTTGGAGCGGCAGCGTTGGAAACGGTTGCCGCCGGGTCTTGCGATTTGCCGAGCACGTCCTGCGCCGAAGCAAGGTTGCAGAGCAGTGCCAGAGGAAGCATCGTTAAACCAGGGATCAGTTTCGACATAGTTAAACTTTCTTGATGAAATCGATCGTTCAGCGCAATCGACAAAGATTGCGTCCAATAACATACTCTAACCAAGAGAGGCCTGCCTAACAAGGAAATATTTCACGGTTCGCTCGTGTCAGAGCGACCCAAACGGGTCTTCCGCGATCGGCAAACAGTCTTCGAAAACTGGCTATCCCCGCTACCCAGGGGAGTCGATCGACTGCTGTCGCCAGCCACAGCGGCGCATGGCAAGCGTACTCAGCGTGTCAGCAGCATCAGCATCAGCAGATTGGCGAACATCGAGACGCTGGCAATGATCCGCCAAGTGAGCAGCGGGTTGCGTAGAGCCAGCGGCGTCACGGGAGGTCGGTTGAGCGGTCGGGTGGCGCCGCGTTCAAGCGCCAGCAGGAATTCTTCAGCGGTTTCGAAACGCTGTACCGGGTCTTTCGCAACCGCCTTGAGCAGAATGTTCTCCAGCCAGCCCGGGATGTCCGGACGGTAGCGCGTCGGAGCCAAGGGTTCGCCAAATTTCGGATGCTGGAAAGGTTCGACCTCACCGTAGGGATATTTGCGGGTCAGCAGATGGTAGAGCACGACACCGGCGGCATAGAGGTCATGCGTGGTGCTTGCCCTTCCACCCGAAAAGAGTTCCGGCGCCATGTAGCTCGGTGTGCCAGGGTTGCCGCTGTCGATTTCGTCTTCGGACAAACTGAGCGCAACGCCGAGATCGAGAATGCGCAGGCGGCCGTCACGCCCGAGGTGAATGTTTGCTGGCTTGATGTCACGGTGGGCGACGTCGAGGCGGTGCAGCGCCGAGAGGCCCTTCATCAGACGGATGCCGTGCAGAACGGCATCCGCAACGGTAAAATGCATGTCGGCGTCAAGCATCCGCTGCAGCGTCGCACCCTCGTGCCAAGTCTGCAGGTAGTAAAGGCAACTGCGTCGTTCAGCCGGGAGCAGTTGCGGGAAGAAAGGTGAGACGATACGCCGGGCACGCCATTCCTCCATGATCAATGCTCGAATTTCCTCGGCGTCATCGGCGAGTTCCGGACGCAGCGTCTTGAGCACCAGAGGTTGGCCGGAGAACTGGTCGGTGACACGGTAAAGCAGCGTTGCTCGCGAGTCGTGCAGCACTTCGTCGATGCGCAGACCATCGAAGGTCTGGCCAGGCTTGAAGCGAGGCGGTAAGGGGAGGCGCGACGTACCTTCGAGCGAGTCACGTAGGTTTTCCGCCGGCAGCTCGGCGACGCGCAAGACCACAGCACTGGCATTATCCTGGCTACCCGACGCCAGCGCCAGGCTGGTGAGCGATGCGGCAGCCTGCTGCGCATCGGGATGTGCGATCAGTACGCCACAGATACGCTGCTTGTCGAGAACGCCCCAGACGCCGTCGGAGCAAAGCAAGAAGCAATCTCCCACCTGCAGTTCACCGTCAGCGAAATCGAGATGGAAGTGGCGGTCGAGGCCAACAGCCCTTGATAGAACGTTCCTGAGTTCCGGGTGTTCCCAAACGTGGTCGGTTGTCAAGCGCCGGCAGACGCCATCGCGCAGCAGGTAGAGGCGCGAATCGCCGACATGTGCGCACACGTAACGCCGGCCGCGCAGCACCAGAGTGGTGAGTGTCGTCGCCATGCCGGCGAGTTCGGGCTGCCGGCCAGCTTCGGCCATCACCCAACGGTTAAGCGGGACGACGACCTTTTCCAGCGCACGCGGCACGCTCCAGGTCTCGGGTGTCGCGTAATAGTCAGAGAGCAGGCCACGCACGGTGTACTCGGCAGCCTCGCGCCCGCCCTTGTGGCCGCCGATGCCATCGGCGACGGCGGCGATCAAGCCTTTGTTCTCAAGATCTGCGCCGTGCGGGGTGACCATGCCGCAGAAGTCCTCGTTACGTTCGCGAGGACCGGTCAGCGAGGAATGACCAACGTCGACAGTCAGCGGCATGCGGGCTTGGCTCCGGAAAGGAAAGGGCGGCAGGTCGCAATGTACCGTGCCGCCCGTGCGAAGAAAACCACCGGTTCAGATTTTGGCTGCCGTCAGGTGTGCGGCACCCCAAGTCGTCCGCCAGCGGTTCTTGACCCCCGAGAGGCCGGCGAAAGCCAATAGCGCCAGTGCGGCAAAGATCAGGAAGCCGATCTGATAGCTGCCGGTGATCTGCTTGGCGTAACCGAGCGACGATGCCAGGTAGAAGCCGCCGATACCCCCGGCCATGCCGACCAGACCGGTCATGACGCCAATTTCCTTGCGGAAGCGCTGCGGCACCAACTGGAAAACGGCGCCGTTGCCCATGCCGAGCGCCAGCATCGCGCCGACAAAAGCGAGCAGCGCCATCCACGCCGTCGGCAGGCCCATACTGACAACGCCAAGGAAGGCCGCGGCCAGTACGTACATCACCGACAGGCTCTTGATGCCGCCGATGCGGTCAGCGACGTTGCCGCCAATCGGTCGCACCAGTGATCCGGCAAATACGCAGGCGGCAGTGAAGAAGCCGGCGGTCTTGGCGTCGAGGCCATACTGGATATTGAAGTAGATGGTCAGCGACGAGGCGAGGCCGACAAAACCACCGAAGGTCACCGAGTAGAAGAACATGAACCACCAAGCGTCGGTATCCTTGAGCACTTTCAGGTATTCGGCCAGAGATTTCGGCGCCGGGCACTCGGGCGCGTCCTTGGCGGCGACCAGATAGAAGATGAAGACCAGAACCAGCGGGATTAGCGCCAGACCGAAAACGTTGCTCCAGCCAAAAGCGATCGCCAGGCTCGGTGCGATCAGCGCCGCAAGCGCCGTTCCCGAGTTGCCGGCACCGGCAATCCCGAGTGCCGTTCCCTGATGCTCGGGCGGGTACCAGCGTGAAGCAAGCGGCAGCGCGACCGCGAAAGAGGCACCGGCGACACCGAGGAACACGCCGAGGATCAGCGTCTGTTCGTAGCTGTGGATGCCGAAGTACCAAGCGAAGAACAGTGCAACGATGACGATCACCTGGCCGATGGCACCGGCCAGTTTCGGTTTCAGGTGGTCGACGAGGATGCCCATGAAAATCCGCAGGATGGCACCGGCGAGAACCGGAGTGGCGACCATCATCCCTTTCTGTGCGTGCGTCAGGCCGAGATCCTTGGCGATCTGCACGCCTAGAGGTCCGAGCATGACCCAGACCATGAAGGCCAGGTCGAAATAGAGAAAAGCCGCCAGCAGAGTCGGCCGATGTCCCGCCTTCCAGAATGTCTTGTCCATGCTTTTTATCCCTTCAGTTCAGATCAGATTTGCAGAAAAACCGTTCCGCTGTCGATACGGACAGGGTAACGACGTGAGCAGCCTTCGTCGGGCGCCACCGCTTCGCCAGTATCGAGGCGCAGTTTCCAGCCGTGCAGCGGGCAGGTCACCTGATTGCCATGCACGAGTCCCTGCGACAACGGCCCGCCCTTGTGCGGGCACTGATCGCGCAATGCGAACACCTCACCACCCGAAGTGCGGAAGATGGCAATATTCCCGCTGGTCGAGCGCACCACGCGGCTGCCCATGCGCGGGATTTCGTGAAGCTCACAGATCGATTTCCATTCAGCCATTTCTGTTCTCCAATCCTTCATACCGAAAGCAGTTCATACTCGTTGTGCTCAACGCCGGCGATACGCTCGGCCCAGGGATCCTTGGCGTCCTTCAGCTCGGCCAGCAGGCGCCCGTACAGCGCCTTGCGGTTCTCTTCATCCTCGACGACGCGCTGCTTGGCATGGTCGAGGCCGACACGTTCAAGGTAATGGCAAGTTCGTTCGAGGTAGAAACCTTCTTCGCGGTAGAGCTGCAGGAAGGCGCCGGCGTACTCCATCACCTCTTCATCACTCCTGACCTTGACGAAGAACTGGGCAACCTCGGTCTTGATCCCGCCGTTGCCGCCAACGTACAGTTCGTAGCCCGAGTCGACGCCGATCACGCCGACGTCCTTGATGCCCGCCTCGGCACAGTTGCGCGGACACCCTGAAACTGCGAGCTTGACCTTGTGCGGTGCGTACATGTCGAACAGCATCTTCTCGAGCTTGACGCCCATGGCCATCGCCAGTTGCGTACCGAAGCGGCAGTGCTCCAGACCAACACAGGTCTTGACGGTACGAATCGATTTGCCGTAGGCGTGCCCTGAGGGCATGTCGAGATCCTTCCAGACGCTGATCAGGTCTTCCTTCCTGATCCCGAGCAGGTCGATGCGCTGGCCGCCGGTGACCTTGATCGTCGGTACCTGGTACTTGTCGGCGACATCAGCGATGCGGCGCAACTCGGCCGCTGTGGTCAACCCTCCCCACATCCGCGGCACCACCGAAAAAGTTCCGTTCTTCTGGATGTTGGCATGCGCACGTTCGTTGATCAGGCGTGAACGTGGATCGTCCTTGGCCTCTTTCGGCCAGGTCGAGATCAGGTAGTAGTTCAGCGCCGGACGGCACTTGTCGCAGCCGTCGGGCGTCTGCCATTCGAGGAAACGCATGACCTCATCGATGCTCAGCAGGTGCTGCGCACGAATCGCGTCGCGCACTTCCTGATGCGAGTAATCGGTGCAGCCGCAGACCGCCTTGCGGTTCGAAGCCGCCGGCGTATAGGCTCCGCCGATCGTCGCCGAGAGGATCTGTTCGCAGAGGCCGGCACAGGAGCCGCAGGACGATGCGGCCTTGGTGTGTTTCTTGATGTCATCGAGCGTGAACAGCCCCTTTTCCTTGATCGCCTTGACGATGCTGCCCTTGCTGACCCCGTTGCAACCGCATACTTCGGCGCTGTCGGCCATGGATGCCGCTTTGCTGTGGCCCTGATGGCCGACATCGCCGACATGTGACTGTCCGAATAGCAGATGATCGCGAATCTCATGGATGTCCTGACCGTCGCGCAGCAACTGGAAGTACCAGGGACCATCGGCGGTGTCTCCATAGAGAACACCACCCACCAGTTTGTTATCCTTGATCACCAGTTTCTTGTAAACACCACCGGCCGCATCATTGAGAACGATTTCCTCGCTATCGTGACCGCCAAAAAAGTCCCCGGCCGAGAACAGGTCGATGCCGGTGACCTTGAGTTTGGTCGAGGTCACTGACCCGGTGTAGCGGCTGATCCCGTAATTGCCGAGATGGTTGGCGGCGACCTTGCCCTGCTCGAAAAGCGGCGCGACGAGTCCGTACGCGATCCCGCGGTGTGCAACACATTCGCCGACGGCGTAGACTTTCGGGTCGTAGGTCTGCATGGTGTCGTTGACCACGATACCGCGGTGGCAGTAGATGCCCGCCGATTCGGCCAGCGTCGTATTCGGGCGAATGCCCACAGCCATCACCACCAGATCGGCAGGGATCTGCAGACCATCCTTGAGGCGGATGGCGGCGACGCGCCCGCTCTCGCCGGCGATCAACATTTCGGTCTGTTTGCCCAGCAGAAACTTCAGGCCGCGATCTTCGAGCGATTTTTGCAGCATCCGGCCGGCGGTCTGGTCGAGCTGGCGTTCGAGCAGCCAGTCGGCGAGATGGACCACCGTCACGTTCATCCCTCGCAGTTTGAGTCCGTTGGCTGCTTCAAGACCGAGCAGTCCGCCACCGATCACCACCGCATGTCGGTAGCGGCGCGCGGCGTCGATCATCGCGTCGGTGTCGCCGATGTCGCGATAGGAAATGACCCCTGGCAGATCATTGCCGGGCACCGGCAGGATGAACGGGTTCGAACCGGTCGCCAGCAGCAGTCGGTCATACGGCGCTTCGGTACCGTCTTCGGCGATCACCCGGCGCAGCACTCGGTCAATCCTGCTCACTTTCTTGCCGAGGTGCAATTTGATGCCGTGCTCAGCGTACCAATGGTGATCGTTGAGAATGATGTCCTGGATCGTCATTTCGCCGGCCAGCACCGGCGAGAGCAGAATGCGGTTGTAGTTGGGGTGCGGCTCGGCACCAAAGACAGTGATATCGTACTGATCGGGGGCGATCTTCAGCAATTCATCAAGCGTGCGTACGCCAGCCATCCCGTTGCCGACCATCACCAGATTTTTCTTGCCCATCTTCACGGCTCCCATTGATGCGTCTTGATGACCAACATCAAGCAATAACCGTGCCCGCATCTTCCGCGCTGATTTTTCATGCCTTTTGATAAACTCTTGCGCCACCGCCGATGATGCGACGCACAATTTCAGGGCATGCTGCTGCATTCTGGTGCGGTAATATGGTCGCCGACATGCGGCAGGGGCCATCGGCGAGCATTCGGGGTGGCAGGGTGTGGGCCACGGTGCACGCTTCGGGTGGCCACCAAAAGGTCACTTTTTTCACGTCCGCGCACGACATATCCGGTTAAAATGTTTTTGGGTTGATCTGTATGGTCGGATATGCTGTCCGGCTTGTCGGCACAGCCGGCAGCCATTGAAAAAACCGGGAGGAAATCAATGAATCGAGTCTATGCCGCGGCAGTGCTGACGCTGCTGGTAACGCTGCTGGCCGGCTGCGCCGCCAATCCGATACGGCAATATGACTCCGAGCTCAAGGAAACCGTCAACCTGGTGAAGACCGGCGCCGTCAAGCAGGCGATCGAACAGGTCGAGAAGAACAATACTGCCGGCCCGCTGACCCAGGACAAGGACATTCTCTACTACTTCGAAAAGGGCGAGCTGCTCAACCTCGACAAGGACTATGCCGGCAGTCGCGACACCTGGCTCCAGGCCGATGCCATCATTCAGCAATGGGAAGAGGAATACCGCACCAATCCACAAAAACTGTTCGGTGACATCGGTAGCTACCTGATCAGCGACAAGACGCGTCGCTACGACGGTCAGGACTACGAGAAGGTCATGCTGTCGGCGCTACTTACCCTCGACCATATCCTCCTCGGCAACGCCGATCTGGCGCGTATCGAAATGAAGAAAACCTACGAGCGCGAGCAGTTGATCAAATCTTTCCGCGAGAAGGAATACGACAAGCTCAAGGAAGAGGGAGACAAGCTCAAGGTCGATAACGATCCCAAGCGTCTCAAGGACTATCCGCTCGCCGAACTCGACACACCGGAAGTCCGCGATTTGAAGAACGGCTACCAGAATGCCTTCGCGCACTACCTTGCCGGCTACTTCTTCGAAGTTACCGGCGAGCCTTCGCTGGCCGAGCCGGGCTACCGCAATGCGCTGCAACTTTCACCGAACAAGCTGCTCATCCAGGGTAGCCTGAAAAACGTCGGCAAGCGCAAACCCGGGCCGCGCGAGTCGGACGTGCTCTTCGTCGTCGAATCGGGATTCGCGCCGTCGTGGAAGTCGATCACCCTCCCGATCCCGGTGCCACGCAAGAATGGACTGGTCGTCACGGCACTCTCGTTCCCGACCCTCAAGACGGAGAACCGCGGTTTCGTTCCCCCGGTATTGACGGTTGCCGGCCGCCAGTTGCCGGTCGAGACGCTGAGCAACATCGATACCATGGCGCGTCGGCTGCTCAAGGATCAGATGCCGGCGATCATTCTGCGCACAGTCATCCGTGCTGCGCTAAAAGCCGTCGCCGAAGATCAGGCGAACAAGGCGTCGCCGATCCTCGGACTCGCAGTCGGCGTGGCCTCCGTGGCCACCGAGCAGGCCGACGACCGCAGTTGGCGCACGCTGCCCGAGCGCATTTCGGTAGCGCGCGCGATCTTGCCACACGGTCGACAAACGGTCGAGTTCCAGACCGGCGCCGGCGCTTATCGCACCGAAGTCAACATCGGCAGCCGTTTCACCATCGTTCCCATTCGACTCACCGGTGGTGCCGTCTATGTCGGGCAGCCGAACGTCGCCATCGAAAGCGCTCAGGCGGTCAGTAGCGCGCCCGATGCCCGTCCCCAGGCGCGTGGCGTTCGCGGGAAGCCGGCCAAGGCGGCGGCAACCCAGTAATATCCTGCAGGAGATTCTCATGAGACGCCTCTCCCTTATCGTGGTCAGCCTGATTTTCGCTCTCGCTGCCGCCAGCAACGCGCTGGCTGCGGCTGAACGGCGTGTCGCGCTGGTGATCGGCAACAATGACTATCAGAACATCACCAAACTGGAGAAGGCGGTCAACGATGCCAATTCCGTGGCTCGCGAACTCAAGAAGATCGGCTTCGAAGTGACGGCCTACAACAACGTCGGCCAGAAGAAGATGAACCTGGCGGTCAACGAGTTCGTGCAAAAGATCTCCGGCGGCGGGATCGGAATTTTCTTCTTCGCCGGACATGGCTTGCAGGTCAACAACCAGAACTTCCTGGTGCCGGTCGACATGGATTCCCCGCGCAGCGAAAACGACCTCGCCGACCAGGCGGTGAGCGTACTGGCGATCCAGGACAAGATCGCCGACGCCAAGGCCAAGTTCACCCTGCTCGTTCTCGACGCCTGCCGCGACAATCCCCTGCCGAAGAAAGCCGGCACGCGCTCGATCGGCGCCACGCGTGGTCTGGCGCCACCACAGGCGCCCAACGGTCAGGTCGTTCTCTATTCGGCGGGCGCCAACCAGCAGGCGCTCGACAAGCTGGGCGACAACGACAACAACCCGAACGGCCTGTTCACCCGTGAGTTTCTGCCATCGATCACGCAGCCGGGAATCAGCGCTACCGACGCCATGCGCAAGGTGCGCAGCAAAGTCACCCAGAAGGCGAAGTCGGTCGGTCACGACCAGCAGCCGGCACTCTACGAACAGACCGACGGCGACTTCTATTTCGTCGCCGGCCCGGCAACGGCACCGACACCGGGTAGTCCGACGACGGTGGTGCAGACGGTCGACCCGAAAGCAGTCGAACTGGCATTCTGGGACAGCATCAAGAACAGCAACGCGCCGGAAGATTTTAGCGATTACCTCAGCAAGTATCCGGACGGACAATTTTCCGCACTTGCCAAGCGGCGCTTGGGCGCCACCAACTCGACAGGAACCCGCGGTGGCGACTCCCCGACTGCGGCACCAGCGCCGACCCAACTGGCGCTCAGCCAGCCGCGACCCGCACCGGAAACTGCGCCGAGCATCGCCAGCAAGATCGAGGAACTGGGCAAGATGGTTTCCCTCACGGTGAGCGACCTGCGCGCCACCCGGCGCGACAACCTGCTGCGCATCCAGGTCGAGATCACCAACACCGGCTCCAGCAACCAGCAGCTCTACTATCGCTTCAAGTGGCTCGATCGCGACGGCTTCTCCGTCTGGGACGATGAGCCCTGGAAACCGCTGCTGGTCTATGGCCAACAGAAGCAACTGATCAATGTAGTCGGACCGACCTTCAAGGCAACCGATTTCCGACTCATCCTGCAAAGTCCGAATAACATCAGCAACTAAGTCGTGGTAGCCGACAGCGGTCAGTGCTTCTGCCCCACGGCCATGGCTTTCCCAGGCGCCGCCGATCATGAAAGTCATGACCGTTTCCCGCACCCGGTCCTCTCCCGCTTACGGGAAGGAGGCGGGGCATGAGTCGCTGACACGACTTGCATCGCCAGCCGGCCGGGCATCCCCACCCTACCACCCCATTTCACAACACGACCGATCGCCGGTCGCCTACATCGCCATCAGGAGGTAATGCAATGCAAGGTCAATTCAAGTCCGAAATCCGCTTCACCCTGCTTGCCAGCACACTGGTGCTGGCCCTGGCCGGCTGTACGACGATTTCTTCACCGACAGTCGGTGGCGGCAATGTCAGCTACGGCGACGCCAAGGCCGTCGAAACGGTGACTACCGACCTTGGGTCGACCGACATTCAGATGATCTCGGAAAAAATGACCCAATCGCTGATTCAGCACCCGTTGATCCAGGACCTGATCCGCAAGCGCCAGTTGCTGATGGCCTCGCCAGTGAAGAACAAGACCAGCGAATACTTCGACACCCGTCTGATCACCGACACTATCCTGACGCAATTGCAGAAAAGCGGGGTCCGCTACGCCATTGAGGGCGAGGACATGCAGAACCAGGTCGATGAACTGCGCCGGCAGAACCAGAGCGGTCTCTACGACAAGGGCAAGTCGGTCAAGATGGGCAGAATGCAGGGTGCCAAATTCCGTATCGACGGCAGCATTTCGTCGATCGTGAAGAAGAACGTAGACATCAAGGACGTTTACTACAAAATGAACCTGCGTCTGGTCGAGATCGAAACCGGCATCGTCGAATGGTCCGACGAGAAGGACATCCGCAAGTCAGCCAGACGCTAGTCGCTCACCCAGTCAAGGCCCCAGGAGAACCTGAGATGAATCTCATCAACCTTGCCCGTGCGGGCGTCTTCTCGCTCATCGCGGCCAGCAGCCTCGCGGTTGCCGCACCGCAGCCCAAGGTCGCCGTGACCGACCTCGCTTATGAGGAACGAGTCAGCGAGTATTTTCGCGTTGTTTCGGCTTCCGAGAAGTCATCGTTACGTGCTTCCGGCCGCGAAAGTGAGCGTGAATCGGATTATGGCTATGCACGGCGCAGCAGCGGTTCGCTGAACGCCAAGTCGGAGAAGAACTACTTCGAAGCAGAAGGCACCTACAGCTACATCGATCGCGGCGAGTTACGCAAATTTACCGCAGACATCAAGGGCGAGATGCTCAAGTCAGGCCGCTTCCAGTTGGTGCAGGGCAAGCCTTTCACCGACAGCAAACATATCGAAAGGCTGTACGACATCATCGCACGCGTCAAGCAGGGCATGTATCCAGGTGCCGACTATGTCCTTTTCGGCTCGATCAACAGTCTGGAATTTCGCCAGGAAGCCAATCCGATCGACCACACCAACACCGTCTCGCATACGCTCAGCCTTGAACTGGTCGCTGAATTCAGCCTGATCAGCACGCGCGACTACAAGATCAAGGCGGCTTTCAGCGCGATGGGTACCGGCCAGGACGTCAAGCTGCTGACCAGTCGTGGCGGCCGTGTCGTTCTCAACCGGGGCAAGGTCGTTTCCGAAGTGTCGAAGAGCCTCGGTGAGGATGCTGCCCGTCAGCTCGACGAGCAATTGGGAGGCATCCGCAGTGACGATGTACGCGGCGAAGGCGGCTATCGAATGCGTGAAGAACAAAACCGCGAGGAAGTGATCATTTTTCGCTGAGCACCCCATGCACTCCATTATTCCGACGCTTGCGCCCTCATGCGCCCCTCTGTGGGCGCATCACGGGCCTGGAGAGCGCTTCTGCTGCAACAGACAGAAAGCCAGGGCGTTTTCATGTTCGGCAGAAAGTGTCTGATCCGCACGGGCGAAATGTAAGCGAAAAGCCTTTCGTGAAGCTTCCGGCGTGCTCGGGTCATAGCCGATGGCGGTAAGTGCGAGCGCCAGATCGAAGCCGACCGGAGCGGGCGGCAGGGGTGCCTCACACCACAGGCCAAAACCCTGCTCAGCCAGCCGTTGCCAGGGAAACCAGGCGCTCGGATCATCCTTCCGGGTTGGCGCAACATCGGCATGACCGATGAAATTGGCCCGAGGAATCTTGTAGCGCTTTTGGATATCCGCCAACAGGGTGAGCAAGGCTTCTATCTGAGTATCAGCAAAGGGTTCGTGGCCATTGTTATCGAGTTCGATACCCAGCGACACCGAGTTGATATCGGTGAAGCCGCCCCACCACGATTTGCCGGCATGCCAGGCGCGAGCATGGTCCTCGACAAGCTGGAAGATCGCACCGTCGCGGCCAATCAGATAGTGCGAACTGACCTTACGTTCAGGAGAGGTGAGCGTATGCAGTGCCTGTTCGAGCGTCGGGTTGCCGGTGTGATGAATGATCACCAGATTTGGCCTGCGACCATCGAAGTTGGGCGATGTCTTCCAACTCGCCCTCATTGCCGTTTTCGGCGACAGTGGCGCACAGGCCGCGAGGATGGCCACCATCGCTGCGGCGAGGAGTCGAAGGAGCAGATGATGGCGTCTCAAAACAGGTGGTTTGATCCGAAATGGGGAAAGACGGGGCGCTATTCTCATCGCAAACGAAACGGATGCACAATCGCTGCCGAGCATTGCCTAGCCTATTTGGCCGCGCTCGCCAGTTTGTCTCTGCTCCGGCGAGCGTATTGTATCGGCTGGGCAAATGGCCTGTTGCAGCGGCCTGCTGATCTCGCCAAAGCTCAGCAGAAGCGGTGAAAAGACTTCGCTGACCAATACCGACTGGTTATCGAAGCCAAACTGCGAGCGACGCGCCCAAAGGACGCCCGGAATTGGTTCGGCGAGTTTTAGCGCCGTCACCGCGGGCGCATAAAGGGCATGCCGTCGATCGATGCGCTTGAAGGTCATCGGTCCACGACTGAATCCGGCATGTGCAAAGAGCAGCGCCCCCAATGAACGGCTGCCCAGGCGTGCCAGCCAAAGGGTCAGCGGGCCGCGCGGCCTGCAGGGCAGGACGGTATGCGCGAAGACGACCCTTTGATCATCACAACTCAGCGCTACTTCGCGTATCCAGGCCTGCTCCTCAACCGCCAGACCAAGCGCTCGTGCTTCATCAGCGGTTGGCCTGGCCAGGCCCTGGTGAATGACCCGTAGCGCGAAGCGCCCACGGGCCTGGATACGGGCCGTCAGCGAAGCACGGTCGCGCAGCCAGGGTAGAAAAGCAATATTGTCGGCCGTGCGCAGCAGCTTGTTTCGCCAGCGCCGCGGGTCCACAACAGGCATTCCTGGAAAACCCTTGTGATTTTGATGGAGTTCTACTGTGGAGCCGGGGCCTTCTCGATGCCGCCAATGCGCGCGCCCGGCTTGATGCCCTTGCTCGAAAACCAGCCAAGATTCATTTCCAGCGCGTAGCGTGCCGCTTTCGCGGCGCAGTGATTGTCCTCAGTCTGTGGCTGCATGTTCTCGATGTTCAGAATTCGGCCGTTTTCGTCGAGAAAAGCCACCGACAAGGGCAAGAACGTATTGCGCATCCACATGCAATGGGTTGCCGCCAGGGGGAAAACGAAGAGCATCCCCTGGTTGGCGGCCATGCTGCGGCGATGCATCAACCCCTGCATGCGATGAGGATTGTCTGCCGCCACTTCCGCGTCGATGCGGTAGAAGCCGGCCGTCAACTCGATGCGCGGCATTTCCGCCACAACCGGTGGCGCTGCCAGCAGCAGAGAAAGGGTGGCCAGAAAAGCGAAAGACGGATGCATCGGAAACTCCGGCGGTACGACTGGGCTGAAAAGGCGCGATCGGTCTGGGCAAACGCCGGCTCGCCGTCGCACTGGCGATGAGGGGGCTACTTCTTCCCGGACTTACCCTCGGCTTTCCCGGAATCTTTCTTCGTGGCCAGCGTTGTTCCGGTTGGAACCTGGGCGCTGCGGTTGGCTTTGGCGGTCAGTGGAGGCTTGCTGCCGACTGCCTGCTTTCTGGCTGCTACCGGTTGACTGGCTGAACGCCCAGCCCCCTTGGCCCCTGGACGCGGCCTGTCCACTCTGGATTCGACCGGTTTGACCGCCTTGGCCGCTGGCGACGCGACGTGCTTTGCCGCCGGCTTCGGCGGTGCGTCGGCCGTACCGAAGGTGACTTCGTCATCTTCCTGCTCGGCCGCTTTTGGAATAGCCAGCGCCGTCGCACAGAACACGCACAGGCCCAAGGACAGGAAGCCGTGCAGCAGATGGTTGATGGTTTTTCGCATAGCCGACATTCTCGATGTTCCTGTTCTGGTGATGCTGCGGGCGCCACACCGCGGGCCTACGCCCCCCCCCTCAGAACCGGCCTGCAAGCGGCGGCCAGATGTGCGTGGGCGGATCAGTGACTGGTGCCCTCCGAACGCGATATTTTATTCCAGACGTTATACTTGCCGACGGGTTTCTTCGCCGGGATACGTTTCACTTCCCCGAGCGTCTGCGCGTCGATCACCAGCAACGCCCCATCCATTTCCCACAGACTGGCCAGGGCATAGCGACCATCACGGGTAAACTCGACATGCGCCAGCGTCTGTCCGGGTTCGGCCCTGATCTGTGCCACCACCTCGAGGGTCTGCTTGTCGATCACCTGCAGTATGTTCTTGTTCTCCTTGCTCATCATCGAATCGGTGAAGGCATAGCGACTCTTTTCATGGCTGCGCAGAAAAAAACCGGGGCCGAGGGTCTTGATCTGCTTGATGGTCTGGTAGGTCTTCAAGTCGATGACGCTCACCAGATCCTGATTCAGATTGGGTGATGCCATGACCGTTCGTTCGCGTCCGGCGGGGTCTCGCCATTTCCAGGTGATTCCGGATCCAAGATGCGGCATTCCTGGCAGATCAAGGCTGGCAATTTTCCGACGGACATCAAGCTGGACCACCTGCCCACTGGTCGCCGAGCGCGACGAACCGAGGATCGTGTCGTAGTTCTGGGTAAAAAAGAAATCATCGAGACAGTCTGCGAGCAGTGTCCGCCGCGGCAAGAACATGGCTGGCCTGAACTCGCCCTCCCGGTATTGGTAGTCGTGCACCCAGCCTTCGGCAATTGGCTCGGCGGCCGGATCGTAGCTGATCTCCCAGACTTCGGGCAGATCCTTGAGTGCGGCCACGAAACTCCTGCGCGGAGCCGCATCATAGACCGCCGAAACCCGCGAACTCTTGTCACCAGCGGCATTTTTCACCGGGATGACCTTAACCAGCGAGAGATCGCCGGCATCGAGCACCACCAGGCTGTGCGGCAGGTAGTTGCCGACCAGCACCCACTGACCGTCGCCGGACACGGCGGCGTTGCGCGTATTCAGACCGGCGCGGATCTCGGCGACCACCACCAGATGGTAGAGGTCATATTTGCTGATCCAGCCGTCGCGCGAAGCGAAATAGACGAAGCGGCCGTCCGGCGAAAACTTTGGTCCGCCGTGCAGCGCATAGCGGCTGGGAAAGCGGTGCAGGCGCTCGAAACGGTCGCCGTCGACGAGCGAGACATGATGGTCTCCGGTTTCGACAACGACGAACAGATTCAGCGGGTCGACACCCCTGAGCGCGTGCCCTGGCGTGGCCGGCAGCGCTGCGGCGTTGACATTGACAACATGCGAACTGCGAATCTGTACTTCACCCCAAACCGGCGCTGGGGTTGCCGGACGATAGATCCATTCCACCAGTTGCTGTGCGTCGTCGGTGCTCAGCTTGTCGCCGAAGGCCGGCATCTGCGTCGCCACGCGCCCTTCGCGGATGACTTTGACTGCCTCTTGCTGGCGCAAGCGTTCGAGGTTTTCGGGTAGCAGCGCCGGACCGACGCCGCCGAGTCGGGATTCGCCATGACAGGCGACACAGTGTTCCTGGTACAGGCGTTGCGCACCCGCAGCGCCAGACGGCAAAGAGACACCGACTAGGCATATGGCCAGCGCGGAGCCGGCAACACATTGGCGCCAGTTCATCAGACACTCCGTAGTTTGATGTGAGGAGTGACGGGAATCGGTGCACGGCCGGGGGAGACACCGATTTCCTCGTCTGTCAGATAACAGCCGGGGTCCTCGGCCCAGGCGTCACCGGTCAGTTGCTGCGCGCGCACACGCGTGTTGCCATTGCAGATGTCGAAGTGTCGGCATTCGCCGCAACGTCCCGAAATGCGCCGGGGAAATTGCTTGAGACCCGCCAGCAGCGGGTCTGAGAGATCCCTCCAGATTTCCGAGAAGGGACGCTGGCGAACGTTGCCAAGCGTGTAATGCCACCACATGGTGTCGGGATGCACATTGCCGAGATTATCGATATTGGCCACATTGACCCCTGATGAATTACCCCCCCACTGCACCAGGCGGGCGCGCATTCTCTCCGCCTGCTCGGGAAACCGCTTCTCCACCCAATGCAGAAAGTAAACGCCATCGGCATCATTGTTGCCACTGGTGAATTCCTTGTACAAACCACGCTGCTGGTAATCGAGGCAGGTCGCAAAGAGCAAATCCATGGCCCAGCGAGTCAGCTGGTGCTGGGCATCGTCCTTGCGGTTCTTGTTGCCGCGACCCGCATAGTTGAGATGCGAAAAATAAAAGCGGTCGATGCCTTCCTGCTCGACCAGCTTGAGCAGGTCCGGCAGGTCCTGCGCGTTGTTCTGTGTCATCGTGAAACGGATGCCGATTTTCAAGCCGAGTTCACGGCACAGACGAATGCCACGCAGCGAAGCGTCGAAAGCGCCCGGCATCTGCCGAAAATGGTCGTGGGTCGAGCCGATGCCATCGAGCGAAACGCCGACATAGTCGAAATCGCACTCGGCGATGCGATCGATATTCGCCTTGTCGATCAGGGTACCGTTCGACGACAGGCCGACGTAGAAGCCCATCGCCTTGGCACGGCGGGCGATGTCGAAGATGTCCGGATGCAGCAGCGGCTCGCCGCCGGAGAGAATCAACACCGGCACGCGAAAACGCCTGAGATCGTCCATCACCGCAAAGATCTCGTCGGTCGTCAGCTCACCAGGAAAGTCCCGATCGGTCGAGATCGAATAGCAGTGCTTGCAGGTGAGATTGCAGCGACGAATGAGATTCCATATCACCACCGGCGCTGGCGGGTTCTGCCTGGGACCGGGCGGCCTGGGTGTCCACAACTCCTGCATGTACTGCGAGATCCGAAACATCGGGCCATCCCCAAATCCGCGTATTAGAAAACAGCTCCATGGCGATGGCCTTGACGTGCATCAAGCTTCGATTTGTCAATTTGCCACCGCACGTCGGTAATCATTCACTCCCCCTACACGGTTGCCGGGATGGCGGGGATGGCGGGGAGCTGCAAGCCTTTGCGAGCGGCTGCGATGACGGTGCCGAGGTACTGCCAGGCGGATGCTCCGCGACGGCGACAG
>NZ_JAZKUD010000020.1:0-53479 GCF_036625275.1 Accumulibacter sp.
ACAAGGCCAAGGCCATCCAGCCCCTGCTGGCCCTCCTGAAGCAGAAGGGACTCACGCTTCACTTTCTGCCCCCTTATAGCCCGGAACTGAACCGCGTTGAGAAGCTCTGGCACCAGATGAAGTACGAATGGATGGCCTTCAAAGCCCGGAGCGCCGCGACGCTTGAGGCCGACGTCGACAAAATTTTGGCCGGCTTCGGCTCTGATTATCGGATGACTTTTTGCTGAGCGCTTACAGCTCGACGCGCTGCTCGGGCAGCCGTCAGTCCTTTTCGTAGAGCAGGCTGATCAGCGAGACCAGCAGCGGGTTGGCGGCCAGCGCGGCCAGGCGCGGGTTCCGTTCCAGCGCCTGCAACAGGCCGGCCGATCCGCCGCTGGTCGGCGCCGCAGCCGCCGAATCGCCGGCGGTGAACCACGCGTCGACGAAGTGCTGCACATGCCCGGAGTCGAATGGCTGCACTTCGAGCGGCAGGTAGCCGTCGAGGGTATGCCGGTAGCCGGCAATGCGCGAACTGACGACGATCCCGTTGCGCGTACCGTAGGCTTTCTTCAGGCGAGCGATTTCGTCGAGCACGCGGCGATACGCACCCGGCTCGACCACCTCGTCGAGCGCGTCGAGCAGCAGCACGCACTCGCCACGCGCGAGCTTGCGCGCCAGAAAGCGCTGCGCCGCCGGAACGCCGGCCGCCGCCAGCGTCTCGGCGAGATGCGCCGTCAACGGCCGGCCGTCGCCGGTGGCATTGTTCAAGGTCAGGTACACCGGCAGCGGGTAGCGCGTCGCGCGCTGCAGCCAGGCGCGCAGAACGGCCAACGGCGGCCGTACCCAGTAGGGAAACAGCAGGATGGCGATCGCGACGGCGGCCACCGCGACCGGCCAGCGACCCACCAGGTCGGGTTGCAGTACCCCGGCCCAGAGCACGACGCTCGCCGCAGCAAGCGACGCCAACGCGGTGGCGCGTCGCGATAGACGAATGAAAAGGAAGAACAGGCCGCCGAAAAGCAAGACCCAGGCGAGCCCAGCAAGCCCTGGCGTCGGCGAACGAAACGCTTCAACGATCCAGGCGAGCAGCGCCGCCGCACTGCTGACAAGGCCCGCCAACAAGACATTGGCGCCGGACAAGCTGCGGCAGATTCGTTCGAGGAGTAGCGCGCCGCGGCGCGGGATGCGCGCGCGTGCGAATTCCGCGAGCAAGGGGTCGCGGCGGGCGAGTTTCAGCGCCAGACAACGCAGCAGCGTCGTCTTCCCCGAGCCGGGGTCGCCGAGGACCAGCAGCGATGGCGACATCGACAGCGCGGTCGGCACGTCGACCGGCGTCCCCGCCGGCGGCACGAAGCCCGATAGATCGTCCGCACGCGCCGCCGCGCCGTCGGGCAGCAGGTCGCGCGGCGCATAATTGCCGACCTGCAGGCCGACGTAGATCTTTTCGAGCGCCAGATGCTTGACGCCGAGAAAAGTGAACTTTGCGTACTCGGCTTCGACGCTGCGCCGGTAGCGTCGCGTGTAATGACCGTCGAACAGCCGCGTCTTCAGGCGATCCCACCCACTCGCGGGCGGCGTCGCTGCCGGCGTGATTGCTGCCACCGCCCATGGCGGCACTGCCGCCGGCACGGGAGCGGGCGCGGGCTCGGCCGCCGGCGCCGGCCAGGGCAGCGGCTTGATCGCGCAACGACCCGGATCGGCCGCGACGCCGAGATCGACCGCATAACACAGTGCCGCGTGCGCAGCGATCTGCTCTCTGCCGCGCCGGCATGCCGCCCGGAAGCCCCTGCCACGCGCGAACTCGGTCACGTCAACCAGCAGCAACTTTTCCGCGTCCACCTGCCACAACAGCGAGGCGGCGTCGGTCAGCAGCAGCGCCGTATCCGGGTCGCCGTCGTCGAGCCGGCAAGCGGCCAGCGCGCTGCACAGCAGCAGCGAGAAATCGACGCAGGTCGCGCCGCGGCCCATCGCGTCCGGCAGGCGAATGCGCTGGCTGCGCCGCTCGAGGCTCAGCCGCTCGACATCGTGCAGCGCTTTCGGATACACACGGTGCAGCGCCATGAACAGCGACTGCACGACGGCGCGTCGCTCGTCCGCCGTCCCGCGCACCGCGTCGTCGAGCGACGCGCGCGGGTCGCCGAGCAGGTCGCCGAGACTGCGCATCGCTTCGCCCTTGATCAGCTCGACCTGCGGATGCTCGACGAAGAGCAGCGCCGCCACCGCCGCTGGCAGCGGCGGCTGGCCGTTCCAGGCGCTTTCCGTCGTGCTCGTCAGCGCTGTTCCACCGGCCGGGAAGTCGATCGTCGCCTGCGCCAGTTCGACCGCCGAATCGAGCACGAAAGCCGCGCGCGCACCGTCGTAGCAAAGCCCGGGGCACCACTCGTCGGGGCGCAGCAGGGTCAGCGGACAGAGCGCTGTGCCGCTGCCGATCGCCGCCAGCTCACCGGGGTGCTCGCTCAGCGACAGCCGCAGGTAGGTTTCCTGCTCGTTCGCCAGACGCGCTGCGCGCGCGAAGTCGCGGCGAACCCACGGCAAGCGCTCGCCGTCGAACAACTGCGTCTCGCCCGGCGCCAGTTCACGCAGCGCGATCGGCCCCGAATCGAGGAAATCCGCCACCGCGAGCCGCAAGGCGCAGCCCGCCGCCGACTGCGTGCCCCGGTTTTCGACCGAGAGCCGCCAGACCAGCGGCACACCGGCGCGCAGCAGCGACCAGTTGAGCCTGGGCACGTAGCTGATCGTCACCCGCAAGCACAACGCACTCATCGAGAAAGCTGCCCCCTTCGTCCTCTGGTCATCGCCCAGCGACACCACCCTCGCCGCGATGATACCCGACCCCCAGGCTTCGACACCGGGTTGCCGCAGGCGACGCTGGATGTCCTGGAAGCGCGATGCTGATCGGGCCCGGGGTGGCGGTCTATGTGGTGAAGGAAGCGATCGACATGAGAAAGTCGATTGATGGCCTGGCGACCAAGGCTCAGGACAGCCTGCAGGTCTCGCCGTTGTTGGGCAGTCTCTTCGTTTTCTTCAACCGGGGCTGTGACAAGGTCAAGCTCCTGTGGTGGGATCGTCATAGCTTCTGGCTGGCCTACAAGCGGCTTGCGCAAGGGCGTTTCCGTCTGCCGAACGTCCGAGCTTTCCCGAACTGGCACGGGTCCTCGATGGACTGCATCTCTCAGCGCGCCGCCTGGCGGCCTGTCGGACTTGAGGTTTGGAAAACCGCCAAATTTCACAATGCGGAATGATCGGGCCGGATTTTATCGACTTTGCGGCCTTTTCGACGGTTTCCCCCTCGTTTTTCCCTACTGTGGACGCAATTTGGCCATGCGCTTCAAGTTCCACGCCAGGCAGACCAGCGTCCACTCCCCGGTGACCTTCTTCAAACCGCGCAGCGAGAACTGGCGAAAGCCCATGACCGATTGGATGATGCCGAAGACCGGCTCGACGGTCTGCTTGCGCAAGGCATAGAGGGCTCGTCCCGCTTTGGTCTTCAAGCGATGCGACAGGGCCTGCATGGGTGTCGCATTCGCCGGCAGCGGCGCCGGTTCGCTGTGCCGCTTTCGCCAGTCAGGAGGGTGCTCGTCGCGAGCCACCGCGATCACCGGATCGATGCCGGCCGCCTCGCACGCCGTGATGTTCTTCTCGCTGCAGAAGCCAGCGTCGGCGATCAGACTTTCCACGGGGCCCAGCCCCTCGGCTTGTACCTTGAGCGTCGCTAGCATCGGCTCGACCGGCTCTTGGTCATTGGTGGCTTGCGTCACGCCGACCGCGACAACCCGCATCGTCGCCGCATCAACCCGGCCTGGGCGTTGTACGCTTGTTCGAAGCCGCCACCGGCCACCGGCATGATGCGCGACTCTTCGTCGGTCAGATTGATCTGGTCACTGTCCCGTGCGCCGGGCTCGGGGGCTTTCGGCGGCTTGCCGCCCAACTTCTTGCCGGTCGCTTCTTCCTTGGCCGCGCGCCGGGCGATCTTCTCGTCGTACTCGGCTTTCTCTCGTTGATAGCGCTCCTCGGCCCGGGCAGCAATCTTCGCCTTGGCCACGGCCATCGCCGCCAGCCGGTCTTCGCGGCGCCTGATTTCTTCGGGCAGACTGACGCCGTCCGGAACGTCGGCTTGATCCGCCTGTTCCGCCAAGCTGAAGCGTTCCTGCACCTCCGCCTTGAGCTGGGCTTCCCGCTTTTCGATGGGTCCGTGGGAGAGCGCGCTGTGCCTGGAGGCGTTGGCTTCGATCTTCGTGCCGTCAAGACAGACGTTACCCAGCTTGAGCAGCTTCATTTCCTGGGCCATCGCCAGGACCTGCCCAAACAGGTCGCTCAGCTCGTCCAGAAAACGCCGGCGGAACGTCGCCAGGCTGTCGTGATCGGGATGGCTTCCGGCGGCAATGTAGCGGAAGGCCACCGAATCGTAGGTTGCCCGCTCCAGCCTGCGGCTGGAGAAAATACCCGTCGCGTAGCCATAGACCAGAATTGCCAGCAGGGTCGCCGGATGGGACGCCTTCGATCCACGTCCAGCGTACTGTCGCGTCAGCTTCGACAGGTCCAGCTGGTCGACCACCTCCACGATAAAGCGCGCCAAATGATCCGGGTTCAGCCAATCATCCAGTGACGGCGGTAGCAGGTAGTCGGTAGTCGGTAGTCGGTAGTCGGTAGTCGGTAGTCGGTAGTCGGTAGTCGGTCTTACGGTCGGTGACAATGAAGTGGGACATGCCGGACCTCGGTTGCTTCAACAGGCATGATTATAGCATATCCGGTGGCGAGCAAGCCGAAAGTCCGACAGGCTGCTAGCTCGGACAATCCAAGGATAGGCGATCCAACGCCACTTCGGCAAATGTTTCAGGCTTGACAGAGGTGGCCGAAGCAAAGCGACGATAGGAAGCGCATGGTTGATTCACTCCGGGTTGGCTGTTGGTCGTAATGCTCGGGTAGTAGCAGTCAGCGCTGAAGGCCCCATTTTGCCCTTGAGCAAGGCGCTTGTGTTCGTCAGGTCCTCTCGGCAGACTGTTTTCAAAGGACGTTTTTCAACAGGTCGAACTGTTCTTCAATCCTGTGTTGACATAGGCATTAGCCAGTAATCGAGTAGGGAAAAATCCCAACGGCACCAATCTGGCGCAAGGGCATGAACATGTCGGGCTCTGGAGTTCTGAAGAGCGCACAATGGCCCGAAAGCCCGATAGGCCCTGTGTTTGAGCGCACGCAGTTGACAACTCGGCAGGTTGCAGCGTCCAGGCTCTACGCCCATGTTTTCTACCGATACAAGCTCGAGGCAGGGCCATTGCCCTTGACCTCGCCCTTGCGTTGCGGGCAAACCTCAAGGCACAATGCCAAGGCCTGCTCTGCCGGAGTCGATATCATGGCCTTGCCGAAAGCCACGGGACACCGCTTCACCTATGCCGACTACCGGCAATGGCCCGATGACGAGCGCTGGGAACTGGTCGACGGCGTGGCCTACGCGATGGCACCGGCGCCGACGATAACTCATCAGTCTCTGGTACTCAGCATCGCCAGACAAATCGACGATGCGCTCGATGGCACCCCCTGCCGCACCCTGATCGCTCCGGTCGACGTCCTGTTGCCAGCAGCGAACGAGGCGGATGATCAGGCGACGACCGTCGTCCAGCCCGATATTCTGGTGATCTGCGACCCGGCCAAGGTCACCGAAAACAACATCCGCGGCGCCCCGGACTGGATCATTGAGGTCCTCTCCCCGGCCACCGCCCGCCACGACCACCTGACCAAGCGCGCCCTTTACGAACGCGCCGGCGTCCGCGAATACTGGCTCGTTCACCCGGTCGACCGCCTCATTACCCTCTACGGGCTGAAGGACGGCCGCTATGGCGGCCCGGAAATTGTCGAAATGACCGGAGAACGGTCGCCGGTCATCTTCCCTGAAGTCGTCATTCGCTGGCAGGCGATTCTGGACAAGCTACCGGATGGTTCAGCCAAGTCGGTCGATCAGTACGCTTGATGATGACTGTTGAAAAACGTGGCTCCCGTTAAAACGGGGATAGTAAGCGAAACCCATCGCCAACCCCACGGAAGGAAAGAGATGTCCATACTTGCGCGGATTGCTGCAGCGGGTTATCGGCAGCAGACGCTTTGTTGCGATGACGACCATCGTAGTACTCGCGAGTAAGGTGTGCTTTCCCCGTACTGGCAGCGAAGCCCGATTCGTCGATCTTCGACAAGGCGCTGATCAAGAAAGTGGCGGCTGCGCAAGGCAGTTCTCAAGCTTTTTCAATCCTGTGTGTTGGCAACAAATAGATCTGTCCGGTTTTGTAGCAAATGAATTGTCCGCTTTGACCGGGGTGGGGAAAGCGGTGGAGTGCGTAGCCTGGAACCGATTGCCCCGCCCCGTGCGGCCGCGGTGGACCTACGCAGCCACCTTCAGATTCAGAGGCCCGATGTGGCCAGCCTAGTCATAGTCGGCCAACTTGCGTGGGCCGTGCAAGATCGCCAGCGTGTGGTCCCGGCGCACGCTGCCTTCTTCCATCGCTGGTTTCGCGTGGTCCATCGTCACGATCAGATCCCAGTGCTGCCCAGCAACCCATTCAACCCTCCATCCCGCCCTCTTCATACCACGACAAATACCTCCGGAATGTCCGCTCGCATACCCCCAGCAGACTCGCCGCCTCCACCTGCGTCAGCCGACCCGCTTCCCATCCTCCATACGCTTCTTCAAACCACATCTTCCTGATCTCCTGTAGCAATTCCGTCCGCTTCATCTCCGTCCTCCTTCAGACCAAGATAAACCGGACAGATCATCTGCTACAAACTCGGACAGATCTCCCACGGCTGTCCTGTCTGCGGGCTTCCTCGGGTGCGGATCGACAGTTCCTTCCGGGCTCACCGAAACCTCGTCCGCCGCCGGGTCTCCCGCCACTTCGTCTATCTTTGTCTTCCTGGCTTTCGGCTGGGGCACAGGAGCAATCACGCGCGTTTGGGTGGCCACCGAATCCATCTGGTGGTCGTGCGCCGGAAATCCGCCATCCACCCGCCAGTCGTCGGGTGCCCGTCCGCAACGGTCCCCCCTGCTCCCCCATCGGTGCCCTCTGCCCCAAGTCACTGCTCGTGGTGACGATCTCGACGCCGACCATCCCCTGACTGGCCGTGTCACTGTTAAATTCGATGTTGTACGCCGGCTGGAATCCGCCCTCCTCCTCTTCATGACCGTCGCTTCAGCGTCAGTCGTCGAAGCACGCGCCTCTTCGGGTTTCTGGTCTGGCCGCTTCTGGAGGTCGGCCAGTTCCGGCAAGCGCCCCCAAGCGGCTTCGATACGGGCTTCCCGAGCCAACACCGCGCGGGCTTTAGCCGCGCGGATTCTTCGACGGAGGCCCAACCCTCACCCGATAGCAGTGTTTTCGCTGTACTCGTTTTGGTGCTGTCCAGTTCCATGAAGCGTTCCAGCCAACCGATTTGGATTTTCAAAGCCGCCCGTTTCGCAGCATTCCACTCGCGCAGGTGAGTGCTGGCGTGGATTTCGGCTTTTTCCTACTGATGCGCGATGTCGCAGCGGAACCGCGATGCGCAAGACGTAGATTCCGCTGGAGCGGCGGTAGAGGTATGGGTTCCCAGCCATCTGATGACTACCTTGTAGTAGTCTTGCTGGGTACCGCCTGCTCAATCAATAGAAACCGTTATGGCTCAGTTAATTAAGCAATCGGTGGAGCGGGCGAAGGGAATCGAACCCTCGGCTCTAGCTTGGGAAGCTAGGGTATTGCCATTATACGACGCCCGCCAAGGCCTCTATTCTACGACGGTTGTGTGCATCTCCACAATGTGGCGATCAAGTGATCCGATCCTGGCCTGCAGTCTGAAAACGCCGGTCTCCAACCAGATCGATCCGGGTACGGTACAGGCGATGGCCAGAAGCCCAATATTTGCGTTCGAACGGCGTCATCGGTGGCTCCGGAAGATATGGCTCGTACACCGCCGCGCGTTGTGTCATCTGCTGCACCGCAAGGCAGAATTCCGCCAGATAGACCGGCCAGTTGCTCCGGCACTCAAGCCTCCCGCCAAGCCCGAGCAGCACCGGAAAAACCGGATGGCCATGCCAGCGTCGGCGCAGTTGGGTGATCTTCGGCCAGGGATTGGGATAAAGAAGATAGTGACGATTGAGCCGAATATCCGCCGCGTGTAGCAAGCGCCAGTAATCGACGACGTCGGCACGCACCAGATCGAGGTTGGCCGGCCACCCGAAACCCTCCTGCCAGCAGCGCTGTCCGCGCGCCAACCGCACTGCCGACTGGTCCACGCCGATCACGTAATGGTCCGGAAAAGCCCTGGCGAGAATCCGGCTGCTCTCTCCTACCCCGCAGCACGAATCGAGGATCAACGGCCTTCCCGCCGCCGTGCGCCGGTAACGTTCCAGGCTCGCCGTGAATGCGGCGCGATTGTAGTCGGCATACGGTTTGAGAAAAGGGCTGCCGGCATGACGATCAACCAGCATCGACAGATGCGGGTGAATGTCGGTCTGGGTGCTTGCAGGAACGCGGGAGTTGCCGTACATCGAGTGGCCCTAACGGTCATGACTCATGACTTTTCCAGCCACTCCCCGATCATGAAAGTCATGACCGTTGCCCTCACCCCCGTTCCCTCTCGCGCAGGCAAAGAAGGGGGTTTTGTGCGTCGCTGAGACTTTGACCATCATCGATCGCTGGCAGCACCGGCACGCCATGTCGCAACAGCTCGCACGTGACTTCAGCAACGCCGCAGAGCGATCGAACCGCGATGAACAGCGCTTCGGCTTCGACGAAATTCCGCCGCAGCGCCCCCAGCCAGAGCTTGAGGCGACCCGGCGCATGGCGTGCCGAGACCTTGGCACAGACCTGCTGCCAGTAAGAGGCCAGCAACGGCAGCAATCGGCACCAGTCGTGCGAACGATCGGTCGCGATCGCCACACCGGCGGCCAGCGCACGAATGCGCTCGGCGAGAAAGGGATCGGCGACCGCACCACGCCCGATCATCACATCCTGGCTGGCGCTCACCGCACAGCAGCGGCTATGGTCGTCGGTTGTCCAGACCTCACCGTTGGCGACCACCGGCGGCTGTACGACCTCGCTGATGCGCGCCACCCATTCCCAGTGTGCCGGCGGTCGATAAGCCTCGGTTTTGGTGCGAGCATGCACCACCAGCGACACGATGCCGCCCGCGGCCAGCGCCCGTGCACAATCCAGCGTCCTCGCCGTATCGCTGATCCCGAGCCGCATCTTGGCGCTGAAGGGGATGGCCTGCGGAACCGCACGCCTGACTGCGGCAGCGATGCGGAACAACTGCTCGGGATCGGCGAGCAAGGAAGCGCCGCCGCCGTGACGGTTGACCGTTGGCGCCGGGCAACCGAAGTTGAGATCGATTCCTGCCGGTGACAGCTCGGCCAGTTGCGCCGCGTTCTCGGCCAGACAGGCCGGGTCACTACCCAGCAGTTGCACGACCACCGGCGTACCCGCCTGGGTGCGGCTGGCCTGCGAAAGTTCGGGACAGATGCGGCGGAAAGCCCGAATTGGCAACAGGCTGCCGGACACGCGGATGAACTCGCTGACCGCCAGATCGTAAGTGCCGGCACGCGTCAGCACGTCGCGCATGACGTCGTCGACCAACCCCTCCATCGGTGCCAGCAGCAATCTTCCCATGTTCAATTTGTGGTCGTTGCTATATTCTATGCTCTATGTTCCATGCGGGTAGCGCCTGATACCTGAGTCGCCGGCGACCCATTCGAACTTCCCCTACTCCCTACTGTTTGCCGTTTCGCAATGGCCTTCCCTATCCGTGACTTCTTCCCCGATGATCGAGCAGAAGAACCCCTTTGAAATTGCGCGTGAAGCACTGAAGCAACTGACGGCCAACAAGCTATCACCGACGCCGGCCAACTTCCAGACGTATTACAACGAGGTGGCCAAACTTCCCAATGTCGCGGGTTTCCCCGAAGCCCAACTACGGCAGATCGCGTCAGCACTTCCGGTCAGTATTCCGGAACAGAAGCCACATCTCGATCGACTCGAAGCTGCCATCGGCAAGCGCAGTTGGCGGGGCGTTCAGGACGCGCTGAACGACTTTGCCAGTGCCCATACAATAGTCAGCACCGCCAACGCCGAGCCGGCGACCGGGCCTGACTGCCAGGTCTCCGAACACCAGGTCGCCTTGCTGGAGAGAATCACCCAGTGGCTTGAAAGCCTGTTGCCGGCGCTCGGTAGCGACGATCAATGGTTATCCGATTTGGGACTCAAGCTGCTGCAAGCGTTCAAAGGCCCGGCAGAAGACGGGCAGGAGCTGCTGACACTGCTCGCCAGCTTCAGCCGGGGCGTCTCGCTGGCCACCGAAGAACAGCGGGAAATCAGACAGACCCTGCTCAAGCTCCTGCAGTTGATCATTGAAAACATCAGCGAGTTGACACTGGATCAGGAATTCATCCAGGGCCAGATCGACTCCCTGATCCAGGCAACACATCCGCCAATCACCTTGCGCCGTCTGGACGACGTCGAGCGCCGCCTGCACGAGGTCATCTCCCGACAGCGACAGGCCAAGGAGCGCTCCCTGGAAGCCCAGGAAAGCATGCGCCAGATGCTCACCGCGTTCATCGACCACCTGAGGATGTTAAATCAATCCAGCAGCAACTTCCAGAATGACCTCGAGCAAAGTTCACGGCAGATAGCCGAGGTCAGAACGATAGAAGACCTGGCGCCGCTTCTGAAACAGGTGATCGATGCCACGCGCGGGATGACCGAAGACACCGCCAACGCCTGCAGGCAACTCGATGACTTGCAGGACAGAGTTCTCGCGACCAACGCCGAGCTGCGCAGGCTGCATGCAGAACTTCACCACGCCAGCATTTCGGCTCGCCACGATTCACTCACCGACGTACTCAACCGCAGAGGATTCGACGAGGCTCTGGCACGCGAGATCGCCAGCGTTCGCCGCAAGAATTCGCCACTCTGCCTGTCCTTGATGGATCTGGACAATTTCAAGCGGATCAATGACCACCTTGGCCACCTTGCCGGCGATGCTGCCCTGGTTCATCTGGTGAAAGTCCTTCGCCAGCACATGCGGTCGATCGACACCCTGGCGCGCTACGGGGGGGAGGAATTCGTGATCCTGATGCCCGATACTCCACTCGAAGAGGGAATCGAAACGATCAAACGTTTGCAGCGGGAACTGACCAGGAATTTCTTCCTTGCCAACAATGAGCGGGTCCTGATCACTTTCAGCGCCGGCGTGGCGCAACTGGGTTCCGACGAGTCTGGCGAGGACGCCATGCTGCGCGCTGACCAAGCCATGTACATGGCCAAGCGAATGGGTAAAAACCGCGTCGTCGGTGTTTGACAGCACCGTCCTTCACCGCTTACGCGGCTCGACCAGGAGCACATCAGCCAGCAACTGCCGGCTGTCCTAGGAACTGGCGCACAACGCACGGGCAGAGCGTTCGCGGCGGGGAAAAGGCAGTCGTTCCATCAGGTAGCACAGACAGTCCTGGCGAACGACCCGCTCATCCAGCGTCAGCATCGCCGGCATGGCCGCACGCCGCAAGCGGATCATCCCCGCGCGGCAGTCGAAGAATTTCGCCGTCACGTCGCTGCCACCCTCGTCGCGAACCTCGACTGGCAAGGGCAGGCGTGTTCGCCCGAAGACCGTGCCGGGATCGAGTTGCCGGAAGTTCATGTGGTCGAGCTGGGGATCGAAATCAATATCGGCCAGCGCCTTGCCAAAGCCGAACGATGCCGTGATCGGTACCCGCACCGTCGCGACCGTATGGTAGAGATCGATGTCGTGCTCGTGCACGTCGTGTGACGGAAACTGCGCGAGATGCAGGCAGGCTTCGACGAAACGGGCAGCGTGCGCCTCGTTGGCGGCGATTCCGGGCTTGCCGCATTCGATGGTCAGGGCCGGACAAAGTGGCGAAAACGCCATCGTCTGTGTCCCTGCAAGGCCACGGAAGCAGACGACGGTGCGAGAAAACAGCAAGGCCAGGTGCAGGACCGTCTGGTCGATCTGATTGACCACGCAGTAATGCGGATTGAGACCGGTGTTGTTGTGAATATCGATGCTGGCGAACAGGCCGCGCGCCTGCATCAAGCGATGCACCTCGCTCATCGCCGCGTGCTCTGGCGAATCCGTGTGGGCAATCGCCCCTGGCCAGACGCGGTTGTAGTCGGGTTGCTGGTCGAGCCGGCGCATTCCCGCACGCGCGGCAGTGACGTTGCCGATCAGTATCGACAGCGCCCGTGGCAACCGCCGTCCGGCGTAGGCGCGCAGAACACTCTGCAGCGCCACGACACCGCTGTCTTCGTTGCCATGCAGCAGCACCGAGACGAACAGCGGCGTCGGGCGGCGTCCGGACAGATGGATCAGGGTCGGTCCGGGCAGGATGCGATGCAGTTCGCGGGCGGGGGTGTCAAGAAAACGTTCGGGCAGGGTGTCGAGGACGGTCAGCATGAAGCACTCATATGTACGGCACCGTAATGATAGGCCGCATTGGCGATCATGTCGATGATGCTGGGCCCGGCGGGCATCACCCGTTGTTCAACGCGCCAGGGTGATCACTGGTTGTCGTCAAAGCCGATGAGCAGGCGATCGGGGACTCCGATACCCTGCTACGCCATCACCCTGCTCAATGTCGTCGATCGCTGCATCCCCTCCGTTCGGGCCTGAACCGAGGCCCGATGATCATCTGCCGCACACCCGGCGAGCCAGGGCGTCGATGCCGGCAGGCGTCAGGTCGTCGGTGTCGAGCCTCAGTGGCGCACTGAATCCGGCGTAATTCTGCTTCTGCGAGCGCTGGTAGAGCGGGTCATAGTGCAATGCCAGCAGTTCGCCGACCAAAGGGCGCCAGCCTCCCTGGTGGATGTACGCTCGCCAGCGCAGCAGCGTTTCCGTGCTCTGCAGATGCCGCAGGGCTTCCAGTCGGGCAGTCAGCGAATCCGGGGCAACCAGAAAGTAGTCGTAGTCGCGCAACAGGAAATCGACACGCGCGTCGAAAGACGCTTCGATGTGCACGCACTCGCCGGCGCGCATGCGCTCGATCAGGGCGGAAGGGAGCTGGAGCGAACCGATTTTGCGGCTCTCCGCCTCGACATACACCGGCCGATCCGGGCACAGGTCTTGCAGCGCGGTCAGCAGGCGGGATTCGAACATTTTTTGCGAGGGCTGCGGGCAGTCCGGCAGGACGCCAAGTACCGAACCCTTGTGACAGGCCAGTTCTTCGAGGTCGAGCACCTGTTCTCCGAGTTGCCCGATGGCCTGCAGGACGCGGCTCTTGCCGCTGCCGGTGGCACCACAGATCACCTTCAGCCGCAATGACCGCGGGGCTTCCGAGAGATTCTCGATGACCAGGCGACGATAGGTCTTGTAGCCGCCTTCGAGTTGCTGCGCATCCCAGCCGACACGCCGCAGGACGTAGGTCATCGAGCCGCTGCGCTGGCCGCCACGCCAGCACAGGACCAAGGGTCGCCAGTGCTTCGGACGGTCGGAGAAGCGGCTGCGCAGATGCCCGGCAATGTTCTCGGAAACATGCGCGGCGCCCACCTTGCGGGCGGCGAAGGGGGAGACCTGCTTGTACAGGGTGCCGACTTCGATACGCTGCTGGTCATCGAGAACCGGGCAGTTGACCGAGCCGGGGATATGGTCTTCGGCGAACTCGGCAGGCGAGCGCACGTCGATGATCTCGTCAAAGGCAGCAAGATCGCCAAGCCGTTGGAGGCTGACCAGGTCAGATTTCATGCAAGGAAGGTCATGGGTTCACGGTCGGCTATTTTAACAGTGGGGCGAGGCCTCGCCAGACGTTGTTCAACAACAGGGGTTGTGCTTCAGCGGTCGGATGCAGGTTGTCGGACTGGAACAGATGGGGTTCGGTGGCCACGCCCTCGAGCAGGAAGTCGACCAGCGCGGTCTTGCGGGCTTTGGCCACCTCACCGAAAACCAGATGAAATTGCCGGGCGTAGGGGCCATAATTGGGCGGGATGCGCTGGCCGACCAGCAGCACCTGTGCGTTCTTCTTCTGGGCGCTGCTGACGATGGCGGTCAGATTGTCGCGCAATTGTTCGACCGGCAGGCCACGCAGGCCATCGTTGGCACCCAGGGCAATGATCACCACCTGTGGCGAGTACCTGGTCAGCGCTGCGTCGATGCGAGTGCGGCCGCCGCTGGTGGTTTCTCCCGAAATGCTGGCATTGACGACGCTATAATCGAGTCTTTTTTGCTGCAGGCGTTTGGCGAGCAAGACGGGCCAGGCGGCGTCCTGGCGGATGCCGTAGCCCGCCGACAGCGAATCGCCGAAGACGAGGATGGTTTGTACGGCCTGTGCCGCCGGGGCGATCAGCAGGAGTCCGGCGAGCAACAGGCTGCGGCAGTCTGGGATACGGGACATGGGTCGGGACGCATCGATGGTCATTGAGGTCAGTCATCTCGCCAAACGGGTGGATAACGGGGGCGAGCCGTTGACCATTCTGCACGAGATTTCGTTCGCCGTCGCCCCCGGCGAGACGGTGGCGATCGTTGGTGCCTCCGGTTCCGGAAAATCCACCCTGCTGGGCCTGCTGGCCGGCCTCGACCTGCCGAGCAGCGGCTCGGTAGCGCTCGCGGGCGAGGATCTCGGCAGGCTCGACGAAGATGCGCGGGCGGTACTGCGCGGTCGCCTGCTGGGTTTCGTCTTTCAGACCTTCCAGTTGCTACCGTCGCTGAACGCCATCGAAAACGTGATGCTGCCGCTCGAACTTGCCGGCACCGCCAACGCCCGCGCCGAAGCCGAGCACTGGTTGCAGCGGGTCGGGCTGGCGCACCGCCTGCGGCATTATCCGAAACATCTCTCCGGCGGCGAGCAGCAGCGGGTAGCCCTGGCCCGTGCCTTTGCACCGAAGCCCCGGCTGGTGCTCGCCGACGAGCCGACCGGCAATCTCGATGCCGCCACCGGTCATCAGGTCATCGAGCTGATGTTTGCGATCAATGCCGAAAGCGGCACCACGCTGATTCTCGTCACCCATGACGAGGAAATTGCGGCGCGCTGTTGCCGCCGCTTGCGGATGCACGCCGGGCAACTGGAAGAGATTCGCTGAGGAGGATTTCGCGGGCCGCCGCGACACCGCTGCGGATCGCCGCTTCAAGCGTTGCCGGATACTCGGCGCAGACGTAGTCACCCGCCAGCCAGCAGCCGGCGCGTGTGGTTCTGGCGCTGAGCCGGCGCAAATGGGGGCGGCAGCAGAAGGTTGCCCGCCGTTCGCGGATCACCTGGGACCAGAGCATTGCCGGCAACCGGCGATCGAGGGTGACGGCGAGCTGGTGATGCAGAATGGCGGTCAGCGCAGCATTGTCGAGGGCTTCCCAGGCGCCATGGCCACTGAGAACGAAGGCCATGACGCCGGCGGTGCCGCAAAGCGCACCGCGATCAAAAACCCACTGCCCGACCTGACCGCCAGCACGATGATCCAGCCCGAGCATCGGCAAGGGCAGGCGTACCTGCGGCGGATAGCCCCCATAGACGGTGCCGATCGGCTCGAAGGTATACCCGGCAAGCAGTTGCGCGCTGGCGATCGTTGCCTCGTGCCGGGCAAGCAAGGCCGCCGCGTGCTGCGGGCCGACCGCGACGACGGCATGGTCGAAGGACTCGCCCCGGACGCCGGGCCCTGGGTCAATCGCTTCGACGCGGGTCGACAGATGGATTTCGCCGCCACGCGCGCGAATGAAATTCGCCGCGGCGGCCGGGAACAGCCGGTCGAGGTCGGCTGCCGGCAGCAAGAGATCGGTTGCCGCACGCCCACTACCGAGACTGTCGCGCAAGGTATTGACGAAAATTTGCGCCGAAGCCTGTGCCGGCGCGGTATTGAGCGCGGCCAGACAAAGCGGCTCCCAGAGGTGGTGGCGCAGGCTGCCGTGCTGGTCATGGCGATCGAGCAGGGCCGTCACCGTGCAGTCTTCGCCGATCCGGTAGGCCGCGACCTTGAGCCAGCGCATGAAGCGAACGGCTCTGATCTTTTCGCTCAGGCGGACACCGCGCGCCGCCAGCAATCCAAACGCCAGATGCCACGGTGCGGGCAGGCGCGGCAGCCGCAGATGAAAGGGAAGCGGCTGGCCGGCCGGGAAGCTCAGTTCAAGGGGCAGACGCCTGAGCAGCCGCTCCGGGTCGGCGCCGACTTCCTGCATCAGGCGCAGCGTTTCGCGATAGGCGCCGACCAGGATGTGCTGTCCGTTGTCGAGCCGCTGCCCTTGCACTTCGACGCTGCGGGCACGGCCCCCGAGTTGCTTCGCCGCTTCGAAGACCGTCACCCGGACGCCGGCTTTCGCCAGCTCGACGGCGGCGGACAGGCCCGCCCAGCCGCCGCCGATGATCGCCACTCTCATCCACGCACCCAGGTCCACCAGGCGATCCACAGCTTGCGCAGCGGCGTCAGCGAAGTGCGCTGCGTCAGGACCTGACAGCCATCGCGTTTGATCTCGTCAAGCAGGGTGCGATAGATCGCTGCCATCACCAGACCTGGGCGCTGTGCCCGGCGGTCAGTCGCCGGCAGTTCGTCGATTGCCTGGGTGTAATAACGCTCGGCACGCTCGATCTGGAAGTCCATCAGGCGGCGGAAGTTGTCCGAATGACGAGACTTGAGGATCTCGGCGGCGGTCACCCCGAAACGCTGCAGATCCTCGATCGGCAGGTAGATTCGGCCCATGCGTGCATCCTCACCGACGTCGCGGATGATATTGGTGAGCTGAAAAGCGATGCCGAGATCGTGCGCATACTTCTGTGTCCTGCGATCCTGGTAGCCGAAAATTTCCGCAGCGAGCAGACCGACGACGCCGGCGACGCGATAACAATAGAGCGACAGCGCCTTGAAATCGAGGTAGCGCGACTGTTGCAGGTCCATTTCCATGCCATCGATGATTTCCTGCAACTGTTCTTCGGGCAAATGGAACTCGGCGCTTGCTGCCTGCAGTGCCTGGGTCACCGGATGCTGCGCCTGGCCGGCACTGAGGCGGGCCAGCTCCTGTCGCCACCAGGCCAGCTTGGTCGCTGCAAGCTGCGGCTCCTGGCATTCATCGACGACGTCGTCGACTTCCCGGCAGAAAGCATAGAGCGCCGTGATCGCCCGCCGCCGGTTGGGTGGCAGGAAGAGAAAGCTGTAGTAGAAGCTTGAGCCACTGCGGGCGGCTTTCTGCTGGCAATATTCGTCGGGGGTCATTCGCAATCTCGGGATCGGCACAGGGCCGCCATTCTCCCATGACTTACATGGCCAACGCGCGTCTGCCGATGCACAACCAATCGCGTGTGCCGAGCACCGGGCGATGCCGGAAGACGTCGCCGCGGACGTGCTGGATTCTTTCCAGGATGCGTAGCCCCCCCTGTACCGTCAACCGTATCTCCCAGCCCATGCGGCCTGGCAGTTGCCGGACCAGCGATGCGCCCTCGCCCATCAGGCGGCGCGTCCGTTCGACCTGGAAATCGAGCAGCGCTGCCCAAGCCTCGCTCCAGCGCCCACCGGCGATGTCCGATTCGGCAACGCCGAAGCGCTCAAGGTCGCCAAGTGGCAGATAGATGCGCTGCTTCTGCCAGTCGATGGCGATGTCCTGCCAGAAATTGGCCAGTTGCAGGGCAGAGCAGATGCAGTCCGAACGGTGCAGGTTGGCCTCGCTGTCTTGCCCGACCAAGTGCAGCAGCAACCGGCCCACCGGATTGGCGGAACGTCGGCAGTAGTCGAGGAGTTCCGGATAATCCGCATAGCGCTTCTTGACGACATCCTGTGCAAACGCGTCGAGCAGGTCGCGCAGCAACTGCACGGGCAGATGCCACTCCCGGAGGATCATCGCCAACTCCGCAAAGTTCTGCCCGGCCGGAGGTTCACCGCGCTCGATGGCGTCGAGTTCGTCCCGATACCCGGCGAGTCCCTGCAAGCGTACCGCGTCGCTGGCATCGCCCTCGTCGGCGATGTCGTCGGCAGCGCGCGCAAAACGATAGATCGCCTCGACCGGCCGACGCAGGCGTCGCGGCAGCAGCAGCGATGCAACCGGGAAGTTTTCGTAGTGGTCGACGGGCATCGGGGAAGAGCCTGGCGTGAATCGCGGAGAAGCTGACAGTATAGGTTGTCGCGGTTAGAATATCGGTCTCATGCGTTGAACAGCCGAGTCGGCAGTTGCCGGCGAACGAGTGACCCACTGTGCAGCGCATGCACCCCTTGTCAGGGTTGGCCGTGCCCAGGTGGCGAAATTGGTAGACGCAGCAGGTTTAGGTCCTGCCGCCGCAAGGTGTGGGGGTTCGATTCCCTTCCTGGGCACCATCAAGTAGTCCAAGGTAGTCCGAAGAAGTCCTGAAAGGCCGGTAACCGCAAGGGTTCTGGCCTTTTCTGTGTCCGTGTAACCAGGCGATTGCGCGCGAGCGCGTTGTCGCGAGTGATGCGCTGCGCTGCACCGCAGGAGCCAATGCGATGAGCACCAACAGGCGGGCAACGGCGAGAGCGGCATACTCGTCGGGGGAAGGCCGGTAGAAGGACATGCCGCGCGCCAGCACCTTCACACCGCGCGGCCTTCGCGGCGCAACAGCGAGCGCAGCACCTGTTGTTCCAGAGGCGAGTGAAATCGGCTGACGAGCACCCGGCCTTCAGCCACCCAGGCCGGCACCCGCTCCAGCGTTTCCAGCAGCACATGGCCGGGGCATTCGCGGGAAGAGATCAAGCCCAGCAGCGGTTCGGCGAGCAAGCGGATGTTGCCGACGACAGAGAATTGCCAACCCCTCTTGGGCTCGCTGAACACTTCGGCTCGCAGACTAGGTCGCTGAGCGGCTTCACCGGGCGCGGCGTGGTCGGCGCGATCTTCGTTTGAAGTCCTCATCGTCTGTCTGGCTGACCTGCGGCGCCCCTTGTCAAGCCGCCTGAGCCTGTGGGATACTCGTCTCCGGCAAGCGCAGGAAAGGTACAGGCCGCTTCCCGCAAGTGGCAGCCCGAATGGGTGGGGTCCTCGGTTCCTGGGGCCATCGAATCAAAGCAAGCCCTCGAGACTCCGTGTCTCGAGGGCTTGTGTTTTCAGGGTGGCGAAATCCTCCGGCCAGAGCTTGATGCCGTAGCCGAGGACACTCTTGTGGTGGCGGTACAGCGTCTTCTTCAAGTGCGGCAAGTAGCCGGTTTCGGTTTCACCGTAGCGGTTGACCTTGACGGCGAAATGCAGCCCGGACGCCACCGCGTCGGCGACCTGCAGGCCGGCAAGCCTGGAGTGCTCCACCGAACGAATCCGCTCGGGGTCGATCGCCGTCGGGTCGATCTGTACTTTCTGCGGGTCCCCGGCCAGAAACGTCGCCAAGCAAATAGACCCACTCAACATCGAGATCATCGGAAGTCGCGTATTCCGTAGAAACGACACGCTTGACGGTTATCGCATGTCGTAGGGAGTCAATACGCGAACACCTCCAACTCCACCTTGCGAGCTGAGCGTGGTTCTCCTTCGTTGAGTTTCTTGCGAAGGCTTTCGGCGGTGGCGGCATCGAAGCTTCGTTCGCCGCACTGGACGCAGACGGTGGCGGGAATATGCTCGACGAGGACATGGCGGCTGCCGACGCGGAACACGTCGTCGACTTTTTCCTGGCGGAATTCACGCCCGCCGCAGATTTCGCATTTGAGCATGCTTACCTTCTCCTTTCGACGCACCAACGCTGTGCGCACGCTTCGCGTGCTCCGAACGCTGATGCCGGTATCACGCAGCAGTTTCACCGCGCCGATATCGCCATAGCCCATGCGCATCGCGCGCTCGTCGAAGTCGAGGCAAACGGTCAGCATTTCCGCGCCAAGGCGGGCGGCCGCTTCGGCCATCTTCGGCCATCGCTTGCGCTGGTTTAGCCTGAATTCCCGAACCGGCGTAGCAGACCGAGCGTTTAGCCGCGCCGATGATCGCCGCCATATCCTCAGAACCCAACTGTCTGAAAAGGGCGCCAGAATTCACAATGATGCTTCCACATCGGCACCGATTGCGGGATTCAGCGTGATTGATGTCCCGCCCGAAACCACCCATTCCTCATAATCCGCCATCACCAATTCGGCCCTTTTCATCAAGGGTGGCAGCAACGCCTTGCGGTCGGGGTGCGCGAATATTTTCAGATTCAGCGCCCCGGCGTCCAACAGTTCCTTGAACTTGGCATAGCGATCTTCCCAGGGGAAATCCGTGCCGTCGTTCGCCATCGCCAGCACCATCTTGCGGTGGATGTCGTTGTTGCGTCGCCTTCCCTCGCCATCGATCACCTGAAACAGCGTGCTCAGGAAGTTCTTCAATTTCTCGATCAGCAGGAGCTTTTGCTGCTCGGTCAGTTGCAGGGCTGCCAGCAGTTCGATGGCGTCCAGCGAAGCCATCAGCCCGCCAATGGAATGGGGCAGTCCCGTCTCACTCTGGGGCTTTTTCTTCTTCTGCTGCGCCTCAGGCAATTCATCGAGCCCCCAGCCGACGGCATCCTCCACCAGATCGATATCGAAGACTGCGCCGATCCGGTCATCCTCGTCACGGAGCTTGGACGCCAGATGCTTGACTATCTGCTCGGCAAAGGCCGCACGCCTTTCGTCGGCGTGTCTGGCCAACTCCGGCTTCTTGAAATCGAGGATGCCCCACAATCGCTCCCGGCTGCCCAGCCAGGCCGACCCCGCGTGGCGCAGATTGATGGCGCGTGGCTTGTCATCCTTGGTCAGCCCGTCGAGAAAATCGGAGAGGCCCGTCGCACCTTCCTTGTTCTTGCCTCCGGCTTGTGCCGCCTTCCAGCTCCGCCAGTGGGCGTTGATTCCCTTGTCGTCGAAAAACAGCTTGAAGGCCTTGTCCATCTTCTCCTTCAGGTTCATCGCATCGAGGTCGGATACCGTAATGCCGCCATACTTGGCGAAGACCTTAGGCAGGTTCTTCGAGACGACGCCCGCGTGCGAAAAGTCGACCAGCAGGCAGTCGTTTTTCCACTTGCGCCAGCGATTCACCCGGCAAGCCGCCTGGAACAGCAGCACATCGTCCATGCCTCGATCGACGAACAGCGTGTGCAAGGTCGGCTCGTCGAAGCCGGTGAGCAGCTTGTCCACCACCACGATCAACGCGTTGTACACCTTCAAGCCCTGTTTTGCGCCTTCACCCTTGCGGCGGAACTCGTCAATGATCGCGTCCTGATTCCGGCCACCGTTGAGGGACGCGCAAGTCGGCTCGCCCTGCTTGTCCGTGTAGAGCAACAGTACCGGGCAGCGTCTGATCGCCTCGGCATGCTCCACGAAGCGCGGGTCGTTTGCCAGCGTGTTCAGTTCGGATCGCAACAGCTTTTGATACGCGATCGCCGCCTTGATCGAATGCGCGGCGAACATCGCTTTCCCCTCGCCGAGGGCACGGCCCGGCGGGCGGATGGTCATCATCGTCTTGGCCACGAAGACGAGAGCGGCCTGCTTGGCGACAAATGCCTGCCGATTCGGGTTCTGGTAAATCTCGTCGGAACTGGGCGCGCGCAGCTTGTCGCCGCCCTGCAGTTTCTGCACCGATTCGGTGATCTTGTATTGCAGATGATCCGCGAAGCGGAGGACGTTCTGGATTGGGTTCAGGATCACCCGGTCGCGAATCGCCTGGGTCATCGTGTAGGCGAAATACGGTGCCCAGCGGATGTCATCGCCGGCTGCCGCCGGAGATCGCCACTCGCCGAAGCGGGCGAGGATTTCGTCCCGCGGCGTCGCGGTCAGACCGACGATGAGATTGCGCTTGGCCCCCGCAGGCCGGATGGTGCCCCACTCGTCGAAGATCTCGATGGTCGCATCGTGCAGGATGCCGTTCTGGGTGCGGTGCACCTCGTCGATGACGAAGGCCACCCGCTTGGTCGCCAGCAGCTTGGCCAGCGTCGGTTCGGCCTCGGCCAGCTTTCGGATGGACGGGAATTTCTGGATGTTGACCACCACCACCCGCACGCCGCTTTGCAGGCCATCGCGCAAATCCCTGAAGGTCTCTGCCTCGGCGACGATGTTCTGCGTTGCCCGCAGGCGCGCCGCTTGTTGGGCCACGTTCTGGCGCAGTTCGGTGCGGTCGGTCAAGAGAATGCACAGATCGAACAAGGGTGCTGCCGCCGCGCTGCGCGGGTCGGCCATGTCGGCCAGCGCCTGCGCCAGCCAGACAATGACATTCGTCTTGCCGAGCCCCGCAGCGCCTTGCAGCAGGATGGAATGCGACTCCTGCCCATTGCGGTGCAGCAGGGTCTTGCGGACGATCTCGTCGGCCTTCTTCGGGTCCAGTCCGGGCAAGGACAGGGCCAATGCCGCCCGAATGTCCGCCTCGTTGATCTTCGACTTGCTTTCTTCGGCATAGAGTTCATGCACCCGGCGCATGGCCTGATAGAGCATGGCCCGCTGTGCGGGGCGCGGGCGCAGAATCTCGGTCGCGGTGGTGGTCCGGCTGGGAATGTTCTGGTTGAAGAAATGAATCTCGCGGTCCACGCCGTCGGCAGGCGCGAAAAACGACGCCAGATGCTCGGCCAGCGCTACGGAGCCCGGCTTCTCGCGCATCTCCGCAGTGCGCATGAACGCATCCACTACCTTGCTCGGCAGCGTCTCCACCAGCGCCTGCGTATCGTCCGCCTCGATGGCGTCGTCGATCTCCGGCAACAGCCATTCGCTATCCGGCAGCACCATCATGGCGCCCATGTCGATGGTGCCGATGTGGGTGGCTTTTTCGTACAGGCAAATCGACTGGCGAATCTCCCGGCGCACCTTTTCGCTCAGATCGCGGTGGCGAAACCCTGGCCAGCGGCCGCCTTCCGCCGCGTAGCGTTCGCGCGCCTCGCGCAATACGGCGATGCCCGCCTCGACGCAATCGTGCGCGATCTTCTTGCGGCCGTGCCCGGCGGCGGTCTGCCCGGTCTGGGCGGTTTTGAGTTCCGAATAGGCGAGGTACAGTCCATTGACGAAGAACACCAGATCCGGCCGGCGGCGAATGCGCTTGTTGCTGTGGGGAAACTGCCGCTCGAAAGTCGCCTCGGGAATCACACGCAGGAAGTTCTTCCTGAACAGGTCCGCCGCTCTTGAATCGGCGCCGGCGCGCGGTGCTTCGTTCCACAACACGAACGACTGTCCGGCAAAGGTCAGACTCTCGCGCAAGACAAAAGCGGCATTCGCCTTGGCCGCGATCTTGGGCAGCAGCGCCTCGGTCAGAAAGGCCTGCAGAAAGGCCGCGTCGGAATCATAGCCCTTGACCGTTCTGGCGAAGGCGGCGGCATTGAGCGGGCAGCCCTGGCGGAGAAAGTGGAGCAAGTCGCCCGGCACGATCCAGCGCGTGGCGTCGATGTCGGCCGGCTTGCCGAGTATCCAGTCCAGGCCGCCCGGCTGCGGTGCGGTCAGGTAGGGAATGAAGACACCGTTCTGAAAGTCGCTTTCCTTGAAACCGTGGGCCATGCGAAGTCCTTCTGGGCTCAGGCTGCCTGGGTGGGTGGCTCGTAGGCGGAAAGGTCGATCTTACCGGTGACCGCCTCGTGGATAATCGCCTTGCGCTGTTGCTGGAGCAGGTCGTCGAGCTGGTCGATGAGCGCGATTTGTCGGTCGATCTGCGACAGCTTGTGGTCGAGGAAGGCGGCGATTTCGTGCTGTTCGGCGAGCGGCGGCAGGGCGATGCGGATGTTCCGGAATTCGTCCCAATACAGGCGCAGGCGAAAATCGGTGATGCCGCGCGAACGCCGGCGGATTTCCTCCATCGCCGCCGGGGAGCGCAACAGATATTCGACGAAGCCAGGTACGACGGCCGGCCGGGGCCGGGCCACGACATAGGCCGGGCTGACCAGCCCCTCGATCCTGGCCGCGCCGAATGCTCCCTGCCAGGCGCGCATCTGGTTGTAGACCAGGTCGCCGGGCCTGACCCGCTTGTAAAGGGTCCGGTCCTCGCTGCGGCTGACCTTGCGCGCCATTTCATCGTCGTCGAGTTCCTTGTCGGTGATGCCGGTATGCAGGGACACCGACAGCATTGGCAGGCCCTCGACACCGCGATCGGCAGCTTCCCGGAACAGCGAGCCCAGGCGGGTGGTTTGCCAGTGTGCGGGCACTTTGCCCAGCCAGTTGATTCCGGACTCGCGCAGTTGCACGCCGGTGGCGATACCACGAAGGCTCGCTTCTTCGATGGCTGATTTTTTCAGATCGCGCAACAGTTCCCGTTTCTTGGCGAGAAGTTCGCGGCGTTTGTCGATGCGATGGGTTTGGAGATCGAGCCAGGCGGCGATGCGGCGCTGCTCATCGTTTGGTGGGCCTGGTAGCACAATGCGTTTTAAGGCATCGCTGGAGATTTCCGAGAAGGTCGCTCCCCTCGCCAAATCCTCAATTTGCGCACGTTGATCCACCAGTGCGTAAAAAAACCATTCGCGCCGTGTATTCCCGTGGCGTGGTGTTAGCCCTTTACACCCTTGATTGAACGCAAGTGCTTGCTTTGGCAGCGCCACCTTTCCTACCGGGGCACGGCAGGAAATCAATATGGCATAGTCACTTACAAGGCATTTCCCAATCTCTCGGTGCCCCTGCGAGGTGATACCTCTTGCAGTTCTCGACAGCGAGCGTTCAGAGTCGCAGAAATCCGTTGGAGTAGCCCAGCGAATGGGGTAATCCAAACCGATTTCTTGGGCGTTCGGAGTCCCACCACCAACAACCCGGAAGTCATCTTTCACGCGCAGCAAGAGCCATCCCAGCGGAATTTCTTCAATCGAAGGCAGCCCGCATTTCGACATCGCCCGAGCCATCTTCATGCTTCCGGCCCGAAATCGGCAGCAATCTCCGCTTCCAGCCGCGCCATTTCATCTTCAACAGCGGCGATGTCCTTCAGGATTTCCTTGCTCGAACGGATATCACTTGTCTTCGGAAATACCCGGTTGAAATTGATCTCGCAACCCGTCTTCCAGCCGTGCAGGCACCACGGTTCATGCACCCACTTGGCGAGAAAATCCGCGATCAGCCGGTTGTTGGCCGCCTCGTCCGACGAATAGGGCACGGTCTCGTGGTCCTTCTCCAGCAGCCGGTCGAGCACGATTTCCACCCTGGCGCATTCTTGCCCCCTGGACTTGGCCGCCTTTGCCTTGACCGACAGCACGCCCAGGCCCTTCTTTTCCGGGCCGACCCAGATGGTGCCGGTTTCGTTCTCACGGCCGTACATCTGGCCGCCGCTCACCTCGACGACGGTCAGTTCGGCATTGCGCGCCGCTTCGTGGAACAGGGCAATCGCTTCCTTGACCGTCCTGCCGGCAAAAGGGGCGAGGTCGAGCAGGCCCGCATCGACGTTGTAGAGGGCTTCATCGAAGCGGACGACGATCTTCTTGCCCTCGATTTTCTCGGTCTTGCCGATCGCCCGACCCTCTTCGTCGTGGCGCCAGAGTTCCAGTTCGACCTTGTTGTAGAGCAGCGCATCGATGGGTAGTTTGCGGCTGATCGGTCCATCGGCGAAGTCGCGGAAGGCTTGCACGATGCGCGCGCGGTTGGTCTCGTCGATTTCGCAGTTCTTCTGGTTGAGGTTCTTCTTGCGCTTGGTAAAGCAGGTCTCAGCGTTGATGAGCAACACGAAACCTTTGCGGTTGGCCGGCTTGGCGCGATTCAGCACCCAGAGATAGGTGTGGATGCCGGTGTTGAAGAACTCGTTCTTCGGCAACTGGATGATCGCTTCGACGATGTCCTGTTGCTGGATCAGCCAGCGCCGGGTTTCCGATTCGCCGCCACCGGCATCGCCGGAAAACAGGGTCGAGCCGGAATGCACGATGGTGGCGACGCCGATCTCGGACAAGTGGAACGTGGCGTGCTGCAGAAAGAGCAATTGCCCGTCGGAGGTGGGGGGCAGGCGCTTCGCGTCGAACCGGCCGGAAGCGTCCATTTCGAGGTGCCGGCGAAAATCCTTCCAGTCCACGCCGTAGGGCGGATTGGCGACGATGGCGTCGAACTTGTCGAGCAGGAAATGATCGTTAGTGAGGGTGTTTCCCCATTCGATGCGTGCGTCCTGCCGAAAGCGCGCCTCGATGGCCGCCAGTGCGTAGAGAGCGTCGTTCAGTTCCTGCCCACGCGTGCGCACCGAGAGGTCGGGGAAGGCGTCGCGCAGGGCATCTTCGGTGGCGAACAGGAAGTTGCCGCCACCGCTGGCCATGTCATAGATGTCGGCGATGCCGGCGGCACTCTGGCCCTCGCGGCGCAGTTCGACAATCAGGGCGGTCGCGAGGTCGATCACGTCGGAAGGCGTGTATTGCTCGCCGGCCGTTTCCGCCGAAATGTCCGCCCACTTGCGCTTGATGTGCTCCTCGATGGTGGTGATTTCAGAGTTGTCGAAGGGCGTGAGGTCGATCGAGGCCCACTTCTGGGCGAAGGGATACAGCGGGCAGTTGTCGCGGCTGAACAGGTCGGACGCCTTGCCCTGCATGTCGAGGAACCTGGCATGCCCCTGCGCATAGCCGATGCCCAGCAGCCGCTTGGTGTCGGGGTCGTATTGGTCGAGGTGTGCCAGCAGGCGGTTCAGGAAATTGCCACCCGGCACCAGGCAGGTTTCGCCCAGGCCTTTGCCGTGCAGCAGCAACTCCGGGTGGAAACCCTTGTTGGCGGCCTTGGCGGAGTATTCCAGCCATTCACGGTGGGCGGCATCCTCGAAGCTGAAAGCGTGCTCGGTTTCTCTCTTGAATTCGTCGATGCGTGACTGCCGGAAACGCCGCAGGCGCGATTCGAGCATCATCAGGGCGAAGAACGGCATCATGTAGGCAGGCCAATCGCTGGCCTTGATGCCGGCGCCGCGCAGGGTGTCGGCGGTCTCCCAGATCTTGTCCGCGCAGGAAAGCAGTCCGGCTCCGATTGTCTGGGTCATGGCGTCTGCTTGATCGGGCCGGGGTCGACCCGGCAGCGCAAGGCGTCGGACTTCCCCTTCTTCAAGGCATCATTCTTGATGGATTTAGCCAGCGAACTTGCCCCCGCAAGGAAGAGAGGAGCCTACCTCCCAACACTTTCGTTCACACCCGCTACAGTCGGTCGGCAGGAATCGGGCGGCCGGTGAGGTGGCCCTGGATCAGATGAAAACCCATGTCGCGGCAGATCTGCGCTTCCTCTTCCAGCTCGATGCCTTCGGCCAGCGGCACTGAACCCAGGTTCAATACCAGCTTGACCAGATCGCTGATCACCCGGCGTTTGCGTTCGCTGGCCAGATGGATGTCGTGCAGCAGGCCCATATCGAATTTCACGAAGTGCGCCGGCGCTTCGCCCAGTTCATTCAGGCGCGCCTGCCCTGCCCCGAAATCGTCGTAGGCAAAACGCACGCCGATGTCGCGCAGGAAAGCGCTTAATTCACGTAAGCGCAGCAGGTCGGTGACCGCAGATTCATGGATCTCGACGACCAGTTGTATTTCCGGTGTCTGCCGACGCAAGGCCGTCAGCGATTCGAAAAACGGCTTGCTAAAAGTTTCCTTGGGGTGCGTGTTGATAAACAGGGGAAATTTGCGCAAGCGGGGAGCCATCGAGGTGATCGCGAATTTCCGGAAAGCGACGCTGAGGTCGATTTCGCGGTTCAGCGCCGTCGCCATTCGGAACAGGTGGATCGGGCTGCCGGACAGTTGCGGATGATTCGCTCGCCCGAGCAACTCGTAGGCGAAGATACGGCCATTGTGCGCATCGACGATGGGCTGTGCAGCACCGGAAATCCCCTGCCCGTTGAGCAGGTCGAGAAACTCGCCCTCATTCGCAACGAAGAGTTCGGACAGGTTCGTGCCCATCGGCATCAGCATCGTTCGCGAGTCGTTCGAGGGCATGAAACGCGTCTGATCAGGATGGTGCCGGCGGAGGCGAAACTCCGCCGTAAAGAAATGGATGATGTCGTTTTCCTGCAGCAGGCAGGAGCCTTCGATCCGCTTGCGGTTCACGAAGGTACCGTTGGTACTGTTCAGATCGGTCAGGCGGAGTTGCGCGCTGATGTCATCGTAGAGCATGGCATGCTTCCGGCTGAGGCCGGGCGTCGCCAGAACCAGATTGTTTTCCTGACCACGACCGATCCGGAAAGGCAGGTCGTCGATGTCGTAGTTCAAATGAGAACCATCGGCAGCAATGGATTCCAGAAACCAATGACTACTCTCCACAGGACACTCCAGAGACGATCCGCTGACAGGCCACGGCCCCTCGCCATGGGATGGGGTCGGGACGCCGAACTTCACCCGCTCTGCCCCGACGGGTAGTGCGCAAGTCACGGTGCCTACCGCCGGTCGGCGTGACCCCTGCATGGCACGCGTAGGAGTATGCCCAGCCCGCTCGGCTGCTGTCAATCCTGTTGCATTCGAAATGGAAAGGCGCACCCGCGGCGCTGATCACAGCCGGGTGTTCCCTGGGCGACGGAAAAGCCGGACGTCTGCTGGCCGGCGACCCGACGCGCCGTTCACGGCGTGGCAAATACCCGCTCCCAGAGGGCGCGAACGGCTGTGATGTGGCGGCAGACCAAGCTGCGTTCGACGCGCGCCCGGCGCTTGGCATTGAGCCGCAGGATGTGCTGCAGGCGGCGAAACTCACGGTAGGCGCTCTGCACCGGTGCGGCGAGTTCGGCTGGAATCAGGCCGATTTCGACGGCAATCCCGAGCAGCGCGATGTTGCCAAGGTTGCCGCAAAGCCGGTAATGGCAATGCGCATGGCCGAGAACCAGATACTGAACGATGAATTCCACATCGATCAGGCCGCCACGATCGTGCTTGATGTCGAAGTCTTCTTCGCTGCGCGAAGCGTGCTGGTCGAACATGCGCTGACGCATGGCCAGGACTTCGGCACGCAGCCTGGCGAGATCGCGCGGCTGCCGAAGAATTTCGATCCGGATGGCCTCGAACTGCGCCCCGACGGCCGGGTCACCGGCGCAGAAGCGGGCACGCGTCAGCGCCTGGTGTTCCCAGGGCCAGGCGTGTTGCAACTGGTAGTCGCGAAAGGCGGCGATCGGACAGACGAGCATTCCCGAATCACCGTTGGGGCGCAGGCGCAGATCGACTTCGAAGAGCATGCCGGCCGGCGTCTGGGTCGACATCCAGGTACTCATGCGCTGCCCGAGACGTGCATAGAGTCCACCGATGTCGGGTTCGGGATCATCGTGCACGTAGACCAGGTCGAGATCCGAAGCGAAGCCGAGTTCCTTGCCGCCGAGCTTGCCATAGGCGATGACCGCGAAGCGCGGCGGCCGCTCGGGATGCGGATGCCGCTGCCGCAGCTTGTGCCAGCAGAGATCCAGCGTCGTCTGCACCATGATGTCGGCAAGCTCGCTGAGCCGGTCGGCGAGGTGTTCGACACTGTGCAGGCCGACGAGATCCTGCGCCAGAAAGTGGAAGACCTGTGCGTGGTGGGTTTCGCGCAGGATGTCCATTTCGCGCTCGACATCGCCGACATGCTGCGCCAGGCGCATCTGCAGCTCCTGCTGGAAGTGCTGCCAGTCGGTGCGAACGTCGAAGATGCGCGAATCGAGCAGTTCGTCGAGCAGGATCGGATGACGGTTCAGGTAGTCGGCGGCCCACGCCGAACTGCCGATCAGCTCGCAGAGTTTCATCAAGGCCTGTGGATACTGCTGCAGAAGGGCCAGATAGGCGCCGCGACGGCTGATCGTCTCGAGAAAATCGAGACCACGCTGCCAGGTGGCGTCGGGCGTTGCCGTCGCCGCCGCAGCATCGATCAGGCGCGGGCCCAGCGCGTCGAGGCGCTCGCGATTGCTCGCCGGCAGTTGCAGGTAGCGACCGCTCTGACGAAAGCCCTGCAGACGCTGCAGCAGCGCCTGTGGCGCACGGAAACCCAGACTGGCCAGTCGATCGAGCGAATCGTCCGCCGCCGCTTCCTCCCAGATTCCGGCCAGCGGGTGCCGGCCTTCCTCTGGTTCTGAAAAAACCTGCTCGAAATGCCGGCCAACGGTCGCGCGGTGTGCGTCGAGAACCGCCAGAAAGGCAGGCCAGTCGGCAAACCCCATCGACCCGGCGATCTGCTGTCGATCGGCGTCGCCACTCGGCAGTTTGTGCGTCTGGGCGTCGCGCACATACTGCAGACGGTGTTCGAGACGGCGCAGAAACACGTAGGCGGCCGCCAGCTCACGCTCGCTCTCGGCCGGCAACCACTGACGCTCGGCGAGCTGCGCCAGAACCTGCAGGGTCGGCCGGATCTGCAGAGCCGGCTCGCGGCCGCCGCGGATCAACTGGAAGACCTGCGCCATGAATTCGATCTCGCGGATGCCGCCAGGTCCCAGTTTGATGTGCTCGGCCATGTCCTTCCTGGCCACTTCGCGACGAATCTGGGCATGCAGATCGCGCATCGCGTTGATGGCGCCAAAGTCGAGGTACTTGCGGAAAACGAAGGGGCGTACGCTGTCGTGCAGTGCCTGACACCATTCCGGCTGCAGATTCACTCCTTCATTCATGACCCTGGCCTTGATCCAGGCGTAACGTTCCCATTCGCGGCCTTGCGAGATGAAATAGTTTTCGAGCGAGCCGAGCGAACCGACCAATGGCCCGGAATCGCCGTTGGGGCGCAGGCGCATGTCAACGCGAAAGACCTGTCCGTCTGCGGTGCAGTCGCCGAGCGCAGCGATCAGGCGCTTGCCAAGGCGCAAGAAGAAATCGTAGTTGTCGATGCGTCGGCGACCGCCTGCCGTCTGTCCTTCCTCGGGATAGACGAAGATGTAATCGACGTCGGACGAGACATTCAGCTCGCGTCCACCCAGCTTGCCCATGCCGATGATCAGCAGCCGCTGGGCCTGACCACGGCTGTCGAGCGGTTCGCCGAACTGCTCGCACAGTTGCCGGTGCAGGAAGTCGAGCGCGAAGTTGGTGGTGACATCGGCGAGCTGGGTCATGCATTCGACGACTTCGCTCAACGGCGCCGCGTCACCGAGGTCGCGAACGATCAGGGTGGCCATCACGCGCTGGCGCAACTGGCGCAGGACGCGCTGCAGGCCCTCCTCGTTGCTCGGCGCGGCGGTGGCAAGAAAATCGCTCATCTGTCGGGCGGTGAGCGGCAAGGCGGCGTGTTCGTTGAGCCAGGCGGCGATCTCCGGGCGGACGGCGAGCAGATCGCGCAGATAGCGGCTGTGCCTCTGAGCGACCGGCCAGAGGGGTGCCGCTGCGCTGGCGCAGAGGGGATTGCGGGTGGTGTCCAATTCGTCTCTCACAGAAGGGTTTGCCGGTACTGATCAGGGGCCGGCAAAGCCGTTACCATCAGGGGTTGTCTGACCAGATACCCCGACATTCTAGTGACGCCTGCCGACTGTTGGCAAAAGTCTCCCGGCGCTGGCCACTTCTGAAAAAGCCGTGCCTCCCCTTGACGGTGACTACTTTGAAGACTATGGTCAGCAATGTGGTTAATCGATTGGAGTGTGCCATGCCGACCATTCAAGCTTCCGAATTCAAAGCCAAGTGCCTTGCCTTGATGGACGAGGTCGCCAGCAAGGGCGAAATCTGGGTCGTGACCAAGAACGGCCGCCCGATCGCCGAGTTGCATCCCTACCGCGGTGGACGTTCCACGTCACCCTTCGGCTTGCACCCCAAACTCGAAATATCCGGCGACATTGTCGAACCGCTCGATGAGGTCGAGTGGAAGGCGCTGGCGTGATCGTTCTCGACACCCATACCCTGCTCTGGATGGATCGCGATGACCCGGCTCTCGGGCCGATCGCGCGGGGCCTGATCGAAGAGGTCTGGCGCGCCGGCCAGGTCGCCGTGAGCGCCATCAGCTTTTGGGAGGCGGCGATGCTCGCGCAGCGCGGGCGTATCGTGTTGCCCCTTCCGGCGACAGAATGGCGCTCCGAGCTGCTCCAGGCTGGCCTTCGGGAAATTGCGCTGGATGGCCGCATCGGCATCCTTGCCACCCAACTGGAAAACATGCACCGTGACCCCGCCGACCGTTTCATCGTGGCCACTTCGTTGCAACACCAGGCAACGCTGATCACAGCCGACGTGAGCGTGCTGGCGTGGGCATCGCAGTTGCTGCGACAGGATGCGCGCTTGTGATGACCACCAGAGCACATCCGTCGCACGAGCATCGGGCGCTGTGCGGTCGCTGAAGCGAATCATGTATCCCCCTGCCCTCACAGAAGGGTTTGCCGGTACTGATCAGGGGCCGGCAAAGCCGTTACAATCATGGGTTGTCTGACCAGATATCCCGAAATTCTAGTGACGCCTACCGACTGTTGGCAAAAGTCTCCCTGCGCCGGCCACCTCTGATGCGGCAGGATGAGCTGCGCCCGGCGGTCTACCATCGCCTGCATCATCTGCTGCCCGCGATTTCGCAGCCGGCAGCGCGGTGGCTCGGGCGTACCGTGGTGCGAGCCTTCTGGCTGCTCTATTTTGCTTTCGTGCTGCTGGTGCTGGCGCTGCGCTATCTGATCCTGCCGAACATCGAGAGTTATCGGCCGGAAATCGAACGCCAGGTCAGCCAGATGCTTGGCCTGTCGGTCGGCATCGGACGCATTGAAGCCCGCTGGCAGGGGATCAACCCCGACCTGATCCTCTCCGATGTGCGCATTGCCGATGCGCAGGGACAGCCGGCACTGACCTTTACGCGCGTCGAAAGCATCCTCTCGTGGTCGTCACTGCCGCGTTGGCAGTTGCGGCTGCGCCTGTTGCGGATCACCGAACCGACGCTGCATCTGCGGCGCGACCGCGACGGGAATTTGTTTGTTGCCGGCATCGCCGTCGGCAAACCGGACAACGACAATAGTCTCGCAGACTGGGTACTGGTCCAGAAGCGCATTCGCATCAACGGCGCAACGGTGGTCTGGGAGGACGCGCAGCGCAATGCGCCGCCGCTGATTCTCGAAGACGTGAACCTGGCACTCGACAACGACGGACGGCAGCACCGCTTTGGACTGACCGCCCTGCCAATGGTGGAACTGGCGTCAAGGATCGATCTGCGAGGGGATTTTCACGGTCGGGACAGTACGCGCATGGCCTCCTGGAAGGGTCAGCTTTTTGCCCAGATCGACTATACCGATCTGGCGGTCTGGCGCACCTGGATCGATTATCCGCTGGCCTTGCCTTATGGTCGTGGCGCCGTGCGCGCCTGGGCCGGCTTTGCCGACGGGAGTCTGCAGGAACTGACGGCGGACTTTTCGCTCAACGAGGTCAATCTGCGCCTGGCCAGAAATCTGCCGGCGCTCGAACTCGAACACATGTCCGGTCGCCTCGGCGCGCGCTTTGCAGCAACCGGAGCAAGTGTTGATGGGCGTCGCATCGAACTGGTGACGCGCGCTGTCGAAGGCGATTCCCCGGTGCCCGCCATTCATATCGAGCCGACCGATTTTCACGTCGAGTGGCAGCGTCCAGCCACCGCCGGCGGCATGCTGCGGGGTCTCGCTACGGCCGGCACCCTGGAACTCGGCGCGCTCGCAGCCCTGGCGGCCTATCTGCCGCTCGACACCCGGTCACGGCAGTTGCTGAACGACTTCGCCCCGCGCGGCCGCATCAGCGAGCTGCGAGCCGGTTGGCAAGGCGATGCCGAAAACCTGCAGGCTTATTCGCTGAAAAGCCGTTTTGACAACCTGGCACTCAAGCCTGCCGGTCGTTTCCCCGGCGTCACGGGCTTGTCCGGATCGCTCGATGCCAGTGAGCAGGGAGGAAGCGTGCAGTTGCGTTCGCAGCAGGTCAACATCGCCCTGCCCGACCTATTTCCCGAATCATCGATCGCGCTCGACACCCTGAATGCACAAGCCCGATGGAAAATCAGCGAGGGTCAGTTCGACGTCGAGTTGGCGCGCGCCGAGTTTGCCGGACCCGACGCGGCCGGTATGGCGCAGGGCAGCTACCACCACCACGGCGAAGGACCCGGCAGCATCGACCTGACCGCGACACTCAGCCGCGCCGACGCGCGCGCCGTCTGGCGCTACCTGCCGGCGGCGATCAATGTCGACGCGCGTCACTGGCTGCGTGACGCTCTCAAGGCTGGGGCGGCGAGCGAGGCCAAGCTCATCCTGAAAGGCGATCTGGCGAAGTTCCCGTTTCTCGATCGTAAACAAGGACAGTTTCTGGTCACCGTCAAGGCGCAGGGAGTGACCCTGGATTACGGCACCGGCTGGCCGTCGATCAGCGGCATCGATGCCGATCTTCGCTTCGCAGGGACCGGCATGGTGGTGATGGCGCGGCGAGGCACGATTCTTGGCGCCCGATTGACCGAGACGCTCGCCGAGATTCCCGACTTCGATGCGCCAGTGTCGACCCTCAAGGTGAAGGGGCGCGCCGACGGAGAGACCTCGGAATTTCTGAAATTCATCAAGCTCAGCCCGGTCGCGGGCCAGATCGACCACTTCACCGACCAGATGAGCGCCAGCGGCAAGGGTCATCTGGAAATTGCGCTGGAGATTCCCCTGGCCGAGGCACGACTCGGCGAATCGAGGATTGCAGGCACCTACACCCTGCTGGCCAACGAAGTGAACGTCGACCCCGCGCTGCCCCCCCTGCGACAGGTCAAGGGCAGTCTGCAGTTCTCCGAAACCAGCCTGCGCGTACCGGAGATCAACGCCCAACTGTTCGGTGGCCAGGTCAGGATCAGCGGTGGGTCACAGGACGGCAAGGTACTGGTGATTGCCGAGGGCACGCTGGCCGTGGACGACTTGCGGCGGCGTGCGGAATGGCCACTGCTCGACAAGCTTTCCGGAAACACCGCTTACCGTGCCGAGTTACGGGTCCGCAAGCGCGATGTCGAGCTGCTGCTGGACTCGAATCTGGTCGGCGTCGCTTCGACGCTGCCGGCCCCCCTCGGCAAGAGCGCTGGCGACGCGCTGGCCCTGCATTTCGAAATGGCGCCGCAACCGACGACCAGCGCGCGTGCCGCAGAACCGATTCGCCGCGAGCAGTTGCGCGCCACCATCGGCAATGTATTCGGCATGCAGTTGATCCGCCGCAAGCAAGGCGACGAGACCTTTCCGGAACGGGCAGCGATCATGGTTGGGCGGCCATTGGCTGCGTTGCCGGAACGGGGCTTCAACGTCGGGATCAGCGTCCCGTCACTCGATGTCGGCTACTGGCAAGCGCTGCTGCAGGACAGCGGCCATGAAGAGGGTTCCGGTTCGGGCCTCCCGGTCTCGGTCGATCTCAAGGCGGACGAAGTCGTCCTGCTCGGCGCCTCCTACACCCGGGTCAGCATGGGGGTGTCGGGGGCGACTTCACAATGGCGGGGGTCGGTGCAATCGGATCAGGCGGTGGGCAACTTTGTCTGGGACGGATCGGGCAGCGGCAAGCTGAAGGCACAGTTCAAGAAATGGCGCCGCCCCGAGAAGGTGAGCAAGAACGCCGAATCCGGCGAGGCGCTCAAGAAGCTGCCGGCCCTCGACATCGTGGTCGATGACTTCACGGTCGGCAAGCATCGCTTTGGGCGCCTCGATGTGCAGGCGCACAACGATGGCGGGATCTGGCGGATCGACAAGATCGAATTGCTCAACCCTCATGCCAGGCTGTCCGGCAGCGGGCAGTGGCAGATCAGCGCGGCCAACCGCACGCAACTCGATTTCACGCTGGAGAGCAGCGATGTCGGCAAATTGCTCGACCGGCTGGGCTACGCCGGTGCGGTGCGTGCCGGCAGTGCGACGATGAAGGGGAAAATCGGCTGGAACGGCGAACCGGATCGACTCGACTACGCGACGCTGAGTGGCGACATGCAACTCGATGCCAGCAAGGGACAGTTTCTGAAGCTCGACCCCGGTGCCGGCAAGCTACTCGGCCTGATCAGCCTGCAGGGCCTGCCGCGTCGGCTGAGCCTTGATTTCGGTGATGTCTTCAGCGAAGGTTTCGCTTTCGACAGCATTCACGGCAAAATGACGGTCAGCAGCGGGCTGATGCACACCCAGCGCCTGCAAATCGATGGCCCGGCGGCGCACGTGGTGATGCGTGGCGACGCTGACCTGAAAAATGAAACACAGCATCTCAGGGTGACCGTACAGCCCGAACTCGGCAGCAGTGCCGCCCTGGGGGTCGCAGTGATCAATCCGCTGGCCGGCATTGCCACGCTGCTGGCGGATAAAATCCTGCAGGGCCCGCTCAACAAGGTCTTTGCTTTCGAGTATCTGGTCACTGGCCCATGGGACGACCCCAAAGTGGAGAGAATTTCCCGCTCGGAGAACCCGGCGCCGACCGCTGACTTGCCCATCCCCGCCAACCCCGACCGGAGTCCGCAATGAACCTACGCATCCGTGATCTGCCAGGCGACCGACCCGCTGTCCCGACCCTGCGGGTCGCTGCGCTGCAGATGGTGTCGACACCGCGCGTCGAAGAGAACCTGCGCACCGCTGCCCGCCTGATCGACGAAGCGGTCCTGCAAGGCGCCGAACTGCTCGCGCTGCCCGAGTACTTCGCGATCATGGGAATGCGTGACGACGACAAGGTCAAGCTGCGGGAAGTCGATGGGCATGGGCCCATCCAGGATTTCCTCGCAGCGAGTGCCCGCGCACACGGCATCTGGTTGATCGGCGGCTCGCTGCCGCTGTGCAGCGAGCATCCGGACAAGGTCCTCAATTCGAGTCTGGTTTACAATCCAGAGGGGCAGCGAGCCGCGCGTTACGACAAGATCCACCTGTTCGGCTTCCGGCAGGCGACCGAGTGCTACGACGAGCGGGCAACGATCGAAGCGGGTCGTCAGCCGGTTGCCTTCGACACGCCTTTTGGCCGGGTTGGCCTGTCGATCTGTTACGACCTCAGATTTCCGGAGCTTTATCGTGCGCTGGGGATCACCGAATTGCTGGTCATTCCCGCAGCCTTCACCGAAACCACCGGGCGAGCACACTGGGAGATTCTGTTGCGGGCGCGGGCCATCGAGAATCAGTGCTATGTGCTGGCCGTGGCACAGGGCGGCCGCCACGAAAACGGGCGCGAGACGCACGGCAACAGCATGCTCGTCGATCCCTGGGGAAATATCCTCGATCGCAAGCTCAAGGGACCAGGAATCGTCGTCGCCGACCTTGAACGGGCGCGCCTCGACGAAGTCCGCGCCAGCCTGCCGGCGCTCGGGCACCGCGTCATGTAAGCGACGGTGCGATCCCTCACCCCCGGCCCCCCTCCCGCATGCCGACGCGAGGAGATTCGCGAGTCACCGACGCGACTTGCCCGGCAACGGCAGCAACCATGGAAATCCAATGACCACAAACGCTCAAACCCTGCTCGCACAGGCCAAAAAAACCCTGCTCACGCCCTACGGCCTGGATGTCGCAGACCTGACACGGGTCTTCGGCAAGATCATGGCGCACCAGGTCGATTATGCCGACCTCTATTTCCAGTACAGCCGTTCCGAGGCCTGGAGCCTCGAGGAGGGTATCGTCAAGGCCGGCAGTTTCGGCATCGACGAGGGGGTCGGCGTACGCGCCCTGTCGGGTGAGAAAACGGCTTTTGCCTACTCCGACGACATCAGTGTCCAGGCCCTCGGCGATGCTGCCGCGGCGGTGCGGGCGATTGCCGCGGCCGGACAGGAGCGGCGCGTACCGGCGCTGAAAAGACGCAGCGGGCATCGCCTGTATGTGCCGCAGGACCCGCTCGCTTCGCTCGACGCAGCCAGCAAGGTCAGGCTGCTCGAACGTCTGGAGGCGCTGGCACGCGCCGAGGATCCGCGGGTGACGCAGGTGATGGCGCATCTCGCCGGCGAATACGAGGTGATCCTGGTGGCCGGCAGCGACGGCCGGCTGGCGGCCGACATTCGGCCGCTGGTACGGGTCTCGCTGACAGTCATCGTCGAAGCAGCCGGCCAGCGCGAACAGGGTTCGGCGGGCGGTGGTGGCCGGACCGATTACGACTGTTTCAGTGATGCCGTGCTGCAGGGCTACGCGCGCGAAGCCGTGCATCAGGCGCTGACCAACCTCGTCGCGCGTCCGGCACCGGCGGGTACGATGACGGTTGTCCTGGGCTCCGGCTGGCCGGGCATCCTTCTGCACGAGGCCGTGGGACATGGACTGGAAGGCGATTTCAACCGCAAGGGCAGTTCAACCTTTGCCGGCCGCATCGGCAGCCGCGTCGCCTCTCCGGGAGTCACCATCATCGACGACGGCACGATGGCCGAACGGCGTGGTTCGCTGAACATCGACGACGAAGGCCATCCGACGCAGCGTACGGTCCTGATCGAAGACGGCATCCTCAAGGGCTACATGCAGGACAGTCTCAACGCCAGGCTGATGGGGGTTTCCCCGACCGGCAATGGTCGCCGCGAGTCGTTTGCGCACCTGCCGCTGCCCCGCATGACCAACACCACGATGTCGAATGGCGACCAGAGCGTCGAAGAGATCATCAAATCGGTCAGGAAGGGCATCTATGCGGTCAATTTCGGCGGCGGGCAGGTAGACATCACCAACGGCAAGTTTGTCTTCTCGATGTCCGAGGCGTACCTGATCGAAGACGGCAAGGTGGGCGCACCGGTCAAGGGAGCGACCCTGATCGGCAGCGGCCCGGAGGCCATGCAACAGGTGTCGATGATCGGCAACGACATGCGTCTCGACCCCGGCGTCGGGACCTGCGGCAAGGATGGCCAGAGCGTGCCGGTGGGCGTTGGCCAGCCGACCCTGCGCATCGACGGCCTGACGGTCGGCGGGACGGCCTAGTCATGTGCGCAAGCCCGTTCCTGTCGAAGCTGTCCGCGGCGCTGTCATGGCTGCTGTGCTGTGCTTTCCTGGTCAGTCTGGGTGCGCCGGTGATCGCCGCCGAATCGGCCCGTCTGCAGGAAGCGACCCTCCATTATCATTTCCGGCCGATCGTCACCTTCCGAACGACCGTGGTGGGAATAACGCCCGAGACGCGCGTCCGCAGGGCGCTGGCCCGCCTCGATACCCTGGCGGCGAACCAGATGGAGCAGCCGGTCGAAGTGACGCCATTCACGGTTGACGGCAAGCGTGGCATCAGTGTGCGGATGGGGCAATTGCTCCTCTTCAACGTCCTGGAAGGGGATCTGGACCCCGAAGAGAAGCTCTCGCTCGAAGAAGCGGGGCGGCGTGCGGCCAGTGAGATGCAAGCCGCACTGCAGGCGGCAAGCGAACAACACCGTCCGATGGTGCTGCTCAAGGGGGCCGGACTATCGCTACTGGCCACCGCCATCGCACTGTTTCTGCTGTGGCTGATTCGTCGCGCGACGGCGCTGATGGTGCGCCATTTGCAGGCAGTCATCGAGGCCGAGAATGCCTCCAGCCGGCTGCGCTGGGCACGTCACGGCTGGTTGCTGGTGCAGCGGCTCGCACAATTGCTGTTGGGCTTCCTGTGGCTGAGTGTCGCCTATCTCTGGCTGACCTACGTACTGGCACGCTTTCCGCTCACCGAGCCGCTTGGCGAACGCCTGAGCGACTTCCTGTTCGGGCTGCTCGACACCCTCGGTGTCGGTCTGCTCGGCGCCATGCCGGCACTGACCACGGCACTGATCATCCTGTTCCTGACCAAGGCCTTCAACGATGCGCTCGGCAACTTCTTCAAGGCCGCCAGGGAAGGCCGCGTGCAGGTACCCGGCCTGCACCCGGAAACGGTCACCGCCACCCACCGGATCGTCAGCATCCTCGTCTGGGGCCTGGGAATCGCCATCGCCTACCCGTTCATTCCGATGTCCGACAGCGACGCCTTCAAGGGCTTGTCGGTGATGTTCGGCTTCATGCTGACACTCGGCTCGGCCGGGATCGTCAACCAGTTGATGAGTGGTCTGGTGCTGGTCTATTCGCGCGCACTGTCGGTCGGGGATTTCGTCGACATCGGCGACAATGTCGGTGTGGTCAGCGAGGTCGGTGCGCTGTCGACCAAGATCATCAACATGCGCAACGAGGAAGTGACGATCCCTAACGCGGTTCTCGTCGGCAATCCGATCCGGAACTACTCGCGGCTGGCCGGCGCGCGTGGCACGCTGGTGTCGACCCAGGTGACCATCGGCTACGATACGCCGTGGCGACAGGTGCATGCGATGCTGATCGCCGCCGCCGAGCAGACGCCGGGCTTGCGAGCGGTCCCCAAGCCCTTCGTCTATCAGCGTGGGCTCGCCGACTGGTATGTCGAATACGAACTGTTCGCGCACATGGACAAGCCGCTCGAGCGGGTACCGGTATTGTCGGCGCTGCATGCCAACATCCAGGATCAGTTCAACACCTACGGAGTGCAGATCATGTCGCCGCACTTCGTCAGCCAGCCCCGTAATACTGTCGTCGTGCCTCCCGAGGGGTGGCACACGCCGCCGGCAGCGCCGGACACCCCGCCACCGCAACCCTGACCGCCGTGCACCAGCCTGGACAGTCTCGATGATCAGCTTCGCCACCACCGTTTTCCTCTCGGCTTTCCTGCTTTTTCAGATTCAGCCGATCATCGCCAAGATGATCCTGCCGTGGTTCGGCGGTTCGTCGTCGGTGTGGAGTACCTGCCTGGTCTTCTTCCAGGCCGAACTGCTGCTCGGCTACCTGTACGTTCACCTCCTGCACGAGTGGCTTTCCCCCCGCCGCCAGAATGTCGTGCATGCGGTCCTGCTGCTCCTGAGTCTGGCGACCCTGCCGGTGATTGCCGACCCGACCTGGAAGGAAGCGGCGTTTGCCCATCCGACCTGGAACGTGCTCGTCGTTCTGGCTTCGGCGGTCGGCATGCCCTACCTGCTGCTGTCGACCACCGGGCCGCTGATGCAGGCCTGGTATGCACGATCATTCACCAGCCTGATGCCCTACCGGCTATACGCGCTCTCGAATCTGGCATCGATGCTCGCCCTGCTGAGCTATCCGGTACTCGTTGAACCGTACTTCCCGGTTTTCGAACAGGCCTGGGCCTGGTCGGCGGCATACGTCCTCTTCGTCCTGGCGTGTCTGGGCAGCGCCTGGCAGTCGTGGAAAGGGGTAGCCAGCGAAATCGAACGGCCCCACACCGAGGCAGCGCAGCGCCCGGCATGGCACGAGTGTCTGTTATGGGTCGGCCTGGCGATGACCGCCTCGATCCTGCTGCTGGCGATGACCCGTCATCTGACGCAGGACGTCGCGCCGGTCCCCTTCCTGTGGGTCTTGCCGCTGAGCCTCTACCTCCTGAGTTTCATCCTCTGCTTCGATGCCCCACGGTATTACTACCGACCGGGATTCCTCGTGGCGCTGCCGATCGCCTTGCTGGCCCTCGACCGGGTTCTCGACGGCAGCAGCCTGCCGGTACCGATGCTCATTGCGGTGATGTCGCTGTCCCTGTTCGTCTTCTGCATGGTCTGTCACGGCGAGCTGGTCAGGCGCCGGCCAGCGGTTCGCCACCTGACCCTGTTCTACCTGATGCTCTCGATTGGCGGTGCGCTCGGCGGGAGCTTTGTCGGCCTGCTGGCGCCGGCCGTGTTCGAGGCCTACTTCGAACTGCCGATCGGCCTGTTCCTCTGCGCTCTGCTGGTGGTCATCGTTCTCTGGCGCGATCTCAAACCGGCGTGGCGCTGGCTGCTGGTGGTCGTGCTGCTTGCCTACGGCTACCGTCTGGCCGGGATCTCGGTCGACTACGTCGAAGACTACCGACATGTGCTGCGCAACTTCTACGGCCAGTTGCGTGTGCTCGACAGGAACGACGAAGTGCTGGGGCTGAAGCGTACGATGTTGCACGGGGAGATTTACCACGGCGAACAGTTCATCTCCCCTGCCTACAGCCGGCGACCCACGGCCTACTATTGCGAAAAATCGGGGATTGGCCAGGCGCTGCTCGGCCTCACCATGGACCAGCCACGGAAGATCGGGGTGCTGGGTTTAGGCGCCGGAACCCTCGCCAGTTACGGCCGGGCGGGTGACGAAATGCGCCTGTACGAAATCAACGAACAGGTACTCGACCTGGCCCGCAGAGACTTCAGCTACCTTGCGGCTAGCACAGCAGAGATCGTTCCGGTGCTCGGCGATGGTCGCCTGATGCTCGAACGCGAAGCGGTCCAGCACTTCGACCTGCTGGCGATCGATGCTTTCTCCGGCGACTCGATCCCGACGCATCTGTTGACCATCGAAGCCATGCAGACCTATCTGCGCCACCTCAAGAACGAGGGTGTGCTGGCCATGCATATCACCAACCGCTATCTCGACCTGCGACCGGTCGTCGCTGCGGCCGCCCAACAGCTCGGCATGCACGCCCTGATCGTCGAACTCGACGCGGATGCGGACGATGCCTTCTGCCGCGACTCGGTCTGGGTGATGATTGCCCGACCCGAAGCGGCAGCGAGCCTGCTGGAAAAGATCAAGGGGGCCGTACCGCTTGCGCCGCGACCGGGCTTCGCGGTGTGGACCGATGGTTTTTCCAACTTGCTGAAAATTCTGAAATGAGTGCCGGGTACTGAGCCGTGGCGTCGTGAATTGGGAGAAGGCACATGGACGGGCAAGGTCTCTCTGCCGGAGCGAAACTGACACCAGTCACGGTGCTGGTGGTCGACGACCACCCGGCCCTGCGTGCCGGCCTGCGCAGCCTGATCGATTCCGATCCTGCCCTGCGTGTGCTGGCGGAAGTGGAGAGCGGCGAGGCGGCCTACGCCGCTTACCGCAAGCACCTTCCGGACACCGTGGTCATGGACCTCAGCATGGAAGGCTTCGGCGGCATCGAAGCCATCCGACGGATTCGCAGTTTTGATCCCGAAGCCGCCGTCCTGGTCTATAGCGTGCACGATTCGCAGGCGGTGGCTCTGGCCGTGCAGAAAGAACTGGAGAGTCGAAGCGAGAACGGTGACCGTTTGGTCGCCGAGTCGCTGGAAGTCGAATTGAATCAGGCACTGCGGGCCCAGGCCGCCGCCTAGGAACACTACGACAAACAACGCCAGAGCGAGGCCGCGCTCAACGACCAGCAGCGCGCGAACATCCTGGCGCTGACCCGAGACTTCCCGCGTTTGTGGAATGATCCTCACACCCCTGACCGGGAATGGCCCGGTTGCTGATCGCGGATGTCACCTTGCTCAAAGAAGCCGAGATCAGGACGCAAGTACGCTTTAGCGGTAGCGCGACGCACACGCTGCACCTGCCGCTTCCCAAGTCGGCCTGGCTGCTGCGCCAGACCCCCGCCAGCGTGGTCGCCGAGATTGACTGACTCCTCGAAGAGCACACCGACGGTGAAGTAGCGGACCTGCTCAACAACCAAGGTCTGATTTCGGACGAAGGCCAACCCTTCGATTGCCTGATAATTCGTCAGATCCGAATCACCTATCCCCTACCGAGTCGCTACGATCGTCTGTTGCCACAGCGATCAGAGACTTCATGCCGGCGGCTTCACACCGCTGGATATTCTTCTCGCTCTTCTCGCTCTCGTCGTACTCGGCTTTCTCTTGCGGATAGCGCTCCTCAGCCCGGGCAGCCATCTTCGTCTTGGCCACGACCATCGCCGCCAGCCGATTGCCGGTTGCGCCCCCGGCCCTCGCCAGAATTGGCCCGCCGTTGCGCCAAGGCTGACACCTCGACCGCCCGGAGCCAGGTCCGATGATCGATCTGGGTGACTGGACGCCCCCGCTTCGGGCATGCACGGCGAACTGGTACGCTGGTACGATACGCATCAGCAGCGCGGCACTCATGACTCTGCCATTTTCTCCCGGGATCCATTTTGAGCGATGCGTTCTGACCAGTTCGACTCGAAGCCAAGCCGTTCCCCGTCAACCCACCGGTGCCACCATGAAACCTTCCCTGGCTCTCGCCTCCCACCGTGAGGCCATACGCCGCGTCGTTGCATCCCACCGCGCCTGCAATGCCCGGGTTTTTGGCTCGGTCGTCCATGGCAACGATACCGAGGCTAGCGACCTGGACATCCTGGTTGATCCGACGCCGGAAACCACGCTGTTCGACATTGGCGCGATCCGCCATGAACTGCTGCAACTGCTCGGCGTTCCGGTCGACGTGCTGACGCCGAAAGCGTTGCCCGAGAAGCTGAGGGCAAGCGTTCTGGCTGAGGCCTTGCCCGTATGAACGACGCCCAACGACGGCTGGCGGACTACCTCGGACACATCCTGCAGGCCATCGAGCGTATCGGCCGCTATACCGGGGACATCGGAGAAGCGGCGTTCCTGGAAAACCAGATGGCCCAGGACGCTGTGCTCCGCAACCTGGAGATCATCGGCGAGGCCAGCCACAAGATCGAGGTCCACTGTCGCGAGTTCGCGGCAGCTCACCCCGAACTGCCGCTGGCCTTCGCCTACCAGATGCGAAACGCCGTGGCGCACGGCTACTTCAAGGTGGATCTGGAAATCGTCTGGAGGACGATCCACACGGACCTTCCGGGCCTATACCAGCAGGTGCGGGCGCTGGCGCAGGATTTGCCGCGTGATGGGCGCGACGCTGGTCTCGATCCGTGAATGACCGGGAAACCGCTTGAGCGTGTGGGTCTCCCGATCGATCCGGACGAGAAACCCGAGTGACCGGGCGGGTGCCATCGCCAGCGGCCGGACCGCGTGGGCTGACACAGCGGCCGCCGGCCCGCTGCGTCTCTCGTTCTGGCTGCGCGGTGCTCACAGCCAGTTGCCCATCAGTACGAACGGTGCCCAGTAGTAGGGGTGGGCGTACGGCCGGGCGGGGTCTACCGGAGCCTTCTGCTGGTCTGCGGCGGCACTCAGGCGGATCGCCTGGCGCTCGGTCTCCCCGCCAACCGTTCCGCCACCGCTCTGGCCCTCGATCAGCGCGCGCTGCGCCTGCTGCAGGGCGGCGGCCTTGGTCGTCCCGGGCTGGCCTGCCGGCTGCGGTAGAACTGCTGCATGAACTGCGCGGTGCTGGCGTCGGCGACCGGCCAGAGCGTCGCGAGGACGGCGCCGGCGCCGCGTTTCTGGGCCAGCGCGCCGAAGCCCTCGATCTCGCGGCCGTTCTCGTTCTGGCCGCCGCCCATCGCCGTCTCGCAGGCGGAGAGGGCGAGCAGGTCGAGCTGGCGGAAGCGGTAGGCCTTGAGGTCGGCGAGCGAGAGCCGCTTGCCGTCACCGAGCAGCAGGAAGCTGTCGACCTCGGTGCCGGGGCGGAAGACGAAGTGGCTGGCGACGTGCAGGACCGGCGGGCGGCCGTCCACCGCTCCCTGGAAGGCAGCAGCGGTGAACTCTCCGTCGAGCTGGATGCGGCCCGGCAGGCCGGACGGACCGACGATGGCGGCGAGTTCGGCGCCGACGCCCGGCAGCGCCGGGAAGCCTTCGACCTGGCGGGTGAGCCCGAAGGCCTGCAACTGCCACTGGGCGATCGGCGCCTTGCCGATGTTCTGGCGGGCGGCTTCGGTATAGAGCGCCAGCGCGTAGCGCTCGGCGAGCCAGGACTGTCCGTCGTGCAGGGCGGCGAAGGGGAGGTAGCGCAGGGCGTCGGTCAGGGCGACCATCAGCGTCCTCGCGCCGCTGGCCTGCAGGTCGGCGGCGAGCGGGGCGATCAGCCAGTCGTACAGTTGCCGGGCGGGCTGGGCGACGTCGCGGCGGCCTTCGATGCCCTTGCGCAGTTGCTCGATCGCCTGGTTGAGTGGCTTTCGTCCGACTTTCACCGTGTAGCCGCGCTGCAGCCGGGGGGGTGGTGAGGATGATCTTCAGCGCGTCGTCGAGGACGACGTAGTGCACCAGGACGGCGCCGTGGCCGAGTTCGTCGAGCGAGCCCTGGAGGGCTTCGGTCTCGGCGACGTTGAGCCGTTCGATGTCCTTGCGCCGCTCGCTGTCGAGCCTGGCGAAGGCGGCTTCGAGTTCGCTGAGGTAGCGTTCGAAGGCCTTCCGGCCGGCGGCCAACTGCGTTTCGTACTCGCTCCTGCGCGTCTGCTCGGCAGCGGTCAGCGGTTCGTGGCGGGCCTTGCGCGAGTAGCAAATAGGACGAGGGCTCATGAGGCAAGCATGCGATCTCGGAACCAGTCCGCACCAGTCACCCATCAGGATCAAGGCTTGTGGCCCAGAGCTTGCCTCCGGGTTACGCCCCTGGCCGCCATGGCGGCCCCAGAAAACCGTCGGTGCCCTACACGTGTCCATGTCCTGCGGCGCGAACGCCGATGAGTCCCCGGCCAAACGGCTGCTCTGAATCAGACGACCTGGTTTTGCGGTTCTCCGCGGTTGAAGGCTTCGAGATTGGCCGTCAATTGGTCGGCAAGCGCCTGCATCGCTGGCCGACTGGCCCAGGCCACATGCGGGGTCAGCAGGAAATTCGGTAGCGCGAGCAGTTGCGGTGCCAGCAGGACGTTGCCGGTGGTCGGCGGCTCGACGCTCAGGACATCGAAACCGGCACCGGCGATCCAGCCCTGCTGCAGCGCCTGGGCCAGCGCGGCTTCATCGACCAGGCCGCCGCGCGCCGTATTGATCAGCAAGGCCGAAGGCCGCATCGCCCGTAATTCGGGTTCACCCAGCAGGTTCTTCGTCTCGGGGGTCAGCGGGCAATGCAGCGAGACCACGTCGGCGTCGCGCAAGGCCTGGTCGAAAGCAGTATAGCCGGGGCGCACGCCTGGCGCGCCCTTGCGCTCGCAGCGCAGCACGCGCATGCCGAAAGCCTCGGCAAGCCGGATGACGCCGCCGCCGAGGTTGCCGCTGCCGATCACCGCCAGTTTGGCACCGTGCAGGTCACGGATCGGATAATCGATACAACAGAACTGTCTGGAACGTTGCCAGTTGCCGGCAGCCACCGCCTGCCGATAAGCAACGACATGGCGCGACAACGCCAGCAACAGCGCGAAGACATGCTCGGGTACGGTATGCACGGCATAGCCGCGGATGTTCGAAACGACGATGCCGCGAGCGCGGCAAGCATCGAGGTCGACGTTGTTGGTGCCGGTCGCCGCGACCGCGACCATCTGCAATGCCGGCAGTACGGCCATCAGTTCGGCGCCGATCGACAGCTTGTTGACGATTGCAATCGTCGCCCCGGCGAGCCGCTCCGCGACCTGCGGCTGCAGCGTTGTCGCATGTTCGACCCAGTGATGGGGAAAATCCGGCCGGCGCAGGTCGGCGATGATCGACTCGCCTTCGAGATGGACAATTCGGTGCATGGCTGAAGGTCAAAGTCGCGTCAGCGGCCGACGAATCTCCCCTCCCCTTCGCGGCTGAGGGGTCGGGGGGTGAGAGGGGGAATTCGCGGAGCCTGCTCCGCGCCCATCGAACGATTCCGGCGTGCCAGCCGGAATGCGCCCTGCAAGGGAGGGGAACGGTCATGACTTTGATGATCGGGGGTGCCTGGAAAAGTCATGACTGTTAGTCCACAAAAGGCTTGCCGTGGCGGCTGGCGATGGCCGCCACCTTGCTGCCCAGAGCAGGATCACCGGCAAACAGCAGCAGACCTACCGCGGAGGCGGTACACAGGCCCTCGACCGCCGCCAGATCACCGTGCAGGATGTTCACCACACCGCCAGGAAAACCGTTGCGCGCCGTCAGTTCGGCCAGCGCAAACGCCGCCGACGGGGCCTTCGGACTGGGCTTGACGACCACCGTCGCCCCCGCCAGCAGCGCTGGAACGGCGAGCTGCAGGGGCCCGAGCAGGGGCGCCTGGTCATCGCAGACCACCGCCACGACGCCGCTGCCGCCAGTCGCCGTGCAGCCGGCAGCGGCCGCCTGCAGCACGCTTAGCGCCTGTTCGACCTCGGCTGACGCCGCCGCGGCGTCCTTGCCGGTTTCCTCTGCGATCAAGCCGGCAAAGTGTTCTGCGTATGCCGCCAGTGCCGCAGCCAGCGGCACCAGCAGCGTGGCCCTTGCCGCGACCGTCAGCGCTGCCCAGGCGGGCAATGCGGCCTGGGCCGAGGCAACGGCGGTCAGTGCCTGATCCGTGCCGCACAGTGGCGTTCGGCGTCTGATCTGGCCAGTACGCCGATCACGGACATCGAAAAAAGCCGGCGCCATCGTCAGATAGGCGTGGCCGTTGATCCACAGCGGTATGGCCAGAATGTCGTCATTTTCGGTCATGGAGTGCCTTGGCATTACAGGGAGAGAAAGAAAACGGTCAGAAGTGACCTGACAGGGGTCATCATAACTGGTTGCGAGCGATGGCGCGTCAAATGCGCATCAAGTGCAGTCGCCCGGTTTCTGTTCTTCTCCAGATGGCGCAGGCGTATCGCGTAGGGTGGAGCGTTCCGCTGAGGCTCCACCCCACGACCACGACACTGAAATGACCCCTCGCACCACCTGTCCTGGCCAATGATGGCAGTGCGTTCATTCAGCTTGAACTGCGGTCATCCGTTCTCTCCCAGCCGCCCGATCCCTGCAAGTCCAGTGCCCGCTGATACAGGGCATTCTTTCCGACCCCGGTAATCGCGTGCGCCAATCGGCTGGCCTGGCGGATCGACAGGCCATCGTCGAGCAGCAATTGCAACACGCGTTCGCCCTCGGTGTTTTCCTCAACCGGTGCTGCGCCGGAAACGAGCAGCACGAACTCGCCACGCTGGCGATTGGCATCGGCCAGCAGCCAGGCCTGCGCTTCACCGAGTGTGCAGCAATGAATGCTTTCGAACAGCTTCGTCAGTTCCCGCGCCAGGACCAGCGTACGTTCCGGTCCAAAGGCCACGCACAGGGCAGCAACGGCTTCGAGAATGCGGTGCGGTGCCTCGTAAAAAAGCAGCGTATAGGGCAGAGGCGCCAGTTCCCGCAAGACCGCTGCGCGCTGCCCGGCCTTGTTCGGCAGAAAACCATAAAAGAGAAAATGGACTTCGTCGAGCCCCGCCGCAGACAGCGCGACCACCGCCGCACAGGCACCAGGCAGCGGAATGATGCGATAGCCGGCGGCACGCACCTTCGCCACCAGCCGGGCACCCGGATCCGATACTGCCGGTGTGCCGGCGTCCACGACCATTGCGACCGACTCACCGGCGGCCAGGCGCGCGATCACCTGTTGCGCAGCGCCCTCTTCGTTATGCCGGTGCGCCGCCAGCAGGCGCGCATTGCTGCCGTAGTGGCGCAGCAGTGGCGCACTGTGACGCGTATCCTCGGCGGCAACCCAGGGTACCTGCTGCAGGACCTCGATCGCGCGCTGTGTGATATCGCCAAGGTGGCCGAGCGGCGTCGGAACGACATATAATGCGGGGGATTCTTCTGTCATGGAGATCAGCTTACCGGTGAGCCTTAAAGATAACACGCGCAGGCCAGCAGGATACCCCGCTCGTTTAGCCAGTCCAGCCGCTTCAGGGGCCATGGCCGAGGAACTCGCCGCGCGCTTCCTCGAAAGGCACGGTTTGAACGTCCTGCTGCGCAATTATCGCTGTCGGGGAGGCGAGGTGGACCTGATTTGTCGGGACCGGCGAGTACTCGTCTTCGTTGAAGTGCGCCTGCGCCGCAACGCCAGCTTCGGCGGCGCGGCCGCCAGTATCGACCTGGCCAAGCAGCGGCGTATCGTTCTCGCCGCGGAGCATTACCTGAGTACCCATTTTGGTCGGGAACCCGACTGCCGCTTCGACTGCATCCTGCTCGACGAACTGTCCGAGGCCGCCATCGAATGGATTCGCGATGCGTTTCAGGCCACTTAGTCCCCTCCTCGGGCTGGTCCTCTGCGGATATGCCGGTGCCGCCGAGACGATCAGGGTGCTTGTGCAAAGTTCGCCGCTGGCCGGCAGCCAGTATTACGCAGTCGCCGAGCTGTGGTCGCAGATCAAACCCGGCGACCGCCTGACCCTGATCCGCGAACCCGATAACCGCCATGACCGCAAAGCCATCCGTGTCGAATGGAACGGGCGCATCCTCGGTTACGTCCCGCGTGCCGAGAACCGTGCCGTGGCGCAGGCAATCGACGCCGGCGAAAAAATCGAGGCACACGTTTCCCGACTGCGCGACGACCCAAACCCCTGGCGCCGCGTCGAGTTCGAGGTGTTCCTGGTACTCTGATGTTAGAATGGCCCTCTTTCTCGTCCCGGAACATCGTCACCGCCCATGGATTTGATCAGCCGTATCAGCGGGCACTTCACAGAGAGCGCACAAACCAAGCTCGACGCGATCGAATTTCTGGCAGCGCCCATTGCCGAGGCAATCGAAGCGATGGTCGGCGGTCTCCTGAACAACGGCAAGATCCTCGCCTGCGGCAATGGCGGCTCGGCGGCTGATGCCCAGCACCTGGCGGCCGAACTGGTCGGCCGCTTTGAGCTGGAGCGCCACGAACTGGCGGCCATTGCACTGACCACCGATACCTCGGTGATCTCGGCAATCGCCAACGACTACGGCTACAAACTCGTCTTCGCCAAGCAGGTCCGCGCCCTCGGGCAACCCGGAGACATTCTCGTGGCCATCTCTACTTCGGGCGATTCGCCAAACGTCATCGAGGCGATCAATGCCGCGCACGAGAATGACCTGCGCGTTGTGGCCCTGACCGGCAAGGGCGGTGGCACGATCGGAGAAATCCTGCGCGAGGGCGACATCCACGTCTGCGTACCCGCGGAGCGCACGGCGCGCATCCAGGAAACACATCTCTTGATCATCCATTGCCTTTGCGATGGGATGGATTGTCTGCTCATGGGAGTCGAAGAATGAAAAAAAGTCTCGTCACCAGCCTGCTGCTCGGCGCGCTGCTGCTACCGATGCTGCAGGGTTGCCTGGCGATGCTCGCCGCCGGAGCGGGTGGTGGCGCCCTGGCAGCCCTCGATCGGCGGTCGCTGGGAACGCAAACCGACGATGAAAGCATCGAATGGAAAGCCAGCGCACGCGTCAGCGAAAAGATCGGTGACCAGGCGCACACCAGCTTCACCAGCTATAACCGCAAGGTGCTGATTTCCGGAGAAGTACCCTCTGAGCAGATGAAGGCAGAAATCGAGCAGATCGTTGCCGGGGTGCCACAGGTCCAGGGGGTTTACAATGAACTCGCGCTTGGCCCGATCAGCTCCTTCTCGGCGCGCAGCAATGATTCATATGTGACGACGCAGGTCAAGAGTCGCTTTATCGACGCCGGCACTCTCAACGCCATCCATGTCAAGGTCGTGACCGAAGCCGGGGTCGTCTATCTCCTGGGTCTGGTCAGCCAGCGCGAAGCCGACACAGCGATCCAGGTGGCGCGAACCACCCGCGGCGTCAAGAAGGTCGTGACGCTGATGGAGATCCTCCCCGACGCCAAAGTCAAGGAACTGGACCTCAGCATGCCGGCCGCTGCCAAACCACCGGCCAGCCCTCCGGCAGCTGGCGGATAGCAGAGCAATCCGGGGGTCCTGCCGGGCGGGCAACGTTCACGTTCAGGCCGCGGCCCCTCGCTCGATGACCACGCCGACGCGCTGTACACCTTGCATCATGCCGAGCTTGGCAATCGAGACGCGCACCCAGGTGGCGCCGAAGTCCTCCAGCAGCAGGGTGGCCACATACTCGGCAAGCCTTTCGAGAAGGTTGAAATGGCGCGCGCCGAGTTCGGCGCGCAGACGCTCGACCACCAACGCGTAATCGATGGTATCGCCAATGTCGTCGCTGGCGCCCGCAGAGGCGGTCGAGGTGCCAATCTGCAAGGAGATTTCCACCATCTGCGGCATGACCCTTTCACGCGGGTAGATGCCGATCAGCGTCGAGGCGCGCAGGTCGTCGATGAAGATGATGTCCATGTGGTGAGACGTGAGGTCGGTGTAGAATTACCCGTCGGGCGTGCAGTCCGCAGCGCGATTGAAGTGCGCGCATTCTAACCCAGAGCACTACTGACTACCCAAGCCCCTCGATGCCGCCGCCCCTGACCTCTCTTCTTGCGGTCCTTGCCGCTTATTTGCTTGGCTCCGTGTCCTTCGCACTGGTCGCAAGCCGACTCTTCGGCCTGGCCGACCCGCGTAGCTATGGTTCGAAAAACCCGGGGGCCACCAATGTGCTGCGCAGCGGCCACAAGGGCGCCGCACTGTTCACCCTGTTTGGCGACACCGCCAAAGGCTGGCTGGCAGTCTTTCTGGCCAGTCGCCATGCCGCCGAGTATGGTCTGGGCAGCCATACCGTCGGGCTCGTTGCCCTGGCCGTCTTTGCCGGCCATCTCTACCCGGTTTTCCTGAGATTCCGGGGCGGCAAAGGCGTGGCAACGGCCGCCGGCGTGCTCTTCGCCATCGACCTCTGGCTGGGGCTGGCAACGCTCGGCACCTGGTTGCTCGTCGCCTTCACACTGCGCTATTCGTCACTGGCCGCATTGCTGGCGGCAACGGCAGCGCCCATTTATGGCTTTCTCCTGTGGGGGCGCGATTCCATGCTGCTGGTGGTCGGCATCATCGCGATGGCGCTGATCGGTAAACACTGGCAGAATCTGCAGCGCCTGATGGCTGGCAGCGAGCCGAAGATCGGAGGCAGGAAGCCATGACAGGAGACCCCACTGGTGCTCGAAGCTTCCCGAAAGCCTGCCCGATCCCACGGCTTCGACCGCTCGATTTCATCCACCAGTCCTCGGAGCGTGCGGGGATCGGAGCACGGCCCATCCATCACGCCTGACACACGCCCCCGAGTCGCCTGTCCAACACGGCCATGAATGACGATCCGGTTTACCATCCGCAACGTCGTCGCCTGCAGGTACTGGCGGGGATCTGCGCCATCGGAACGGGCATCGGAGCCGCCAGGTACCTGACTGGACATGCCCGGCCGCCGACCGGCAACCCGGTCGCTGCCGACTTCGCGGATCTGCCGCCAGGAAGGCTGCGCGTGCTCGACTGGCAGGGTCGCACGCTATGGATTCTGCGCCGAACGGCTGAGGAAGTCAGCGCGCTGGCCGATCACGAAAGTGAACTCATCGACCCACACGGCCAGCATTCGCTGCAACCCGCAAACTGCCGCAATCGCCATCGTTCGCTGCACCCCAATGTCTTCGTCGCCATCGGGCAATGCACCCATCAGGGCTGTACGCCACAGTTGCGCAACGGACCCGGTGTCCGCAGCGAGTTTCTGTGCCCCTGCCATACCTCGAAATTTGACCTGGCCGGGCGAGTCTTCCGTAATGGACCGGCGCCGGCCAACCTGGTGATTCCAGTGTATCGGCTCGACGGCGACAACCGCGTCGTGGTCGGCGAGGCATAAGCAGCCCGACTCCTGGAACAGCGTGCTATGCTACCGCTCGACATTTCAGAAGAGCCTTTCTTGACGAAATTGTTGAAGGAATAGCGCATGCCACAGGTCGATGACGAACACTGCCCGGGATTGAACCCGACCATGGACGGCGAGCACCGCGTCCAGCTTGGCCTGATCAAGGCCTTGTGTGATGCCGTCGAGGCGCACGCCGACAACGGGGAAATCGGTCACATCCTGGAAACCCTGGTGGAGTACAGCAAGGCGCATTTCCTGTCGGAAGAGTTACTGATGCGACTCGACAGTTACGATGGCTTCGACGAGCATGTCGAAGACCACGCCGAAATACTGGACACTCTCACCGCGATCGCCGACACCTATCAGGTCGACCAGACCGAACTGATACCGCAGCAGGCGCGCAAGCTGTTGGCTCTCCTGATCCGCCACATCGAAACGCGCGATGCGCACTATGCGAACGCGCCTCGCCTCTGACGAGGATCATCGCAGGCGCCTCCACACCCGTGTAGCGCCGTTGCCCAAGGGGCGCAAGCGGGTAATGGCGGCGGATAGGCGCGCCGATGATTGACCGCCATCGGTCGAAGTGGCAGCGTGCACCGAAACGATCCGGACCACGGGATTGATTTTGGGACTCATCACCTGCACGGATATGCTCACCGTGGTGCGGTTCGATTGTAAGCGTGCAGCCGATCCACCTGTAAAACCGCCGAGAGGTGGAGCAACCTCCAGGTTTTCGACAGGAGGACGAGATGGACAAGGCAGGAGAACTGGAAGCGCACTGGCGAGGGCATGTTGACGCC
>NZ_JAZKUD010000021.1:0-52843 GCF_036625275.1 Accumulibacter sp.
ACGTCAGACGCCGAGAATTCAGGGAGAACCGAGGTCGCAGAAATAGCCGGTTTGAGAACCATAAGGGAGTCTTCCAGTACGCTCAAAAATCCTTTATAACACTATGGGCTTAAATTTGGAACTGCTGACGTGCGAAACAGCAATTGACACCAGTTGCCGACTTGCCATACCATGCTGGGCTTTCCGTTATCAGGCAAATAAGGACGGCGTTCTTGATGAAGACTTTCTCTGCCAAACCGCATGAAGTGTCACGCGAATGGCTTCTGGTTGATGCCACCGACAAGGTGCTGGGTCGCCTTGCAACCGAAATTGCTCGCCGCCTGCGCGGTAAGCACAAACCCGAATTCACTCCGCACGTGGATACGGGCGACTACATTGTCGTCACCAATGTCGAGAAGTTGCGCGTCACCGGCAACAAGGCTGAGGACAAGAAATACTATCGCCACTCAGGCTATCCTGGAGGCATCTACGAAACGAATTTCACCAAGATGCAGCAGCGCTTCCCGGGTCGCGTCCTTGAACAGGCGGTGAAGGGCATGCTTCCCAAGGGACCGCTCGGTTACGCAATGCTCAAGAAAATGAAATGCTACGCCGGCGCCACCCATCCGCATGCTGCCCAGCAGCCGAAAGTTCTGGAACTCTAAGGGATCACCATGGCTGAAAATTACTTCTATGGCACGGGACGGCGGAAATGCGCCGTCGCGCGCGTCTTCATGAAGCCCGGCAGCGGCAAGTTTATTGTCAATGGCAAACCGGTCGATGAATTCTTCTCGCGAGTGACGGGGCGAATGATTGTTCGACAGCCGCTGCAACTGGTCGAGCAGACGGCTGGCTTCGACATTCTCGTCAATGTTGCTGGCGGCGGCGAGTCCGGCCAGGCAGGCGCAGTTCGGCATGGCATTACGCGGGCACTGATTGCCTACGACATGTCGCTCAAGCCAGCGCTTTCAAAAGCGGGCTTCGTCACTCGTGACGCTCGTGAAGTTGAACGCAAGAAAGTCGGTTTCCACAAGGCACGTCGGCGCAAGCAGTTCTCCAAGCGCTGACCGTATCCGGTTGCACCGCAAAGCCGCCTGTGGGCGGCTTTTGTATTCTCGTGGACTGGGAGCTTTCATTGCCAGTCATCGCGGAGACTGTTCATGATCAAGGTTGGAATCGTCGGCGGCACCGGCTACACCGGCGTCGAATTGCTGCGACTTCTGGCGCAGCATCCAGCAGTGCAGCTCGTTGCCATCACCTCCCGAGGAGATGCCGGCACTGCGGTTTCAAGCATGTTTCCGAGTTTGCGCCGACGGCTGACTCTGCAGTTCGAAGATCCGGCAAGCGCCAATCTGCAGGCCTGTGATGTGGTTTTCTTTGCCACCCCGAACGGCGTTGCGATGCAACAGGCCCCCACTCTGCTCGATGCCGGCGTGCGCGTGATTGACCTCGCCGCTGATTTTCGCCTCAGCAATGTGGCCGAGTGGAAGCAGTGGTACGGAATGCCGCACGGCAGTCCGGAATGGGTCGCCCAGGCAGTCTATGGTCTGCCGGAATACCATCGAACCGACATCCGCAACGCTCGCCTGGTCGCCAATCCGGGCTGTTACCCGACGGCAGTACAACTGGGCTTCATGCCGCTCCTCGAGGCTGGCGTGGTGGAACTGGATCATCTCGTCGCGGATGCCAAATCGGGCGTCTCCGGGGCTGGGCGCAAGGCCGAGATCCCAGCCCTGTTCTCGGAAGCCGCCGACAATTTCAAGGCCTATGCCGTCCCCGGACACCGCCATCTGCCGGAGATTCAGCAGGGTCTGTCGAGAATGGCTGGCAGCCCGGTCGGACTGACCTTCGTTCCCCACCTGACCCCTTTGATCCGTGGCATTCACGCCACCCTCTACGCGCGCATCAAGCGTGCTGACGACTTTCAGGCGATCTTTGAAAAACGCTACCAGAACGAGCCTTTTGTCGATGTCCTGCCGTCCGGTTCACATCCGGATACGCGCTCGGTACGGGCCGCCAACATCTGCCGTATCGCGGTGCATCGTCCCCAGCAGGGCAACATTCTGGTGGTGCTCTCGGTCATCGACAACCTGGTCAAAGGCGCCGCAGGCCAGGCCGTGCAAAATATGAACATCATGTTCGGCCTGCCTGAAACCGAAGGCCTCCGGCAACTGGCGGTGTTTCCCTGAGAATGTATCGATCCGCAGGGTCCAACGACAAAAATGTTATGATCAGTGGCAGCGGCATGGCTGCGATCAGAGCCTTGGAACCTCTGGAACTCATCGAAAGCAGACATGTCTGATCTGACGTTGCAAAGCGTCACGCTGCTTGACAAGCGCCTGTCCAATCCGGCAGGCATCAGAACCGTAGTACGAAAACTGGCCGCCACTGACCGATCCTGGCTCGAATCGGCGCAGATATCAGATTTTGGAGAATGATGTAATGAATGTAGCGACTGAAATGCCGATGCCCTTCGTGTTTACCGACAGCGCGGCTGGCAAGGTGAAAGAGTTGATCGAAGAAGAAGGTAACCCTGAACTGAAACTGCGGGTATTCGTCACCGGCGGCGGGTGTTCGGGTTTCCAGTATGGGTTCACCTTCGACGAGGTGGCCAACGACGACGATACCGCGCTGCAGAAGAACGGCGTCACCTTGCTGATCGACCCGATGAGCTACCAGTATCTGGTCGGTGCTGAAATCGACTACACCGAAGGGCTGGAAGGTTCGCAGTTCGTGATCAAGAACCCGAATGCCTCTTCGACCTGCGGTTGCGGCTCATCGTTTTCGGTTTAGGCCACTGGCAGGCTGAACCGGCAGCGAGAGGAGACTGCCCGGCGACGGCGCGGTCGTCGCCTTTCCTCAAACGCAGGAAAGGTTCAGCGTCAAATCGAATCACCCGGTACCCGCGCCACCCGAAGTTCGTGATTCAACCATAGCAGCAAGCCCAGGACGACCATCGCCCCGCCTTGATGCGCAGCCCCCAGGCCCACCGGAACGGCCAGCAGCAGGGTGGCAATGCCCAGCGCGATCTGGATGAACACCCCCACCAGCAACAGCGTTGCCGCCAGGCGCGCCGTCGAAGACACGGCTGCGCTCCTTATCTTCCACCAGAACCAAGGCACCAGAAAGACCAGCAGCCAGGCGCCCAGACGATGGTCAAACTGGACCAACGCCATGTTGTTGAAGAAATTCAGGTACCAGGGATCGATGATGAAGCTTTCCGGCGGCAGCACATGCCCGTTCATCAGGGGAAAGCTGTTGTAGGCCTTGCCGGCGCGAATGCCGGCGACAAAGCCGCCGGTGATGACCATGTAGCCGACCAGGATCGTCAGCCAGAAGCCAATCCGCTGCAGTCCCTGTAGCGCAACGTCGTGGCTGCCCCGGCTGCGCTCGCTGAGCAGGCCCATCGCCACCCAGAACATCGACAGGAAAATCAGGAAGGCCAGCGACAGATGCGCGGTCAGCCGATAGTGACTGACGCGCGGGTCGTCGACCAGGCCGCTCTTCACCATGTACCAGCCCATCGCTCCCTGCAACCCCCCGAGCACGAACATCCCCAGCAGCTTCGGAACCAGCGATGGCGCAATCCGGCGCCGCAACAAAAAGTAGATGAATGGCAGCAGGAAGACCAACCCGATCAGACGTCCGAGAACGCGGTGCCAGTATTCCCAATAGAAGATGCTCTTGAACTCTGCGAGCGTCATCTGGTGGTTAACCTGCTGGTATTCGGGGGTTTTCTTGTATTTCTCGAAGGTCTCGTCCCATTCGGCCGGATTGAGCGGCGGAATGACCCCGACAATCGGCTGCCACTCGACGATCGACAGGCCCGAATGGGTCAGACGTGTGACGCCACCGACTACCAGAATGGCGAAGACCATGGCACTGCAAATCAGCAGCCAGAGCGCAACTTGTCGGCGAGCAACCGTATCCATGACAGATCACCGGGGTGAAAAGCGAAGCCACGGATTATAGGCCCTTTGCGACGCTCCCCAAGCCTTGCGAAGACTGCGACCATTGGTCGCAGTCCAAACCATGGAATGCCGATGCCTGCTGGCTTTGCCGACCATCATCGGGTTTCCCCGGTTCTTGACGTGCATCAAATCAATGTCCGCCCGGCTGCAGGTATCCTGCGGTCAATTGTGCCCGGAAGGCCCAAGAAATTCGACCTTATCCGCAACTTACCAGCCGCCACAAGCGCAAATCATTGATGGAGGATACAAATATGGCCGTCAACAACGATGATGACGTTCCGTTCATGCAGAAGCTGCTGGACAACCACTTCCTGCTGCTGTTTCTCGGCGTGGCTTCACCCGGTTTGCTCTACATCCTGTGGGGCATCATCGACATCATGAACACTCCGGTTGCCAGGTAGGTCGGCCATTCACATCAGGGAGAAACAAATATGAGTGCAATTCTGCCGCCGTCGGAACGGCTCTGGTGGAAGCAACCCATCGACAAGGTCGAATGGGCGTGGATCGCGATCGCCTTCATCTGGGGGATGGTCATGTTCGTGATGATGATTTACTGGCACGTCTACGGGAAGCAGAACCTCTCCAACGAGGCCTACAAGACCAGCCCCGAGATGTTCGCTGCCAAGGCCGAAAAGTTCATCGCCGAAAACACCATCCGTACCGAGACCGACCAGAACATCCCGGTGGTCAAGGTGCCCGCGGGCGGTGACGGCTACCTGATCGCCCGGCTGTGGGCATGGTATCCGATCCTCGAACTGGAAAAGGGGCAGACCTACAAGATTCACCTGTCGTCGATGGATTACAACCATGGCTTCTCGCTGCAGCCAGTCAATATCAACATCCAGGTGATCCCAGGCTACGAGCACGTCGTCAAGATGACGCCGACCAAGGAAGGCACTTACGCCATCGTCTGCAACGAATACTGCGGCATCGGTCACCATTCGATGCTCGGCCGTATCTACGTGAAATAAGGGGGGAAAGAATAGATGGCAACGACCTACCGTACCTGTCCCATTTCCGGACTGCAATTCGAGGACCAGGCTGAGAAGCTGATGCGCTGGAACGCCGTCGTCGGCGTCCTCTGGCTGCTCGTCGGCGGCATCACCGCGCTGCTGGTCATCCTCACCCGCTGGCCGGCGATCAAGCTGCTGCCGGCCGACCAGTTCTACCTGATCCTCACCGCCCACGGTATCGACATGCTGATCCTGTGGATTCTGTTCTTCGAAATGGCGGTTTTATACTTTGCCTCATCGACATTGCTCAGGTGTCGGCTGGCGGCACCGAAGATCGCCTGGCTCGGATTCTGGCTGATGGTCGTCGGCGGCATCATGGCCAATATCGCGATCTTCCAGGGCGAGTCGAGCGTGATGTTCACCTCCTATGTGCCGATGCAGGCCGCTCCCCACTTCTACCTCGGGATCATCCTGGTCGCCGTCGGTGCGCTGCTCGGCGTCGCCATCTTCTTCGGTACGCTGGTCGTCGCCAAGCGCGACAAGACCTATCAGGGCTCGCTGCCGCTGGTCACTTTCGGTGCGTTGACCGCAGCGATCATCGCCACCTTCACGATCCTTGCCGGCGCCGGCATCCTGCTGCCGACCTTTTTGTGGTCGGTCGGACTGATCAAGGAAATCGACGCGCAGTTGTATCGCATGGTGTGGTGGGGTCTGGGACACTCGTCGCAACAGATCAACGTGGCCGCGCACGTCGCCGTCTGGTACCTGACCGCCGCCGTGATCTTCGGCGCCAAGCCCTTGTCTGAGAAAGTGTCGCGCTTCGCCTTCCTGCTCTACATCCTTTTCCTGCAACTCGCCAGTGCGCACCACCTGCTCTCCGATCCCGGCATGAGCGCCGAGTGGAAAGTGCTGAACACTTCCTACTTCATGTACTTCGCGGTGATGGCCTCGATGATCCACGGCTTCACGGTTCCCGGTGCGATCGAAGCGGCACAGCGGCGCAAGGGTTACACCAACGGTCTGTTCGAATGGTTGCGCAAGGCGCCCTGGGGTAACCCGGTGTTCTCCGGGATGTTCATCTCGCTGGTCAGCTTCGGCTTTCTCGGCGGCATCTCGGGGGTCGTGCTCGGTACCGAACAGATCAACATGCTGATGCACAATACCTTCTATGTCCCGGGCCACTTCCACACCACGGTCGTCACCGGCACGACGCTGGCTTTCATGGCGATTACCTACCTGCTGGTGCCGGTCCTCTTCCGGCGCGAAATGATCCTGCCCAAGCTGTGCCAGATCCAGCCCTACCTGTTCGGCATCAGCATGTCGGTGCTCGGCTTGGTCATGATGGGTGCCGGCACGCTCGGCGTCTCCCGCCGGCACTGGGACATGGCCTTCTCCGGCGCACCGTTCCAGTATGAATGGCCGGGTGCCGCCTATCTGATGATGGGGCTGACCGGAATCTTCGGAGTCCTCGCCGTGATTGGCGGCGGGCTGTGGATTCTACTCGTCGTCGGTTCGCTGCTGTTCGGCAAGAAACTCGACGGCGGCAAGGTTTCCGACCGGCCGACACCAATCCCGGGCAACACCCAGGCAGCCTCGGCCGTGGCGCATGGCAGCGACCACGTCGGTGTCCCCGGCACCGTCGTCCTGGCCCTGCTGTTGTTCGTCTGTTTTGTCCTTTACTACTTCGTCAACTGGAAGTACCTTTCCGAAGTCTGGCTGCTGAGCTGATCCGGCACCTCCCCACGCCATCGGCGTGGGGGCCTGCCTCAATCGGGTCCTGGCCACGACAGGTCCGATTCAAGCCGGCCCGCACACCTTCCAGGCCACCCGATCATTACCTTGACTGCTGCCGCTATCGACCACCCATGCCATCCGTCCGCGCATCGAAAAGCACCTTTCCCCTCCGTGCCGTTCTCGGCGTGTTCAAGCTGCGCATCGGGGTCGTCATCACCTTTACCGCCCTCGCCGGTCTGGCGGTCAGCCCCGGACCCAGCCTGAGCCTGCCGCAGTTACTCGTGCTGACCTTGTCGGTGCTGATTTCCTCGGCCAGCGCCGGAGCCTTCAACCAGTATTACGAACACGACAGCGACCTGCTGATGTCGCGAACCCGCCAGCGCCCCTTCGTCACTGGCGAACTTCGGCACGGACCGATCTGGCTACTGGTCATCGCCGCCCTGATGACGCTCTCGGTCGGTGCCGCCTGGGTCGCCCTGAATGCCTGGTCGGCGCTGTTTGTCTTCCTCGGCGCTTTCTTCTACGCCATCGTGTACACCGTGTGGCTGAAGCGGCGCACCTGGCTGAACATCGTCTTTGGCGGGCTGGCCGGAAGCTGGGCGGTGCTCGCTGGCGCGACCGCCGCCGACCCACAGCCCGGCGCCATCCCGCTGACCCTGGCACTGGTTCTCTTTCTGTGGACGCCACCGCATTTCTGGAGTCTGGCGATCGCCTTCCGTGACGACTACGCCGCCGTCGGCGTGCCGATGCTGCCGGTCGTCGTCGGCGACCAGCAAGCGGCAAACACGATTTTCTTCAGTACCCTGGCGCTGGTCGCGGCCAGCCTGTTGCCGCTGGCCTTCGGGCTTGGCATGATCTACTTCGCCGGTGCCTTCGCCGGTGGCTTCCTGTTCATTCAGAAAGCCTGGCGCCTGACTCGCGACCCCTGCCGCAAGTCGGCGATGATCTGCTTTCATGCATCACTCATCCAACTGACACTGGTCCTGTTCGGTGCCATCCTTGACACGCAACTCGGTTTCTGATTCTCGACGGCCCACCCCGGTGAATGGCTGGTTTGCCCGCGTGCTGCTCGCGTCCCTGCTACTCACGGCTCTCCTGCTCGCGGCACCCTCGCTGCTCGCCGACGACGCAACAACCGAAAAACCCAAGCTCACCGCTCGCCCGCAAGGGATCAACAGTACCCTGGTGCTCACCGCCCTGGACGAAAAAGCGGCTTTCGAACTCTCGCAAAGTGCGATCGGCAAATCGGTCGGAGACTTTGTACTCCTCGATCGCCAAGGCCGACCGGTCGAACTGTCGCATTATCGGGGCAAGCCGCTGCTGGTCAACTTCATCTACACCGCCTGCTTCCAGGTCTGTCCGACGACCACCCGCAACCTGCAGAAAGCCGTCGAGAATACGGTCAGCGTGATGGGTGCCGACCGCTTCAACATGGTCAGCATCGGTTTCAATCAGCCCTTCGACTCACCGGCTGCCTTGCGGGACTTCGCCAGACAATACGGCATCCGTCTGCCCAACTGGGAATTTCTGAGCCCTTCCCCGGCGATCGTCGGCGAACTGACGCGCAATTTCGGCTTCAGCTTTGTGGCCACCGCGGCTGGCTTCGACCATCTCAACCAAGTGACCTTGGTCGATTCCGACGGCAGGATCGTTCGCCAGGTCTATGGCGAGAAGTTCACCGCCGAGGACATCGCCGAACCGCTCAAGCTTTTGATCGCGCACTCGGCGATCTCGCCCGAGGTCGGCACACTCAATGAAATCATGCAGCGCGTCAGGATTCTCTGCTCGATCTACGACCCCGTGACCGGCAGATACCGGACCAACTACTCGATGTATTTCCAGATTGCCGGTTTCATTACCTTTGTCGGCTTCATGATCCATCTGTCGATCAATTTCTGGAAGAACCGGCGTCGCAATCAGGCGAGAACGCCTTGAACTGCTTAGCCTCGACCGCTGCAGGCGCATCACCGACCGTTCCCCGCTCGCCAATCAAAGAACGTAAAACAAGACCGCAAAGTAATGAGCCGTGCTGCCGGCCATCACGAACAGATGCCAGACACCATGCGCATGCCGAAGGCGGGTGTCGAGTACATAGAAGATGATCCCGCTGGTGTAGAACACGCCACCCGCCGCCACCCAAGCGAAGCCGGCCACCCCCAGCGCCTGCAACAGCGGTACCAGAGCCACCACGACCGCCCAGCCCATCACGATGTAGATCACCATCGACAGGATGCGGGCTTCGCTGCGCATGCGCAGTTCCTGTATGCTACCGAGCAGCGCCAGCCCCCAAACGACAGCCAGCAAAGACCAGCCCCAGGGACCGCGCAAGGTGACCAGGCAGAACGGGCTGTAACTGCCGGCAATCAGCAGATAGATACTCTGGTGGTCCAGCTTGCGCAGGATGTCCTTGGCACGCCCACGAAAGCTGTGGTAGAGCGCCGAAAAGCTGTAGAGCAACACCAGCGTCGCGCCGTAAATCGAGATGCTGACAATCTTCCACGCATCGCCGCTCTGTGCTGCCAGGACCACGAGTACGGCCGTACCAGCGACCGCCAGAATGGCCCCGACCAGATGTGTCCAGGCGTTGAATTTTTCCCCGTAGTACATATATCCTTCGATGACCCCGAGGGTTGACTCCTAGTGCTTTTCAAAATGTCAAAGGAACCGTTTGAAAAACGAACTGGCTTCCGGAACGAGTTCGGAATGACCGTATTTCAATGAGTTAGCGCCAGAACCAATTTGCCGTGTTACGGGGAGGGCACCGACAGGCAAGGGTCGAAACGGCCTCCGTTTCTGAGCAGGGCCTCGAAGCGATCGGCTGGCAGCGGTGGTGAGAACAGGTAGCCCTGCTGGAACAGACAACCGTGGGCGAGCAGGAAGCCGGCCTGTGCGTGTGTCTCGACGCCTTCGGCAACCACACGCATGCTGAACTGGCGTCCGAGTTCGATGATCGACAGGGCGATCGCGGCGTCCTTGCCGCCCTTGGTCATGTCGGCCACGAAAGATCGGTCGATCTTGAGTTCGTCGAGCGGAAAGCGCTTCAGATAGCTCAGCGAGGAAAAGTCGGTGCCGAAGTCGTCGAGCGACAAGGCAAAACCCCTGGCCCGCAATTCGTCCAGACGGGCGATGGTGTTGTCGGCATCGACCACCAGCAGCGATTCGGTCAGTTCGAGAATCAGTTGCTGCGGCGAGACGCCAGCGCGTTGCACGGCGTCGCAGCACTTCTCGGTGATGTTCTCCTGCAGGAAGCTCGGGCTGGCCAGGTTGATCGACAGGCGCAAGGGTTCGAGGCCGGCGTCGGTCCACTCTCGCAGGTGTCTGGCGGCGGTCGCCAGCACCCACTCGCCGAGGGCCACGATCAGCCCCGATTCCTCGGCCAGCGGAATGAACTGGCCCGGCCCGAGCAGTCCGTGCTGCGGATGTTGCCAGCGCACCAGTGCCTCGGCGCCAGCAAGCCGGCCGCTGGCGGCGTCGACCTTGGGCTGGAAATACAGGCACAACGCGTTCTCGGCAATGGCCTGCCGCAATTCATTTTCCAGATGGAGTTTGCGGCTGGCCGCAGCGTTCATTTCCTCGTCGAAGAAGCGGCAGGTCGATGGACCGGCCGCCTTGGCGACGTACAGCGCCTGCTCGGCGTGGCGCGACAAGGCTTCGACCGAATCGGCGTCGCGCGGAAAGACCGCGATGCCGACGCTGGCCGTCAGCACCACTTGGTGGCCCTCGACCGACAGCGGTCGGGCAATGGCCTGCTGCAGGCGCTCCGCGATGATCGCTGCCTGATTGGGGACACGCACTTCGAGGACCAGCACGGTGAAGGCATCGCCATCGATGCGCGAGACCATTTCGGCGGTACGCATCGGCGGATTCAGGGCCAGCAGGTCGGCCCCACGCACCGATACGCTCAGCCTTTTGGCGAGCGCGCACAACAACTGGTCACCGACGGCGTCGCCAAGCGCGTCATTGACGCTCTTGAAGTGGTCGATATCGAGATGGAGAATCGCGCACAGGCTCTTCTCGCGGCGCGCACGCTCGAGTTCGACCTCGGCCAGTTGGGCGAAGAACCGCCGGTTGGCCAGTCCGGTCAGGCCATCGTGCAAGGCCAGATGCTCGATGCGCTGCTGCGCCTCGACGCGTTCGCTGATGTCCTGCGTGAAGCCTTCGATCTTGACGATCCGGCCGCTACCATCACGAATCGCCTCGGCCTGCTCGAGAACCTCGCGCAACACGCCGTCCGGCCGACAAAAACCGTAGGAGATCTGGTACGGCTGGCCGTCGATCATCAGCGCCTGGCGCGCCGCGTGCACGGCTGCGCGATCGCTCTCCCGCACCACGTTGAGAAAAAGCTCGACGGTTGCCGCGCCGGCGAGTTTCCAGTCGCCGCCGAAGATCTGTCGCAGTTCGTCCGAGCACGCGAAGCGCGCATCGCTGAGCGACCATTCCCAACTGCCCATGCGCGCCAGACGCTGTGCGTGCGCCAGACTCTGCTGGCTGCGTGTCACCTCTGCAATGGCACGGCTGGCGCGCAAACCATAACGTACCCGTTGGGTCAGCAACAGCCAGTTGATCGGCTTGGTGATGAAATCGGTGGCGCCGGAAAGGTAAGCCTGCTCGATCGAATCGCTGTCGTTGAGGCCGGTCAGCATCACGATCGGCAACCACTTGCCGCGCGCGTGCTGCCGCAGGCGTTGGCAGACCGTGTAACCGTCGATGCCGGGCATCATCACGTCGAGCAGCAACAGGTCGAAATCCTGTTCCTCGAACATTTCCAGAGCCTGCTCGCCGCAGTCCGCCTCGCTGACCTCGAAGCCTGCGTGGCGCAGCGATTCGGAGGCGAGCATGCGGACCATCAGGTCGTCGTCGACGATCAGCAAGTGTCCGTGTGCAGGAAGGTTTCTCATATTGCCTTGGCCACTTCTGCGGCAGCGCGGTGCCGGGCCAGCGCGCCGACGAAATCATCGTAGGCACTGCGCAGCGTTTGCGGCCAGTCGGCTGCCGGTAGCTCACCGGCGCGCAAGCGCATTTCCAGATCCCTGGCTTTTTCGGAAAGCGCCATCGCACCGACCGTCGCGCTCGATGATTTCAGGGTATGCGCCGATCGCTGCAAGGTTTTGGCATCGCCCTGCTGCATTGCACTGTCGATGGCGGCAAGCAGTGTGGCAGTGTTACGGGTGAACATGTCGAGAACGCGGTCGGCAAACTCGGGGTTCGAACCATCGACGACCATCGGCAGTGATTGCACGATGCTGGGGTCGAAAGTCGGTGCCGCGTCGGTGTCGATGCTGTCCGCGGAGTCTGCCGCGCCGCTTGATCCGGCGGCGTCTGCCGGCGCATGCAGATGACGCGCCAGGATCGTCGTCAGTTGTGCCCGGTTGATCGGCTTGGCCAGGTAGTCGCTCATGCCGGCGGCCAGGCAGGCCTCGCGGTCACCGGCCAGGGCATTGGCCGTCAGGGCAATGATCGGTCGCGCGGTATCGCCTGCCGCCTGCTCCGCAGCGCGAATCCGGCGTGTCGCCTCGAAACCATCCATGACCGGCATCTGGCAATCCATCAGGATCAGGTCGTAGCGCGTGGCCGCGGCGGCGGCGACCGCCTGCGCGCCGTCGTGCGCGAAATCCACCTGACAACCCAGCGTCTGGAGGATCGCGCCGGAGATTTCGCGATTGGTTTCGTTGTCCTCGACGAGCAGCAGGCGTCCGCTGATCCGGGCAATGGCCGAGGGATTCGATTCCCATCTGGCCAGGGGCTGATGGTGCAGCTCGACGCGCTGCCGGAACCAGAAGGTTGACCCGCGACCTTCCTCGCTCTCGAAGCCGACGTCTCCGTCCATGCGCTGCGCAAGTTCGCGAATGATCACCAGACCGAGGCCGGTTCCGCCAAACTTGCGGGTCGTCGAGTTGTCGGCCTGCGTGAAAGGGGCGAACAGCTTTTCGCCGTCGGCGCGCGCAATGCCGATCCCGGTATCGCTGACGGCGTAACAGAGCTGGCAGTGATCCGGGTCGAGGCCGCTCGGGGACCCATGGTCCGCGGGGGGGGGCTCGCGGGTCAGGGAAAGGAAGATGGTGCCGCGTTCGGTAAACTTGACGGCATTGCTCAACAGATTGCTGACGATCTGCCTGACCCGATAGGGGTCGCCGAGCACCGCAGCGGGCAGGTCGGGCGCCAGCACTTCGCTGAGCAGCACGCCTTTGGTCGAAGCCATCTCGACGAAGGGCTGCGCTACCTCTTCGATCAGTTGCCGTGGGTCGAACGGGATCTTCTCGATCTCGAGTCGGCCGGATTCGATCTTCGACAGGTCGAGCACGTTGTTGAGCAGATGCATCAGCGATTCGGCCGACATCCGCAGGCGATCGACCTGGCGTCGCTGCGATTCGGAGAGCGAGGTATCGAGCAGCAGGTCGGCCATGCCGATGACGCCGTTCATCGGGGTGCGGATCTCGTGACTCATATTGGCCAGAAAACGCGACTTGGCGACATTCGCGCTCTCGGCCTGCTCCTTGGCCAGCCGCAGTTGTGCGGTGCGTGCTTCGACCTGCTGTTCAAGCGTGGCGCGGTGCTTGCGGAGCGCCTCGTCGCGCTCCTCGACCTCGCTCAACATGGTGTTGAAGCCCTGGATCAGTTCGCCGATTTCGTCGTGCTGCTGCACCGGTAGCCGGTGCGAATAGTCGCTGTCGTTGGCGACCAGCCGCATCACTTGCGTCAGGTCGAGAATCGGTCCCGACACCGATCGCTGCAGGCGCATCGCGAGCAGCAGGGCGGCAGCGAAAGCGATCAGCGCGCCGGCCAGAACCAGCAACATGCGCTTCGTGGTACTGCGCCACATCGGTCGCAGGTCGGATTCGATACTGAGCGTTCCGATCAGCTCGTCACCCTGGCGAACCGGATACTCGATCTTCATCGCGTCGGCGAAGTAGGAACCGATGACCCGTGGCGTCGCGGCGCCGGTCTGTGCCGCTGCCGCGGCCATGCCTCCGGCCGGATAGTGCGCAAAAACGGTGCCGTCGGGCAGGGTGATCGATCCGGCGAGAATCTCCGGACGCGCGCGCAGGCCGGACAGTGTCTCGCTGGCCGTGCGCGCATCGTCGAAGGCAATCGCCGATGCACTGCTGGCGGCGAGGATTTCGGCCATGCCGGTCAATTTGGCCAGTTCCGATTCGCGGTTGTTGTTGATTTCCGAGGCGGCAAACAGCAGCGTACTGATTGCCAGACCGGCGCCGACCGTCACGCCGATGATCAGCATCAGTTTGGCCTTCAATGGCCGGTCGGCAAAACGCATCTCAGTTCTTTCCCTTCAGGTTGGCCAGATTGCGCGCCAGTTTGAGCAGATTGGAGCTGGCCCTGAGTTGCGCCTGCTCGAGGCTGTCGCGGTTGACTTCGAACTGCAGCCGTCCGTCGCCCTGGACGATGCCGATCGCGCCGCCGACGTCGATGAAGCCATCGGCGTCGCTGACCGTCAGCACCGCCTGTCCGGCGAGTGCGCGCAGCACCAGGGTCAGGCGGCGTGCTTCCGAGGCGCCGATGTACAGCACCTGGCAGGGGCGTGTTTCGTCGACACCATTGAGCAGTCGCACGGCCACCAGGCGTCCCTGCACCTGGCGGTCCTGCAGCGCCGTCAACGCGCCGCCGATCGAGTCGTGACCCAGCAGACAGATCAACAAGGGCGATTCGCGGCTGGCGAAAGCACGCTCGGGCCACTCGATATAACGCGCGAAGTTTAGCACGAAGGCCGCTTTGGCCTGTGGCTCGGCGAGGGTGCCCTGCGCCAGCGCGGGCTCATTCAAACCGATGGCAAGGGCGATGGCCGACAGCAGGGCAGGCCAGCGCCGGGCAGAAAAAATCACCCGAATGGTCTCAGAATTGCCACCTGGCCTTGACGTACATGCCGCGCTGCAATTCGAGTTGTTGCGAGGGCAGCAGGCTGGGGACGAACTCGGGATGGCTGTGATCGAGAAGGTTCTGGCCGACCACCGACACTTCGAGGTCGCGTGTCGGTTTCCAGGCATAGCGCAGATCGAGGGTGGTGTAGGCGGGAACGACAATCCGGGAGTTTTTCGCGCCGAGCGCGCTGACATGGCGCAGCCAGAGGTCGAAGCGATGTTTGTCGGACAGTGACAGCGACGAACGCAGCGACAGTTGATGTTGCGGATCGCTGGCGTTGATGTTGTTCGCATTGTTGACCGAGGCCGGATCGCCGGTTTTTGCAGTGGCATCGAGACGCAGGTAGCTGTAGCTCGGCTGGATTCGCCACCACGACAGCGGGTACCAGTCCACGGCGATTTCCACGCCATGCGCATGCGCCTTGATGCTGTTGTCCGGGATGATGTCCTGGATCAGGTACGGAGCCCGCGCGAAGACAATCTGTTGCGTGCCCAGCATTGCCGACCGCAGGTCGTCGTACTGATTGTAGAAAGCCGCGACATCGGCGGACAGACTGGTGGAAAATTGGTGCCGGTAACCGAGCTCATAGGCGAGCACGGTCTCGTTACGCAGCTGGTGATCGTCGGGGATGTTGCGGGTCAACAGCGGCAAGGGCGTTGGATTTCCTGCGGCGCCGGGCGGGGTGACCGAAAAAAGGATTTCTCCATCGAGTTCGGCACGCGAAGGAGTGCGCACCGCACGCGCGACCGAAGCCCACAGCGACTGGCTGTCGGAGGGCGTCCACATCAGACGCGCGTTGGGCAGCGGTTCGACGCCGGTGAAGCTGTTGTCTTCGACGCGCAGGCCGAGCATCAGCCGCAGCGCATTTGGCAAGAGGGTGATGTCGTCATAGACGAAGGCGCTCGCGAGGGTGAAGGCGCGACTCGATGGCTGCGCGACGATGATTCCCGTAGAGTTCATCCGGTCGCGCGAGTAACGGTAGCCCAGCCCCCAGATGAGATCGTGGTTCTGCCCGAGGAGGGTGCGATGCTGGAAATCCAGATCGACGGTGGTCCGATCCTCCTTGAAAGCGTCCTGCAGTTCGAGCTGGCTAAAGTCGATGTAGGCCTGCAGGGCGGCCTGCGAACCGTTGGCGAGCGTCCATTCGTTGCGACCGAGCAGGTGTCCACCCTTGCCACTCTGGCGCCGGTCGATCAGGGTGACGCCCTGCGGCGAGCCGAGGTCGGCGAGATTCCAGCGGTCGCCGGTCGGGCTGGAATACATTTGGCCGCTGAGCATCAGCCGATGATCGCTGCTCAGGCTCCAGTCGCCGCGAAAGCCGATGCGCCCGGCCTGCCAGTAGTCGTTGCCGGTGTGGCCTTCGGCGGTGACCGACTGGTCGCGCTTGAAAGCCTTGCCCCAGACGCGGAAATGACCATTTCCCGCTTCGCCGCCGTGGCGGAAAGCCAGCAGAGCGCGTTCTTCGCTGCCGGCCGCGGCAACCAGCAGGTTGCCCTGGGTGTCGCGTGCGCGGCGGGTGATGATGTTGATCACGCCATTGACCGCGTTGGCGCCCCACATCGCGGCACCGGGGCCACGCACCACCTCGATGCGGTCGATGTCTTCGAGCAGCGTATCCTGGTCTTCCCAGACCACGCCGGAAAAGAGCGGCGAGTAGATGCTGCGTCCGTCCATCAGCACCAGCAACTTGTTGCTGAAGCGGTCGTTGAAGCCGCGCACGCTGACCGCCCAGCGGTTGTTGGCGAGGCTGGCGACGTTGACTCCCGGCGCCAGGCGCAGGGCCTCGGGGAGGTTGGTCGCACCCGAACGTTCGATGTCGTCGCGGGTGATGACGAACACAGCCGCGGCGACATCGTGCAGGCGCTCGGCCTTGCGTGAGGCGCTCGTCACCTCGACGCCGAGCAGGTCTTCGAGGCTGATGTCGGGGGGGGCGAGAGCCTCTTCGGCGATGCCTGTGCCGGTCACGCAGGTCAGTGCGATGCCCAGGGCAAGGTGGCGGATCGGTGATCGGGGCATTGGTTTCATTCGTATTTCTCTTGTCGTTTTGCCGAATGCAGCGGCCAGGATTGTATAGGCAATTGGCGATTGCACGCTCATATCCTGCGGCAGCGTCACGGCAACGGATGGGGTGGAAAGTGGGCAGGCTGGTACGGACGAAAGTAATCCAAGTCAAGCAACGGACATTTGCCGGTAAACTTTAATGTGAAAGTCGCGTATGCGACTCACGAATCTCCCCTCCCCACTCGCGGGGGAGGGGCCGGGGGAGAGGGCAACGGTCATGACTTTCACGATCGGGGGTGCCTGGAAAAGTCATGACCGTTAATGTGAAAGTCGCGTATGCGACTCACGAATCTCCCAATCTGCAAAAACGTCCTTTGAATTTCTCGGCAACTACGTCTATAATGGACGGCTAAACTCCATTGTGGTGTTTCTTGAACTTGGGAAGAATCGATGCCTGCTATTCGCGTCAAGGAAAATGAGCCGTTTGAAGTTGCCATCCGCCGTTTCAAAAGAACTGTCGAAAAAACCGGTCTGCTGACCGAGTTGAGGGCTCGCGAGTTCTACGAGAAGCCCACCGCCGAGCGCAAGCGTAAGCTGGCGGCTGCGGTCAAGCGTCATCACAAGCGGATGCGCAGCCAGACCTTGCCGCCCAAGATGTACTGACACCGGATTGGCGTTGCCTGGATAGCCGCCCGTCTTCAGACGGGCGGCTATTGTCGCTTCTGAAACTGCAGTTGTTCAAGGGAGCCAAGTTGATCCCGGACACTTTCATTCAGGAGTTGCTGTATCGCATCGACCTGGTTGAGCTGATCGACGGTTACTTGCCACTGAAGAAAACGGGTGCCAACTTCGCTGCGTGTTGCCCGTTCCACAGTGAGAAGTCGCCTTCTTTTACGGTTAGCCCGAGCAAGCAGTTCTACCACTGCTTTGGTTGCAGCGCACATGGCAACGCGATCAGCTTTCTGATGGAGTATGCTGGCCTGGGCTTCGTTGACGCCGTCAAGGAACTCGCTGTACGAGCCGGCATGTCGTTTCCCGAGGAGCCGGACCACGCTCCGGCAGCGCTCGCTCCGAAATCGCAGGCGCTGGCTGAAAAGATGGCGAGGGCCGCGAAATATTACTGCCAGCAGCTCAAACGATCTGAAAAGGCGATCAATTACCTCAAGCAACGGGGCGTCAGCGGCGAAATCGCCCGCAGGTTTGGTCTGGGTTACGCGCCAGACGGATGGCAGAATCTCGCTGCCGCTTTCGACGATTACAGCAGCCCTGACTTGCAACTGGCTGGTCTGGTGATCAGCAACGAGCGAGGGCGCCTCTACGATCGTTTTCGCGAGCGGGTGATGTTTCCAATAGTCAACCAGAAGGGCGAGGTGATCGCTTTTGGTGGCCGTGTGCTTGGGCAGGGCGAGCCGAAATATCTGAACTCTCCCGAGACGCCTCTGTTCGAGAAAGGTCGCGAGGTATTCGGGCTGCCGCAAGCACGCGCAGCGATTCGCAAGCATGATACGGTAATTGTCGTCGAGGGCTATCTGGATGTCGTGGCACTTGCGCAGCATGGGGCGGGCAATGCGGTGGCCACGCTCGGCACAGCCACCACGGGCGTGCACGTACAGAAGCTGTTGCGCCAGGCTGAGCGCATCGTTTTTTGCTTTGACGGCGATGCCGCCGGACGCAAGGCCGCGTGGCGAGCCCTGGAGAACAGTCTTGAGGCGCTGACTGAACAGAAAAGCATTGCTTTTGTTTTTCTCCCCGACGGCGAGGACCCTGACAGTTTTGTCCGCCAACACGGCGGCGAGGCTTTTCAGCGGATGATCATGCAGGCGACACCGCTCTCCGATTTCCTGCTCGGTGAATTGTCGGCGCACTGCGACCTGAGCACTGCCGAAGGCAGTGCAAGGCTGGTCGCCGAGGCCAAGCCACTGCTTGGCCGTCTGCAGTCCTCGTTGCTGCGGCTGCAACTGGTCAAGCGCCTGGCGCAGGCCAGCGGTTTTTCGCAAGCCGAGGTCGAACGGCTGTGCGAGCTGCGACCGCTGACGCAGCCAGCGCCGGCACGCGCGCCGCGCCAGGCGCCTTCGCTGTTGCGGCCATTGCTGCGGCTGTTGCTCCAGAAACCGCAACTGGCCCCCAGCCTGCCACTCGACCTGCTTCCCGACAACTCGACTGAAGCCATGGCCGTGCGTCTCTTATGTGAAACGATTGCGGCTGCCGGTACCCAGCAACTGGCCTACCCGACCCTGATCGAAAGACTCAGAGGCAGCGAATGCGAGGATATCCTGTGTGCAGCCGCGGCTGAACTAATGCAAGAGTCTTTTGCCGAAGATCAGGTTGACGCTGAATTTACGGGTGCGGTCCAGCAACTGCTTGAACGCGCGCACAAACGAGTCTTCAAGCAATTGCAGGAGAAGGCTCGAAAGCTGGGTGTGAACGGACTGTCGAGCGAAGAAAAGCGTCAATACCTGGCGGCGCTGATGGCAAGCGGGCGACTCGGCGCCGGAGCATGAGGGGTGATATAATCAAAAGTTTTTCCAGTCTAACGCTATTCGGGAAATGGGCATGGTAAGGGAAAAGACAGTGACTACGAAGGCGGCAAAAGCCAAGGCAGCGGCAGACATTTTGGCGCAGGTCGGGAGTCAACCGGTACCGGTTGACGACGAGACGCGCAAGATGCGCCTCAAGACGCTGATCAAGCTCGGCAAGGAGCGAGGTTTTCTGACTTATGCCGAGATCAATGACCATCTGCCTGATGATGTGGTTGATGCCGAGCAGATAGAAAGCATCATCAGCACGTTCAACGACATGGGCATCCAGGTCTACGATGAAGCACCGGATGCCGAAACGCTGCTGATGTCGGATGCCGCCCCGGCAGCCGGCGCAGACGATGCCGATGTCGAAGAGCAGGCGGAACAGGCGTTGTCAACGGTGGACTCCGAGTTTGGCAGGACGACTGACCCGGTGCGCATGTACATGCGCGAAATGGGCTCAGTCGAGTTGCTGACCCGTGAAGGCGAAATCGAGATCGCCAAGCGTATCGAAGATGGCCTCAAGCACATGATCCAGGCGATCTCCGCCTGTCCGACAACGATTGCCGAGATCCTTAGTTGCGCGGACAAGATCGCATGCGATGAAATGCGCATCGATGAATTGATCGATGGGCTGATCGACCCTGAAGTTGATAACTCACTGGCAGAGTTGGTCGAGGAAGTGGCTGAGGACGAGGAGGAAGACGAGGAGGAAGACGGCGAGGCGGTTGAGGGTGCGGCGGCGGCTGCCTCGCTGCTCAAACTCAAGACCGAAGGGCTGGCACGCCTTGAGCTGATCAGATCGCATTACGCACAAGCGCATGGGGTCTTGCCCAGGAAAGGCTCCCAGGATAAAACCTACCTCAAGCTCCAGCAGCAGATCTCGGAAGAGATGATGGGTATTCGCTTCACTTCGAAGACCATTGAGCGCCTGTGCGATTCGGTGCGTGCGATGGTCGATGAGGCGCGAGCCTGCGAGCGTAAGATCCAGCGAATCTGCGTCGACACGGTGCGGATGCCGCGGGCACATTTCATCAAGGTTTTCCCCGGCAACGAACTTAACATTGACTGGGTAGACGCCGAGATCGCTGCGGCCGGCAAGACCTATGGCGCGATTCTCTCGCGCAACGCGCCGAACATCAAGGAAGAGCAGAGGAAATTGCTTGCTCTGCAGGATCGCATTGGCATCCCGTTGCGCGAGTTGAAGGACATCAACAAGCAGATGTCTACCGGTGAGGCCAAGGCGCGCCGCGCCAAGCGGGAAATGACTGAAGCCAACCTGCGACTGGTGATCTCGATTGCCAAGAAGTACACCAATCGCGGCCTGCAATTTCTCGATCTCATCCAGGAAGGCAACATTGGTCTGATGAAGGCCGTCGACAAATTCGAATATCGACGTGGCTACAAGTTCTCGACCTATGCTACCTGGTGGATTCGCCAGGCGATCACTCGCTCGATCGCCGACCAGGCACGGACCATCCGCATCCCGGTGCACATGATCGAGACGATCAACAAGATGAATCGCATTTCCCGGCAGATTCTGCAGGAAACCGGCCTGGAAGCCGATCCGGCAACGCTCGCCAAGAAGATGGAGATGCCGGAAGAGAAGATTCGCAAAATCCTGAAGATCAGCAAGGAGCCGATCTCGATGGAAACGCCGATCGGCGACGACGACGATTCACACCTTGGTGATTTCATCGAAGATCATGCGACGCTCGCACCGACCGAGGCTGCCCTCTACTCGAGCCTGCGCTTCATCACCAAGGATGTGCTGGACACCCTGACTCCACGCGAAGCAAAGGTGTTGCGCATGCGCTTTGGTATCGAAATGAATACCGACCATACCCTCGAGGAAGTCGGTAAACAATTTGACGTGACTCGTGAGCGTATTCGTCAGATCGAGGCCAAGGCACTTCGGAAGCTTCGCCACCCATCACGCTCGGATAAGCTGCGTAGCTTTCTGGATAACGGCAATGGCTAGTGGAAGGTGAGGAAGTCTTGCGTATGCCATTCCACGGTAGATAGACGTCATTCGACGTGTCGATGGCGTCATCGCGCCTTTTCTGCGCGCAGGCAAGCACCATCTCAGTCGCCACGCCGTTTCCAGCAGGGCGAAAATGCCCATGAAACGTTTCCCGATCAAGCGCTTTTTTGACGTGTTACTGGCCTGTCTGGCGGCGGTGTTGCTGTTGCTTCCTGCGAGTATGGTCGCTCTGTTGGTCAAGTTGTCCTCGCCCGGACCCGTGCTTTATTGGTCCGATCGCGTTGGACGGGCCAACCGGATTTTCAGGATGCCGAAGTTCCGCAGCATGCGGGTTGGAACACCGGCTGTGGCGACCCATCTGTTGACCGATCCACAGGCTTGCCTGACACCCGTGGGTTCGTTCCTGCGCAAATCCAGCCTCGACGAACTACCTCAGTTGTGGAGCATTCTGGTGGGCGACATGAGCTTTGTAGGGCCGCGCCCAGCCCTGTATAACCAGTATGATTTGATCGCCCTGCGCAGCGAGTGCGGGGTGCATGAGTTGCTGCCGGGATTGACCGGTTGGGCACAGGTTAATGGTCGCGATGAACTGCCGATTGTCCAGAAGGTCGAGCTCGATAGCGAGTATCTGCAGCGCCAATCGTTGTGGCTAGATATCCGGATACTATGGCTGACTTTCGCCAAGGTTCTGCACGGCGAAGGAGTATCGCATTGACGGCCGGCCGGCCGGGCAAGCAAGACGGACTTGCCAACTGCGGGTTCAGGACTTCCCCTCACGCTTCAAGGACAACCCATGTCGCATGATGGTAGAAAAGACTTCGGGCCGTCGCAGCAAAGAACCGGTTACAGTCACGTTGCTAAGGCAGCGGTTCAGGAAACCACGTGGTGCGTCAAGGAAATGCATGCAGCGATTGCCGGCCAGTCTTTCGACGTCCTGCGGCGAATTCCGCTGCTTTGTTGGCCGGCTCGACTCGTGCAAGCCGCTCATGACGTCATTTCAGCAGGCGTCTACGCGGCCATTTACCACGGCAGCGGTGGTTTGCTCGAAACCGCGGCAATCCTGGAGAGGCGACGCCAATTTCCGGATAAACCGCCAGGGCGCTTGGTGAGTAGCCTGCACAGCGCACTCAACGGGGCATTCGGAGACCATCTTGCAGCCAGCAACAACCGACTGGCGATCAACATGGCCATACGGGTGAACGGCAAGGTCGTGCCGCTACACACCGATGCGCTGCGCAGTGCTTTTCCCGACGCGGGCAGACGCCTTTGCGTTTTCGTCCACGGACTAGGGTGTGACGAACACTGTTGGGAATGTGCTGATCCCGGTGAAGCTGCAGTTGCGTCCACCACTCATTTCGGGCGCCAGGTACAGGCTGAATTCGCCTGCACCCCACTCTACCTGCGCTACAACTCAGGCCTGCCGATTTCCGAAAATTGTGCACAACTGGCGGTTCTGCTCGAGCATTTGCTGGCAGCCTGGCCGCAACCGGCTAGTGAACTGCTGATCATCGGTCACAGCATGGGCGGGCTGGTCGCTCTTGGCGCCTGCGATCAGGCGATGGCGGCGGGGATGCAATGGCCGCAGTCGACACGGATGCTGATTTGCCTCGGATCACCGCACCTCGGCTCACCGCTCGAGCGACTTGGGCAGTTGGCAACCGTGGCGTTGAAATTCACTCAAGTCACCCGCCCGCTCGGGAATATTGCCGCGACACGCAGTCAGGGTATCCAGGATCTGCGCCATGGCCCGGGGGCTTCACGGACACTATCCAAGCCGCATAAGATGGCTTTCCGCTTCCTGGGAGCCAGTCTCACCGAAGACGTCGAGCATCCGATCGGCGAATTCCTGGGCGATGGACTGGTGCCACTGAGTAGTGCGATCACGCATCAAATCACGGGTGACGTCCAGTGCGCCAGGCTGGGTAAACTGGGTCACCTGAGAATGCTGAACGACACGCGCGTTTATCGGCAGATCAGCGAATGGCTCGGTGTGCTCGATACGCCGGCAGAACGTTGAGGTGGCAGGACTCACTCGATGGGGTGCAATTGAAAGTGTTGGTCGAAGCCCCTTGTTCAATGGAGATGGGTTGACATCGGTGGTCGCCCTCGCGAGGAGGGAAGGGAGTCTATCGATTCCTCCCAACACTTTCATTCACACTCCACTCGATAGGGGTTCAGGCAGGAAAGGTGGCCAGACGGATTTCCGGCACTTCCCAGATGCGCACTCCGGGTGGCGGGTCTTCCACCGCCCGGACTAGCGCTGTGGTCATCTGTTCGATGTCGACCAGGCCGAAGCGCCGGATTGCCTGGCGTGTCAACGGCAGGTACTCGAACAGGCGGTAGGCCGGGAGAAGCAGTAACGGCCAGCGGTGGCCGGGTCCGAGCACATACCAGGGGCGCAGAAAGCTGGCTGCGATGCCACTGGCGCGAATCAAGGTTTCGGCCTCGGCACGCGCTTCTACGTAAGCTCGCATCACCGGTGCAGGTTGGGCAACGCTGAGATAGAGCAGATGCTTCACCTTGGCCTCCATCGCCGCGCTCAGCGCCGCGCGAGCCGAGGCGAGATCCACCGTCCGGAATTCCATGGCCTTGGCCGGCCCAGGGTGGGCAACTCCTATCAGATGGACCAAGGTGTCGGCTCCGTCGATCTGTTGCGCGTAGCTCGGGGCATTGAGCGCGTCGCCGATGACGATGCGGCAGCCGGGCGCAAGCCGGTGTGCCGACCTCGGCCGTGTCAGCGCCGCAACCCGATGGCCACGTGCGAGCAATTCCGGAATCAGGCGGCTGCCGATGTAGCCGGTGCCGCCGGTCACGAAGACGTGCATTCTGCCCTCATCTGAAGTTTCGTTGGGTAAATCAATGCCTTTCCATACGCACAGAATCGTCGCATGGATGCGCAATTTCAGATTGGGAGGCAAACCATTGCGCAGCCCTATATCGTCGCCTGGATGACCGAGCAGCTTCGGGCCGATGCCCCGATGTTATAAACGGGTATCGAGACCGTGTTCAGCGAGTTCGGCGGCACGCAGTACGGCGCGGGCCTTGTTCTGCGTTTCTTGCCATTCGGACGCCGGGTCGGAATCAGCGACGATGCCGGCACCCGCCTGCACGTGCAGTTGGCCGTCCTTGATGATGGCGGTGCGGATCGCAATCGCCAGGTCCATGTCGCCGTTGAACCCGAGATAACCGACCGCGCCGGCATAGATGCCGCGTTTGACCGGTTCAAGCTCGTCAATGATCTCCATGGCCCGGACCTTGGCCGCGCCCGAGACGGTTCCCGCCGGGAAGGTGGCCTTGAGCACGTCGAGTGCGTTCAGGCCTGGCCGTAGTTTGGCTTCGACGTTCGAGACGATGTGCATCACGTGCGAATAGCGCTCGACGATCATGTTTTCGGTAAGCTTGATCGTACCGACGCGAGCGACACGGCCGATGTCGTTGCGACCAAGGTCGAGAAGCTGCACATGCTCTGCGCGTTCCTTTTCGTCGGCGAGTAACTCGGCAGCGAGTTCCTGGTCTTCATCGAAGGACACGCCACGTCGGCGTGTGCCCGCGATCGGTCGGACAGTGACCGTGTCGCCTTCGAGACGGACGAGAATTTCGGGTGAAGCGCCGACGACATGGAAATCCTCCAAGTCGAAGTAGAACATGTACGGCGACGGGTTGAGCGAACGCAGCGAACGGTACAGCGCCATCGGGCTGGCAGCCAGGGGTTTGCTCATGCGCTGTGACAGGACCACCTGCATGATGTCGCCCTCGGTGATGTAACGCTTGGCTTTCAGTACCGCTTGCCGGTATTCCGATTCACCAAACATCGAGGTCGCGGGTTGCGAAGACTGCGGCACTTCCGGCGGAATGCGAACCGGTTCGCGCAGGCGGGCGAGCAATTCCCTGAGTCTGGCCTGCGCTTTCGGGTAGGCGCCGGGAACGCCGGGCTCGGCATAGACGACCAGTGTCAGCTTGCCGGACAGGTTGTCGACCACGGCAATTTCTTCCGAAAGCAGCAGCACGATGTCGGGAATTCCGAGGTCGTCCGTTTTCTGGGAGCGTGTCAGCCGGGTCTCGATATAGCGGACGGTGTCATAGCCGAAGCAGCCGACCAGACCACCGCAGAAGCGTGGTAGACCTGTGGTGGGAGCCGCACGAAAGCGCTTCATGTACTTGCCGATGAAGTCGAGCGGGTTGGTGTCGTCTTCGCGTTCGGCGATGCGATTGCCGTTCAGCACCAGCACCTGATGCGCGTTGACCACGATCCGCGTCGGGCTGGCCAGACCGATGATCGAATAACGGCCAAAGCGCTCGCCGCCCTGCACCGATTCGAGCAGGTAACTGTAGGGGCTGTTGGCGAGCTTCAGGTAGATGGACAGCGGCGTATCGAGATCGGCGAAGGTCTCAAGGGTTACCGGGATGCGGTTGTAGCCTTCGCCAGCGAGGCGATTGAAATAAGCTTCGGTCATGCGCGGATCAGGAGTTGGGCAGCTTCTGCAAGGGACGAGACTATAGCATCACATGCCAGATCACGAACATCTCGTCCTTCGTTGTAGCCGTAAGGGACCAGGAAAACGGGGCAGCTGGCCGCCCTCCCGGCATGAAAGTCATGCACCGAATCGCCGATCATGAGCACGTCGACCGGCGAAAAGCCCAGGCGGCCGCAGGCCCAGAGCAGGGGCATCGGGTCGGGCTTCGGACGCGGCAGGACGTCGCCGCTGACAATGACCTCGAAAAAGGGAAGCAGGCCGGTACGCTGCAACAGCGGCAGGGTGAATGCCTCGGCCTTGTTGGTAATGACGCCGAGGGGCAAATCGAGCGCCTTGAATGCCTCCAGGCCTTCGCGAACGCCAGGAAAAAAAGCGGCATTCCGACCGTTCTCGATACTGTAGTGGTGCCTGAAGCTGGCCAGTGCCGCCGCCGGGGGCGGCGTGGCATCGTCAGCGGCGGCCATCGAACCTGCCAGGACGCGCTTGACCAGGTTGGGAATGCCGCGCCCGACATAGCTGCGAATCGACTCGACCGAAATCTCGCTGCGACCCAGGTCGCGCAGCATGGCGTTGGCAGCGGCATGAAGATCGAGAACGGTATCCAGCAAGGTGCCGTCGAGATCGATCAGTACCGCGCGTACGGCAAGCAGTGAAGAGATCATGGCTTTTCCAGTTGTGCGCGCAGCGCGGCGAGGATGCTGTCGTAACGGTGGCGATCGCTGTCGCTGCCGGCGCCGAAAACTGCCGAGCCGGCAACAAAAGCGTCGGCGCCGGCGCGGGCGATGGCGGCGATGTTGTCCACCTTCACCCCGCCGTCGACTTCAAGCCGGATTCGCCGCCCGCTGTCCTGCTCATAAGCGTCGATTCTGGCGCGTGCTGCCGCAAGCTTGGCCAGTGTGGAAGGAATGAACTTCTGCCCACCAAAACCCGGATTGACGCTCATCAGCAGGATGATGTCCAGCTTGTCCATGACGTGCTCCAGGTAGTCGAGTGGCGTTGCCGGATTGAACACCAGCCCCGACTGACAACCGTTTTCCCGGATCAGGGCGAGCGTCCGGTCGACGTGTTCGGACGCCTCCGGATGAAAGGTGATGATGTTGGCTCCCGCCCGGGCGAAGTCGGGAACGATGCGATCAACTGGTTTGACCATCAGGTGTACGTCGATCGGTGCCTGCGTCAGTGGGCGGATGGCCTCGCAGACCAGCGGACCGATGGTCAGGTTGGGGACGTAATGGTTGTCCATCACATCGAAGTGAATCCAGTCGGCACCGGCGGCGATGACATTCACGACCTCTTCGCCAAGCCGGGCAAAATCGGCAGAAAGGATGCTCGGAGCAATCACGTACATGGCAGGGACCTCTGGGAAATTGGACTGGATTCTAGCGCGAAAAGGCTGCTCCGCTGAGAGGAAAGGCCCGCTTTCTCAACAGGCTTGTCATTACCCTCGGTTTGGTGTGCAATGCCGGTTCTGAACGTTCCGACATTGAGCACATATGGCCGCAAGCAAGAAATATGGAGTCGCCGTCAGCGCGATCCCGCAATATATCGCCGAGCAGTCGGACCCGGCGAACGATCACTACGTGTTTGCGTACACGATGACTATCGAGAACGTCGGAACTGTGCCGGCGCAGTTGGTTTCGCGGCATTGGATCATCACCGATGCGAGCGGTGAGGTCCAGGAGGTGCGTGGTCTTGGTGTTGTCGGCCGGCAGCCGCTGCTGCAACCGGGCGAGAAGTTTGCCTACACCAGCGGCTGCCAGCTCGACACGCCGGTTGGCACGATGCGCGGCAGTTACCAGTTGACGGCCATCGACGGCAGGCAGTTCGAGGCGGAAATCCCCGAGTTCACCCTGGCTGTTCCGCACGTTCTGCACTGATTGTCGACGATTGGGTCTCAAGCACGGCTACACGCTGCTTTCCCCGTTCTACGATGCCGTGCTGGCGGCCCATCTGCGCCGCGCGCGTATGCAGCCTCGCCTCCCTTGTCACAACAGGCGGCAGCGCTCGAAAGCGACTAGCCGGCGCTGGCGTCCGGCTGGTTCAGACGGGTTTGCTTGAAACGCGTGTCAGGTGGGGTTGATGTGAAAGTCGCGTATGCGACTCAAGAATCTCTCCTCCCCCTCGCGGGGGGCGAAGGCGGGGTTTCGCGGAGCACTGCTCCGTGCCGCCGTAGCCGGCCCGCGATGCAGCGCGGGCCGTGGGAGGGGTTGGGGGAGAGGGGAAAAGTCATGACCGTTAGCTGCGGTAGTCCGCATTGATCTGCACGTAATCATAAGTGAGATCACAGGTATAGACGGTGGCGCTGGCGGTGCCGCGGCCCAGTGCGACGCGGACGCCAATCTCGGCTTGTTGCATGATGGCGGCGCCGTCCTCTTCGCGATAGGAAGCGGCCCGCCCGCCCCTTTCGGCAACCAGAATCTCCGTTTGGTCGCTGCTCAACCAGACGCGGACCGGCGCTACGTCGAGATCATCAAGCTCCGCGTAGCCGATCGCGGCCAGGATGCGGCCGAGGTTGGGATCGGATGCGAAGAAAGCGGTCTTGACCAGCGGTGAGTGCGCGATCGCATAGCCAACGCGCTTGCATTCTGCGCGGTCGCGGCCTCCTTCGACGGTAATGCTGATGAACTTGCTGGCGCCTTCGCCGTCGCGAATGATTGCCTGCGCCAGTTCGACGGCGACGGCGATCACGGCTTCGCGCAGCGCTGCGTAGTCGGGTGCCGCTGCGTCGGTAAACTCGACGCCGGCCTGGCCCGTCGCGATCAGGAGAAAGGAATCATTGGTCGAGGTGTCTCCGTCGACGGTGATGCAGTTGAATGAGGCGTCGGCGGCTGCATGCAAGAGCTGCTGCAGCAGCGGCGTGGCAATGCCGGCGTCGGTGGCGATGAAACCGAGCATGGTTGCCATGTTTGGCCGGATCATTCCGGCACCCTTGCTGATGCCGGTGATGGTCACGATCCGGCCGGCGACATCGAGGCGTCGCGAAGCGGCTTTGGCGACCGTGTCGGTAGTCATGATGGCGTGTGCTGCGGCGTGCCAGTGGTTCTCCTGGAGATCGGCGACGCAGAGCGGCAGGCCGGCCACCAGACGATCGACCGGCAAGGGTTCGAGGATGACGCCGGTCGAGAAGGGCAGTACCTGCCGGTCGTCGATGCCCAGCAAGTGAGCGGTGGCGGCACAGGTATGCACCGCTGCTTGCCAGCCTTGCTCACCGGTACCGGCATTGGCGACGCCGGTATTGATCACCAGCGCGCGGATGTCGCTGCCAAGTTCGAGATGACGACGGCAGACCTGTACCGGTGCGGCACAAAAGCGGTTGGCGGTAAACACCCCAGCGACTCGAGAACCTTCTGCCAGCGACAGCACGACCAGGTCGCGCCGGTCAGGCTTGCGGATGCCCGCTTCGGAGACGCCGAGGCGAACGCCGGCGACCGGAAACAGTTGGGTGGGGGAGGGGGTGCGGTAATTGACGGGCATTGCAACCTCACGGGCGGAAACGGTCAGCACGGCCAGGGGGGTTTCCAGGGCACCGTCCCCGCACCCTGGTGCCTCGGTTCAGTTTACTCCGGACAACCACGAACTACGACAACTTGCCATGACAGTATTTGTACTTCTTTCCCGAGCCGCAAGGGCACGGTTCATTGCGGCCGACCTTGGCGCCCACGTGCATCGGTTTCTGCGCGCGTGTCGCCGCCGTGTCGTCATCTCCCTGCCCCAAGGCTTCGTCATAGTCTGCATGGTGGTAGCGGACGTTCTGCACCTCGGCATGCGGGAGGGTTTCCTCGACATCCTGAGTGCGCACCTGCACAGTGACCAGTAGACGCGTCACGTCGAGGCGAATGTTGTCGAGCATGCGCTCGAACAGCTCGAAAGCTTCGCGCTTGTACTCCTGCTTCGGGTTCTTCTGCGCGTAGCCACGCAGATGGATGCCCTGGCGCAGGTGGTCCAGCGCCGCCAGATGTTCTCGCCAGTGCGTATCCAGGCTCTGCAGCATGACGTTGCGCTCGAACGGATGAAAGGCCTCGGCGCCCACGAGTTCGATCTTGGCCGCATAGGAAGCGGCCGCCATATCGATCAGCCGCCGCAGCATGTCATCGCTGCGCAGATTCGGCTCGTTCCTTGACCATTCGACCACCGGCACCTGCAACTGAAGTTCGGCGGCCAGTGCTCTTTCGAGCCCGTGCAGATCCCATTGTTCCTCGACACTTTCAGCCGGGACGTAAAGCCGGAAGGTATCATGCAGCACGCCTGCGCGCATCGCCGTTACGGTTTCGGAGATATCGTCAGTCTCCAGTAACTCGTTCCTTTGCGCGTAGATGACTTTGCGCTGATCATTGGCCACGTCGTCGTATTCGAGCAGTTGCTTGCGGATATCGAAGTTGCGTGCCTCGACCTTGCGCTGTGCCGATTCCAGCGAGCGCGAAACAAGCGGATGCTCGATCGCCTCGCCCTCGGGCATCTTCAGTCGCTCCATGATCGCCTTGAGGCGATCGCCGGCAAAAATTCGCAGCAGCGAGTCATCGAGGGCAAGATAGAAGCGTGAAGAACCGGGATCGCCCTGGCGACCCGAACGGCCGCGCAACTGATTGTCGATCCGCCGCGACTCATGACGTTCCGAACCGATGATGTGCAGGCCGCCGGCGGCGACGACCTGATCGTGCAGCTTTTGCCAATCGGATCGGATCATACCGATGCGCGTCTCGCGATCCGCATCGGTCAGCGCCTCATCGTCGCGAAGTTGCGTGATCCGCTTCTCGATACTGCCGCCGAGAACGATGTCGGTTCCGCGACCGGCCATGTTGGTGGCAATGGTAATCATCCCCGGCCGTCCGGCCTCGCGGACGATTTCAGCTTCGCGCGCATGTTGCTTGGCGTTGAGAACCTGATGCGGCAGCTTTTCGTGGTCCAGCAGGGCCGAGAGCAACTCGGAATTCTCGATCGAGGTGGTGCCGACCAGCACCGGCTGGCCGCGTTCGCGGCAGCCGCGAATATCGGCGACGATCGCCGCGTGTTTTTCCTTGGCGGTGCGGAAGACCTGATCGTTGTGGTCGGTTCGGCGCATGGGCTGGTTGGTCGGGATGACCACCGTCTCCAGACCATAGATTTGCTGAAACTCGTAGGCTTCGGTATCCGCAGTGCCGGTCATTCCAGACAGCTTGCTGTACATGCGGAAGTAGTTCTGAAAGGTGATCGATGCCAGGGTCTGATTCTCGTTCTGAATCCGGACACTCTCCTTGGCCTCGACCGCCTGGTGCAGACCATCGGACCAGCGACGACCGGACATCAGGCGACCGGTGAACTCGTCTACGATGATCACTTCACCGTTCTGCACCACGTACTGCTGATCCCGGAGGAACAGGTTGTGGGCGCGCAGGGCAGCGTACAGATGGTGAATCATCAGGATGTTGGAGGCGTCATAGAGACTGCCGCCGTCGGGAAGCAGGCCAGCCTGTGCCAGAATCTCTTCGGCATGCTCGTGACCTTCCTCGGTCATCAGGATCTGATGGCCTTTCTCGTCCACCCAGTAATCTCCCGGGCCATCTTCCAGTTCGCAGCGCTTGAGCAGCGGGGCGACCTTGTTCATGCGCACGTACAGTTCGGTATGGTCTTCGGCCTGGCCCGAAATGATCAGGGGGGTGCGCGCTTCGTCGATGAGGATCGAATCGACCTCGTCGACGATTGCAAAGTTGAGCTTGCGTTGCACTCGCTCGGCGCCGGAATAGACCATGTTGTCGCGCAGGTAATCGAAGCCGAACTCGTTGTTGGTCCCGTAGGTGATGTCGGCAGCGTAGGCCGCCTGCTTGTCCTCGTGGGCCATCTGCGACAGGTTCACGCCGACGCTGAGGCCGAGAAAACGATGCAGGCGCCCCATCCACTCGGCGTCGCGGTTGGCCAGGTAATCGTTGACCGTCACCACATGCACCCCGTTGCCGGAGAGCGCATTGAGGTAGGAAGCCAGCGTCGCCACCAGCGTTTTTCCCTCACCGGTACGCATTTCCGCGATCTTGCCGTCGTGCAGGACCATGCCACCGATCAACTGGACATCGAAATGGCGCATGCCCAGCGTACGCTTGCCGGCCTCGCGAACCACGGCGAAAGCCTCCGGCAGCAAGGCGTCGAGCGTCTCGCCATTGGCGACGCGCGCCTTGAAATCGGCGGTCCTGCCGCGCAGGGCGTCGTCAGAAAGCGTGCTCGTCCCTGCTTCCAGTGCATTGATCTTGCGGACAACCTGCATGTACTGCTTGATCAGCCGATCATTGCGGCTGCCGAAAATCTTCTTGAGTAGGCCGGAAATCATTCTGGAAGCGATAAAGAAATGCGAAGTTGATATGAGGACCTAGGCCAACAAGCGGAGCCGGTTCCACTGCGAACAACTGGATGACGGTTCGGGTTGGGCCGCCGGATCGGTAGGGTGACGGGGGATCTACATCAGCATGCGGTGCGCGGCATGGATACTACCTTCAAGACTCGATTGACGCAATTCTGGCGTTGTCTGCTGGTGAAAATTCGTGATCTGCAACGGATCGGCAGAACCTCCGGAACCTGCAGACGATCTGATGACATGGCTTCGCATGCGTGAAAAAAACTCATGCGTCGAGTGAGATTTTATCGTTTGCCGTGTTGTCCTCGACCGATTATTGTATGCAGGTAGTCCCGGATACCGGGAAGCACACGAGCTACAGTCGGACGTAATCCTGGCTGCAATCATGATGAGTCAATCAAGGAGAAACGAAATGGGCGACAGCATCCCTGTCATGGGCGCAGGTTTCACCATTTTATTCATGGTCTTATGTTTTTCATCGCCAAGTATCGGTTGGCTGGTTGACTGGCTTGCACGCCATCGCCAGCATGGCTCGTCAGTACAATAGGCGATTATAAATACAGGATGATATGATTATCCGATCATGTGGTCTCCGGATAATCGTGCATGACAGCATTGAAAACTTATTTCGGTGAATTTTCAGGTTTTCAGAGATTATTCATCAATAACTGACCAAGCAGTACCATCGTCAGCAACACGGCGATGACCCCCAGCAAGCGCCTCTGCTGGCGTTGTGTACGTGCCAGATCGGCCAGCAAGGGCGCCAGATCCGGCGCTTTCGTCTGTGCCAGCGCTTGGTGTATCAGGCGTGGCAACTGCGGCAGGATGCGTGCCCAGTAGGGGGCTTCCTGCTGGACGCCGCGATGGAATGCACGGCTGCCGAGTTGCTCGCTCATCCAGCGCTCCAGGAATGGTTTGGCGGTCTTCCACAGGTCGAGATTGGGGTCGAGTTGTCGGCCCAGGCCCTCGATGTTGAGCAGGGTCTTCTGCAGCATTACCAGTTGCGGCTGGATTTCGACATTGAAACGGCGCGAGGTCTGAAACAGACGCAGCAGGACACGGCCGAACGAGATTTCGTGTAGTGGCCGGTCGAAAATCGGTTCGCAGACGGCGCGGATGGCGGCTTCGAACTCGTCGGCACGGGTCTCGGGTGGCGCCCAGCCAGCTTCGATATGGGCCATCGCCACGCGTTTGTAGTCGCGCTGGAAAAAGGCGAGGAAGTTTTGCGCCAGGTAATTCTTGTCGTTGTCGGTCAGTGTTCCGACGATGCCGAAATCAAGTGCGATATAGCTGCCGTGATGGTCCGGATCAGTGGCGATGAAGATATTGCCGGGGTGCATGTCGGCATGAAAGAAGCCATCACGAAACACCTGCGTGAAGAAGATTTCGACGCCGGCACGTGACAGTGCCGGCAAGTCGATGCCGGCAGCGACCAGGGCTTCGGTCTGACTGATCGGGATGCCCCGCATGCGCTCCATGACCATCACCGTCGTCGTGCATTGGTCCCAGTACACTTCGGGGACCTGCAGCAGCCGAGAGCCGCTGAAATTGCGCCGCAGTTGCGAGCAGTTGGCGGCTTCGCGCATCAGATCGAGTTCGTCGTAGAGGTATTTGGCGAACTCGCCGACCACTTCGCGCGGCTTCAGCCGCTTGCCGTCCGACCACACTTTTTCGAGCAGGCCAGCCAGGGTTTCGAGCAGCGCCAGATCATTGGCAATCACGCCGTGCATGTCCGGACGCAGGATCTTGACGGCAACTTCCTGGCCGCCGTCTTCCGGCCGCAGACGGGCAAAATGGACCTGCGCGATCGAGGCACTGGCGATTGGCGTCGAATCGAACTCGGCAAACACGGCACTGGCCGGCCGACCATAGGCTTTCTCGATCTGCGTCAGTGCCAGTTCGGGCGAGAACGGTGGCACACGATCCTGCAGCCTGGCCAGTTCATCGGCGATGTCGGTACGCAGCAGGTCGCGACGGGTGGACAGCACCTGTCCAAACTTGACGAAGATCGGCCCCAGCGACTCGAGTGCTTGGCGCAGGCGAACCGCCGGCGGGGTGTCGAAGCGTCGCCAGAAATGCAGGGCGCGCGACAGCGCCGCCAGGCGACCGCTGGGTTCGTGCTCGAGAATCATCTCGTCGAGGCCGTAGCGGCTCGCAATGCTCAGAATTTTGGCGAGGCGGAATAGTCGCACGGCTGACGGGCAGGTCTTGATGTGGGCAAAGGAGCGAGTTTACACAGAAACGGGCGTCATCGCTCCGCCCGGATACGCAGATCAGTCAAGTGCTCTCGACAGACGCGAAATGGTCAATCGATGCTCCTCGATCCAGGCCGGGAAACAGCTGTCGGCAAGCACCGAGAGTTCCCGCATCCTTTGCGGCCCGATCGGGTCTCCAGCCTCGATAGCGCTTGCGGGATGGCACATCAACAAGTCGCCGTCTGCAGCACCGATGAACCAGGATATCAGCAGTTGCCGGTATGCTTCGGGGCCTGCCGAGAAGCCGTAGACCCCCAGCAGATGACGGTTCATCGGCAGACCCTGTGCATCCGCCAACTGGCGCATCGTTTGCGCACCCAGGCAGGCAATGATCCTGGCCTTCAAGCGCTTGCCGCGATCGATTGTCAAGTGGCGCGCCGTTTGCGTCGAGCGCAGCCAGAGAGCGCGTGTCGGATAGCGCTGAGCAATGCACTCCAGCAACTGCTCACGAATCAGCGGCAATTGATGGACATGCTGGTGGCCGTCGATGAAATCCGGAGGACGTCCGAAGCGGGTTTCGAAAGCATCCAGCTGGGAATCAATGGTCGTGGTGACCAAGGATCTCGGCAATTGTCGCAGATAACAGGCGCTGATCAGGCGTGGCAGCGAGCAGCAGAATTGGCTCCTGGCAAAGGCCTCGGTAAAATTGAGGTGCAGCCCGATGTCCACCGGCAGCAGCGCCAGCGAAGAGACCTGTTCACCCAGCGTCGGCCCCTGCACCAGGCAACTCACCGCACTGAGGCGGCCCAGTCGGGCCAGTTCAAGAATGCCTGCGTCGATTCCGGCAGACATCCCGAAGTCGTCGGCGCAAATGGCGATCCGCTTACGGGCCGCATCAAGGGAAGTCTTCACCTGACTAGAGGCACCTGGCATGGTAGTGATGTTCACGCAACTCGCTTGGTTTGTGCTCGTCGGCTGTGCCGCGGCGGCAACGCATTGGCTGATTGCGGTGGGCTGCGTCACCGTTTGGCAACAGCCTCCGCTGCTGGCCAATCTGATCGGATGGCTGGTCGCTTTTCTGGTCTCGTTTGGTGGACATTATCGCCTGACCTTTCGTCATCAGCAGAACTCCCTGGCGGTCGCCTGCGGTCGCTTCTTTCTCGTCTCGGCAAGCGGGTTCGTGATCAACGAACTGAGCTACGCTTGCTTGTTGCACGTCACCAATATCGCCTATGACCTGCTGTTGGCAGTGATTCTGGTGGCGATCGCAGGTCTGACCTTCATCCTCAGTCGTGGCTGGGCTTTTCGCCGCAGAACTTCCTGAGGGTTTCCGGCTGCAGCCGCCACAGCGCGTGCCTCTGGTCGGCGGCAAATACCGGCTGCTGCTGCAGCCACGGCAGCACCTCGGGCGCCGACGGCTTGCCCCAGATCCACCATACACCGGCAGCAGCAGGACTGCAGAGTCTTGCCGCGAACTCTGCGGGCGTGAGCAGGACCGCCTGCCGGCTGGCATGGTCAAACTCTCCGGCATCGGCGAGTTCCTTTCGCCAATTGTCACGCCGGGCGATTTCCGGATCCTGCCAATCGCTGACTACCCAGGCAGGCTTGCGGGCTTGCAGGTAGAACGGCAGGTCGTATGGATACTGATCGATCAACACCACTTGGTCCGGTGGCTGCAGCAGGGGCCTGGCCATGCTCGCCAGAGGTTTGGCGGAGACTTTGTCGGCCAGCGCAACGCCGACCACCAGCGCGACACAGGCGATCGCGGCCAGTCCCAGGCTCCCAACATAGCAGCGCAGGGCACGCGTCCGGTCACGATCCAGCCAGTGCGAAAAGGATTCGGCAATCAGATAGGCCAACGGCGGCATCGCCGGCAGAATGTAACCCAGCAGCTTGGAACTCGGCAGAGAAAAAAAGGCCACGATGAGCAGGAACCAGATCACCATCAGGCTTCGCAAGCCACCCCGTCCGGCATCTCCGTGGTCGACCTGGACGAAGACGCGTGCCAACCATGGCGACCACGGCAAAGTGGCCAGGAAAATGACCGGAATATAAAACCAGAAGGCCATCTGGTTATTGAAGCCAGTTTCCGAGAAGCGCCGGAAGTGATGATAAACCACAAAATAATCGAAAAATCCGGGGTAGGAATGCTGCATCCAGAAAAACCACGGGAGCGCAACCAGCAGTAGGAGCAGGGCTCCCGGCAGCCAGAAGATCGCTGGCAAATGCCGCCACGCTCGACGCCAGAGCAGCCAGAGCAGCAAAACGCCGCCCGGCAAGACGATACCGATCAGCCCCTTGGCAAGAATGCCGAGGGCGGCAAAGGCATAGCTCATGGCCAGGACAGCGCGATAGGGAAGCTTCTCTTCGAGACGAAGGACGGCATCGGCCCCGGCAAGAATCGTCAGGGTAATCAGACCGGCGACCAGCATGTCGAGGTTCGCGAATTGACTCCCCGCGTAAAATATCGGCTGAGTGACCAGGATGACGATCGACAGGGTGGCGACCTGGCTGTCCCGGTAACGACGGACGAACCGGTAGAGGCCAACGGCGGCACAGAGGCCGGCGACGAGCGATGCTGCTCGTACCGGCAACTCGTGCGCTCCGAACAGGCGCAGGCTCAAAGTCGTCAGCCAATAAAACAGCGGCGGCTTGTGAAAGAACGGCATGCCGTCGAGGCGGGGAACCAGCCAGTCACCGGTGGTCAGAATTTCCCAGGCAACGCCGGCATAGCGTCCTTCATCAGGAAGCATCAAGGGCCGGATTCCGGCCGTAGCCGCCAGCCACACGGCCGTGGCTAGCATCACCAGCGACGTTGATCGGGTATCGACAAATGCCGACAGCTGCTTGCTTGTGCTCATCGATGCCTGCTCAGGATTTTTCTTCGGGTAGTTTCTGCCCGATGTTCCGTTTGACCACATAGAGCGGACGCTGCTTGACTTCGTCGAAAATCCGCGCGATATAGGCGCCCATGGTACCGAGTGCCATCAGGTTGATTCCAGAGAAGAAAAACATCCCGGTGACGATGGTTGTCCAACCCGAAACGTCGTGCCCATTGACCAGATAATCGATCACCAGGTAAGCGCCATAGGCAAAAGAAAGCATCGCAATCAGGCTGCCGACCAGGTTGAAAGTGCGCAGAGGCCAGGTCGAGAAAGCGGTGATGCCATCGACCGCGAAGCGAATCAGTTGCAGCAGATTGAAATGGCTATGCCCATGCAGCCGTTCAGCAGGAACATAGAGCATCGGCTCGGCCTTGAAGCCAACCCAGGCATAGAGCCCCTTCATGAAGCGGGTGCGTTCCGGCAGGCGGATCAGCGCGTCTACGACCTGCTTGTCCATCAGCCGGAAATCACCGGCATCGGGGGGAATACGAACCTTCTGCCCCTGCCCCAGGATGCCGTAGAAAATCGAAACGCCGACGCGTTTGAGCCAGGATTCGTCATCGCGATTTCTTTTTACCGCATAGACGGTGTCGACACCGGCCTGCCAGCGTTCGAGCATTTCGGGGATCAGGGTGAGCGGGTGTTGCAGATCGGCATCGATGCAGATCACCACCTCTCCAGCGCTCACTTCAAGCCCGGCGCTGAGCGCGGCTTCCTTGCCGAAGTTACGCGACAATTGCAGGTAGTAGACCCCAGGGTTGCCGGTTACATAGGTTGTCATGAGTTGCGGCGTACCATCGGTGCTGCCATCATCGACGACGATGATTTCCCAGGCTGAACTGATCTGACCCAGCAATTCGGCCATTTCCGGGAGCAGCAGGAGCAGGCTGTCATGCTCGTTCAATGCCGGGACAACACAACTGATGCGAGGCCGTTCGGCTCGGGGAAGAGTGTGCCGAAGCGGAGGGGGCATACTTGAAATCATGATCCCTTTCCAGAGACAAAACGTAAGCGCTGCTGAAAAAGTCTTTCGACAATCCGGCAGGGACAGTGCAAGGAATTTTGCCCTGTTGAATGCCGAAGAACTTATCTCCGGCCGCTTAAAAGCTGCTGAAATACGGTCGATCATGACCGGCTTATGAACTGGCTGGGGCAAACCATCAGCGACCAGCGCCTGCTGGCCTTGATCGGAAGCTACTTGTACGCTGGGATGCTGGTCGGAGAGCACATGGGACGCAGCGAGATCGGCATCTCCCAGGGCGATCCGAGGTCACCACTTTTGGCAAACATTCTGCTGGACCCGTTCGACAAGGAACTGGAAAGGCGGGGTCATCGCTTTGCCCGCTACGCAGATGATAGGATTATTCCGGTCAAAAGCCAGCGGGCCGGGGAACGCGTGATGCCGAATCTGACGCTGAAAGCCCCCGGCCTTGCCGGGGGGATAGTGACTCTCGGGGAGCACTATATCGCCCTGAGCTGCGAGAACCTCTCGGGTAGCAAGCAGGTCTGCAAGGCACGCTGTGTAAACAGGAAGCGGCCGTCGCACACGAAACCCAACTCCGCCCAATCGACCGCCGAATTCAGCAAGCACACTGCCCGTTCAAGATCCATCTCCTGGTTCTTCGGGAACAGCGCCAGGATCGATCCATCGTAGTCCTTGCAGTCGTGCAGAAAGAAGGGGGCCTGGCGGCGTGTCTTGGCATTGACATAGATGCGTGGCGAGTCGCTGATGTAGTGTTGGCGGCCCCAGAGCCACCAGTTGGTTTCGTCGAAGTGGCGGACGCGACGAGCGAGCAGGGAGGCTTTGTGGCGTATCAGATGCGGATGCTGAATGCCGTAGAGCATGCGCCGTGTCTCACCGGTGTCGATGGTGTGCGAGCAGACGAATTGGCGGTTGCCCTTGGGGTGGGTGAAAATGGCGTCGGCCCCGGAGACGGCACCGACTTTGACATCGAAGAGTTGAGCGAGCGGGAGGGGGTAGCTGGACTTCAGGAACATCAGTTGGCCGTCGACCAGAGCGAAGGTCCGACCGTCATGCATGCGTCGCTCGAAGCGGTTCCGCTCGAAGCGGAAGATCGCGCAGTTTGGCACGTAGGCGCCGAAGAGGTTCGAATCGCCGGTTTCGATGAAATCGGTGATCGTACCCTGGTGGAACAGAAACCCGTTCATCTTGCGCGCAGCGGTGAGCTTGATGAACTCGCGCGGGACGATGAAGATCAGCTCGCCGCCTGGGCGCAGATGGCGAACACATTTCTCGATGAAGAACAGGTAAAGATTCGAGCGCCCGTCGAAGTGCGTGCTGTCGAGCAGCTTCCTGGTGCCGGCAGCGATGTCCTGGTAACGGACGTAGGGCGGGTTGCCGATGATGGTGTCGAACTGTTCGTTGGCCGGGTAGCTGAAGAAATCAATGACTCGCGCTCCCTGCGGTGCGACACGAGCGTCGATTTCGATCGCCACGCAGCCGGGAATCTGGCGGCTGAAGGCTCCGTCGCCAGCAGAGGGTTCGAGCGTGCGACCGTGATTGCGGCGCAGGGCGAGCATTCGGGAGACCACCGCCGGGGGCGTGAAAACCTGGCCCAGTCGGGTGACGTCGCGAAGGTTGTTCATGGCACTCCCAGAGGAAAGGTCGTCGGGCAGTTCTTTGCGGAGGGTAGGGGCAGTCATATGGGATTTCCGAGTCCGGGATGCCGCGACTTTATCATTGACAGTTCACGATTGACCACAGGTGATGGGGAACATATACTCACCGGTGGCGTTGAATTTCCTACTCTTTTTTCATCCTTTTTCTCTTCCTGTATCGCGACGTGATCGTCGGCGATGTTTTTTCGCCGTTGAGCGGTTCTATTCCCCATTGACAGGAGATCACCATCAACACTCATGATTTGGCAGTCGTGACGATGAGTCTGGAGAGTCCGACCGTTTTGTTCTCCGACGGCCGACATGTGGTTTATTGGCTGGGCATTACCGATGAGACCGCATTTCGCTGCAATACCTACCTGATTCGGGACGGTGATGAAGTGGTCCTGGTGGACCCGGGCAACCGCGCCTATTTCGAGCAAGTCAAGTTACGGGTAGGTCAGATTGTGGCCCCGGAGAAAGTGACCGGCATCGTCCTTTCCCATCAGGACCCGGACGTTGGGGCTTCGATGGTGGACTGGCTCGAGGTCAATCCGGACTTGAAAATCATCTCGACGCCGCGCACCCATGTCCTGCTGCCGCATTACGGAAAACCAGATTACCCGGTCTTCGAGGTGGAAGAGCACGGCGTTTACCCGCTTCCATCCGGTGGCGCGCTGCGCTTCATCGAGGCGCCCTTCCTGCACTTCCCCGGAGCCTTCGTCACGTATGATACCGCTTCGCGCTACCTGTTTTCAGGTGACATCTGGGCCGCTCTCGACATCAACTGGAGCCTGGTCGTGGAATCCTTTGAGGAGCATGTCGCGGCGATGGATTTGTTCCACCTGGACTACATGGCCTCGAACGTGGCAGCGCGGGGTTTTGCCAACAAGCTGGTCGGAGTGAACATCGAGGCGATCCTGCCACAACATGGTTCCATCATCACCAGGAAAGACGTCCCCGCGGCCATCGATTATCTGCGGAAGCTGCGTTGCGGGCTCGACATCATCTACGCTGGAATCGAGTGAAATGGTCCTTCCGGACGCTGACCCGGATCTGATCAAGCGCCTTGCCACCCTGGAGCGGGAGAATATCCTCCTGAAAATCAGCGTCAAGCAGCTGACGCGGATACGTGAGCAATGGACACGCTCCCTGGACGAGCTGACGGCGACCAAATCGAGCCTGCAGGCCTCCAAGCAGTTTCTCGATCGGCTGCTGAACACGGCCCCGCTACCGATTCTGGTGGTCAGCCGGCCGTGGGGTCGGGTCATGATGGCGAACGCCGCAGCCGAGTCTCTGGTCGGCTGCACTACCGTGAACGAACTCATCGGCACCAGGGCGCTGGCTCAGGTCGAAACTGCTGCGCGCCGTGATGTACTGCGGTCTTTGGCGATGGCGGTTGCCTCGGAGGTCGCGGGTGACCCTGTCTGCGTACGACTGCGCCCGCGCGACGGCGAGGTTCGGCAACTCGAAGTTTACTGTGCCGGGATCGCCGGCGTGCAGCGTCATGAGTGTCGAATGATCCTGATCGCCCAGGACGTGAGCCTGCACCTCGCCCAGCTCCAGGAACTCGAACGGGTCAATGCGGAACTGAACCGCATGGTCGATACCACGCATCGAGCACAGAAGAATGCGGAAGCCGGCAGTCGCGCCAAGAGCCAGTTCCTGGCCACCATGAGCCATGAGATACGCACGCCGATGAATGGCATTCTCGGCATGACCGAATTGCTGCGCGGTACGGAACTCAGCACGCCGCAACGGCGCTTCGCCGATGCCGTTTATCAGTCCGCTGAGCATCTGCTGAGCCTGATCAACGATATCCTTGATTTTTCGAAGATCGAGGCCGGCAAGCTCGAACTTGAGAGCATCCCCTTCGACTTGCGCGCGCTCGTCGAAGGCGTTGGCGAGCTATTCGCCCAGCCGGCTGCAGCCAAAGGGGTCGAGTTGCTTTGTAGCGTTCCGCACGAGCTGCCGGTCGCCGTCAAGGGGGATCCGGTACGACTGCGCCAGATCCTGACCAATCTGGTCAGCAACGCCGTCAAATTTACCGGCCAGGGAGAAATTGTCGTGCGCGTAAAGCTGCTGCATGAAGACCACAAGCAGGCGCACTTCCGCCTTGAAGTTCAGGACAGCGGTGTCGGCATCAGCGAAGACCAGCAAAGTCGCCTGTTCCATGCCTTCGTCCAGGCCGACGGTTCGACTACCCGGCGTTTCGGCGGCACCGGTCTGGGTTTGGCCATCGCCAAAAAACTGGTCGAAATGCTGGGCGGTCAGATTGGTCTGATCAGCGAGCCTGGGCAAGGCAGCGTGTTCTGGTTCGAGTTGCCACTGCTCAAACAGGCGAATGATGCGCGTGCGCTCAACCCGCTCGGGGAGGGGCTGAAGGGGCTTTCGGTGCTCATCGTTGATGACAATCTCACTCACTGCGAAATTCTTGCCCATTGCTTGCGGAGCTGGTCGATGAGCCACACCATCGCCAACAGCGGACAGGATGCCCTGCAAACGCTTGACCGCCTGGAGAGTCATCGCTTTGATCTGGCGATTCTTGATCTGCACATGCCCGGCATCGAGGGTTTCTCTGTCGCGCGTGCGATTCGCGCACACCCGCGCTACGCGGCGCTGCCGCTGATCATGCTCGCATCGGCCGGCGGCGCTGGCGTCACGCACCCCGAGCGTTCGGCGGCCGGGAAAGACTGCTACCTGAGCAAACCAGTACGTCATTCCGATCTCTACGATGCAATGACCACCCTGCTGGCGTTGAAGGCTTTCGAATCGCCGGTCGAGCGCCGGTCATCGCCGCTCCTTGGCCGAACGAATGCACTCGCTGGGCGGGTGCTCATTGCCGAGGATAATTTGGTCAATCAGACGGTCGCCAGTGCCATGCTCGAATCGCTCGGCGTCACCTGCAGCGTGACGGAAAATGGCCGGGCGGCGGTCGAACGTTTGTCCCGTGAGCGCTTCGACCTCGTTCTGATGGATTGCCAGATGCCGGAAATGGACGGTTTTCAGGCCACCCGGGAGATCCGTTTGCGGCAGGAGCAGGGGCTGTTGTACCGCCCATTGCCGGTCGTGGCACTGACCGCCAACGCCGTCGAAGGGGACCGTGAGCGCTGTCTCGCTGCCGGCATGGATGATTACCTGAGCAAACCTTTCACCCGTGACCGCTTATCGTCGATCCTTTGGCGTTGGTTGCCGCGGGCCGGCGCGGGCGTTGCCTCATCCAGGACGCTGGTCGCCTCGTCCAGTGCGGCAGCCGCGCCGCCACCCTCGCCGCACAGCAGGTCAGAGGCTCCCGACACCGGGCAGGCAATCAACCCACGCGCTCTGGAGATCATCCGGCAGATACCTGGAGCCGATGCTGCCCGTCTGCTTGACACGGTCATCAGAGCTTTTCTCGCCGATACGCCGGCGCGCCTGGCGCAATTGCATGCGGCTATCGCGACCGGCGACGCAAACAGCTTGCGTAAGGCAGCGTACGGCCTGATGTCGAGCTGTGCCCATGTCGGCGCCGAACACCTGGCGGTACTGTGCAAGGAACTGGAAAGGATTGGCCGTAGTGGCCGTATCGGCGACGACGCCAGGCCTTTGCTGGCAAACGTCGAAAGGGCGCTACCGGGCGTCCTCGTCGCCTTGCGCGAACTGCACGACCCGAGCAGCCGAGTCACGTTCATGTGAAAGTCGCGTATGCGACTGACGAACCTCCCTCCCCCTCGGGGCCGTGGAAGGGGTCGGGGGTGAGAGGGGGGAATTCGCGGAGCATGCTCCGCGCCCATCGAGCGATTCCGGCGTGCCAGCCGGAATGCGCCCTGCAAGGGAGGGAAACGGTCATGACTTTCATGATCGGGAGGGCTGGAAAAGTCATGACCGTTAGCTTCAGTCGGGGGCGGGAGTCACCAGCCAATGGCGTGACCTCTTGCCGTGGCTGTCGACGCTTTCGAGATGCACCGGGAAGTCCCACAGCCGCGCGACATGCTTGAGCACCTCTTCGGCATGGTCGTCGAGCGGGCGCTCGTTGTGCTGCGTGTGGCGGAGGACCAGCGAACGGTCGCCGCGCAGGTTGACACTCCACACCTGGATGTTGGGTTCGCGCGAACCCAGGTCGTACTGACGCGACATCGCCTCACGCAGAATGCGATAGCCCGCTTCGTCGTGGATCGCGGACACTTCCAGCTTCGGCGCCTTTTCGTCGTCGACGATCGCGAACAGCCGGAAGGCGCGCATCAGCCGCGGTGACAGGTACTGACCGATGAAGCTTTCGTCCTTGAAGTTGCGCATCGCGTGGTCGAGCGTGGCCAGCCAGTCGCTGCCGGCGATGTCCGGGAACCAGTCACGGTCTTCGTCGCTTGGCGCTTCGCAGATGCGCTTGAGGTCGGAGTACATCGCGAAACCCAGCGCATAGGGGTTGATGCCGTGGTAGGCCGGGTGGCCGACCGGTGGCTGGAACACGACGTTGGTATGGGACTTGAGCCACTCGATCATCAGGCCATCGGCGAGGAAGCCATCGTCGTACAGGGTGTTCAGCAGGTGATGGTGCCAGAAGGTTGCCCAGCCTTCGTTCATCACTTGCGTCTGTCGCTGCGGGTAGAAGTACTGCGCCACCTTGCGCACGATGCGAACGATTTCGCGCTGCCAGGGCTCGAGCAGCGGCGCGTTCTTCTCGATGAAGTAGAGCAGGTTTTCCTGTGGCTCGGCGGGGAAGCGGGTCGCTTCCTTCTCGGCGGCTTCCTTTTCCGGTCGCCGCGGCAGCGTGCGCCAGAGCTCATTGACCTGTTGCTGCGCATAGGCTTCGCGATCCGCTGCCCGGCTACGTTCCTCGCCGAGACTCAGCCGGCTCGGCCGGCGATAGCGGTCAACGCCGTAATTCATCAGTGCATGGCAACTGTCCAGCAACAGTTCGACCGCGTCGATGCCGTGACGCTCTTCGCAGCCGGCGACGTAGTCTTTGGCGTAGACGAGGTAGTCGATGATCGACGACGCGTCGGTCCACATCCGGAACAGGTAGTTGCCTTTGAAGAAGCTGTTGTGGCCGTAGGCGGCATGCGCGATCACCAGCGCCTGCATGGCCATCGTATTCTCTTCCATCAGATAGCTGATGCACGGGTTGGCATTGATCACGATTTCGTAGGCCAGACCCATCTGGCCGCGCCGGTAGTTCCGGTCGGTGGCGATGAACTCCTTGCCGTAGCTCCAGTGGCGGTAGTTGACCGGCATGCCGACCGAGGCATAGGCGTCCATCATCTGTTCGGCGGTGATGATCTCGAGCTGGTTGGGGTAAGTGTCGAGTCCGAAGCGCCGGGCGGTGCTGCGGATGGCCTCGTGATACCGATCGAGCAATTCGAAGGTCCAGTCGCTTGGCGCCGGCAGCTTGGCCGCCGACATCTGGGCCGGCGGTGGCCGGTCGCTCAGGGTAGGATTCATTTTGCCCTCACTTCCTTGCTGAACAGCTCGCGAAAGACCGGATAGATCTGGTCGGCCGTACTGGCCTTGCGCATTGCGAAGGCATTGGAGCTTGCCGCCAGCGCCGCGTATTCCTGCCACAGGTTCTGCTCCTGCTCGACTACCTGGAGATAAGCGAAATAGCGGCACAGCGGCAGAATCTCGTTTGCCAGCAGTTCACGGCAGCGCGTGCTGTCGTTGTGCCAGTTGTCGCCATCGCTGGCGTGTGCGCCGTAGAGGTTCCACTCGCCACCCAGGTAGCGGGCACGGATGATCTGCTCCATGAGAACGAGCGCGCTCGAGACGACGGTTCCGCCGGTTTCCGTGGCATGGAAGAAGTCGTGTTCGCTGACTTCCTGCGCCTGCGTGTGATGGCGGATGAAGACCAGGTCGATCCGTTCATAGTGCCGGGTCAGGAAGAGGTAGAGCAGGATGAAGAAGCGCTTCGCCAGGTCCTTGCGCGCTTCGTCCATCGAACCGGAAACATCCATCAGACAGAACATGACTGCCCGGGCGGTCGGTACCGGCGTCCGCACCCGGTTGCGATAGCGCAGATCGATCGGGTCGAGATAGGGGATGCGCTCGATATGCGCGCGCAGCGCTTCGATGTCACGCTCGAGGGCCTGGATTTCCGGCCGGCGCGACGGGCTGACGGGTGGTGCGAGCAGGGCTTCGAGAAGGGTTTCGAGGCGGGCCAGTTCGCGCCGCGCCTGGCTGCCGAGCGCGATGCGCCGGCCGATGGCGCCGCGCATCGAGCGCACGACATGCAGGTTGTTCGGCGTCCCGTCGCTGGAAAAGCCGGCCCGGTGCGTCTTGTAGGCCGGGGTGTCGGCGAGCGTCGTGCGCACCAGGTTGGGCAGCGCCAGGTCATCGAAGAAGACCTGCATGAACTCTTCCTTCGTCAGGTGGAAGACGAAGTCGTCTTCTCCCTCGCCGGAATCGCTCGCTTGCCCGGAACCGCCCCGGCCGCCGCCGCCCTGTGGACGGTCGATGCGGTCGCCGCGAACGAAATCCTGGTTGCCCGGATGCACCATTTCTCGCCGTCCGCCCGGGCCGTGGCCGAATACCGGTTCGCTGATGTCGCGGCGTGGAATCGGGATATCCTCGCCCTGGGCGATGTCGCGGATGCCACGCCCGGCGACGGCGCGCTTCACCGCTTCGCGGATCTGCTCCTGGTGCCGGCGCAGGAAGCGTTCACGGTTGCCGATCGACTTGTTCTTGCCGGCCAGCCTTCGATCGATGATCTGTTGCATGGGATGTCCTCCACGCCATAGGTTGATACCGGGTCACGAAAGTCATGAATTCTTGCGAACCCGCAGATACCACTCGCAGAGCAGTCGTACCTGCTTCGACGTGTAGCCCTTGTTGACCATGCGATTGACGAAGTCTTCGTGCTTCTTGACGTCGTCGGCGCTGGCCTTGGCATTAAAGCTGATGACCGGCAGCAGTTCTTCGGTGTTGGAGAACATCTTCTTCTCGATCACCGTGCGCAGCTTTTCGTAACTGGTCCACAGCGGGTTCTTGCCGTGGTGGTTGGCGCGTGCGCGCAGCACGAAATTGACGATCTCGTTGCGAAAATCCTTCGGGTTGGCGATACCCGCAGGCTTTTCGATCTTCTCGAGTTCGGCATTCAGCGAGGCGCGGTCGAAGACCTCGCCGGTATCGGTGTCGCGATACTCCTGATCCTGGATCCAGTAATCGGCGTAAGTGACGTAGCGGTCGAAAATGTTCTGGCCGTACTCGCTGTAGCTTTCCAGGTATGCGGTCTGGATTTCCTTGCCGATGAATTCGGCGTAGCGCACCGACAGGTGTTCCTTGATGAAGGCGAGGTACTTCGCTTCGGTTTCAGCCGGGAACTGTTCGCGCTCGATCTGCTGCTCGAGCACGTACATCAGATGCACCGGGTTGGCGGCGATCTCGGTCGAGTCGAAGTTGAACACCTTGCTGAGGATCTTGAAGGCGAAGCGGGTCGAAATGCCGCTCATCCCCTCATCGACGCCGGCGTAGTCGCGGTACTCCTGGTAGCTCTTGGCGCGTGGATCGGTGTCCTTGAGGTTTTCGCCATCGTAGACCAGCATCTTCGAATACCGGCTGGAGTTTTCCGGTTCCTTCAGGCGCGTCAGCACGGCGAACTGCGCCATGATCGGCAGGGTTCCCGGCGCGCAGGTGGCTTGCGCCAGCGAGGAACCGCGCAGCAGCTTCTCGTAGATCTTCACTTCTTCGGAGACGCGCAGGCAATAGGGCACCTTGACGATGTAGATGCGGTCCAGGAAGGCCTCGTTGTTCTTGTTGTTGCGGAAGGCTTTCCATTCGCTCTCGTTCGAGTGCGCGAGCACGACGCCGTCGAAGGGGATGGCGCCGAAGCCCTCGGTGCCCTTGAAATTGCCTTCCTGGGTCGCGGTCAGCAGCGGGTGCAGCACCTTGATCGGCGCCTTGAACATTTCGACGAATTCGAGCAGTCCCTGGTTGGCGAGGCACAGACCGCCCGAGAAGCTGTAGGCGTCCGGGTCGTCCTGGGCGTAGGTTTCGAGCTTGCGGATGTCGACCTTGCCAACCAGGCTCGAAATGTCCTGGTTGTTCTCGTCACCGGGTTCGGTCTTGGCGATGCCGACCTGCTTGAGCACGCTCGGGTAGCGCTTGACCACCCGGAAGCGGCGGATGTCGCCGCCGAACTCTTCGAGCCGCTTGACCGCCCACGGCGACAGGATGCGCGTGAGGTAGCGGCGCGGGATGCCGTATTCCTTCTCGAGGATGGCGCCATCTTCCTCCGGATCGAACAGGCCGAGCGGTGACTCGTTCACCGGCGAACCCTTGATCGCGTAGAAAGGCACCTCCTGCATCAGCGATTTCAGGCGTTCGGCGATCGAACTCTTGCCGCCTCCGACCGGGCCGAGCAGGTAGAGGATCTGCTTCTTTTCTTCGAGCCCCTGCGCCGCATGGCGGAAGTAGCTGACCACCTGTTCGATGGCGTCTTCCAGCCCATAGAACTCGGCAAAGGCCGGATAGATCTTGATCACCTTGTTGGCGAAAAGACGCGACAGCCGCGGGTCATTGCGGGTGTCCACCGCCTGCGGCTCGCCGATGGCACGCAGCATGCGCTCGGCGGCGCTGGCATAGCTCAGCGGATCTCGCTTGCACGCCGCAAGATAGTCCTCCAGCGAAAGCTCCTCTTCGCGGGTGCGGTCGAAGCGGGCGGCAAAATGACTGACGATATCCATAGCGCTCTCCAAGAAAGGGTTTTGTCCTCCCCGATGATCGCGCCCGCGCCGGGTCGAATCGGCATTGGCGCATACACTTTAGGTCAAGCAAATAACGCGCCAGTTCCCGTAATGGCTGACCCGATGACTTTCGTATTGCGCTTTGGCGACCCATGTCGGGCGCCGGCGTGATCCTCGTGCTTGGCTGCCTGCTGGAGACGATGCCTGATGGCGCCTCGCCATTGCCGGCACGATCATGATGCTGGCGTAGCGGACAGATGCTTCTGGCGAGCATGCACCAGAGCGGGGCGTAACGACACCGTCGATGCCATGGCAAGGGGAGTGGTACGGCAAGGTGTAAAATTTTCCGATGAGCAATTTTTCACGAATCAACCGGTGTCCAGCCCCTTGACTGGCGCACAGCAACCGCGACTCTTCCGCGTCGCGGCTTCATCCGGACACTGTGCGGGCAGAGGGTGGCGAGCATGCGCCGATCGATCTGCCTGAGCCTCGCGCTCGTCGCGTGCATGCTGGTGCCGGTGGCGATCTCGACCGGATGCACCGTCCTCGAGCGCGCCGGGAACGACTGGCGAACGGCGCGCCGCGACTCCTCCGGTCAGGCGCCCGATCCGGCCAGCACGCCTGAAGCGGTGATTCAGGTCTACGGTGCACGCACGGTTGGCTGGCGTGGCGCCTTTGGCGTGCATACCTGGATCGTCACCAAGCCAAGCGGTGCCGCGCACTACACCCGCTACGAGGTCGTCGGGTGGGGTGTCGACCGGGGAATGAGCACGATCCGGGTCAGTCGCACCGGGCCGGATCACTACTGGTTTGGCGCCTTCCCGGAGAAACTCGCGGATGTGCGTGGGCCACAGGTCGATGCGCTGATCGAACGGGTCAGGCTGGCCGCGCGCCACTATCCCTATCCGAACACCTATCGGACCTGGCCCGGCCCCAACAGCAACACCTTCGTCGCGCATATCGCGCGCGCCGTGCCCGAGCTGGGAGTCGACATGCCGCCGACCGCAATTGGCAAGGATTACCTGCCTGGTGGTGCCGTACTGGCGCGTAGCCCGAGCGGCACCGGCGTGCAGGTGTCGGTGCTCGGCGCTGCCGGCGTGCTGGTCGGTTGGGAGGAGGGGGTCGAGATCAACCTGCTCGGCCTCACCCTGGGCATCGATCTCAATTCGCCGGGCCTCAAGCTGCCGGGGCTTGGGCGGTTCGGGTTTCCCCAGTAATTCGGCCATCTGGACGTAGGCGGAAACCTCCAGCGGGGCGTTGCGCACAAACACCCGGAGGCGTTCCGTCATTCGGCGGAACCCGTGCCGGTTCCGTCCTGCGCCCGCTCTTCTTGCGACGTTTCGGCGATAGCTGGTGACGACCAGATTGCATACCGGCAAGACAGCGTGCTAAAGTCGTGGCCAGGATCTCGAATCCTCGAGACCTATTTTTTGCGAGGAGAACATCATGATGTTTGGTCCGCATCGACGCTTTCCTGCCGCGCTGACAGCCGGCATCATCGCTTTGCTTGCCTGTGTCACGACAGCACGCGCGTCCGTCATTTCCGCCACCCCGACGTTGCCGGTCCTCGGCGTTCCGTACGCTTCGTCGATCGGTGCTGGCTGCTTCCCCGCGGCGGGCGCCTGCGTCGTGCCGGGAACGATCACGCTGACATCACTCGTTTCGTCCACTTTCGATTCATCAGGCCAGAACATCGTCGCCAATGCGTCCTACGTGGGCACATTAACGAACCTGGGAGGGGTTCCGATCGGGCCCGTGAACTTGTCCGGCACGCTCGAGGAGGAAATCATCGGGCGTACATCGCCAAGCGCGCTTGGCACCTGGACAACCGAACTGCTGGCGCTTTCGCTGAGCGGCCCGGTGCTCGGACATACCTTGACACTGACGCTGGATTCTGCGGTGCCGTCTACCGGTTTCTCGTCGATCACGGCAGAGGGCGGACAAGCAGTTAGATTCCGGATTGACAGCTTCTTCGACGTGTTCGTCGAACTGTCGCTCGACACCATCCCGCCGTTGTCCACGACGCGCGGCCCGCTGCAGCTGTCGCTCCTCCCCGAGCCGTCGACCTGGCTACTGCTCCTCGGCGGCATCGCTGGTCTGGGTTGCCTGCGGCGGCGGCACAGCGCGTAGTGTTCCTGCCGCTCGAAGAGCGTCCGGGTGGGCTTCCACCCGGACGCTCTTTTTTGTAGGAGCGATGAGCACTCAACCGGTAGCCGGAGTTCGAATGGATCCTCTGACCCATGCACTGCTCGGTGCGACGGCTGCGCAGGCTGCCCTTGGCCCGCGTCTGGGGCGCCAGGCGTGGCTGGTCGGCGGCTTCGGCGGTGTGTTGCCTGACCTCGACATCCTGATCAGGAGCTCGGCCGATCCCTTGCTGGCGATCGAGTACCACCGCCACTTCACGCACGCACTGGCCTTCATTCCGGTTGGCGGCATCCTGGCCGCCTCACCGTGGCTGCTGCAGCAGCGCCATCGCGCCGACTGGCGGGCGTTCCTCATGGCCGGTACCCTTGGCTATGCAACGCATGGGGTGCTCGACGCCTGCACCAACTACGGGACGCATCTGCTGTGGCCGTTCTCACCGTTGCGCGTGGCCTGGCACTGGATCACCACCATCGGCCCCTTGCTAACGTTGATCCTCCTCTTTGGACTGGTATTTGCCGTGCGTCGACGGTCCAGGGGTCCGGCGCTGCTGGCCCTGCTGCTCGGTCTTGGCTACGTCAGCCTGGCGGCCTGGCAGCGTGAGCGCGCGCTGGACGTGCAGGCGCAGATCGCCGCAGCCCGCGGGCATCCGGTAACGCGCGCCGAGATGTTTCCGACAGTCGGTAATCCGGTACTCTGGCGATCGGTCTACCAGTCCGGCGAGACGCTGTACACCGATCGTCTGCGTCTCCTCGGAGCCGAAACGACCCTCTGGAAGGAGGGCAGCCACGTCGATCTGCTGCTGGAGAAGGATCTCTCGCCGCAGGCCAGAGCCGACCAGCGCGTGCGCCGTGACTTTGCCCGCTTCAGCTATTTCTCGGCCGGCTGGACAGCGCATGCCGCCAGTGATCCGACGGTTATCGGTGACGCCCGCTATTCGCTGCGCACCGATGCCTTCGAGCCGATCTGGGGAGTCCGCTTCCATCCCGGCACAGCCGTGCCCACTGAGTGGGTCGACTTTACGATCAGGAATCGCGTACCGATCAGCGAACTGTGGCGCGAGATCAGCGGTACGGCCGCGGGTTACCGCAGCATGCCGTCGCCTGGCCACTCCAGGGTCGTTCGACGCCCGGCCGTTCGAGTCCTCCGCGCGTGCGGCGGCTCCTTGTCCCGCGCCAGAGCATGCGTCAAGCGAGAGCTTTTTCCTGACCCCGATCGGTCTGGCAATAGTTGACAGGCAGTATATCGTTGGCCTTCATCGGACGGCAAAATGCGCAGCATTTTGACGGTCCGATGCAAGCAATTATTAGGCGAGTGGTTCATGCTTGAGGCTCCTCCTTTGTGGAGGTGAGAGCCGACCAAGACACCCTCGCATATGTTCCTTCGCCCTTTGATAGACGCTTACGTTCAATGAAGCGACTTTCAAACTTAAACTTCTCGCTGATCTTGATAACTAACAGTCTGTTGAAGTTTCCGGCGCGTTTGACTTGAACTTGATCACCATCTTTCTCTGGGGAGATGGTTTTTATTTCTATAAAGTCATTTCCAAGTTTGCCATCTGAGCCTTTGGTATGTGGTCTGTGGCGCTTAATGCCATATTTTATTTCAGCATATAACTCACCCAACTCACCCCAAATTTGCAGGTAGCGCCCTGTGAGTTCGTAGTAAGCCTTTGCGCTCTCAACCAGGCTCTCGAAGATCATAGCCAGCTCAGGATCATCCTGCGGGGATACAGCCGGCAATTCTTCCTCATGTACGGGCACCCACTCCCAAGGGTTATACCCACAAGCAGCGGCACCAGCTATTTGGTCTGGGCTATAGCCGTCATTGAGCATGTCGTGGAGAAAGTCCCAATCGCTCATATATACCCTTGCCTAACTATTCGCGGAAATCGCCTCACCTTGGAGCGAAGCGTGCAATCTCCTGTCAAACCCCTTGTTGCCAGTCACGAGGTCTTGAACTCATGGCGCGAACCAGCCAAGGAGCTGTGCCCGCAATCGCTGGAACGTCTGGTCGGTGCAGTGTTGAAGACTGACGCGTCTGGTGATTCTCTCATAGATAGCCGAAGATCGAGGCCGCTTTTGCTCGCGGCAGATGACCTCCATGGCCTCTTTTGGCTGTAGCGGCTTACCGTCGGCATTGAATCTGAACCCACGGTGACGCAGCCAGTCACGAATCGATTCTGCCGCTGACCAGTGAAGAGCTTCGTGAAGCGCGCTATCGGTTCCCCACAGCCAGATATCGACTTCCGGCGCGATGACGATGCTTTTTGCACGTGACCCCCAGACGAGTTGCAGTTGGTCGTCGAGTTTTTCTTCAAGAGTCAGGGGCGTTTCGCGCACTTCATGTCCGCAGCCGTGAAAATCCAAAAGCATGAGCGCGTGCGAAAAACGGCCCGCATCGCAGGCGAGCACGTCGGTGAATGTCAAGGTAGTTGTCGCCTGAGTTCATGTTGCCAAACGCATACTTTCTGCGCTAGCGGTGGCCGCGGAGACGATTTCGTCACGCTCCGGGTTGAGTGTCACGGCGCCGATCGGCGAC
>NZ_JAZKUD010000022.1:0-52275 GCF_036625275.1 Accumulibacter sp.
GCTTCGCTACACCTGGGAAGCCTGCTACCGGGGCTTCGACCTGCCGCCGGCCGAATCCGCCGAACTCGGCGCCGACCTGCTCGGGCGGTGCGCCGCCACCGAGGATTTCCGCATCGGCACCCAGGCCGGAACGGGTGATGTGCTGCGTTCGATTCCGGTCAGCGCCTGCATGGCTTCTGGGTTGGCTTACTGTGCAAGTCGCATACGCGACTTGCACCTTAACGGCGCCCGCAGGGTCGCCGGAACAGCCGGCAGTTCGCCGACAGGGCGCTTTACCAGAAGCGCCCGCAACCGGTACTATCCGCGCACGCCGGCGACTCCCGAGGATTCCCTCCCGGGAGTCGCCTGGCGTTCCAGTCGTCGTGCCTGGAGTCGTGCCTGGACGCGCCACGGCGCCGACGCCAGACCAGGCCTTGCCGCTCCGCGGCGGCTGGAGCAAGGGTTCGATACCGAGGCATCGGGCGGCGCCCCGCCAGGCAACCGCCCAACTCCGGCGCGCGGCGCTCAGGCCATCGCGCATTGGCGACTTCTCGAAGGCTCTGGCCTCAGTTGCCAGGGGACTGGATATGTCGATTACTGTGCGAGACTCGCTGGCATTTCTCACCGTGCCGGAGTTAAAAGACCTGGTGAGCCACCTGCCGGGAAGCACAACGGCGACACGCGAGGACGATCCGATCGAGCGCATCGTCGTCGCCATGCTCGGTCCGGAACGGACGGCCATCTGGTCGCGGCCTGACGAGGCGCAGCAGGCTGCCGTCGCCGAAGCGGCGCCTCACCCGCCCGGCGAGTATTCCGACCGGCGGTTTCGCGCCAGATACCAGCGCGCACCGGCTTTTCGCGTCGCCGCGGCGAAATCGTACGGCGACTCCGCCGGCAACAGCACGGCCTGGTGCCTGTTCATTCCGTACGCGCGGGACGACGGTCGCCATGTCGTCCCGACCGACTGGCGCGCCCGCCTGCAGGCGTTCCTGGGCCGCTACGACGGCCTCAGTGCCTTCCGGGTGACGCCGCTCGGCGCGTACCTGCCGGGTCGCGAGGCCACCTACCAGCCGCCCGCCGTTGCCAGCGGCGTCGCCTTGTCGTTCGCACCTGGGCTGCACGTGGACGTCGTGCGCGGTGTTCGGGCGGCCGAGGAAACGCGGCGGCTCGACAACCGGGCGATCCCGGTGCAGGCCGGAACCTGGCGACTCGACCGCAAGTGCTGAACCGCCCGACCCTAGCCTACCTGCGACTGCTCGCCGTGGCGCTGTTTCTCGGCGTATTGTTCGCGACCTTCGAGCTGTCCGGTTGGCGCGACCACTTCAGTCGGCAGTTCCTGCACGACCAGTTCATCGAGCACAGGCTGAACGGCGTCTTGATTTTTGTCGTGCTGTTCTCGCTGGGCAACCTGCTCCAGATTCCGGGGTGGGTCTTTCTCGCGGCCGCTGTGCTGGCCCTGGGGCAGAGCTGGGGCGGTGTCGTCACCTACCTCGCCGCCAACGTCTCCTGTGCAGTAACCTTCCTCAGCATACGCCTGGTCGGTGGCGATGCCCTGCGACAGTTGAAGAATCGGCCCGCGCGCCGCCTGCTGGAGCAACTCGATGGCCACCCGATCCGCAGCGTTCTCTGCCTGCGCATCCTGTTCCAGACGGCGCCGGCGCTCAACTACGCCCTCGCCATGTCCGGCGTCGGCTTCCGCCAGTACATGCTCGGCACGCTGCTCGGCATGCCTCTGCCGATCGCCGTCTATTGCCTGTTCTTCGACTTTCTGGCCAGGCTGCTTCATCTCGGCTAGCAATCGGCATGGCCAGACCCGTGCCGCAAAATTTCGGCAAATAGAATGTAAGGATCTGCGCCGCGAGCCGACAAAGAAACGGCAACCCGGTTGTCGTCCGGTCACTGCGACTGGGCCAACTGCGCTCGCACCGCCGGCCCGGCCAGCTTCCTGATCGTCCGGCGTGGGCTTTCGCACGAGGAGAGGAACCTTGAGCAAGTGCATCCTGGCCCGACGGACCCGCTGACCATGCCGGCCGACTGCCATTTGAGACGAGTCCGCCGCGCGGCCGCAAAGCGTTCGCCGCGCCATGGCGGCCAGCGGGTTGACGCCGGCGTCAGGATCGATCGATGATCGACAGCTGCCGGAAAGTGACCCGTCTGTGCTCGGACGCCCTCGAACGCGAGCTGACGCTGCAAGAGCGCGTGACGATGAGGACGCACCTGATGATCTGCGTCGCCTGTCGGAACTTCCGCAGCCACCTCGCCTTCCTGCGCCAGGCCATGCGCAGGTACGCCGAAGGCACGGGTGATGCCGTGCCGGACAATCCCGTGGACCGTGAGAAGCAATGAGAGCATCCGATCGACGGCGCGACGTGGCACCGTACCGCCCTCTCCGATACGCAGTTGCACGCGCTGCTCGAGGTTCTGGTGGGCAGCGGGAGGCCTGTCTGCGAGAACAGCGGCGAGGCCTTTGCCGTGCTCTGGACTGCTGGTGAACAACCGTCGCGGCGGCGACCCGACAGGCTGCGAGGCTGCGCACCGCCGTCGCGACCCTGACAGCGCCGGCAACGGTCCGCAGGGCCGCGCGCGGCGCCCGACCGGCATCGTACCGGGCGATCTCGGGTACGATAGTCGGTGCCTGGGGCGCTCTTGATCGCGTTTCTTGCCCCGCCGCTACCGACCAGGAGACGACATGAGCCATCGCTTCGAGAACGCCTTTGCCCTGCTGATCGCCGTGGACCAGAACAAGGAAGCCAGTGCCGCCTTGCCGGCCGTGGCCGCCGACGCGCGCGCCCTGCGCGATGTCCTGGTCCATCCGGCGCGTTGCGGCTACGCCCCGGACAAGCTGCGCTTGCTGAGCGGCGACGAGAGCACCCGACAAGGAGTTTTCGACGGGCTCGACTGGCTGGCCGACGAACTGGCGGCGATTCCGGACGGCGACTCGACGGCCATCCTCTATTTCAGCGGCCACGGCCACGTCGAAGGCGACGAACACTATCTGATCCCCTACGACCTCAACCTGCGGCGGATGCGCAGCAGCGCGATTCGCGCCACCGACTTTGCCGACGCGGTCGCAAAACTGACGCCGCGACGCCTGCTCGTCGTTCTCGACTGCTGTCACGCGGCCGGCATGGGCGTCAAGCAGGCCGCGCCGGTGCCGGCGCCATTCGCCAGCGCGGCGATTCCGCCGGCGCTCTTCCTGCCCCAGGCCAAGTCGCCCGCTGCCGGTCGGCTCGCCGGCCGCGCCGTGCTCAGTTCGTGCCAGCCGGGCGAAAGCTCCTACCTGCGGGCCGACGGCCGCATGAGTATCTTCAGCTATCACCTGATCGAAGCGCTGACCGGGCACGCGCAGCCGTCCGGCGGGGCGCGCGAGGTCCTGGTTTCCGACCTGGCCAGCTACCTTCAACGCGCCGTCCGGCAAAGCGCGCGGGCAGAGCATGGCGCCGAGCAGAACCCCGTCCCGCAGTTGGCCGGCAACTTCCCGGTCGCCCTGGTGCTTGGCGGCGACGGGCTCGGCAAGGGGCAGGCGGCGCCCGATCCATTCACGCCATTGGCGCCTCTGCCGCCGGCGGTTTCCTGGCGGGCCACCGTCAGCGGTCCGGGCGCCGCGGCTCAGGCCGGCGGCAACGCCCTCGGCGAACGTGCGACCCAGGTCGTTGGCGACAACAGCGGCACCATCGTCAGCGGCACGCAGATCGTCAACCACTACTACCACGACGGCCGCGCCGCCGGCGGCAGCGTCCCCAACAAGGACGCCATCGCCCGGCAGGTCGCCGGCTACCTGCGCTGGCTGCAGGAGCGTACGCAAAGCATCGAGCTGCGCGGCATCGAACGGGCGGGTGGCGCGGCGGTCGTCGTCTTGCCGCTCGAGACCGCCTACGTGCCGCTGCGCGCCCGTTCGCTGCCGCGTCCCGGCCAGGCGCCCGAGCGGATCGGCCAGCCGGGCAAGGCCAAACGCCAGCGCGCACAATTCGATGATGCCGCTGCCGCCGGCCAGCCTTCCAGCCGCGAGGCCGATGTCGCCCTGAACGAGGTTCTTGGTCTCGAATTCGATGATATCGCTGCCGTCCTGAACGAGTTTCTTGGTGAATTCGATGATACCGCTGCCGCCAGCCAGCCTTCCGGCAGCGAAGCCGACATCGCCCTGAACGAGGTCCTCGGTCTCGGCCATCGCCTGGCCATCATCGGCGGACCGGGTTGCGGCAAGACGACGGTGTTGCTGCACATGGCCTGGGCGCTGGCCTCCTCGCTGCTCACCGGGCAGCCGGAACCGGCGCGCTCGCGCCTCGGCCTGACCATGGCCGCCGACGAACTGCCGCTGCCCATCCTCGTGCCGCTGGCCTCGTTCGCGCGCTACCGACGCCAACTGCGGGCCGGAGCTCCGGCCCACGAGCAGACCCTGGCGCACTTCATCTCGCACCACCTGATCCGTAGCGAAGCACCCTCCGAACTACCGGTCGACTTCTTCGTCCGCCTGCTCAGGGATGGGCGCCATGTCCTGCTGCTGCTCGATGGACTCGACGAGGTGGCGAACGAAGGCGAGCGCGCCGAGGTCCGCCAGTCGGTGGAGAAGCTCGTCGCCGGCCGCGACGCGATGCGCGTCGTCGTCACCTGCCGGACGATCGCCTATCGCAGCGGCGGCACCGCGCTCGGCGCCGATTTTCGCGAGATCGCCGTGCAGGCACTTGACCACGAACGGCACATCGCGCCCATGGTGCGTCAGGCCTACGCCTGCATCCACCCGCAGGACAGCGTGCGCCGCAACGAGCGCGCCGACGACCTGCTGACCGGGATTCAGCGGCTGGAGGCCGATCGCCGCCAGCGTCTGGGCGAAAACGCCGCGCCGCTGGTCGACAGCCCGCTGATGGTGCGCCTGCTCCTGATCGTCCATCTCAACAACCGCGCGCTGCCCGACCAGCGCGCCGACCTCTTCGACAAGGCGATCAACGCGCTGCTGCAGGTCGATTACGGGCGCGACGAGAGCGACAATCGCGAGTTGTCCGCCGACTGGACGCTGTACCGCGACATGGCGCAGCAGTTCGCTTTCCGGATGCACCAGCAGGGCGCCGACCAGGGGCGCGAAATCGAGGAGCCGGCGCTGCGCGCCATCCTGGGCGCGGAAGCCGATTTCCAGCCGCGCCTCGACGATTTCGTCCGCCATGCGCGGCAACGCGGCAGCGTCCTCGAAGAGCGCGACGGCGCTTACCGCTTCCTGCATCTCGCCTTGCAGGAATTCCTCGTCGCCCGCTACCTGAGCGAGGTGATCGGGCGCGTCAGCCGCGAGGCGCTGCTCTCCTGTCTCGCCGAACGACTCGCGGACCCCTGGTGGCGCGAGCCGATCCTGCTGCTCGCCGGTTACCAGGCGACGCACGCCGCCCGCTCGGCGCGCGACTTCCTGCGCGCCCTGGCCGCAAGCGGTCGCGTCGGCAATGCGCAATTCTCGGCCGCCGAGCTGGCCGCCACGGCGGCGATCGAGTGGCGCGAGAGCGGCGAAACCCTGCGCGCCGAGTGCGCGCAGCGCCTCGTCGGCCTCTTGGGCGACGTCGATGCGCTGGCGGCATCGCGACCGACGGTGCGCGCGCGGGCCGGCGACGTTCTGGCGCAGATCGGCGATCCACGTTTCGACGCGCAGCGATTCTATCTACCGGCCGACGACACGCTCGGTTTCGTTCGCCTTGCCGCCGATCCAGGGTTCATGATCGGCACGCGACCAAGCGACAGGAAACGGGTCTCCCGGATTACCGGTTACCCTGTTCTCGATCACGAAATCAACGACGCGCTCACGCCCACGCCGGAGTTCTACATTGCCCGTCATCCGGTGACCGTCGCGCAGTTCCGCGCTTTCGTCGAGGCGACGGGAGATGCGATCGGCGACCCGAAGGCCTTGCGCGACCCGGACAGCCGGCCGGTGCGCCACGTCAGTTGGCACGACGCGCTGGCCTGGTGCGGCTGGCTCAACGAGGTGCTGACCACGGCCGACGTTTTCGCCGACCATCCGATCGCCAGGCTGGTGCGCGAACGCGGTTGGCAGGTCGCCCTGCCGAGCGAACTCGAGTGGGAGAAAGCGGCGCGCGGCGGCCTTACCGGCGCGGTTTTTCCTTGGGGAGACGATGCCGACCCGAACCGCGCGAACTATGCGGATTCGCAGGTTGGCGATACGTCCGTGGTCGGCTGCTTTGCGGCGAACGGTTTCGGCCTGTACGATATGGCGGGTAATGTCTGGGAATGGACGCGCAGCCGCTACCGGAACTATCCGTACGATCCTGCCGACCCGAAACGCGAGGACCTGCTGGCCGGGAACGATGTCTTGTGGGTCGTGCGGGGCGGCTCGTGGGACGGTCATCGGGGCCTCGCCCGCTGCGCCTTCCGCGTCAGGCTTCGCCCTGGCAGTCGGAATGGTGATCTCGGTTTTCGGGTCGTGTTGCGTTCTTCCCCTGTTCCTTGACTCTGTCCTCTGCTCCCTCCGGCCTCTGTCACTCCGGGTACTCCGGCTCCGGAGGGGGTGCGGGGGAAACTTCCCCCGCCGCGCAGCGCAGCCTCGAGGGGCGGCGTGGGATCGGATGCGTCGCGAAGAGGTGCTTGCGCAAGCCCCAGGTGTCGGCGTAGCGGACATGATTGATCCAGCCGCGTACGCTGGCGTCGAGTTCGGCGAAGGAGATCGAGCCCGCGCGATAGGCGTCGAGATTGCTGGTCAGCCGGCGCGTGAAGTTGACCGCGTTGCGCTGCTTGAGCAGACGATGTGTCGGGTACACGACGAAGCCCAGCCAGGGGATGCCGCAGCGCGTCGGCAGCACCTGCGCCTGCGCCGCGTGGATGGTCAGCCGCTCCTCTGCCAGGCGGGCGATCAGCGCCTCCTTCCATTGCCACAGCGTTTTCCGGTCGTCGCCGAACAGCGCGAAATCATCGACGTAGCGCAGGTAGGCGCGGCAGCCCAGTTGGCGTTGCACGAACCCGTCGAAGTCGTTGAGATAGACATTCGACCAGAACTGCGAAGTCAGATTGCCGATCGGCAGGCCGCGTGGGCGGCAGGCGGCGAGCAGGTCGTCGCCGGGGAAGTACACCGGGCGGTACTCGTCGGCCAGCACGCCGGCGCCGCTGTCGAGGATGACACCGGCCAACCATCGCAGATCCGGATCGTCGACCACGCGCGCCAGCTTGCCGCGCAGGAGATCGTGGTCGAGCGACGGGAAGTGCTGCACGACATCGGCGCGCAGCACGTAGCGATAACGCCGCGCCTGGTACTGCAGCCGGTCCAGCGCCCGGTGCGTTCCCTTGCCGCGGCGATTGGCGTAGCTGTCGGCGATGAACCGGGCCTCGAACAGCGGCTCGATCACCCGGCACAGCGCGTGATGGACGACGCGGTCGCGAAACGGCGCGGCACTGATCTTGCGACGCTTCGGCTCGTGAATGAAGAAGTGGCGATAGGCGCCGGGCCGATAGGTCTTGCCGCGCAACTCGTCCTGCACGGTCACCAGTCGGTCAGCCACTTGTTGCTCGAACGCCGCCGCGCTACCCTTGCGGCGCTTGCCGCGCGCGGCGACGGAGAACGCCTGCCAGAGGTTGTCCCATTCGGTGACGGCGTCGAAAAGTTCAGCCATTGCCGGACGACGCCGATTTGGCGACACGGACCGCCGCCCGGGCAGTGCGGGCCGGCCGAGCCGCCTGCGGTGCCGGCGAACGGCGCCGCTTCTCCTTCCCTGCCCGGAGTTGCTCACGATGCCCACCACGAAAGAACTGGTGATTTTCACCCAGACCTACGACCTTCTCACCTGGCTCCTGCCGCACTGCGAGCGCTTCCCGAAGACCCAGCGCTTCGTCGTCACGCAACGCCTGCAGGGTGCCGCGCTTGATTTCCAGGAGGCGATTTTCGAAGCCAACGCCCGCCACGGCGCGCAGCGCCTGCAGCATCTGCAGGCCGCCGACGCGCAGCTCAACAAGCTGCGACTGTACTTGCGCCTGGCCCGGCAATGGGATTGGCTGAGTAGCGGCCAATACGAGCACGTCAGCCGCCTCGTCGCCCAGGTCGGCCGGCTGCTCGGTGGCTGGATTCGGCAAACGGCGTCCGGCAGGCCCGCTCGCTCGGGTCGCGAGGCCGAGGATTTCTCCTGACCCGGCGCGGTTCCGGTGGCGGGAGTCGGGGCGGAAGTCGGGGCGGGAACGGCGGGCGCGTCGGCCTGGCCGTTCCCGTGCTTCGCTAGGTGCCCGGCGCGGGCGATTGCCCCGCTGTCGCCCCGCCTTGCGGCCTGCGCGCGGACCAGACCTGTCTGGCGCTGTTCTTCTTCCTTCGCCTCGGCCGGCCAAGCCGCTTGCGCGAATCGACCGGCATTTCCGGAACACGGCCGGCACGGGGGTGCCGGCGCGCCGTTCCACCTGGCGGCGGAACCAGAAGAAGGGGCGGAAGAACGTGGGAAGAACGCAACACGACCCGAAAACCGAGATTATCATTCCGATTGCCAGGGTGATTCCTGTTGCGGTAGGCGCAGCGGGCGTTGTCTCGATGATTGTTCCACGAGCCGCCCCGCACGACCTCTCCAGACTGCCTGACCGGATGTCGCCATCCGGTCGGCGAAGGATAGCAAAAAAATCGCGCGTTGCGCTGCGCGCGGCGGGGGAAGTTTCCCCCGCACCCCCTCCGGAGTCGGAGTACCCGGAGTGACAGAGGCCGGAGGGAGCAGAGGACAGAGTCAAGGAACAGGGGAAGAACGCAACACGACCCGAAAACCGAGATCACCATCCCGAACGCCAGGGTGAATCCTGTAGCGGCAGGCGCAGCGGGCGAGGACTCGAAGAAGGTTCCACGAGCCGCCCCGCACGACCCGGTAGACATCGTCCGAGGCATCCAGGTCTTCACGTTTCAGATCCCTGGCATCGTAGGGGTAGACGAAATCGGACTGCGCCCAGTCGTCGCCCCACAGGCTGCGCGTCCATTCCCAGACATTACCCGCCATATCGTACAGGCCGAAACCGTTCGCCGCAAAGCAGCCGACCGCCGAGCTGTCGTTGATCTCCGCCGCGTCGTAGTTGGCCCGTTCGGGATCGGCCTCGTCTCCCCACGGGAAAACCGCGCCGGCGAGGCCGCCGCGCGCCGCTTTCTCCCACTCGAGTTCGCTCGGCAGAGCGACCCGCCAACCGCGTTCGCGCACCAGGCTGGCGATCGGATGGTCGGCGAAAACGTCGGCCGTGGTCAGCACCTCGTTGAGCCAGCCGCACCAGGCCAGCGCGTCGTGCCAACTGACGTGGCGCACCGGCCGGCTGTCCGGGTCGCGCAAGGCGTCCGGGTCGCCGATCGCATATCCCGTCGCCTCGACGAAAGCGCGGAACTGCGCGACGGTCACCGGATAGCGGGCGATGTAGAACTCCGGCGTCGGCGTGAGCGCGTCGTTGATTTCATCGTCGGAAAGCTCGTAACCGGCGATCCGCGAAACCCGTTTCCTGTCGCCTCGTTGCGTGCCGATCACGAACCCTGGGTCGGCGGCAAGGCGAACGAAACCGAGCGTGTCGTCGGCCGGCAGATAGAAACGCTGCGCGTCGAAACGCGGGTCGCCGATCTGCGCCAGCACGTCGCCGGCCCGCGCGCGCTGCGTTCGCGTCGCGCCGCCGTCGTCGGGATGGATCGGCAGCGACGCGGCGAGCCAGCCGGCGACGCGCGCCGCGATGGCGGCGGTGCGCTCGCGCTGGCGGATCGCGCCGACGCCGATCTCGAGCAGCTGCATCCCGGCCAGCAAGGCGCAGTTCCAGTCGGCGGCCGCGACGGGTCTCTTCCGGCGGCAGTCGGCGACCGCCTGGCCGCCGATCAGCTCGTCGGCCGCGCTGGCGCCGCGCTCGGCCTTGGCCAGCCGCGCCGCCAGTGGCAGCACCACCTGCCAGTGGCCGGGAGCTTGCCGGGCCAGACGCGCGCACTTGGTGGCGAAGTCCGGCCGCGCGGCGAGATGGCTGGCGGCGAGGAATTCCTGGAAGGTGCGGTGCGGAAAGGCGAACTGCCGCTCGCCGTGGCGGAAGCACTGGCCAAGCAGGAGGCCAGCGCGTTTTTCGATGTAGTCGACGACGATCGCGGCTTTGTTCAGATCGTTCTGCAGCAGCCCCCGAAACGCTTGCAGCAGGCGGCCTTCGCCGATATCGGCCGGAGCGCCGGCGGCGCTGGCCGCGACCGGGCCGGCGTGCACAAGGGCCTGCTCGACGACGCTCTCGGCATGCACCGCGAAGGCCAGTTCTTCGAGCACGCCGCGCAGGTCCGAGAGCTTCAGCGTCGGAATCGCCAGCGCGTCGAGCAGCGTCTGGTCGGCGCCGATCTGCCGGTTCCAGCGCAGCAACAGCAGATCGACCGAGTCGTCGTAGAGGTCCGCGCGGTCGTCGGGCAGGCGCCCGCGATTGGCGTGCAAGGAGGCCATCAGCGTCAGCAGCAAGGGGTTGCGCGCCAGCGGCAAGAGGTCCGGGCGCCGGCGCGCGGCGAGCAGATCGTCGCACTTGCGCTCAGCGTCGCCGGGCGACAACCACTGGCGCCTGGCCAGCGCGGCGTACCAGGCGCGGACGAATTGTTCGATCTGCCCGTCGTCGAGGTCGGCCAGCGAGTACACGCCTTGCGCCGGGTCGGCACCGCCGGGCCAGGCATAGGGCCGCGCGGTGAGCAGGAAACGGCAGTGCCGGCCGGCGTTGCGCACGAACTCGTCGACCGCGCCGAGAACGCGCTGGCAAGCGGCTTCGCTGCCGCACTCGTCGAGGCCGTCGAACAGAAACAGCGCCCCCTGGTCGCGGGCGACGCGCCGGATGGTTTGGCAGGTGGCCGACGACAGGCCGTAGCCTGCGGCGTCGAGCGAGCGCCCGATGAAAGTCCAGAGGTCGCCGGCGCATGGCGGCGCGCCGCCGGCCGGCAGCTCTTCGGCGAAGCGGCGCAGAACGACGCGCACCGGCAGCCGCGCGCCGTGCGTCCAGGCGTCCCCCAGATCGGCGAGCCGCTCGGCCTGCCCCGGCCAGGCCTGCGCCAGCGTGAGCAGGACGCTGGCGCCGAAAGTGCTCTTGCCGCTGCCGGCGGCGCCGAGCAGCGTCAGTTGCCGATGCTGCGCCAGCGCTTCGAGCACCGGCACCGGCCGGGTCTCGTGCGCTGTCTCGAGATCGGCGCGCTCGCCGCGCGCCCGCTGGCGGTCGCTGGCCAGCCACTGCGCCAGCGTCGTCTGCGCCGGCAGGCGCAGATGCGTGGCCAGCGGCACATAGACATCGGCGAGCTGCAAGGGCTCGCGGCGGGTGTCGCTGGCGGCGACATCGATTTCGCCGAGCTTCAGGCCGGCGAGATCGCTGGCCAGCGCGGCAAGGTAGTCGGCGATGACGGCGCGGTTCTCGACCGATTTGTCGCGACGCGGGACTTTCTTCCTGACGATCTGTGTGAACTGGCCGCCGGCACCGACCGCGATGGCGCCGTCACCCTGGGCGATGGCCCCGTCGCCTGTGAGTCGCGCCTCGAAGCGGCCGCCGCCGGGCGCCGCCGGCGCCGCCCGGTCGGGCGGCGAGTCGCCGAAACCGCTGGCGGCGAGTTTGTCGAGTTGCTGGCGGAAGTGCAGCTTGAGCTGGTCGACGTTCGCGTACCTGGTCGGGAAGTGGCCGAGGGCCTCGAGCTTGTCCTGAAACGCCCACAGGCTCAGCAGGTCGGCGCGTGCGGCCTGGTGCGGCGCGTCCTTGAAATAGGTGTACAGCAAGGGTCTGCCGGTGGCCTGGAAGTGCTCGTAGGCCGCCGCGAACTCTTCCGCAGTATAGGGGCCGACCTTGGTGAAGAAGAGCAGGACGAAGATGTCGCAGCGACCGATCGCGCGCAGGTACTCGTCTTGCAGGCGCGTGCGGGAAACGGCGTCGAGGAAGTCTTCCCAGAGGACGAGTTCGAGTTCCACCCCCTGCTTGACCCACGACTTGTTTTCGCGAGCGATGAAAACCTCGAACTGCCGGCGGTCGTCTTCGAGTTCCTGCGAGGAGGCGAGGAAGATCTTTCTGGTGGTGATCATGCTGTCGGCTCGGGAAGGCTGAGGTCGGGCAAACCGTACGCGACGGGGTCGTGAAAATCAAGGGCGCTGCGCGGCGGGGGAAGTTTCCCCCGCCCCCCCTCCGGAGCCGGAGTACCCGGAGTGACAGAGGCCGGAGGGAGCAGAGAACAGAGTCAAGGAACAGGGGAAGAACGCAACACGACCCGAAAACCGAGAAAGCCAATCCGAGAGCCAGGGAGAGCCCCGCTGCGGTAGGCGCAGCGGGCGCCGTCCCGACGATTGAACCACGAGCCGCCCCGCACGACCCGGAAGACATCGTCCAAGGCATCAAGGTCTTCACGTTTCAGATCTCTGGCATCGTAGGAGTAGACGAAAGCGGGTTGCCGCCAATCGGTGCCCCACAGACTGCGCGTCCACTCCCAGACGTTGCCCGCCATGTCCAGGCATCCACAGGGGCTGCGCCCGGCCTCGAAGCAGCCCGGCGTGCTGCTCGCACCGATGTTCATCTCGGCATTCGCCCGGTCGACCTCCCACTCGTCGCCCCAGGGCCAGGCGCGCTGCGGTTGCGGGTTCTTCCGCCGTGCCGGGTCGGCCAGAGCGAGGCCCTGGCCGACCGTGGTGTACTGCGCAGCGACGGGAAGCTCCACGCCGCCACGCGCCGCTTTCTCCCACTCGGCTTCCGACGGCAGGGCGACGGACCAGCCGGCCGGCAGCCGGTCGCGCCAGCGCTCGCCTAGCCACACACAAAAGGCAAGGGCGTCGTGCCAGCTTACCGATGCCAGTGGCCGGTTCGCCGGATCGCGCAAGGCATCCGGATCGGGCGCTTCGCCGCCGGCGCTGGCGACGAACTGTGCGAACTGCGCCACCGTGACCGGCGATTCAGCGATCCAGTAGTCGTAGTCCAGCGTTTCGTTGCGATGCAGCGGCGCTTGGTTGTTTCCTTCGTCGCCCATCCAGAAAGCGCCGCGCGGCACGAAGGCAAAGCGCATGTGGTCGACGTCGAGCAGTTCCTGCCGGGTGTCGCCGAGGGCGGCGAGCAGGTCGCCGGCCAGCGCGCGTTCGCGCACCGGCAGACGGGTGCTGTGCAACAAGCAGCACTGCCAGTCGCGCACGCGCCGGCGCTTGCTTTCGTGGCGTAGCTGCAGGTCGGGGTCGGCCGCCGCCAGGCCGGTTTCGTGCAGCGCCTGGCCGGCGAGAAGCGCGCCCCACTGCGTTTCGCTGTCGGGTTCGGGCGCTCCGGGGCCCGGATCGACGGGCCCGCCGCACAAGGTGTCGACCAGGTCCCAGATGGCGCTCGGCGCGTTCCGGGAACTCGCCGCGGCGAGCAGAACGACCTCGCGCCAGCGGTCGGGGTCGGTTGTCGCCAGTCGGCTCAGTTCGTCGGGGAACTTGAAGCGCGCCAGATGACAGGCGGCCAGATACTCCTGGAAGGAACGGTGTGGGAACTGATACCAGCCCTCGCCGTGCGCGCTGAGCAGCCCGGCACGGTCGCGCAGGTACTCCTCGAGGCGCATGAGTCTGGCGTCCGGCCGGTCGCGCGAGGCGGCACGCAGCGCCGCCGTCAGCGCGTCGGCGTGAATGTCGGCCGTGCCGGTCAGCGAGGGCTGCGCCCGGTGTACCTCGTAGGCCAGGCGGTCGATTTCGCGGCGTATGCTCTCGCGGCTGGCACCCAGCCACTCGCTGAGGCAGGGTTCGTCCACCCGCTGGCCGCTGCGGTCGAAGCGCGGCTTGTGACGTTCCCACTCGTCGAGCAGCATGTCGACCGACTCGGCGTACAGCTTCTCGCGGCTTTCCGGCAGCGCGCCGCCGCCGCGCGTCTGCAGCCGCGCCATCAGGGTCAGCAGCAGCGGGCGGGCAGCGAGTTCGCGCAGTTCGCGGCGTTTGGTGGCACGCTTGAGCGTTGCCGCGCCGTCCGCCGCCTGCGACGCGCTCAGGCGCTCCAGATCGTTCGCCATGTGGGCGTACCAGGCGTCGATGAAGCGCTCGATCTGGCCGCGCGTGAAGGGCAGCAGTTCGCGTTCGGCGAAACCCATGAGCTTCCAGTCCTGGTGCTGGTAGGCGTAGGTACGGCTGGTGACGAGGAAACGGCACTGGCCGTAAACCCCGGCGAAGGACTGCACGGCCTGCTTGACCTGGGCGCGCCGGCTCTCGGCGTCGGGGACTTCGTCCAGCCCGTCGAGCAGGACCAGCCCGCCGCGGCCGAGCAGTTCGCGCTGCAAGGGGTCGGCGTAGGGCCGCAGTGGCTCGGGCCACTGGTCGACGATGAAACGCCACAGGGTGCCGGCGTCGGCCCGCGTGTCAGGCGTCAGACTGGCGGCGAAATCGCGCAGCACGACGCAGACCGGCAGCAGCGCGCCGTGCGTCCAGCGTTGCCGCGGCGGCTTGGCGTCGGCGGGTGGAGCGTCGGGTTCGGGCGGGATCGGCTGGCGGAGAAGCTTCAGGTTGGCGGCCGGCAAGCCCAAAAGCTCGCCGGCCAGGCACAAGGCGACGAAGTTGAGGAAAGTCGTCTTGCCGCTCCCCGGTCCGCCCATCAGCACCAGCGAGCGCTCGCGGTCGAGCGCTTCGAGCGCCGACAGGCGCTCGCCCTGGCGCGGCTCGCCCTCGCCGGACGGGTGGGTGCCGCGTGCGGCGGCTGGCTGGCGAAGGCTGTCGTCGCTTGCCGTGGTGAGCAGCGCGGTGTAGACCGCGGGCAGTTGCACCATCTTGCCGCTGTCGCTGAGGAAGAGTGGCAGCCGGTTGGCCTGCGTGACCAGCCAGGCCAGATAGGCCTGGCGCAGTTCGGCGGCGTCGTCGGGCGCGGCCGCCAGCGGGAAGACGGTGGTGATTTCGTAGATGTCGCGGCCGGCCTGGCGCGCACCCCGGCCCAGGGCGGTGGCCGCCTTCCCCTGAGCGAGCGCACCGTCGCCCTTGACGCGGCCTTTCGCGCCTCGGCGCGGCTTTCTTGCTGGGGGAAGTCGTTCGCTGTTCATTGCCGTGGTGCTCGCCGGGTGATCGTTGGAGTAGGATACGAGGATGCCTGTCGGTGCGCGCGGCTGTCAATGCCGGAGGCCGGCGGACGACCGGATGCGGGGAGGAAAAAGATGGGCCGTCACTTCGAAAACGCCTACGCGCTGCTGATTGCCGTCGACCGGAACCTGGAAGCCGCGGCGGCGCTGCCCGCCGTCGCCACCGACGCGCGCGCGCTGTACGAGGTGCTGGTGCACCCGCAGCGCTGCGCCTACCGGCCCGACAAGGTCCGCCTGCTGAGTGGCGCCGAGAGCAGCCGGCAAGGCATCCTGAGCGGGCTCGACTGGCTGGCCGAGCGCGTGGCCGCCGACGACGACGCGACGGCGATCGTCTATTTCAGCGGCCACGGCCATGAGCAGGACGGCGAGCATTTCCTGATTCCTTACGATCTCGACCTGAAACAGGTCGGCCAAAGCGCGATGCCGGCCACCGCCTTCGCCACCAGAATTGCCAAGCTGGCGCCGCGCCGACTGCTGGTGCTGCTCGATTGCTGCCACGCGGGCGGGATGGCGGTCAAGGGCACTCTGGCCGCCACGGCGCTGCACGACGCGGCGATTCCGCCGACGCTCTTCCTGCCCGCCGGGAAGTCGCTCGCGACGCCGCTCGCCGAGGGCGAGGGCCGTGCCGTGCTCAGTTCGTGCCGGCCGGGGCAGCTCTCCTATCTGCGCGCCGATGGCCGCATGAGCATCTTCACCTATCACCTGATCGAGGCGCTGAGCGGGCACGCGCGGCCGGCCGGCGGCGCCACCGAGGTGCTGGTTTCCGACCTGATCAGTCACCTCCAGCGCCGCGTGCCGGAGAGCGCCCGCGCCGACCACGGGGCCGAGCAGACGCCGTGGCCGGAGTTGCGCGGCAACTTTCCGGTGGCGCTGCTGCTCGGCGGAAAGGGACTCGCCACCGGACAGCAGCCGCCCGACCCGCTGGCGCTGCCGGCGTCAGGGGCCGTTTCCCAGCGCGCCAGGCTGCGCGGCAGCGGCGCCATCGCCCAGGGCGACGGCGCCACGGCGCTCGGCAAGGGCGCCCTCTTCATCGGCGGCAAGCCGCGCCGCCGCGGCGACACGGGGACGATGCGCCAAGCGGCCACAGCGGACGACGCCGGCCCGCTGCGCGAGCTGTCGTCGATCAAGGGATTCAAGAGATTCCTGTCGGCCGGACGCGGTTTCGCTTTCTTCGACGATGGCAGCGGGCGTGATGTCTTTCGACTGCGCGGCGCCACCGGGCTGGCCGCCAAGGGCATCGCCGACGGGTCGCCCGACGAGGCGCCGCAGGAGAAAGCGCCGACGAGCGCGGCGGCGGGCGGCAAGCTGGGTTTCGTCCTCGAAGGTCCGGCGGCCAGGGGCCTGACGCTGCGCGCCCGAGGAGTCGCCTGGCTGGTCTTCAAGCAGTTTGCGGCGGGCGACGTCGTTGGGGCGATGGTCGAAGGCGAGAAACTCGCGCCGCTGCTGACCGGCGAACAGAAGCTGGCGATCAGCGTGACGCCCGAGGACGGACTGGCGATCGACGGCCCGCATGCGGGCGAGGCCGAGTTCGAGGACGGCCAACTGCGGCAGGCGCCGGCCTTCGCCCTGCGGGCGCTGGCGGAATCGGTCGGCGAATACGGCGTGCATGTCGAGTTCCACCACGCCGGCGCGCGGCTCTACGAATTTCGTCTGCCGATCATCGTGCTGCCGCCCGGCAAGGCTTTGCCGGCGGTCGTTGCGCCGACGACGATAGACCTCGACGGCGAGCGGGTATGGCGCGCCGCCGCCGAGATCGCTCCGTCGGCGCGCCGCCTGCGGCTGAAAACCTGCTTCGAAAACAATCGGCTGTATCTGAACTTCGACGACTACGTGGACGGCGAGATCAGTTTTTCGATCGAGGGTTTCGCGTCGACCCTGGACCGCGCCCGGCTCGACCTGCTGCGCCTGCAATTGACGGCCAGCCTGGGCGCCGGTCTCTACGAGTCGTCGCCGGTGTGGGACGACTTCGACGGTTCGGCCAGCACGACGCCGGCCTGCCGGCGCGCCCTGACCCGGATCAGCCGGCAGTTCGCGCAGGCCGGCAGCGTGCTCTATCGGGCGCTGTACGAGGACGACCCGTTTCGCCGCATCCTCGACTACATCGAACAGAAAGTGGCAGCGGGAACGCGGCTGACGATCATCAGCCGCGAGCTGTCGCTACCCTGGGAACTGCTCTACCCGCAGCGCTTCGATGCCGACGCGCCGGACGACTGGCCGCTGCAGCCGGAGCGTTTCTGGGGCGTGCGCTTCGCGCTGGAGACACAGTTCCTCGGCGAGGGCGACTACGCGTCGCTGCTCAGGGCACGGCGGCAGGCCAGAGCGGCGGCCAGCCTGAACCTCAACCCGACGATCGTCGTGCCCGCCGGGCAGGCGCGTCAGGCGCACGAGGGGCTGGCCGCCAGCTTGCGCGCGCAAGGCTCCGGCGTCGAAGTCAAGGCCGATGGCCAGGGCATGCGCGAGGTCATCGTTCGCGCGCGCACCGACGCGACGCTGATCTACGTTTTCTGCCACGGCAGCCCGCCGCCCTCGGCCGCGGCGCCACAGCCGGAAACGTTGCAGCTCGACCGGGACTGCTCAGTCTCGGTCGACCAGATCGACGAGCAGCGTGTCTATGCGAACGCGCCGGTCGTCTTTCTCAACGCCTGCAGCGCCGGCGCTTGCTCGCCCTTGTCCTTCACCGGCTTTCTCAAGGCCTTCCGGCGCAAGAAGGCGCTCGGGTTGATTGCGCCGAATTTTGCCGTGCCGACCTGTTTCGCGGCCCGCTTCGGCGCCGATGTCGTCGACGCCTGTTTCCACAGCCCGGGCCGCAGCCTCTCTGGCCTGCTGCTCGGTTTTCGCCAGCAGCACCTGCAGCGCGGCAATCCGCTGCCGCTGCTCTATGCCGTGCAGTGTCAGCTTGATCTCTAGGGAAGGGGCCCTTGCATGTCGGAAAGACGGCAAACGCTGATCGTCAGCGACCTCCACCTGGGCGGCGGCGCGGCCGACCCCGGCGACGACCATGTTTACCAGAATCGGCAACTCGAACGCTTCGTGCGCCAGAGTCTGGCTTCGCCGGCTGGCCAGGAGGGGCAGATCGAGCTCTTCTTCAACGGCGATTTCCTGGAATTCGCGCAGGTGCGGCAGGAGGCCTATCGCAGCCCATCGACCGACTATTGGTGTTCGGAAGCGGAGTCGCTGGAGAAACTCGAGGCCATCCTCGCCGGGCACGACAACAGCTTCGCCGCGCTGCACGATTTTCAGGCGGCGGGTAACCGGGTGACCCTGGCGGCCGGCAACCACGATGTCGACCTCTGCTGGCCGGCTGTGCGCAAGCGCCTGCGCGCACGCATCGGCCCCGGCCTGCGTTTCGAAACCGGCGTCGATTGGGTCGAGCGCTACGACGGCCGTCTGCACATCGGCCATGGCCACCTCGAGGACCCGGCCAATCGCTTCAAACACTGGTCGGCGCCGATCCTGCGAGCGCCGGACGGAGAGCGACTCGAGATGTGCCCCGGCACCTTGTTCATGGTCCGCTTCGTCAATGGTCTGGAAGAGCGCTACCCGTTTGCCGACAACCTGCATCCGGTGCAGAACCTGGCGACGGTGCTGCTGCGCGAAGATACCGGCGGCTTCGCCAGCGCCGGCTGGATGCTGTTGAAGTTCGTCGCCCGGCATGCCAAGACGCTGAACACGCAGAGCACTGCCAACGTCGGCGCACGGCTGCTGGCGCGTCTGCGGGCAGACGACGCTTGCGCGCAGCGTCTGGCCGCCGCGTACCGGCTCCTTGGCGAAGAGCGGAGCAGCGCAAGCGTGCGCCGCGACGTGTCCACCGAGGAGCAGCTCGCCGATGTGATGATGCGCCTGTTCGCAGTGCTGCCGGCGGACGAGTGGCTGGCGCTGTTTGCGCTGCGGCCGGCGCCGGTGCTCGCCGCAGGAGGGTCGAAGACGCTGGGCACGATCATCGGCGCGCGCCACTTCGGCAGGGACGCGCTGCGCGATCTTGCGCAGCGACGATTCGACGCGTGTCCCGCGGCGCAGGTGGTCGTCATGGGTCACACCCACCTGCCGGACGACCAGCCTTTCGACAACGGTCGCTACCTGAATCCGGGGAGCTGGACACGCTACCTCGACCTCGAAAAACACCCGCATCCCAGCCTCGAGAATCTGCGCGACGAAGCCCGTTTCCCCTACGAACTGAACTACATCGTCGTCGATGCCGACACCGACGACACGCCGCTGGCGGCCAGGCTGGAGTGTTTCGAGCGGAGTGCCTGAGGGGGGTCGAGGTGGGTCGAGGTGGGTCGTTGGGGAGGTCGGGGCGAGATGAGGCGCCAAGGACCGCCAGAACAAGCCGCGCGGCCTCCCGAGTCGATGGCTCCCTGCGGGCGGTGAACACGCGGCGCGGCGGCTCGGCAGGGTCCGGGCCGCTGTTTGGTGATTTAGGCTGGCGTAAGGTGCAAAGACGCGCACTTCGGCTTGATCGTATCCGAACAGGGTATGGGCAAGCAATCCAGATATCATTCACCACAAAAGCGCAGATACACTGCCAGTGTCAGGTTTTTCATCCTCGTCTTCTCGCCCCTTTTCGGCCCACACCTCATGTCCAAGCAATATACGTGGCAGTCAGTCCTCGGTATCGTCCGCGAGCACAGAACGGACCTGATCGGCGCGCACATCGTCGCCATCCTGGCGGCGGTGGCGAGCGTGCCGATTCCCCTCATGATGCCACTGCTGGTGGACGAAGTGCTGCTGCATCAGCCCGGTCGCCTGGTGGGATGGCTGAACAGCCAGTTCCCCGCCGCCTGGCAGGGGCCGGTGCTGTACATCAGCGCGGTGCTGGCGCTGACCCTGGCACTGCGGCTGACGGCGCTGATCCTCGGTGTATGGCAGGGCCGTAGCTTCACCCTGATCGCCAAGGACGTGGTCTTCCGCATGCGCGAGCAGATGCTGCAGCGTTTGAGCCGCATCGCCATGTCGGAGTACGAAACCCTTGGCAGCGGCGCCGTCGCGTCCCATTTCGTCAAGGACCTCGACGCGATGGACACGTTCATCGGTGCATCCGTGTCCAAGTTCCTGGTGGCGCTGCTGTCCATCATCGGTACCGCCATCGTCCTGCTGTGGATGCACTGGCAGTTGGCGCTGTTCATCCTGTTGCTCAATCCGGCGGTCATCTACTTCACCACGCTGCTGGGCAAGCGGGTGAAGGATCTGAAGAAGCGCGAAAACAGCGCTTTCGAGCTGTTCCAGCAGGCGCTGACCGAAACCCTGGATGCCATCCAGCAGATCCGCGCCAGCAACCGCGAGCGCCACTACATTGCCCTGGTGATCGACCGGGCGCGCGGCATTCGCACTGACGCCGCCGCTTTCTCCTGGAAGAGCGATGCGGCCGGGCGGCTGTCCTTCGTGGTGTTTCTGTTCGGCTTCGACGTATTCCGCGCCATCAGCATGCTGATGGTGGTGTACTCCGATCTCAGCATCGGCCAGATGATGGCGGTATTCGGCTATCTCTGGTTCATGATGGGTCCGGTACAGGAGATTCTGGGCATCCAGTACGCCTTCTACGCGGCCAAGGCGGCTTTGGGGCGCATCAACCGCCTGCTCGAACTGAAGGATGAGCCGCATTACCCGCACCGGCAGGACCCCTTCGCCGGCCAGCATACGGTCGGCGTCGAGGTGGAGGATGTCCACTTCAGCTACGGCGATACCCCCGTCTTGAACGGTGTCAGCCTGCGCATCCGGCCGGGAGAAAAAGTGGCTCTGGTGGGGGCTTCCGGCGGCGGCAAGTCGACCCTGGTCCAGGTCCTGCTCGGTCTGTATCCGCCTGACTCCGGCACGGTGAGTTTCGCTGGCGTGCCGATGACCGAGATCGGTATGGAGGTCGTGCGCAGCCACGTTGCCACGGTGCTGCAGCATCCGGCGCTGTTCAACGACACGGTGCGCACGAACCTGACCCTGGGCCGCGAACTCACCGACGAAGATCTGTGGCAGGCCCTGCAAGTGGCACAGCTCGCCGATACCGTGCGCGAGTTGCCGAGCGGCCTCGATACCATCGTCGGCCGCCAGGGCGTGCGGCTGTCAGGTGGCCAGCGCCAGCGCCTGGCGATCGCTCGCATGGTGCTTTCCGCCCCGCAGGTCGTCATCCTGGACGAAGCGACGTCGGCGCTCGACGCCGACACCGAGGCGAGACTGCATGAGGCGCTGCGCGGTTTCCTCAAGAGACGAACCACCCTGATCATCGCCCATCGCCTGAGCGCGGTGAAACAAGCCGACCGGGCCTACGTATTCGATGGTGGCCAGATCATCGAGGAAGGCAAGCACGATGAGCTGATCCAGGGCGACGGGCTGTACAGCCAGCTTTATGGGCAACTGCAGCACTGATCGGTCATGCTTGCGGCACATTGCCGATCGCCGGAAACTTCCTTGGCAGGTGCATCGCCACTGCCCGTTAATGTGAAAGTCGCGTTAGCGACTCACGAATTTCCCCTCCCCACTCGCGGGGGCTAAGGCGGGGTTTCGCGGAGCACTGCTCCGCGCCGCCGCAGCCGGCCCGCGATGCAGCGCGGGCCGTGGAAGGGGCCGGGGGAGAGGGCAACGGTCATGACTTTCATGATCGGGGGTGCCTGGAAAAGTCATGACCGTTAGAGATCTTCTGCCGGCATCCGTCTGGCAGGCCGGCCTGGCCTGGCCGCCACAGACATGCTTGACTTCGCTCGGCACCTGAACTTACTCGACACGGGATGCTCAGAGACTGATTGACAAGAGATGGGTATCCTGGGCGGCGTTCTCCGATGACAGCAATCCGTTCGACCACCGTGCTGGCGCTGGTGGCATGCGCAAGCCTCTTCGCTGCCTGCGCCGGGACGCCGGATGGGCAAGCGGGCGGACTTGTCGAGTCTTGGTCGGCACGCAACCGGGCCGAGCTGATCGAGGCCAGGCTGGTGCCACAGCCGGCCGCTTATGAAATTCTTCGCTTCCAGTGGCTCGACCGCGACCGGCAGCGCGAGGTACTGGCCAAACTCTACCTGCCCGCCGCGACCGCGCGGCACGGCTCGGTGCCGCTGGTGGTCTTCTCGCACGGCATGGGCGGTTCGCGCGAGGGCTACTCCTATCTTGGCGCGAACTGGGCGGCGCACGGCTACGCCAGCCTGCACGTGCAGCACGCCGGCAGCGACAGTCGCTTGTGGAGCGGCAACCCGTTCGGCATGGTGTCCCGACTGCAGGGGGCGGCGGACGAGGCCGAGGCAATCAACCGCGTGCGCGACCTTGGCTTTGCCCTCGACGAGGTGCTCGACGACGCGCAGCTTGCCGGCACGATCGATGCTGCGCGGATTCTCGCTGCCGGTCATTCCTACGGTGCCAACACGGCCTTGCTCGCCGCCGGGGCGGTGTTCGCGCGCCCGCAAGGGGCGCTGAGTTTTCGCGATAGACGCATCGTCGGCGCCGTCCTCATCAGTGCGCCGCCCTTCCATGGCGAGCCCGACCCGGAGGCCGTCGTGCGGCCGATCGGCATCCCGACGCTGCACATTACGGCGCAGGGCGACGAAATCCGGATTCCCGGCTATCGTTCCGACTACGCGGACCGGGTGCGCGTCTTTGCGGCGACCGGCAGTGCGCACAAGGCGCTCGTGGTATTTCGCGACGGCTCGCACAGCATGTTCACCGACCGCCTGGGTTCCGGCGGGCGCGACCTGAATCCGCTCGTCAAGGCAGCGACGGTCGATCTGACGCTGGCTTTCTTCGCGGAGGTGCTGGACGGCACGAGCGGATTGCTCGCCGCGCGCTCGGCGCGTTACGATGGTCTGCTCGCCCGCTTCGAGTCCGAGTCCCGGAGCGTTCCGTGAGCGCGCCTGACGAGGCGCCGCTTCCAGCCCCGACATCCCGGTGCGAGCGGCTCTTCCTGCGCACACTGGCGGCCGGACCGGTTGAGCCACATCGTCGATTGCATGCTGATGATGACGCTCGACCCCTTCCTGATGCAGGGGCGGGACATCGACATCCGACAGTTCGGTCTGCGGGTCGCATTTTCAGTTTCCGTGCCGCCGCCTCGGGCTTTCTGGCGGCAGGCTTCATCGACCGCTGCGAACGCAAACGGGGGCTGGCCAGGCAGATACCTCTCATGTTCCTCCAGCACGGGGTCGAGTGGTCGGCAGAGGATGGCATGCCGATCGTCGGGGTGCTGCTCAGGGGGCGGCCGGCCGGCTTTCCGGTGCCGGGATGCCGGCGCGCAGCAGGCTCAGCGCGGCCAGTCCGAGCGTGCCGGCAATGAGGAATAGCGGCATGTAGCCGACGGCTTTGGCGAGCACGCCGCTGGTGGCGCCGACCAGCCCCGCGAACAGCACCTGCGCGCTCGCCTGCAGGGTGAAGTCGGCGCCCTCGTGCTGCGGGCGGCAGCGCCGCATCATCACGGCGAACAGCGCGACAGTGGACATCCCGTCGGCGACCTGCTCGGCGAGCGCCACCGCATAGACCAGCCTGGCGTTGCCGCCGTGGCCGACCAGGAGTGCCATGGCGGCGATGCCAACCGCCTGCAGCAGGCCGAACAGGAAGAGCGAGCGGTGGGCGCCGAGCCGCGCGTAGAGCGCGCCGCCGAGCGCTGCACCGGCGATGCCGGCGACGCTGCTGACCAGCGTCAACTGCCCGAGCATGGCATTGGTCCAGCCCTGGTCGACCAGCATCGGCTTGATCATCGGCGAGCCCAGCGCATCGCCGAGCTTGAATCCGAGCACGACGGCCAGCCAGGCGAACATCCCGGGCTGGGCGAGCAGCCCGCGGTAGTGCGCGAGCAGCAGGCGCGGTCCGAGCGCCGTCTCGGCGGCACGGGCCGCAGGCGGAATCCGCCGCCGCTCGTCGAAGCGCCAGACCGGCAGGGTGCACAGGACGAGCAGCAGCGTGATTCCGCTGAGGGCGACGTTCCAGCCGAGCGCATCCATGACCAGCAGCAGCCCGCTGCCACTGACGATCATGCCGACCTTGTAGCCGCCCACCTGCAGGCTGTTGCCGAGCCCGCGCCAGCACTCGGGCAGCAGGCGGACGGTCAGACCGTCGGTGGCGATGTCTTGCGTCGCGGCGGCAAGGTTGATGGCCAGGATCAGGCCGAGCAGCAGCGGCAACCCGTTGCCGAAGAGAAGCGCCGGGCTCGCTGCCGCCAGGCTGACGACGCAGAGGATGATCGTCGCCTGCAGCGGCAGGATCCAGCCGCGATGGTGGCCGAGACGAGCGGACGCGATGCGGTCGACCCACGGCGCCCACAGCAGTTTGAGCATCCACGGCAGGGCGAGCAGCTTGAGCAGACCGATCACGGCCAGATCGACACCGTGTTGGCGCAGCAGCACCGGCAGTGCATGCGCGAACAGGCCCGACGGCAGCCCCTGGGCGCAGTACAGGCTGGCGAGCAGGACCAGGGTCGGCGTGTCGGGGCGGGACGACGGGGCGTGGTCGGGTGCGGGTATCACAGAGGCAGCTCGCGGATGCTCATCAATATACTAAGCGGTCTCGGATAAGTTTTCCGACATTCACACGACGGAATTGCTCCCCGTATGGCCGCTGGAATGTCGGAAGACTTTTTGCTGACCGCTTACACCAGCGCCAGCAGGATACTTCTATAAGTAAGCTCGCAATGGCCGTGCATTCTGAAACAGGGTGATGTAATTCCTGAACTGTTCAGTGCGAAAGTAAAATAAGGCGGTTGGGTCCGAAGTGAACCACTTCAATCGGAGCAGCGTATTTTCAACGCTTTCCTGGGGAACAAGCCGGGCATTGCCAAGTGTCATCTCGGAGGGGGCCAGGGGTTCTACAACGGGGTTGAGAATGGGGATGGAATCTTTCAGGAAATGTAATGCACCCGTTGTCGGCATATCGTACATCAAACAAAGATCACAGCTCTCTGCATGCTGCTCCATGCTCTCGTTGGCATTCCTAATCAACTCCGCGGCAGAAACTCCAATATCTCTCTCCAACAGGCTGATGATGGAATAACTCGGTTTGCAGCGTATTTTCAGGGCGATGCCGTGCTCGTTGCACCAGGAAACGATCTGTCGTATTCCGTGCATGTAGGGCTGGTAGCGTGTGAAATAGAACCCGTTGAGTGACAGGGAATTTAGTAACAGAGAAATCGTTCTGATCCCGCTAACGATACTCGAGCTTCTGAAGGTTTCCGGATAAGCGATTTTGAAGTTCAGTACGCTCCTGTGATGGGCATCAAAAATTTCCTGGCCATGTATCGGGTGACTGAGGACCGTGATATTCCTGTATTTGAACTCGAGGTCATTGACACACTTGGAGTGGGGTAAAAGAATGACCGGTAGCGAGTGTTTTTGTGCAAAGGAAATGACCGGGCCATGAAATCCGGCGTCGTGATCGGACAACACTATCCTTGAGGGTTTCGATTCTTTGAAATACCGGGAAAGCTGGTAATAGGTGACCAGTTGGGCGCAGTAGATGTTGTTCAGGTGTCGGGCCTGGCGCTGGCGGTAATTCGGTATGACCAGATAGGGCTGCAATATGCGGTCCAGGGTTTCCGCCAATTGATGGGAGAAATCCTTTATTTTTGTACGGATCTCTTCCGGTAAACTGGAGAGGATTTTTTCGACGCCGACCAGTGCCAGGGTCTTGGTGGCCGGTAATGGGATATTGAAATTCTTCGCCTCGATATTGATCAGCGTTTTTCCGGTCGAGATCAGTTCCTGAAAGAAGTAATTGATATCATACCAGCAGGTCGGTAAATGAATCAGTAGCTGTTCAAGTCCTTCATCGTGATTTTCCGTGGATAATTCAGGAATCAGATGGCTGTCATCATCCTTGCTGCCGTAGGTAAAACCTGAAAATTCGATGTCATTGCATTTCAGGTGCCACAAGAGCAAGATCGACGGAATGAATGAGTTGAAATAATATGAGCCAGGGGTATCACAGATGAAGAGGTGTACCTTGGTTCCGGCCAGTCTGTTGCCAAAATTCGCCCATAGTGCTGCGTACCACTTGAGGGTAATCAAGATGTAATACAGGTTCAGATGCTGCCATCCCTCTATGGATACCTCCGGGACAATATCCCTGACTTCGAGATCAAGTGCCCTTTCCAGCTCGAATGCGGCAGAGTGGGCACTGGCGTCCAGTTCGTGATAGAGCGGGCAATTGTCAAAAGGGATATAAACGATATTCCCCAGTCCGCTCGACGAGATTGGGTCAACCAGGATCGGGTCGAATGTGTAAACGGTATACGAGGACAGGTTCCTGGCGATCTGTATGGCTGGGGGAATGTCGGCAGCATTGATGATGATGATCGAGTTTTCCATCGCAAGATTCTTCTATTCGCGCAACTTGTCGCGCAACTGCGCGTACGCTTCCCTGTAATCGTGAAACCCTTGCTCCTTCATCGCGATTTTCAGCGCGTCGCTCAGCACAGCCTCGAACTTGAACTGATTCAGGCGGCTATTTGACCAGGCACAGTCGAAGGTGTTGTAAGCGCGTACACGCCACCTGGGATCGACCGTCAGTAATATGGACGCAATACGTTCCATCAGGAAGACTTTTCTTTGCACGGAGCCGGGGTAGGCTGTTTCGACCGTCAGTAATCGTTTCAGCGCGCTGTCCTCTCCTTCGCAGATCGAGAACAACTGCTCGTTGAGATCGAGCCAGGCACGCCAGAACGCAGGACGCGCGACAAAAAAATTGCTGAAAATGATCTGCCGTGAATCCATGACCAGCGGCGCCAGACCGATGGGCATGCCAATTGCCGCAAGGAAGGCCTCGCTGGCTGCGATGAAGCCCGGTGAAAACAGTTCCTCCTGTTCGAATACATTGAGGAAAAAAGCTCCCATGTCAGGTTGCGGGCTGAATGAAACCACCTCCGTGTCTGTACCGGCTGCTTGCACGAAGGCTTTCACCTGGGCATGGCCCAGTCCGGTCTTTTCCTGAAAGCGTGGTGAGAAGAAACCATAATACGCACGCTCTTCGAGATTTCCATCGATCAGGAACCTGCGAATTGGCCAATACTCACGCCAATCATTGCGGGGGCTATTGACATTGTCCAGGATCAGGTATCCCGGAGGGACTTCAGCGAGGGTCGTTTCAGAGTAGGCGATATGATAGAGATAAACCGGATGAAACGCAGGACTCATCACTTGCGTCGGGTCAGTAATTTTTCCGGTTTGCATCAGCCGTCCGTTACCGCCTTGACCACATATTGAAATGGAACGGCGTCCTGTAGGGCCATCTCGGGATCGTTACCGGAGGCACGCGCCATTTGCCGAATCGCTGCTGCCATTTCATCGCTAGGTTGATCGAGGAGACGGGCAATCATGTTGAGCACCTGGAAGCCGTGCGAATGGAACAGATCGATGATGGTCAGGCGGGTAAGCCAGCGAATATGGGTGCGGTCGAACAGACCTGAGTCCTGATAGATGAACAGACCGGCGTTGAGCCGGGACTGGACGCCCCAGTATTGTGCATTCGGAATGCAGGCAATCACTTCGGTGCTGCTGCGCGCATTGGCCTGGATGCGCTCCAGCAGTCGCCATGGATCGTAAAGATGCTCCAAAGCGTCGGCAAATATCCAGCAGTCGGCATCACTCAACTGCTGGAATGATTCGTCAGAGAGATCTTCGACATTGCCATGGATCACCTCGGTGCAATGTTGCCTAGACGCTTCGGCGTAGCCCGCATCGATTTCTATGCCCACATAGCGGCAGCCAGGGTTGATGCCGCGATAGGCACGCGCCAGAGCACCGCTGCTGGAGCCCACTTCCACGACAAAGGTATAGTCGCTACGCATGAAGCCGAGAACATCCGGATTGTGAATGTAATTTATTGGGGTTTGTCCCATGGTTTGTGCTGGGTGCACGGTGGTCCTTTCAAGGAGTCCGAATTTTCCTCACCTTGGCGATGAAGTTGCCGGTGGATGCCTGGTCAATTGCAACAACCGGCTTTCCAGATTGCGTACGAACAAGGGGGTATCGAACAGCACTCCCTGAGTGCGCTCCCTGACCAGGTGGGCCCGCATCCGTTGGCATTCGGTTCGATGGTGACCCAGGGCAACTGCTTTTTCTTCATAGTCACTGAGCTGGTAGGTAATGAGTTCCCCGAGATTGGCTGCGGTCAGCAGGGCACCGGCCATACGGGACGCAAAGGTACGTCCACTCCGGGTCAGGACCGGCAGGCCCATCCATAGGGCGTCGTTCGCGGTCGTGCCCGCATTGAACGGGAAGGTGTCAAGGAACAGGTCCGCAATCTGGTAGCGAGCCAGATAGTTTTCCGGGGCAACCCGCTCGGTGAAGATCAGGCGGGAGGGTTCGATGCCCTGATGGATGGCTTCCCGGCGCAGGTTTTCTTCGGCCCAGGGATTGTCGGCCAGTAACCACAACACGCTGCCGGACACGCGGCGCAGAATGTTCATCCAGACGCTGAACATTTCGGGGGTGAACTTGAAGTTATTGTTGAATGAGCAGTACACAAAGCACTCTTCCGGCAGCCCGCAGCTCGCCCGGCTAGGGGTGGGGCCCAGCGCGCGCTTGCGGTCGCTGACCTGATAGATGTCGGGCATGTAGAGGGGCTTTTCGGAATAGTAGCGGGCTTCCTCTTCGGGGATGAGGAAGCGGTCGGCAATGACGTAGTCGATGAACGGGAGGCCGGTAGTAGCGGGCAGGCCGAGATAGGTGATCTGGATGGGCGCCGGCCGGTAGGCCAGCATGTTCATGCGGGCACCGGCAGTCTGGCCCTGCAGGTCTACCAGAATATCGATCTCGTGTTCCCGAATCAGGCAAGCCGCTTGCTCGTCGCCGAGTTGATCGATACGTTGGAAGTGATCCATGGCGGCAATCACCCGCCTGCGCACTTCCGAGCCGTCCTCCGGGCTCCAGCAATACGCGTAGACCTCGAATTTCTCGCGGTCATGGGATTCGAACATCTCTACCATCAGCATGGCGACCGGATGCAGGCAGAAATCCGAGGAGCAATAGCCGATGCGGATTTTTGGGTGTCCGTAGCCTCCTGGCTTGGCGAGAGAGGGCAGATCCTTGAGTACCTTTTTGTCCGCATAGCGTCGCGAGGCGGCCAGTTGTACCGCAGGATCGTCGGTCATCGCGAGCATGGCCAAGGCGGAGGTGGAATTCTCCATCAGTTCCGGGCTGACTTTGCCGGTGGTTCGATAAACGGGCCAACAGCATTGTTTCATGCGCAGAAATACCCAGTGGTGGAGTACATCCGACTGGGTGGGATCGATCGACAGACTCCTGTCGAGATAGTCCGTGGCATCCCGATATTCTTTTTTGATCTCCAGCACCCGGCCAAGATTGTTCAGGGCAAGAAGCAGGAAAACCTTGTATTCATCCGTGTCGGCGGGAACATTGTGCTCGACCCACCGCCACTCTTCGACCGCCTGGTCCAGCAAGCCCCTACGCTCAAGGACCAGCCCAAGGTTGAGTCGGGGCTGAATGAAGCCAGGAGACAGGGCGATCGCCTGCCGGTAGGCCTCTTCGGAAGCCGCCAGATCCCCGAGATTCGACAGCGTTGCGCCGAGGTTGAAGTACGCCGCGTGGGCGTGCGTTGAAGGGGTTCTTTTGAGCCAGGTCTGATAGAGGATCGCTGCCAGGGGAGCGCGCTGCTCCTGCTCCAGTTTGCTGCACTGGTCGATGAGTTGCAGCAGTTCGAGTTGTCCGTTCCATGCCTGCATCAGCAGAGAAACAAATACATCGTCGCGCACTACGCCACTCTCCTCAAGGCCGCCGTCCCGGATTAACTGTTATAACGAGCCTGGATTATATCCTGAAAACAGGTCTCGGCGGTCTTTGCAGGATAATCATAACTGATTGTAATCATTGAACAAGATGATTTATTCAAGCAGTACGTTGGTGCGCGGATCGGGCGACAAATGGATAAAAAAGCGGGGCCAGTGAGGCCCCGCTGCATGGCTGAACCGCTGCTTGCGCTGCTTAATGACCTGTCGCGAGCATGCCCTTGGTGATCGCATCCAGGCTTGGCGGATTGGTCAGCGAGTTGGTCGCCACCGTCTGTGAGGCCTGGGACGCACCGAACGGATTGCCGTTCGGGTCGTATTGCTGCAGCAAGGCCGCAATGCTTGCCTGCGGGGCGAGTTGAGGCAGGAGGCTGGTACCCAGGGCGTTCGGGTCGGGCGCTGCCTGTCCGGTGTTGAACGACGAGATGGCCTGCAGCAGGTTGCCCACATTCGCTCTGAGATCCACCGCTGCTGCCGCAGTGGTAGGCGGTGCTGCCTGGCTTGCAATGCTCCTGTCGGTTGCGAACCAGACATCGGCCATCTCGTGATTTGCCCCATCAACGGTCTGGTAACTGGAAATCAGTCCGACCAGATTGCCCGCATCCATCACTGCAGTTCCGGTCGCGTTCAGGTCGAGTTTGACGATTTCCAGCGACTCGAGGGAGCGCAGTTCTCCGGACTGGCTGATCCCGTCCGAATTGCCGTCTACCCAGACTGCCAGATCCGACCAATGTTCGTCTGCTGAGCTGATGACACCGTCGGCATTGCTGTCCATTTCACTCAGGGCGACATAGCCGTCTGCAGCCTTTTCGCCGTTGGCCAGCGTGACCGACGATCCGAACAATTCACCGCCGTCGTTGATGGTGCCATCGCCGTTGCGGTCCATGACCAGGAGACCGTCACCGCTGGCAACCCAGCCGGTATGAACCTTGTTGCCGGTCGCCAACAGGTCGAACTGAACGCCTGACGAAATGCTTTGCGACAGTTTGCCATCTTCGTTGAGGTCAAGAATCAGTGGCGTGGAAGCCAAGTTGACCTGTGCCGTGGTCAGGGCTGCGGTTTGCGTCGTCGTCAGGAACATCCCCTTGAGGGCATAGGTCTGAGCCGTGCTCATGGCAGCGAGCTGGCTGAGGGTCAGGACGGGAACCTGAGCGGCGGTGAGTGCGGCGAGTTGGGTGGTGCTGAGTGCTGCGACATCAGCGGCTTCCATGGCTTTCACCTGGGCGGTGGTGAGGCCATTGGCGATCTGGGTGACCGTGAGTGCGGCAACCTGCGCGGTGGTCAGCGCGACGATCTGGCTGGTCCGCAGAGCTGCGATATCGGCGGCTTCCATCGCGCTCACCTGGGCCGTGGTGAGGCCGCTGGCGATCTGAGTGGCGGTGATCGCGCCGACCTGGGTCGTGGTCAGCGCGACGATCTGGCTGGTGCCAAGATTGGCAATCTGACTGTTGGCGAGGGCAGCGATCTGGCTGGTCTTCAGTACCGCGACATCAGTCGCCTCGATCGCTTGCAGTTGGGTGGTGGTGAGGCCGTTGACGAGTTGATTGGTGGTCAGGGCGCGGACCTGCGCCGTGGTCAGTGCGACGACCTGGGCGGTGTCGAGACTGGCGACCTGAGAGGTGGTGAGTGCGGCGACCTGCGCTGTGCCGATCCCTGCAATCTGGCTGGTGCGCAGGACGATGGCGATCTGGCTGGTGGTGAGCGCGGCGACCTGGCTGGTTTTGAATGCTGAGACATCGGTGGCATCCATGGTGCTCAGCTGGTTGGTGGTGAGGCCGTTGGCAATCTGATTGACGGTGAGTGCGCCGATCTGTGAAGAAGTCAGTGCCGCGAACTGGGAGGTGCCGAGGTTGGCGATCTGACTGGTGGCAAGGGCGGCGATCTGGCTGCTCTTGAGTGCCGCGACATCCGTCGCCTCAATCGCTTGCAGTTGGGTGCTGGTGAGGCCATTGACAAGCTGATTGGTGGTCAGTGCGCGGACCTGCGCGGTGGTCAGAGCGACAATCTGGGCGGTGCCGAGACCGGCGATCTGGGCGGTGGTTAGGGCGGCGACCTGCGACGTGCCGATCCCGGCGATCTGGCTGCTGCCAAGGACGATGGCGATCTGGCTGCTGGTGAGCGCGACCAGCTGGCTGGTCTTGAGTGCCGCGACATCGCGGGTTTCCAGGGCCGTCAGCTGGTTGCTGGTGAGGCCGTTGATGAGCTGGTTGGTGGTGAGGGCACGGACCTGTGACGAAGTCAGCGCGACGATCTGGCTGGTGCCGAGGTTGGCGATCTGAGTGGTGGTGAGGGCGGCCACCTGGCTGCTCTTGAGCGCCGCGACATCGGCGGTTTCCATCGCTGCCAGTTGGGCGGTGGTGAGGCCATTGACGAGCTGATTGGTGGTGAATGCGGGGATCTGCGCCGAGGTCAGCGCGGCGATCTGGGCGGTGCCAAGACCGGCGATCTGGGCGGTGGTGAGGGCGGCGACCTGCGCCGTTCTGATGGCAGCGATCTGGCTGCTGCCAAAGACAATCGCGATCTGGCTGCTGGTGAGCGCGGCCACCTGGACGGTCTTGAGTGCCGCCACATCGCGGGTTTCCAGGACCGTCAGCTGGTTGCTGGTGAGGCCGTTGATGAGCTGGTTGGTGGTGAGCGCGGCGACCTGCGACGAAGTCAGCGCGACGATCTGGCTGGTGCCGAGGTTGGCGATCTGAGTGGTGGTGAGGGCGGCCACCTGGCTGCTCTTGAGCGCCGCGACATCGGCGGTTTCCATCACCGCCAGTTGGGCGGTGGTGAGGCCATTGACGAGCTGATTGGTGGTGAATGCGGGGATCTGCGCTGAGGCCAGCGCGGCGATCTGGGCGGTGCCGAGGCTGGCGATCTGGGCGGTGGTGAGGGCGGCGATCTGCGCCGTTCTGATGGCAGCGATCTGGCTGCTGCCCAAGACAATCGCGATCTGGCTGCTGGTGAGCGCGGCTACCTGGACGGTCTTGAGTGCGGCCACATCACGGGTTTCCAGGACCGTCAGCTGATTGCTGGTGAGGCCGTTGATGAGCTGATTGGTGGTGAGCGCGGCGACCTGCGACGAAGTCAGCGCGACGATCTGGCTGGTGCCGAGGTTGGCGATCTGAGTGGTGGTGAGGGCGGCCACCTGACTGGTCTTGAGCGCCGCGACATCGGCGGTTTCCATCGCCGCCAGTTGGGCGGTGGTGAGGCCATTGACGAGCTGATTGGTGGTCAGGGCGCGGATCTGTGCCGAAGCCAGCGCGGCGATCTGGGCGGTGCCGAGGCCGGCGATCTGGGCGGTGGTGAGGGCGGCGACCTGCGACGTTCTGATGGCAGCGATCTGGCTGCTGCCAAGGACGATGGCGATCTGGCTGCTGGTGAGCGCGGCCACCTGGACGGTCTTGAGTGCGGCCACATCACGGGTTTCCAGGACTGTCAGCTGGTTGCTGGTGAGGCCGTTGATGAGCTGATTGGTGGTGAGCGCGGCGACCTGCGACGAAGTCAGTGCGACGACCTGGCTGGTGCCGAGGTTGGCGATCTGAGTGGTGGTAAGGGCGGCCACCTGACTGGTCTTGAGCGCCGCGACATCGGCGGTTTCCATCGCCGCCAGTTGGGCGGTGGTGAGGCCATTGACGAGCTGATTGGTGGTCAGGGCGCGGATCTGTGCCGAAGCCAGCGCGGCGATCTGGGCGGTGCCGAGGCCGGCGATCTGGGCGGTGGTGAGGGCGGCGACCTGCGACGTTCTGATGGCAGCGATCTGGCTGCTGCCAAGGACGATGGCGATCTGGCTGCTGGTGAGCGCGGCCACCTGGACGGTCTTGAGTGCGGCCACATCACGGGTTTCCAGGACTGTCAGCTGGTTGCTGGTGAGGCCGTTGATGAGCTGATTGGTGGTGAGCGCGGCGACCTGCGACGAAGTCAGTGCGACGATCTGGCTGGTGCCGAGGGTGGCGATCTGAGTGGTGGTGAGGGCGGCCACCTGACTGGTCTTGAGCGCCGCGACATCAGCGGTTTCCATCGCTGCCAGTTGGGCGGTGGTGAGGCCATTGACGAGCTGATTGGTCGTCAGTGCAGCGACTTGCGCCGTGGTCATCGCCATGATCTGGGCGGCGCTGAGGCCGGCGGCGATCTGGCTGGTGGAGAGTTCCCGGATCTCGCTGGTCGTCAGTGCGGCGATTTGCCCGGCATCCAGAGTACTGATCTGCGTGGTCGTAAGGGACGTAATGATTGACATCTATTTTTCCTCGGAGGCTTTTCTTGCCCTGAGAAAAGTCTCGAAAGTAAATTGACTATGCGCAAGGGCGTTTTTTCGGATGCCGGTCGAGCACATCGAAACGCGTCGGACGATTAGGTCATCGGCCTGCGTCAGGAAAACTTTAGCCAACTATTTCACAGATCCAGTCTTTTTTTGCCCGCGCCTGAACACGGCTCGTGCAGGGTTTGCCAAGCTTGCCAGAAGCAGGTTGTCGAGCCTGCCTGGTCAGGATTGGTCTGCTTTCGGTTTCGCATCGTGGGTTGCCGCGGCGTCTGCCGCTGCTCACTGGGCGGGCTGGATACTCGCTGGTGGCACGGTAATTCCCAGTGACACGAGGTCCAGGCCGGCCTGTTCGAACTGGCTGCGCAGGACTGCGGCGTCGCTGCGCAATCGCGCGCGGGTCTCGGCGTCGGGGGCAAACACGGCGAGCGTGATCTGCCTGCCCTGGATGTGCAAGCGGGCATCGACCTCACCGAGTTGGGGAAGCGTCAGACGCAGCCGCGTCTGCCACTTTTCACCGTTCCCGTCGGAATCGGCAGCGCCGCCACCCCTGCTGCCACGGTGGTCAATCTCGTTGGCAATCTCCCACCGGATTTGCTGACCGGGCCAGATCTGTCCCTGCCATGAAAAATTCTGGGTGGCGAAGGCTTCGAGTTGCTGCTGAACGATTGCCTGTGCGTGTGGGGCGACGGGTTGCGAAGGCTGTGCGGATGGGGGAGGCTGGGAAGTTTGGGAAGACTGGGCCGACTGGCTGCTAGCAGGGTTCAGATCCACTGGCCTGGCCTGTGCCTGGGTGGCTTCCACGGCGCTGCCTGACATGGCCGGTGGTTCGGCAGCCTGAGGGAACTCCTGCAGGGTCACGACCGAGGTAGCCGCAAGCCGGGGCGCCGTGACTGGCTGCTCGGCCAACACTGGAGCCGGTCTTCCCTCTGGCTCTTGCAGCAGTGATACTGACTGGCGGGTGGCGGGACTCGGGTCTACCGGCCTGGTCTGTGCTTGCGTGGCCTCCACGGCGGGGTCTGTCATGCCGTGGGGTTCTGACGATTCCTGTGCAGCCGTGATCTGGGGAGCCGCTTCTAGTGGTGCGGCCACCAGGGAAGCCGATTTCCCCTGCACTTCCTGCAATCGGGGTGCCGGCTCGCTGATGGAGCGGTTCAGGTCTGCCGGCCTGACCTGCCCTGAGGTGATCCCGACGGAGGCGTCTGGCATGGTGAGAGGCTCGGCAACCGGGAATGATGCCTGCGTGGCCGCAACCTGGGAAGCTGTGAGCTGTTTTGCTGCGACCAGGGGAGCCAGCTTCCCTTGTGGCTCCTGCAGCAATTGCGCCTTGCTGTAGCGGCCCTCGACCCATTCTGCCTGATGCGATTCGTAAAACATGCCGCTCTTGCTGATCGCCTCCTTGAGTAGCGGCAGCAGCTCCTGGGCGTTAGCCGGCGGGCTGGCGGCGATCGGCTGATTGCCGTTGAGTGGCAGCGCCGTGGGACTGTTGCTGCGCGACCCGCCAAGCAGATCGCTGATCAATTGCCCGGTACGGCTCAGACTGGTAGTGGCCGCTTCGATGCCACTCCGGCCGCCGTCGGCTCCTGCTTTTGCCAGCACTGCCAGAGTCAGCTTGCCGTTGCTCTCGGCGACCTCCAGCTCGATCGCATCGCCGCTTTGGGCGGCAAAGGGCAGGGTAAGGGTGACGCTGCGCTGGTTAATCAGCGCACGGTACGAGCCGTTCGGCAGCAGCGACTGGATTTCAGCCAACAAGCGCTGTCCGACGACGAGGCCGGACAGTTTGTCGGTAATCTCCTGTCCCGGCGGCGTCTGCCGCAGGGTGAGATCGGCAATCGGCTGTAGACGGTTGGTGATGTCGGGGCGGATCATGGCCGTTACTGTGAAAGTCGCGTCAGCGACTCACGAATCTCCCCTCTCACTCGCGGGGGGCGAAGGCGGGGTTTCGCGGAGCACTGCTCCGTGCCGCCGTAGCCGGCCCGCGATGCCGCGCGGGCCGTGGGGGGGGTGGGGGGCGAGATGGGGAATTCGCGGAGCATGCTCCGCGCCCATCGAGCGATTCCGGTTTGCCCGCCGGGATGCGTCCTGCAAGGGAGGGAAACGGTCATGACTTTCCTGATCGGATGTGTCTCGAAAAGTCATGGCCGTTACTGTGAGAGTCGCTCAGATCTCTCGCAGGACGACGCGCAGTTCATTCAGGCGGGCCTCGACCAGCGGGCGGATGCGCGCATCGCAGCGCTGGCAATTCTCGATCAGCGTGCGCGCACGCACGGCCGCCGCAGGTGCGATCTGGCCTGTCAGGTTGTTTGGCAGGCTGTCGGTCAGGGCCCGGCGTTCGGCCTCGTGCCTGGACAGCAATTCCCAGTCACCGTCTTCGGCAGCGCTGAGCATCGCCTCGGCAAGCGCCAGCAGCTGCTCAAGTGATCTCAGCGAGGAAGTCATGCGACAGCTCTTTGCCGCGCCTGGGGTGAGATTTCCCGCCAGGCACCATGAATCTCTTCGAGCAGAGCTGCGACTTCCTCGAGCGCGCGCAGATCGTTGTCGAGATTGGCGCGCAGCAGGCGCAGCACCATGTAGTCGTAAAGGGCATGGAGGCGCTCGGCGAGTTCGCCGCCTTGTTCCAGGTCGAGGCTGACCTTGAGGCCGTTGCCGATGATGTCGATGGCCTTGGAAATGGCTTCCCCCTTGGCGGCGATCTGTTGTTGCTGCATGGCAGCGCGGGCCTTGCCGATAGCGGTCTGGGCGCCGGCGAAGAGCAGCAGAATTAGCCGGTACGGGTCGGCCACCTCGATGGCTGCATCGATACCTACCTTCTGATAGGCTGAAATCGCGTTGCGTGCATTGCCGAACATTGCGGGCTCCTGGTGGATGAAACTAACGATTAACTATTATTGTACTTGGGCAGGTTGGCGAGCTGTTGCGTCAGGAAAGTGCTGGTCGTGGTCATTCCTGCGATGAGCGTGTCGAGTGAGGTGAACTGCTTGCGATAGCGCGCTTCGATATCGACCAGCCGATCCGATATCACCGTCGATTGCTTGCCGAGGTTGACGATCGACGAATTGAGTCCGTCGCTGCGGGCGGCAATCAGGCCACCACTACCGACCAGTCCGTCGGCCGCGCTCTTGACCGCGCTGCCGTAGGCGGCGACCAGGTTGGCGACGCCGTTGAAATCCTTGCCGATGGCCGTGCTCAGCTTGGCGGCATCGACGGTCAGCGTGCCGTCCTTCTGCAGGCTGACACCGATGTCCGACAGACGTTGCAGGCTGGCGCCGGCGAGTGCAGAGGGAACCTCGCCAAGTGCGGTGCGGAAAAAATTCTGCGCCGTCCGTAGCGTGCTGTCGCCGTTGAGCGTGCCGGCTTTCTTGCTGGCTGCATCGTAACTGCCGAGATTCCTGGCGGTGCTCTGGAATTCGTTGATCGCCTTGACCAGCGCGTTGACGCCGGTGGTCAGGCTGGAATTGTCCTTGCTGATCGTCAGCGTGGTGCTGAGCGAGGTCGCGGGCGCTTCCGGGCCTTTCAGCAGATTCAGGGTGATGCCGTCGATCGCCGTCGTCACGGTGTTGGTTGCGGACGATACCGCAACGCCATTCAGGGTGAAGGTGGCGCCGAGTGCAGCGTGCGTCTGGGTAAAGGTATCCGCCGGCTCGACCGGGTCCGAGCGGGTATTGGACGGGGCGGCACTCCCCGACAATTCGATGAACTGGTTGCTGCCGCCGGCATCGCTGGTCAACACGAGCTGTTTACCGGAGGTGCCGTCGATGACCTCTGCCGTCACGCCTGCGCTCGCGCTGTTGATGGCGTCGCGCATCATTTCCGGGGTGGAGTCAGCGGCGATGGTGACATCCGTGGTCTTGTGGATATTGGAACCATCGCTGTCGCCGAGCTGGATGGTCAGCGTGCCGCTGACCGGCAGGGTGCCGCCGACCCCGGAAAATACGCCGCTGTCCGTGCTGACGCTGTGGTGCCTGGCCTCTGGAGCGACGTAGGACAGGCCCGTACTTCCAGAAATTTTGATCACCTGGTTGCTGCCGGCGGTATCGCTGGTCAACAGGAGTTGCTTGCCATCGGTCCCATTGATCACCAGCGCCGCAACACCGGCGTTGGCGGCATTGATCGCGTCGCGGATGGCCTCCGGCGTGGCGTCATCGGCGATGGTGATGTCGGTCGTTTTGCCCACGGTGACGCCGTCCGCGGTGCCCAGTGCGAGGGTCAGCGTACCGCCCTGCGGGAGGGTTCCGTTGGTCCCCGAAAAGGGCGAACTGGCTCCGCTGGGGGTGGCGATGCTGTGCTGCGTGGCAAGTTGGGTCACGGCCAGACTATAGGTCCCGGCTACCGCGCTTGATGTCGTGGTGGCCGAAGCGATCGTCGCGTCGGCTACCGACGTTCTCAAAACCGTGAATTTCTGCGCCGCCGTCGTGCCACTGACGGGCACCAGGTTCCCTGCGGCCGTTTGCATGGCCGAAATCGTCCCCTGCAGCGATCCGAGCGCCGAGATCTTGGCCTGAAAGCCGGCCTGCTTCTGTGCCAGAACGGTCAGCGGTCGTTTCTCCACCGCCATCAACTGGCTGACGATACTGTTTACATCGAGGTTCGAGCCGAGGCCCGGTGACGAAACCGCCATGGTATTCTCCTGCGGCTGTGCGCTGCGAACTGCGAGCGAGGAAGCGGTTAATGTAAAAGTCGCGTCAGCGACTCACGAACCCTGCCCTGAGCTTTGTCGAAGGGCTCCCCTCTCCACTCGCGAGAGGGGGAAACGGTCATGACTTTCATGATCGGAGGTGTCTGGAAAAGTCATGACCGTCAGGCCGATTGTTTGACAAATAATCCCTTGATGCTGTCGAGAGCCTTGGCAATGGCCAGCATTTCCTGCGAGGGCACTTGGCGGATCACTTCCTTGGTGGCACTGTCGATGATCTTGACCACCAATTGCCCGGAATCTCCGTCCACACTGAACTCCAGATCGTCGTTGATCGGCTTGACAAAATCGCGGACGCTCTGGGTGGCTGCTTCAAGCTGCGTCCGGTCGGGAGGCTGCACCGGCAGCAGGGTCAGCGTGGGGTCGGTGGTTCTGGTTTCGCCCGCTGATTTGACGTCACGTGCCGCAGGGCTGACAACGACCAGATTGCTCTGGGGGGAGAGTGAAGCGGCAGTGGATGGGATGTTCATCTCGGACTCCTTAGGGAACAGACGCCAGGGTGCGACCGCCTGAGCACGACCGCACCCCTGATCTTAGCGCGATTTGACGGCGTTCGCTTAGCCGCGCAGCAGCGAGAGTACTCCCTGCGGTAGCGAGTTGGCCTGCGCCAGCATCGCCGTACCGGCCTGCTGCATGATCTGCCCGCGGCTCAGGTTAGCGGTCTCGGCAGCGAAGTCGGCGTCGAGAATGCGGCTGCGCGAGGCCGTTAGGTTTTCCGAGGTGGTCGCCAGATTGTTGACGACGCTGTTGAAGCGGTTCTGCAGCGCACCGAGGTTGGCCCGACTCGAGTTGATGTTGGCCAGCGCCGAGTCGATCGTCGCAATGGCGTTCTGCGCACCGGTGGCGGTGGTCAGATCAACGCTGGCGATGCCGGCGCCAAAGGTGGCCGTGGCGGCCGTATAGGCTGAACTCAGTCCCGAGCGTGCGATGTCGGAACCACTCAGGGTGATGCCGGCACTCGCCGTGGAGCTGAGCGTGATGTTGCCTCGTGTAATGACGGCATTGGAGGATGCGGCATTGGCGGTCTCGTCAGCGCCTGCACCGAGTTGATCTGTGCTGAAGCCGGTGGAGGTTGACGTAGTGGTTGCGTGCGCCAGGTTGCCACTGATGGTGATCGCTTGTCCCTCGCCGGCCGACAAGGTCAGGGTGCCAGCGGCATTGGTTGCCGTCACCCCGGTCTTGCTGGTCAGTGCATTGATCGCAGCGGCCAGGTTGTTCCCTGGCGTCGCGGCAGCATCGGCGGCAACTGCGCCAATATCGTAGCCATTGATCGTCAGATCTCCGGCAGCCAGGGCGGACCCGTCGCTGGCGCCGGCGGCGACGATGTTGCTGTTAGTGCCGCCATCGTCGCCGATGGTCAAACCGGTGTTATCGATAAGCGCCCCTGTACCACGGCCAATCAGGCTGATGTTGCGGCCATCGGCAGCGGTCAGCGAGACCGCGCCCGTCGAAGTGCTGAAAGTGGCGGTGACCCCGCTTTGGTTGGAAACGGCATTGAATGCTGCGGCGACGTTGGCGCCCTGGGTGACGGCGTCTGCTCCTGCGGCGATGGCACCCAGTTTGACGTTATTGACGTAAATGAAGTCGGTGGTATCGCCAGCAATGGCAGCCTGTGCCGTGTTCGCGATGCCGGTCAGCGTGGTGGCACTCGCCTTGGCCGTGACCCCGGTCTGACCCGACACGGCATTGAAGGCGGCTGCTTTGGAGATGGCGCTATCGTTGCTTCCCGCGGCGGAAAGACCGTCCCGCACGCTCGGCCCGATGCCAAAACCATTGACGGTGATGCCGCCGGCGGCAATGGCCCCGGTGGCGACTGCGCCGGCGGTGGTCGAACTGAACGAGGAAGTCGTGCCGACGCCCAGCGCATCGGCTTTGGCGCTGGCGAGCGAACTGATCGTCAGTGCTTCGCCGCTGTTCGCACCGACCTGGAAGGACTGCGCGTTGAAGGTGCCGTCGAGCAGCTTGACGCCGTTGAATGCAGTCTGACTGGCGACGGTATTGATCTGCTGCACCAGCGTGTCGACTTCCTGTTGCAAGGCGGCGCGGTCGGTGGCGGTGTTGGTGGCGTTGGAGGCCTGCACCGACAGCTCGCGCATCCGCTGCAGCGAGTCGGTGATGCTTTGCAGGCCGCCTTCAGCGGTCTGCGCCAGCGAAATGCCGTCGTTGGCGTTGCGCGAAGCCTGGTTGAGGCCGGTGATCTGTGAACTCATGCGCGTCGAAATGGCGAGGCCGGCAGCATCGTCCTTGGCGCTGTTGATGCGCAGGCCCGATGACAAGCGTTGCAGCGAGGTGGAGAGCGAGGCTTGCGACATGCTGAGGCTGCGTTGCGAGTTCAGCGACGCGACGTTGGTGTTGATGACTTGGGGCATTTTCTTTCTCCTGGCTGGGTCGAATAACGTCGGGTTTCCGGTGATCTGCCTCTTCAGGTGTCTGCCGGCCCGTCCTGTGTGGCGATTGTTTCGCTGACACTTTTTCTTACGACGCGCCGCGGGAAAACTTTAGCGGACAATATGCAAATTTCCGAGCATCGACTCCAGTCCGTATTCGAACAATTGTTGCAGGGGGGCGCCCAGATACGACAGACTGACCATCAGGGCGGCGAATCCGAGCGCGATGGTCAGTGGAAAGCCGATGGCCATCAGGTTGAGTTGCGGCGCGGCGCGGCTCAGAATCGTCAGGGCCAGGTTGCCGATCATCAAGGCGACGACGATGGGCAGCGCCAGCAGCAGCCCCGAAGAAAAGATGACCGCGCCGGCGTTCGCCAGCTTCCCCCAGGAGTCTGCTGTGAAACCCTGAGTGCCGACGGGAAGCGCCGTAAAGCTGTGTGCCAGGGTGGCGACCACCATCAGGTGGCCGTTGATGGCCAGGAACACCAGCAAGGCCAGCAGTCCCATGAATTCCGAAATGACTACAGTCTGGCCGGCGGTCTGCGGGTCATATGAAGTGGCAAAGCCGAGACCCATCTGCAGGCTGATCAGGCTGCCCGCCAAGTCCACCGCGGTGAACACCAGGCGGATGGCAAAACCCATGGCGAATCCGACGAGCAGTTGTTGCGCCAGAATCAGCAGGCCGGTTCCCGATGCCGGATCCAGCGACGGCACGCTGGGCAGTACGGGCACAATGGCCATGCTGATCGCCAGGCCGAGTAGCAAGCGGACCCGCGTGCCCAGGGCCGGATGGTCAAATGGCGAAGCCGCGGCAAAGACCGCCAGGATGCGTGCCAGCGGGAAGAAGAAGGCTACCACCCAGGCGTTGATCTCGGCTGTGCTGAGGCTGATCATGCGGCGTTTAATGTGAAAGTCGCGTATGCGACTCACGAACCGCCTCTCTCCCCTCGTGGGGGAGGGGTTGGGGGAGAGGGAAACGGTCATGACTTTCATGATCTGGGGCGCCTGGAAAAGTCATGACCGTTAGCCGATCAGGAGCGGGATGCTCTCGAACAGTCGCCGCACGTAATCGACCATCAGCTCGAGCATCCACGGGCCGGCCAGAAGAAGGATCAGGTACATCCCCACCAGCTTGGGAATGAAGGAGAGAGTCTGCTCGTTGATCTGGGTCGCCGCCTGAAAGATGCTGATGATCAGGCCGATCACCAGCGCGGCCAGCAGCAACGGCGCGGACATCAGCAAGGTCATCTCGACTGCCTGGCGTCCGATATCCATGACCAGCTCGGGGGTCATGTGGCAAAGCTCGCGACCAGCGATCCGAGCAGCAGATGCCAGCCATCGACGAGCACGAACAACATCAGTTTCAAGGGCAGCGCCACCAGTACCGGCGACATCATCATCATGCCCATCGACATCAGCACGCTGGCAACCACCATGTCGACGACCAGGAACGGGATGAAGATGATGAAGCCGATCTGAAAGGCCGTCTTCAGTTCGCTGGTGATGAACGCCGGGATCAGCAGGCGCATGGGAATGTCTTCAGCCGATGCGAAGTTGGCGGTCTTGGTCATGCGCGCGAAAAGGGCGATGTCGGCCTCACGGGTCTGCTTGAGCATGAACTTGCGCAGTGGCACCGCCCCTCGCTCAATGGCCTCGAGGTAGCTGATCCGGTTCTCCGACAAAGGAAGATAGGCATCGCTGTAGACGGTGTCGAGAACCGGGGACATGATGAAAAAGGTCAGGAACAGCGAGAGACCGATCAGCACCTGATTCGGCGGCGAACTCTGTGTCCCCAGTGCCTGCCGTAACAGCGAGAGGACGATGATGATGCGTGTGAAGCTGGTCATCATCAGCAGCGCAGCCGGCAGGAAGGTGAGTGCCGTCAGCGTCAGCAGGGTCTGGATCGACAAGGTGTAGGTCTGGCTGCCGCCGCTGCCCGGCGTACTGGTCAGCATCGGCAACCCGCCGGCCTGTGCCCAGGCAAGCGCAGGCACGGCGAGTGCGAGCAGAAGCAGCCAGGGGAGGTGCTTAACCGCCTTCATTCTTGCGCTCGGTGATCTGTTTCAGCCACTGCGCAAAATGCCGCTCGCCATTCCCGGCAGGTTTGAGGTCGCCTTTCGGCAGCGTATGCAGGGTCCGGATCTGGCCAGGTACGAGGCCGACGACGATCCAGGTGTCGCCGATTTCAACGAGCACGATACGCTCGCGGGTGCCAATCATCAGACCACCCACGACGCGCAAGGGGCCACTGCTGCCGAAGCCGCGGCCGCCATTGAGCTTGCGCAGCAGGAACGCGGCAAGAAACAGAACGCCAATGACCAGGACCAGGGCCAGAACGGTCTGCAGCAACATGCTGGTTGAAACGCCTGGCGGTTCGGCAGCCTGCGCGAAGGCGCTGCCCGAATACAGGGCAAACAGCAAACGGCCCACCCTGCGGGTGCCGTTATGGCCAATCGGTTTGCAGTATCGAATCAAGAGGGTCGGCCAGACTTGGTGACAGGCCACTATCTTAAAACAAGTGGGGAGAAGGTCAAAACGTCGTCGTGATCGGCCAGAAAGAGGCTCGGCAGAGACGCTCAGTGCCCGATTTTACGCGCCCGTTCGGAGGGAGTGACGATATCGGTCAGACGAATGCCGAATTTGTCGTTCACCACCACCACTTCGCCCTGCGCGATCAGGGTGCCATTGACGAAGACGTTCAGTGGTTCACCTGCCATGGCGTCCAGTTCGACGACCGAACCGTGTGCCAGTTGCAGGAGGTTCTTGATGGTGATTTTGGTGCGCCCGAGTTCGACCGAAATCTGGACGGGAATGTCCAGAATCAGGTCGAGTTCGTTCATCATCGAGGTCTTCCGATCCGAGTCATCGAAACTCGGGAAGATGTTGGCGGGCTGTGCGCTGGCGGTTGGGGCTGTTTCAGCCATGGCCTGTTCAGCCATCGCCGCCGCCCAGTCATCTTCCGCGTCGTCAGTCGTCGGAGACGCGTAATCGTCTGTTTCTTTAGCCATTGCTTTCTCCCACCGAAGCCTCCGCGATTTCGGAGGCCATGAATCGCTCGATCTTGAGCGCGTACTGCCCACCTTGCTGTCCGTAGCGGCATTCCAGCAGGGGTATTTCGTCGACCAGTGCGACGATTTTATCGGGGATTTCGAGAGGAATGACCTCGCCGACCTTCAACCGGAGAATCTCGCGCAGGGTCACCGTCTGCGTGGCCAGTTGCGCCGTAATTTCGACTTCGGCATTTTTCAACTGTTTGCGCAACATGATGATCCAGCGTCGATCGGTGGATAGTTGATCGCTCTGCATGGAGCTGTACAGCAGATCACGAATCGGTTCGATCATCGAGTAGGGGAAACAGATATGCATGTCCGCGTTCGAGCCACCGAATTCCAGCGAGAAGGTCGTTGCGATGACGATCTCGGACGGAGTGGCGATGTTCGCAAACTGCGAGTTCATTTCGGATCGGATGTACTCGAATGTGAGATCGTAGACCGGCTTCCATGAGCGGCCGTACTCGCTGAAGACGACCCTCAGCAGTCCCTGAATGATGCGTTGTTCGGTCGCGGTGAAATCCCGGCCTTCGACGCGCGTGTGAAAGCGGCCGTCGCCGCCGAACATATTGTCTACGACCAGAAAGACCAGACTAGGGTCGAAGACGAACAAGGCCGTACCACGCAATGGTTTGGCCGCGACCAGATTCAGGTTGGTCGGTACCACCAGGTTGCGGGTGAACTCGCTGTATTTCTGCACTCGTATCGAGCCCACCGAGATCTCGGCGCTGCGATGCATGTAGTTAAAAAGACCGATGCGAAGGTAACGGGCAAAACGCTCATTGACCAGCTCGAGCGTCGGCATGCGTCCCCGGACGATTCGCTCCTGCGTTCCGAGATTGTACGGGCGGGGGCCCTCGCCAGTTTCTTCAAGCTCTTCGGGTTCGTCGGTTTCGCCGCTGACGCCTTTGAGCAGGGCGTCGACTTCATCCTGGGAGAGGAAATCGGCGCTCATTGCGGTTTATTGGATGATGAACGAGGTAAATAACACATCTCTGATGGGTCCGTCGCGGTTTTTCCCTTTGCCGGCCGGGTCGAGAACGCCGTTCATTTTCTCCATGATCTCCTTCGCCAGCTTCTCCTTGCCTTCGGTGCTGATCAAATCCGAGGCTTTCTTGCTCGACAGCAGCAAGGTCAGGTCGTTGCGCAGCTTCGGCATGTAGGCCTTGAGCTGGTCACCGGTCTGCGGATCGTCGACCTCGACCGACAGGACCAGTTGCAGGAACTGGTCACCCCGTTCCGGGACGAGATTGACGGTAAAGGCATCGAGTGCGATATAGACTGGTGGGGCATTGCGGTCGACTTTCTTCTTTTTGACCGGTTTGGCTTTTTCCACGGCCACTTCACCGTCATCGTCGCCCTGCTCCGGGGAATGCCTCAACATCAGAAAGGCGCCTACCCCGCCGATGCCGAGAACCAGTACCAGGATTCCGATGATGATGAACAGCTTCTTGTTGTTCTTCGCGGGTGGGGCGTCCACGCCCTCGGTTGCGGGCTTTGCATCCTTGGCCATGCGGCAGTTCTCTCCCTGGGTGTGCAGCCGGGCTCATGCCGATACACGGGCTTTGTCCCGGCTGGATGACTATTGCTACGCGAAAATATCGACCAGTCCGCGACCGCGCTGCGCGATGAAGGTCTCGCCTGACAGGCGGTTCGCCGAATCGCTGGCAAGTATAGCGTTATCAGCCGGTGGGCGGGGTCGGTGCGACGATTCCTGCTGCCCGTCTGGTTGCTGACGGAACGACTCGCTGCCGACGCTGACCTGTCCGAGTTCGATACCCGTACCGGCGAACATCTCGCGCAAGCGTGGCACAGCCGTTTCGATGGCGCCCCGAACATCGGCATGGGGCGAAACAAAGTGAGCACTGGCACCGCCCTTGTCCAGGTTCAGGGTGATCTCTATCGACCCGAGTTGCGGCGGATGCAGGGTCAGTTGGGCGAGCTGTTTTTCATGGCTGGCAAACCACAACAGCTTCTGACCCAAGTCGCCGGCCCAGGACGGGTCCCGTAGCGGTGTCGGAAGGTGAACGGTGATGTCGTCGGTCACTGCTGCACCATGGCCGGGTACGGCTGCGAGCGCGCTCAGGCTGCTGGTCGGGTCGTGCAGCTCGGTCGTATTTGACTCAGGCTCGAGGGATGGCATGGTTGAGAGCATGGTCGGCTGGCTGGCTGGAGCGCGCAACTCGAACGTGTTTGTCCCGGATGGGATGGGAGAAGGCATCGCCGCGAGCGTGCCCGTCACGAGCGTATCCGAATTGCTGTCCGGATTGCTTGGCACGAACGTGTTCAGCCCGGACGGTGCGGGAGAGGGCTCCGCCGCGAGCGTGCCCGGATTGCTGGTTGGATCATGCCGTTCGAACGTATTCAGCCCGGACGGCGCGGGGAAGGGCATCGTCGCGGGCGTGTCCGGATTGCTGAGCGAAGCGCGCAGTTCGAACGCGTTCAGCCCGGACGGTGCGGGGGAGGGCATTGCCGCGAGCGTATCCGAATGGCTGGCCGGATCGCGCAGCCCGAACGTGGTCGGCCCGGATCTTGCGGAGGAGGGCTCCGCAGCAAGTGTGCCCAGGTTGCTGGCCGAATCGCGCGGTTGGGGCGTGTTCGTCCCGGATTGCCTAGTGGCGGGTTCAACGGATTGCGCAACGGCAAATTTTGCCGCTTGGTCGTCGGCAGCCAATAAGGTCGATACCGATGGTTGCCGGCCATCGCCACTCTGAGTCCTGATTTCCAGGGCATCCGGCCCGATTCTTGCGGACCTCGATAGCGTGCTGAGAGTGGGCAGGGAAGGCGCCATCTCGGGATGGCTTGCCACTTCTGAACGGTCTGGCGATGGCAGGTAGCCAAGCGTTGCCAGGAATGATGGGTCGGCAGCAGCAGTCACCGTGCCAGCGTCGGCAACGACCATTTCGTCCTTGGCTGGCTTGTCGTCCTCAGGCAGAAGATTGGCGGTAGTGACCGGCAGGCCAAGTAGAATGCTGGCAAAGTCGAGGCCGCTGTTCTGGGGGGCCGTCGCCGGAGGGCCGGTGTCCTCGACGGACTTTGCCTGGAGGGGGGGCTGGAAGGACGTTGCAACGATGGCAATGGTCATGATCGGTCACTTTCAGAAGGAGCTGCAGCGACATAAGCAAACATCATGCCAAAGTCGGGTCAACGATCTTCATTGCGGTTTTTGTGGCGGGCGGCAAACTCGTCCTGGGTTTTCTGCTCCTGGCGGGATTCCCATCGTGCTTCGCTGACGCGATGGCGTTCGGAGAGCGCGTCGAAGGCTTTCAAGCGCTTCTGCTGTTGCCGCCACTCTGCCTGACCGGCGGCCGTATGCGCTTCCTGCAGGCTGACGGACTGAAGCTGCTGCGTGATGGCCTCATCGAGCCGGTTCAGGAAGTCTTGGAAATTGCGCCATTCGGGTTGCCCCAGTCCGCCCTGGGCAGCTTCCCGGAAGCGGGTGGTGTATTCCTCGCGATACTGCAGCAGCATCGCGAGCTTCTTCTTGGCGTCACGTTCAGCTGCCAGCAGACGAGCGAGCGATTGTGTTGCCTCGTCGTGACGATTGCGCATCAGGTCGAGCACCATCTGCAGGGAGAAAGGTTTGGCCACGCCGAGTTCTCCGATCGGTTAGGTTGCTTTCAAGGTCGTGTCAGCGGCTCACGCAACCGGCTCGAACAAGGCGCGCAGACGCGCAAGGCTGTTGGTGAAATCGGAGCGTTGGCTGAGGTTTTGTTGCAGCAATTCCTCGAATCGCGGATAGATGGCGATCGCCTGGTCGAGCTGCGGGTCGGAACCCGCAGCATAGGCACCCACGCTGATCAGGTCGCGCGATCGTTGATAGCGCGAAAAGAGGTTCTTGAATTTGCGGATGTACTGCAGATGCGCCGGACTGACGAGATTGACCATGGCGCGCGAGATCGATTGCTCGATGTCGATGGCCGGATAGTGGCCCGCATCGGCGAGCATCCGCGACAGAACGATGTGGCCGTCAAGGATGGCTCTTGCGGCATCGGCGATGGGGTCCTGTTGGTCGTCACCTTCGGCGAGTACGGTGTAGAAGGCCGTGATCGAACCGCCGCCTTCGAGGCCGTTGCCGGCGCGCTCGACGAGTTGCGGCAGGCGTGCGAAGACCGACGGCGGGTAGCCACGCGTGACCGGAGGTTCGCCGATGGCCAGGGCAATCTCGCGTTGTGCCATCGCGTAGCGGGTCAGCGAGTCCATGATCAGCAGCACCTGCCGGCCGCGATCCCGGAAGTATTCGGCGATACAGGTCGCGTAGGCCGCGCCCTGCATGCGCATCAGCGGGCTGACGTCAGCCGGTGCGGCGATGACGACCGAACGGCGGAGGCCTTCCTCACCCAGGATCTGTTCGATGAACTCCTTGACTTCACGTCCGCGCTCTCCGATCAGTCCGACAACAATCACTTCGGCCGCAGTATAGCGAGCCATCATGCCGAGCAGGACGCTCTTGCCGACTCCCGATCCGGCAAAGAGTCCCATCCGCTGGCCGCGGCCGACGCAGAGCAAAGCATTGACTGCGCGTACCCCGACATCGAGGGGCTGGTTGATCGGTGCCCTGGACATGGGATTGAAGGGCCGACTCTGGAGCGGGCGCAGGGAGTTCGCGTGCAGGGGACCCAGCCGGTCAAGCGGTCGGCCGGCGCCATCGAGGACACGGCCGAGCAGCGACTCTCCGACCGGAACCAGTTTGGCACGGTCGATCCAGCGCCGGCGTGCAGGGGGTGGCCGACCGACCTGCGGAGGCGGGTTGGGGGTTTCGAGCGCGACGACCCTGGCTCCTGGCGAGAGACCGTAGACATCTTCCGATGGCATCAGGAAAAGTCGCTCGCCGTTGAAGCCAACCACTTCTGCCTCGATTGGCGAGCCACCCGGCGGAACGATCCGGCATGAACTGCCAAGGGGTAGCTTGAGCCCCGAAGCCTCCATGACCAGGCCATTGATGCGGGTCAGGTGGCCGCTCGGCAGCAGTGCGTTGGCCTGGCTGGCGGTCTGTCGGCAGCCATTGAGGAAACCATGCCATGCGGCAAGGTGCGGGTTTTCAGTGCGCTCAGTCATCGTCTTTGCCAATGGACTTCATGCCCGGGCCTTGAGCCATTCTTGGTTGACGCCGATGGCTTCAATGACGCGTCGCCAACGTGTTTCCAGGGTGGCGTCGACCTCGCTGGCGCCGAGTTCAACTCGGCAACCGCCAGCGCTGAGCGTCTTGTCGTCGATGATTCGCCAGTTGGCATGGGCGAGCTGTTCGCCCAGATGGCTGCGAACCAGCGCGGCGTCATCCGGGTGCACGAACAGCAGAGGCTGACCATGATGCGGGTGCAGGGCGGTCACTGCTTCCCTGACCACTGGCAAGATCAGCTCCGGTTGAACGTGCAGACTCTGGCGCAAGACCTGATTGGCAATCTCGATCGCCAGGACCAGCAACTGCTCGGCCACGTCCTGATCAATGGTGGCCAGTGCCTGTTGCAGGTGCTCCATCAGCGAGGCCATATCGGTTGCCACCGCCTGTGCCGCCTTGATCCCCTCCTCATGGCCGGTGGCGTAGCCGGCTGCGTAGCCGGTACTGTATCCCGCGGTGTATCCCGCGGTATGCGCCTCGTGATGGACGCGCTCGATTTCCTCAGCCGTTGGCAGCGCCAGCGGTGGCTCTTCCGGCAGGGTTTCGATTGCGCTCGCCAACGGCTCTGTCTCGGCCGGGGGAACGTCCGGCAGAACCTCCGGCAGAACCTCCGGGGATGTCACTGGCGGTGGTTCGATATCGAAAGAAGCCAGTTCCCAGCGCTGGTAGGCAGTCATCTTCTCCTTCGGAATCGAGTGGCTCATCGCCGTTGCAAGCTCACAGCATTTCCTCGCCACCCGCCGAGCCCAGTACGATCTGGCCTTCGTCGGCGAGGCGGCGGACGATCTTGAGGATTTCCTTCTGCTCGGCCTCGACTTCCGAGAGGCGAACCGGGCCGCGCGAATCGAGATCCTCGCGCAACATTTCCGAGGCACGCTGCGACATGTTCTTGAAAATCTTCGCACGCAGAGGCTCGCTGGCCCCCTTCATGGCCAGGATCAGCGATTCTGACTGGATTTCCCGCAACAGAAGCTGGATGCCCCGGTCGTCAAGGTCGAGGAGATTCTCGAAGACGAACATTTCGTCGAGAATTTTTTGCGCCAGGTCCGGATCGTACTCGCGGATCGAGTCCAGGACCGCGGTCTCATTGGCGCTGCCCATGAAATTGAGCATTTCGGCGACCGTGCGTACGCCCCCCATGGCTGACTTCTTGATGCTGGCTGATCCCGAGAGCAGGCGTAACATCACGTCGTTCAGCTCCTTCAGTGCTTCCGGCTGAATGCCTTCGAGGGTGGCCACACGCAGAACCACGTCGTTGCGCAGCCTTTCCGAAAACTGGTTCAGGATGTCGCTGGCGTGATCGTGGGCGAGATGGACGAGAATCGTGGCGATGATCTGCGGATGCTCGTTCCTGATCAGATCGGCGACCGTCGGCGCATCCATCCACTTCAGGCCTTCAATCCCATTGGTATCGCCGGGTTGGAGGATGCGCGAGATCAGGTTGGAGGCCTTGTCGTCACCCAGCGCCTTGGTGAGCACCGAGCGGATATAGGCGTCCGTATCGACGTGCACCGCAGCCGATTCGTCGGCTGTTTGTTTGAACTCGGTCAACACCTCGTCGACGCGCGCGCGCGGAACCGATTTCAACGCCGCCATGGCATGACCAAGCTTCTGCACCTCCTTCGGGCCGAGATGCTTGAGCACGGCTGCAGCATAGTCCTCGCCCAGCGAGATCAGCAGTATGGCGCTCTTCTCGACGCCGTCGTCAGCTGCCATTGCCGCCCATCCATTCCTTGACGATGTTGGCTACCAGTCGCGGGTCCGTTTCCGCCAGTTCGCGGGCCTGCACGAGCTTGGCTTCAAACAACTCGGCGGCGGTCGGGACGTGCTCCTGAACGGGTTCTTCGCCCTCTTCCTCGTCAACCACGTCAATCTTGCTGCCGACGGTGGCGGGGGGTTCGGCAGGAGGAGGGGGGGGAAGCATGGTCTTGAGCAGTGGCCGCACGACGCCGAGCAGCAGATAGGCGATGATGCCGGCGAGGACGCCGTACTTGATCAGATCCTTGATCAACGAAATCATTTCGGGGTCACGCCAGAGTGGCATTCCTTCGTCCTTTTCAATGACGGTGAACGGCGCATTGGCCACTGAAATGGTATCACCGCGATCCTTGCTGAAGCCCATGGCTTCCTTGACCAGGTCGCTGATCTGCTTCAGCTCGCCATCCGGCAGCGGCTTGTTGGCCGGTTTGCCGTCCTTGCCGATTTCCTTGCGCTGATTGACCACTACCGCCGCCGACAGGCGTTTGATGGTGCCGATCGATTGCTTGACATGGCGGATGGTCTTGTCGATCTCGTAGTTGATCGTCGAGTTCTTGCTGGTGCTGATCGGCTGGCCGACATTGGCGATCGACGCCTGCACTCCGGCCGCATTGAGTTGCCCGGGCACCGGCGGGGTGGGTGTAGCAGCGGCCCCGGCACCCGCGACCGGAGGTTGTGTCAGCGGCGCGGTAGCCGGCACCGGGGGTTGATTGCTCAGGGCGCCGGGAACTCCCTGTGCGGTCGGGCTGGTGCTGGCGGTTTCACTGGTCTGTTGGCTGCGAATGCTGATTTCCGGTGGTGTCACGTTCGGTCGATGCGTTTCGGCAGTCTGTTCAGCCTGCGAGAAGTCGATGTCGGCGGCGATCTGGACGCGGGCGTTGCCGGGGCCGACGATCGGCGCCAGAATATCTTCAACGCGCTTGATGATGCTTGCCTCGACTTCTTGGATGTACTTGACCTGCGTCGGGTCGAGGCCGGCCTCGAGCAGCTTGCTCTTCATCTGCGACAGCAACGTGCCGCTCTGGTCGAGCAGCGTGACGCTGGCCGGCGCCAGTTGTGGAACGCTGGCCGCGACAAGATTCTGGATGCCGACGATCTGGCCCGCATCGAGCGAGCGTCCAGGGTAGAGATTGAGCATCACCGATGCCGATGGCTTCATCTCTTCGCGCATGAAAACACTCGGCTTCGGTATGGCCAGGTGCACGCGCGCGGCCTGCACCGCCGCAACTGATTGAATGGTGCGCGATAGTTCGCCTTCCAGGCCGCGCTGATAATTGACCTGTTCGGCAAACTGGCTGATGCCGAATTTCTGGCTCTCCATCAGCTCGAAACCAACCGCTCCGCCCCTGGGCAGCCCCTGTGAGGCCAGCCGCA
>NZ_JAZKUD010000023.1:0-50160 GCF_036625275.1 Accumulibacter sp.
GCCCGTGGCCGTCTGAGCGACGCCGCGGGCGAGCTCGCCGAGTACGCCCGCGTCGTGCAACTCGGCGAACCGGTGTTCGACGCCCTCGATGCCGACGGCCGCGAGGCGGTGCTCCGCGCGCGATGCCACGCGGGTGTCGCCCGTGGCCGTCTGAGCGACGCCGCGGGCGAGCTCGCCGAGTACGCCCGCGTCGTGCAACTCGGCGAACCGGTGTTCGACGCCCTCGATGCCGACGGCCGCGAGGCGGTGCTCCGCGCGCGATGCCGCGCGGGTGTCGCCCGTGGCCGTCTGAGCGACGCCGCGGGCGAGCTCGCCGAGTACGCCCGCGTCGCGCAACTCGGCGAACCGGTGTTCGACGCCCTCGATGCCGCCGGCCGCGCCCTGGTGCTCGGCGCGCGAGTCAACGCGGGCGTCACCCGTGGCCGTCTGAACGACGCCGCCGGCGAGCTCGCCGAGTACGCCCGTGTCGTGCAACTCGGCGAACCGGTGTTCGACGCCCTCGAGGCCGTCGGCCGCGCCGAGGTGCTCCGCGCGCGAGGCAACGCGGGCGTCACCCGTGGCCGTCTGAACGCCGCCGCCGGCGAGCTCGCCGAGTACGCCCGTGTCGCGCAACTCGGCGAACCGGTGTTCGACGCCCTCGAGGCCGACGGCCGCGCCCAGGTGCTCACGGCCCGGATCAACGCCGCCTTAAGGGCGGGATTCCCGAGCCGCCAAGGCCGACAGCACCTGAGCCGCCTGCTCTACCTGCAAGCGTACAGCCCGCTGCTCGTCGCCGAAGCGCCAAACCTGGCGACGTTTCGTAATGCCAGCCGCGCCCCGCTCCCCGCCTTCCGCTTGTCCGAAGCCCTCGCGCTGGCCGACTGGTGGCTGGACACCCTGGGTGGCTGGCCGGCCCGCTTCGCGCATCCCGGCGAGCGCCGCCAGGTGCGGCACCTGGCGGAAGCCCTGGTCGTCCCCGGCGTGCGCGACGCGTTCGCTCGCCAGCAGCGCTGGCAGGCGCTCCTGGCGACACCGCTTGCCGCCAATGACGCCGCCGACTGGGCGCGACGCTGGGCTGCCGCGCTGCTTCCCTGAGTGTGCTCCGTCGTCCCCGAACAGGGCCTGGCGACCCTCGATCACCCGGCCGCCCTGCTGCTGGCGCGGGTGTACGCCAGCGCCGCCGATGCCGGCGGCTGGCCGGAACAGCGCCCGTGGCGTCAGGACACGCAGTCGCTCTGCAGGGCGATCGACGTCGACTCCCTGTTCTTCGCCGACGGGCATTGCCGCGCGCTCTACTGGTGGCTCGCGCAGGCCAGGCATCCCCGGCTTGACGCCGCCCCCTTTGGCGAAGCGGCCAACCAGAACGCCGGCGAACTGATCGACGCACTGCGCGCCTGGCGCGACCGGCGACCCGGCGCCGGCGCAAGCCCTGCTCGACGGCGCCTGGGAGCACTTGCACCGCACGCTGGTCGCTACCGCCGACGGCACGAAGCTGCCGCAAGCCCTGCACGCCTTCGGCCAGGCCGATGCCGAAGCGCAGGCGCGTGCAGCGCTGATCTACGGCGATGCCCGGCCGGTGCTCGAGTCCGCCGCGGCGGCCTGGCTCAGCACCCGTCTGCAGCCGCTGAGCGGTGAGGACGAAGCCAGCCGGGACGCCGGGCTCAACACGCTCATCGCCGAACTGCTGCGCGGCATTCCCGGGCTGCCGCCGCTGCGGCCGGCGCCGGCGCAGGCGCGCATCCGGTCGCTGCTGCATCGCTTTCTGTCCGACGCCGGCCCCCCGCCAGCCGACGAAGACCCCGCCTCACGCTGGCCCACGCTCGAATTGCAGCGCTTTGCGCTGGCCAGCGCGGCGACGCTGCAGCCCGAGTGGTCTCCACCGAGCGAGGCGATCACCGCCGCCGAAACGCTTCTGCTGGCAGCCCTGGGCGCCGAACAAGGCGCGCTCGCCACCCGCCTCGACGCCTATGCCGCCGACGGGAACGACGCCGGCGAGCGGACCGCCTACGCGTTTGGTGTCTTCGACGCGCTGGAGAGCCAGTGCGAGCGGCTCGGGCTCCACCTGGATTTGCCCGCTCCCTCCGCCGTCGCCGCCGCCCTGCAGGCCGACGAAACGCTGGTGCAACTCTGGTTCGACGGCAGCGGTCGTGGCCATGCCCTGATCCTGCGCGCCTCCGGTCTGGCCGCCCAGGTCCTGCCCGAACCGCTCGCCCGGCCGGCCTGGCAGCCCTTGTTGCAGACCTGGGCCGCCTCGCGCGCGGGAACGGGCGCCGCCTGGGATGCCGCGGGCTACCTGCGACAGACACCGGCGGCGCCGGTGATGCATACGGACCCGGCGATGCAGGTCATCGCGCAGGCCTGGGCGGCCTTCGTCGCCGAGGAGTCACCCGCCAGCCGCCTGTTGCGCTGGCTGCTGGCCGACCCGGCGGTGACGGATGGCGGCCGGCTGATCCTGATCCTGCCGGCCGAGCTGGCGTGTCTTCCCTGGCTGGCCCGGGCGGTCGCCGGCCGCCGCGATGAGCCGGACTTCGCCCCCGGACGGCTGGTGCTCGAAGCCAGCGTCAGCGCCTGGTGGCTCGCCCGGCGGGCCACCCCTCCGGACGCCGGTGCGCACGTGGCGCAGGCGGTCTACACGCCGCTGCCGCTGGCGGAACAACCCTTTGGCGAACTCGAGGCCCGGCGTGTGGCATCGCTGCTCGGCGGCCGGGCCGTCCAAGCCGGCGGCGTCATTGAACTTCTGCGCGCGCTGCTCTCGCCGGGGCCGGCGCATTTGAGCGTGCATGGGCGGTTCGACACCGATGATCCGCTGTCGAGCGTCCTCTCACTGAGCGGCGAGGAAGAGGAAGATGCCCTGCCACTGTGGCTGCTGCACGGGTGCGCGGTGCAAGGGGATGTCGCGCTGTCGGCCTGCGAGGGGATGCTGGTTGGTCCGGGAGCCCGCGCGGAGTCGGCCTGGAACGGCGCGCTGGGCATCGGCCCGTTGCTGCGGGCGCAAGGCGCCCGTACGGTGATCGGGCCCTTGGGCAAGCTCGACCCGGTGGTCTCGCTGATCTTCTACCCGCTGTGGTACGAGGCCCGCCGGGAACTGCCGGCCACCCGGGCGCTGGCGCAGGCGCAGCAGCGGCTGCGCACGATGACGATGGCGGAGTATCGGCAGCGCATCGCGCAGACGGTGACCGATCCGAGCCAGCGGGCGGCGATCGAGCAGCATGTGTTGAGCGTCCTGCTGCCGGATGGCGCCGAGAAGCCGTTTTCCCATCCGCTGGCCTGGGTGCAGTTCGCCTTGCTGGGCGACGCGCCGCCGTTGCCGCTGCCGCAAGCTCCGCTGGGAGCGAGGGAACCGCTCCGAGGGTGGTGGCAAGAGCTCGTCCAGCGATTTCGCCGACCATCACGGCGCGGCTAGCCCAGCCGGCGCCGCCGTTCAGCGTGGCGGCGAAGGCGCTTGGATCATTTTTTTGTTCACTTTTGGAGAGGAAGATGAGTTTTTCCGCTGCGGAATGGCAACGCATCCATGCCCATCTCGATCCTTGGCATAGGACCATCGCGTGCTATCGCGCGTTGGCGAAGGAGCGTCCTGATCAGATCTCACAGAGCTTCACGTCTGCGCTCAAAGACGCCGAGCGGGTTTGCTCGGCACTGCAAAAGGGGGAGACGGGAATCGGCTCTCGATTTCCGGGTGAGCCGAACAGGAACGGGGAGAGTGTCATGCCCCGCGCCGCACTAGAGGCAGAACGGGATCGCGAATCGATGTTCAAGATCGCGATCCATTCGTTGCTGGATCGCTACCTATCCGGAAACGGGAAACGGTCGGGAGGAGACGACGCGGACCTCACTTTGCCAGAACTGATCTCACGCCTCAGCCGCGAGCCGCTCGAAGCGCCCTGGGGGATTCGAATGGAAAAGGTCGGCATTCCCGGGGAACCGGATCCGGAAAATGGCGAGAAGACTTACACACAGGTCCACGCCGATAGCCTACAAGGCCAGGCGTTCGTCAAAGAGCACTTGGGCAAGCTTTTCACACGGCTGGATAACGAGTATGGCCAGGCGGGTAGCCAGTTTAGCCAACTCCTGCCGCAAGATGCCCGCTCCGCCAGTCCTGAGCTGTGGAACCGCTTATGGACGCGGGCGGTGGAGGCGGTGGCACTGGAGTATCTGGTCAGCTGGGGAACGGGGTCGTTGCAGAAGACTCGGAAGACGGTTAATACCATGCAAAAGTTTCCCCGGCTCGTGAATCGAAAAGGTATGTCGCGAGGACATGTGGCGCTTCCTTCCGGGGACAAATCGATGCGCCTTGATTTGGTGGCCACTCCTGTGCTGTGCCAGATCTTTCAGCACAGCCCGGACCATTGGCGTACTTCCCGCGCACATGACTGCAGTGCCATCCGCGTTTGGATCCGGAATATCAGGAGTGAATCCAGTAGCCGCATGACGTTCTACCATGGCCGTCATCTGGCACACCTTTATTTGATCGTTCTCACGCAACGTCTCGGGGAGATGTTGACGCCTGACCCCGAGGAGCAAAGCATGGATAAACATCAATCCGTTGAGAAAACGCCCGAAGACTTGCCGGTAGCACTGGCGAATCAGCTGATTCCGGGCCAGATCAAGCCGTGTGCAGCACTCGTTGCTCTGAAGGAAGGTCGGATCGACCGACCGGGGTCCCGTTCCACGAAGTGGTTTGTGAATACCGCCAGCAAGCAAACGCTGGAGGCGATGTTCGGCCCAGGTCTCTGGCCGACGGACGTAAGCTATCTTCCCGCCAGACATGTGTTGTGCTCCTCCGCCGACCCGGATCTCGGGGAGCATGGCATCGGCGTGATTCGCCTGCCTTTGGGGATACTGGGTGAGGAGGTGTATGCGGTCGATACCGCGTTTATCGTGCGGCAAGCGGGCCAGTGGACTGTCTTGCCGGCATGCACTGACGAAGACTCGAGCGCAGACGACGACGAGGAGTCGAACACGGATGACAGGTTGCTGGTCACCCTGTTCCCTGAGTATGCACAGCGCTGGCCCCTCAGCACGTTGCGCCAGGCGATGGTGCGCAGCGAATGGGCTTTTTGCACGCACGGCCATGCGGCGTTTCTGTCAGCCGTCCTTGATCTCGACGGGTTGGCAGCCTCCTCCCCGCTCTGAAGAGGAACGACTGTAGGGCGATCTGCGTTGCGCCGGCCACAGGTTGCCGCCGTCGCCGGAGACGTCGGAGGATGCGGCAGCCAAGGCGGCTGCACCTCCCTTCCACAGGCAAACCGGGCCGGTCGTGCGCTGAGCATCGCAGCGCGCCGACCGGTGCGTTGTTGTTCTCGTCACCGCATTCGACACCACCTGGCACCGTCGTCAGGGATCATCGCCACCCGTTCAGCCGCTGGGTCAATTCCCTGCTGCCCGCCCGATTCCCTTCCTTATCATGGTCGCACCACCCTCACTGGAGCCGGCCATGACAACTCTTTTCAAGTGGTTGTACCGCAGCGTTCTGCTGGCGCTGATCGCGTCCGCCATGCACTTCTGCGGTACAAGTCATCTCTATTTTGATGAAGGAAGCAGCGAGTCGAAACCGTTGAAACCGTCGTCCGGGGAGGGCAGGCAACGATGATTCGCCATTCGATGCTCAGCCTTGCCGCCATTGGACTCCTTCTCGTCGCCTGCGGGTCTTCTGATCGCGAAGGCAGCGCCTTGTCCAGGCCAACCGGGTTGGCGGCGCCTGGGATGATATCCGAACTTGAGCTGATCCTCGGCACCTTGGAGCAGCGCACGATGACCCAAGCCGCGACGGTTTGCCGGGCATCCATGGCCGTGGCACAACGTGGCAGCGCGAAGCCCGGCGAGGAGATCGCAAGCATTTGCCGTCTGGCGCTGGCAGCCGCGACAGGATCAGAACAGACGGCGATGATTGCCGCGCAGTTCGCCTCATTCGATGGCGAACTCCAGTTCGACCTCATGCTCGAGGCGGCAGCCGCGGGAGACGCTTCGGCTTATCTGGCTTTGGCGAACCAACTCGAGGTTCAGGCTGGTACTTCCGACGCGCCTTACGATGCTCTGGATGCGAATCTCTTGGCGGCTGCCCACGAAGCCGCCGCGCGCGCCGTTGCTGGATCGATCAGCGGTGCGGACACGGTGCTCAGGCGGCTCGAGGACCGCGAGTTTCCCTTCCACGGCGTCGAACAGGAGGATCTGTGGCGAGCCTTGTATTTCCGAAGATTCCATGAGATCGATGACACGCTTCTCAACCGCCAACGCATTGCCGGCATGGCAACGGCCATCGACCAGCTCTGCTCGAAGTGGGAAACCAGCATTCGCTCGGTGGCCTTCGACACTGGCCTGGAAACCTACCTCGCGCCGGTGCGCGCACAGGTTCCCGGTCGGATGGTCAAGGCTTTGCCAAGGATCAGCGAGACGGTGTCGGACGCATTTGGCGGTGCGGTGCACGGAGCCGGTGATCGCAGCTTCGCGGGCTGGCTGGAGCATGGCATGAAGGCGTACCAACAGGTCAAACGAGATGTCCAGAACAGTGTCGCGGTTGGATCGTCAGTCGGTCGGGATGCAGCGCAGATCCTCTTCTCGCGGGCCGAGAGCTGTCGTTCACGGCGCGGACTCCACCTCATCGACTCGCTCGGTCGTCTCTTCGACTACAGCAAGGACAAGCAACCGATGATCGAGCAGGCGTCTTCTCTTGCCGCCAGCGATCCGGCCGAAGCCGCCAAACCAGGATGAACCAAATGAACAAGGGGCACCCCCACATCTTGGCCTGTCTCGCCGCACTGCTGTTCACGGGCACAGCGGAAAGCGAATCGGTGCTTCACTCGAAGGCCAATCCGTTACATGCCGTGCTGGAGCAGGTGCGTACGGGCGACCTGGACGCCGCACGTGACGCGTTGCGCGCCGCGTCGAGCCAGAAAGACAGTCCGCAAGCCCTCGTGAAGCGAGTCGATCGGCTGCTCGAACAGCAAGCTGAGGGCGCAGTCCGCCTGGTATCACTGGCCAACGCAGACCTCGATCAAGCCCATGTGAGCTGGGCGATCCGGCGGATCAATGAAGCTGTGAGGCTGGATCGAGGCGTTGCCCAAAGTCCAGTCTTCGAGCGCGTCGAAGCCGCGAGACTGGCAGTTGACCAGGCTTTGCTCAATGTCGATGCGTGCGCACGGAACAGGGATTCGAGATGTCTGGAGCAAGCGTTGCTTTCCGTTCGGCGCATCGACGCAGTGAACGCCGATAGTCTCTTGATCGAGTTGTCCTCAGCTTCCTGGTACAGGCCACGGTTGCCCGGTTCCCGTTCTTCGGTTGCTGACAGGAAGTGATCCAGAGGCGCCCCGCCGTGATCTCTCACTCCGTTACCGTCCCGGCAGGGCACGCAGCACAGCTCGCGTGGCCTGCTGGGCCATGTTGTGCGACACGCCGCCGGCCTGCTTGCCTCGCGGGACCAGTTGCTGGTCGCACTTGAAACTCGTTTCGCCGAGTTCGACGGTTACGGCTGGGGGCGTGGCGACCCGTCCCGTTTCTCAAGGCCAGCAGATCGTTCCATGGCTCGATCGATGACAGGTTTGGCAACGGCAAGCGGATTGTCGCAGCCATCGATGGTCATGGCTACGGTCAGAAGGCGAGAGCGCGCACCTCTACTGGTGGCACGGGAGCAGCGGTTACTGTGAAAGTCGCGTACGCGACTCACGAACCTCCCCTCCCCCCTCGCGGGGGCGAAGGCGGGGTTTCGCGGAGCACTGCTCCGCGCCGCCGCAGCCGGCCCGCGATGCCGCGCGGGCCGTGGAAGGGGTTGGGGGAGAGGGAAACGGTCATGACTTTCATGATTGGGGGTGCCTGGAAAAGTCATGACCGTTTGATCGGAAGAACGGGCCTTGTCGAGGACGGCCGGGGCGGGTCTGACCGTGCGTTTCGTCAGCGAAGGGGCACGCAGCAGCGGCGCTGGATACGGCCGCGAGTCCAATCAATTCCCTGCTGCAGCTTGCGCATCCGCGTCCACCATGGTGGCTGCAACCAACCAGGAGCCAGCCATGATATTTCTCATTAAGTGGATATACCGCACGTTTCTTCTCGCGTTGTTCGTATCAATCGTGCATTCCTGCGAGGCCAGTCATCTCTACTTTGATGAATCCGGCAACAGCTCGGGCCCTTACCCGAGGCCAGCCAAGCAGCCGTCGAGGCAACCATGAACGCTCGCCTGTTCCGGGTATCCGGGGTCTCGCAATGCTTCTGGCGGGATCCAGCGAAGCCGTCTCCCAGACCTCTCTGGACACTGGCGCGGAACGCAGTGTGCTGCGCAGTCTCGGTGCTGGCGTGCGTGCTCGCACTGCTCTGCGTCACAACAAACGCCGAGGCGGCACGAGTTCGACCAACCGTCTCCGTGACCAAAGCACCACCTTCAGTCGGAGCAGCATCGCCGGCCCGTCCCTCGTACCATTCGCCCGCCAAGGCGTCCAGCCAACCCCGCTTGCCCGTGGTGACAGGTGGCCAAGGCAGCGGATCTCCGCAACTCAATTCGCGGCAAGCGAGACGAGAGTCGATGCGCCTCGCGGGAATTCCGACCAGCCAGCAGCCAACGTCCCAAGTCAGCACCTCATCCGGCCGGCAACTGGCTTACGGTATTCCCAAACCAGGGTCGGGAACCCAGAAGATGGTGGTCACCAACCAACGAACCGACCGTGTCGCCGGCCATCAACCCCACTGGGAAGCGGGACCCGTCAAGATCCCGGAGCGCAGTGATGCTCTCGGCCGCCTGCGTGTCACCAACCAGAAAGCAAAGGTCAACTATGGACAATAAAGGCATCGGGTCGCGAATCGCCTGGACGATTCGTTCGCAGCAATCACAGGCAGAACTTGTGTGCAGACTTGCGCCCTATCCGCTAGAACTGCTCACTTTCGAGATTGGCTGCGCTTGCGCACAGGCGGCGCTTGAGCGATATCGCGAGGCCCAGGCATCCCGGCGCATCCAGGTTGAAACCTGTGACTGTACCGCCGCCTTGCAGAAAGCCCTGGAGCGTGTACTCAGCGGATTCGAAGAACCAAGCACTTTCTTCTTCATCCTTCAGGATTCTGAACGCCAGGGGGTCTACCGCACATCGCTCGCCGGCGTGCGGGCATGTGCGCTTCGCATCCTCGAGTATGACGGCAACACGGTGCTCTTCCAGCATGAAGGCTCGGCGAGTTGCGTGCTTCTCGACAGGGAGCAAGTGACACAAGAGCAGGTTCGATACGAAATCGAGTGGTGGTAACCGAGGCCATCGGAATTCCCTGCTGCAGCTTGAACCGACTGGCTGAGAATGAAACCACCCCGCCGCACCAAGGAGTTGGAGATGAGTACCGCAGACCTCGCCAGTCAAAGCCCGGATCCCATTGGGACTTTCACTCGCCTGTTGCTAAGATGAGGTTCCCTCGGTTTTTCGTCTGCCAAAGGGTGGGCTTCATGCGACCAGATTTTCCGGATGCGGCTGGCTGACCCAGCATTCCAGGAACGGGATCGGCGACAGGTCACCGAGGGTTGAATGCTGCCGCTTCCGGTTGTAGAACACCTCGATGTACTCGAAACTGGCGGCCTTCATGTCGGCAGGGGTGGCGTACTGGACGCCATGCACCCGCTCGTTCTTGAAGCGGTTGAACCCGCTCTGTGTCGGTGCGTTATCCCAGCCGTTCCCTTTTCGACTCATCGAGCAAGTCATGCCATACCCCTTGAGTGGGTCCTGAAACGCAGGGCGGGCGTACTGACTCCCCCGGTCGGAGGGGTGCCTCAGCCCGGCTGCCGGCCGCTTCCTGAACCAGGCCAGGGTCAGCGCATCCGTCACGAGATCTGTCGTCAGGCGCGGCTTCAGCGACCCGCCGACGACTTCGCGGTGGAACCGATCGAGCACGATGGCCAAGGAGAGCCCGCCTTCCTCGGTCCACAGGGACGGGATGTCCGACGTCCACGCTGGATTCGGCGCACTCGGCGTGAAGTTCCGATCCAGCAGGTTCTCCGCCACCGGTCGGCCGTGTTTCGAGTCCGTCGTCACCTTGTCGCGCCGCTGGTGGCGGGCACGGAGGCCATGCGCTCGCATCCGTCGCTCCCCCCGTTCCTGGCTGGCCGGGAAGCCGCGAGCCCGCAATTCCCGCACCCTGCGCGGACTGCCGTAGGCGCCTTTGAGTTCGGCAGGGAGGGCACGGATCAACGCCAGCCTCTGGCGGTCGGTCAGCCGCCGGCAGTCCTCGGTGCCGCCCCGCTTCCAGGCCCGGTAGCCGCTCAGGCTAACCTCCAGGGCCCGCACCTCTCGGACAGCGCGAATGCCTTGCCTTGCGCATCGATCCAGGCGGATTTCACCGCGCATCCTTCGCGAAGGACGCCGCCGCTTTTGTTAGTCTTTCGTTCTCCCGCTTGAGCCGGATGTGCTCGGCCCGTAGCCGGGAGAGTTCCCTTTCTGCCGGCGTCACCACTCCGCGTCCCGCTCCATTGAGCTGGCCTTCTGCTGACGCTTTTATCCCGTGACGCAAGGTCGGGTCGCCCAGCCCAAGTTCCTTGACCACGGCACGGATGCGCTGACCCTCCTTGACCCGCTGGACCGCCCGTTCCTTGCATTCGGTCGTATCGGCCGGCTTCGTCATCTTCATGTCTGGCCTTCCAAAAGTGACTCAATTTTAGGTCACCCTGGGCAGACGAAATTTCGGGGGAAGCTCAACAGGAGATTTGGCGATGCGCAACTCCAGACGGTGGTGCAAGCGTGCCGCCGGCTGGGCAAGAACTTCAGGGGGGCTTCAGGCGATTCGCAGTTCTGCCAGCGAAGCGAACGCATGACTGTTGCCGATATCCGGCGTAATGATCAGCTCAAGCACCGTCACGCCGGAGAGATCGACCCGGTGTTCCTCGGTCTGCGTCACTGAACCTTCCGGGCTGAAGTTCCACTGTTGGCGAACGATTTCGCGGAACGATTGCCCGGCCTCTCCAGACCAGCGCAGCAGATACTCCTGTGTACGCTGTACGGCGGTCTCGACAAAGCGGACGCGGATACGACGGAGCTGCTGCGGTGGTGCGAAAAGCAGGCGGATGGTCTGCTGGCCGGGAACGGCAGCACGCCAGCCGCTGCCTGTCCCGGCCAGGAGTGCCGATTCGATCGGATGCCGGGCGTCCTCCGAACTGATTTCGACCTCTGCCAGATCTTCGAGCTTCAGCCAGTCCGCTGGGGCGGTCCGCAGCCGGTCTTCTTCTTCAATCAGGCGCTTGCGCATGGGGTGGGGCCCGTCTTCAAAAGGTCTTGGTGGGAACGGTGGAGGGGCTACGGCACGTTCAGGCTTCGCCAAGTTGTGCGGCAATTTCACCTTCGGCCTGCGCCCAGTAGTCGGTGTCGCGGCCGCGGAAACCGTCCTTCTCGGCAATGAAGTACGCTGCCGACTGAACCATGCGATAGCGGTCCTCGGGGCTGGGCCTGAGCGGTATGGCGGCGGGTGTCGCGCACTCGGTGGGAGCGGACTGCAGAACCTCGATGTCGGTCGCCACGGGGGTGACGGCCGGTTTCGGCGAGGACTTCTTCTCGGAGGCAGGCGCTGCGGTGGCAGCAGCAGCGGTTGCCGGTTTCTTGACCGTCGCCGCTTTGGTCGCCGGTGTTTTCACGGCGGGACTGGTTGTTGTCGTCGCGCTGGTCGTCTTTGGGGCAGCGGGTGCTCTCTTGGTCGTGCTCTTTGCTTCAGTCATGATTATTCCTTGCTGTTAAGGCGGTGGAGTGGGGTGAATGGGGGGGCTGCAGGCGTGGATCAAGCGTTCATGGGTACTCCCGCAGGATAGGAAAATACCGCTTGGTGGTCAAGGCGAATCGAGAAATCCGGGGCTCCCGACCTGGCGATGATCCGCTTGCAATGGCCGGCCTCCTTGGCAGACGCCGCCGTCAGACCGTCTTCTTCGGCGGCATGAAGAAATCCCGGGGTTGCCGGCGCAGATGTGCGATGACCGATCGCGCCAGATTCTTCCACTGTGGATCAGCGACCTGCCGCGAGCGCAGGGCGACATTGAGCGCCAGCACGAAGCTGATCGTGAGATTCATGAACCCGATCGCGGCAACGCCGAGCACCGCCCAGGCAAGCAACCACAGATCGGGGACCAGATCGAGGCCGACAAAAGCGATACCAATGAATGCCGATGAGAAGGCGACATGGCGGATGTCGATCGGCAGCCCGACCAGCAGGCCGAAGAAGGTCGTTCCTCCGAGCAGAAAACCGAACAGCAGATTGCCGGCGAGCGCACCGAGGTTATCGCCGATGTAGGCCGCGATACGGTGCATGCGCGCTTCGCCGAACAGGCGCTGTGGCCAGCCGAGTTGCAGGATACGTTCGGGGATGCGGTTGTAGGCCGCGTAGTTGTCGTAATAGCCGCTGATCAGTCCGGAGATGAACAGACAGACGCCGGCGATGGCGGCGTAGAACACGGCCGCGCTGTGCACCAGGCTTTGCTCTTCGAGCAGATGCAGCGATTTCTCGGGACTGGTGAAGTGCTCGCCGCTGCTGCTGAAGATGACGAAGGCAAGCAAGCCGGCAAGCGGAATGGCAACGCCGACGTTGCCCAGAATGGCGATGATCTGGCTGCGGCAGGTGCGCGCGATGAGGTCGGTCAGGGCCTCGATGTCGCGCAATTTGTCGCCGCTGTGACTGAGGCTCGCGGCAATCGCATTGGCGGTCATTGCCGGTTGTTTGGTGGCGACCGTGCCATGCAGGATGTGGATCAGGCAGAAACCAAGCCCATAGTTGAGGCAGAAGGCGAGCGCACCGGTCAGGGGGGGCAGGGCCGCCTTGGCGAGCAGGATTTTCAGGCAGGCCATGCCGGCGATGACCACCCCGCCGATCATCGCCGAACGTGCCATCGACCAGTACTCCGCGCGCGTTTCGGTAATGTAATGTTCGCCATGATGACTGGCGTTGTCGGTCACCCGCAAGGCAATCAGTTCGGTATTCTGCCGCCAGTGTCTGCCGAGATTGTTGCGCTGGCATTCGTCGCTGACCAGGCGGGTGAACAGGCTGACGATCGGCGGATAGGCCGACGCCTGCTCCCCTCTGCTGCGCAGGCCGGCGAGAATGTCGAGCAGATGCTCACTGCGCCGCAACAGTTGCCGCAGGCGCTGCAGTTGATAGGTCAGGCGGATGCTGGTTCCATTGCGGGCCGCATTCCTGCGCACCCGTTCAATCACCTCCTGGCATTGGCTGAACAGGACACGCAGCTGCCGATCGTCGCAGTTTTCGCAGTGGGGCTGGTTCCGGTTCTCCGGGTAGGCCTCAATATAGTCGGCCATCTCCAGGTTCTGTGCGACGAAGGGCGATTCGTGAGTGACCAGTGACGGTTCCAGCCGCAACAGTTCCGGTTCCATGCCACAGGCGGCAATCCCGTATGACAGCACGCGCAGCGAGCGGAGCAGTTCGAGCAGCGAGTGTGGAAAGGTCTCGCTGGCCGGTTCCTCGTCGAAACGAATGGCTTCGATCAGTCGCAACCAGGCATCGTCGCCGACGCCGACCACCCAATGCCGGTCACTCGGCCGGTCGAAGGCTCGGCGCAGGACGCTGCGCAGCAAACCGGGGTCGAGCACCTCGGGCAGAAGCTTGTGGCCGATGCGGCGGAAACCTTCAGGGGCGAATCCGGTATTCGGCAGAATGCCGGTGGTGGTGTACAACTCGATGTGCCGATGCGTTCTCAGCAGCGTGTTGAAGGTAGCGCGCAAAGCCGATCGTAACTCGGGGTGGATGCCGAGAAGGTAGCAGAGGGCCTGCAGATTTCGCCTGGCGGTCTCGAAGTCGTGTGCCTTCGCGGGTCGGATTTCGTCGACCAGGAGGGCGAGCAAGGAAAGATCAGCATCCGGGAGGAGGAGGCGGTTGAGGAGTTGTTCCATGGCGTAGGCGTTTTCACAGAGCGGGATCGAAGCGGGATAGAAGCGGGTATTGCAGAAGTCGAGCGGGAAGCCGCGCCGTTCGATCGCCGTCGATTACAATGGCTCCATCTTAGCACGTGCCGGGAATCCCCCCTGCCTGGAACCAGCAGATGATCATCGTCCTTTCCCCCGCCAAGAGTCTCGATTTCCAGACGCCGTCGACGCTCGCCGAGCATAGCCAGCCACGCTTTCTCGACGACTCGCAAGAGTTGATCGACGAGTTGCGTGCGCTGTCGCCGGTGCAGCTCGCCAGCCTGATGAAGATCAGTGATCCACTGGCGGTGCTCAACGTCACCCGCTACGCCGAGTGGGCGCGGCCGTTCACGCCCGGCAATGCCAAACAGGCGATCCTGGCTTTCAATGGCGATGTCTACGACGGGCTCGACGCGCGGTCGCTGGTACCCGATGAGCTGCAGTTTGCGCAGCGTTACCTGCGCATCCTCTCCGGTCTCTACGGACTGCTGCGCCCGCTCGACCTGATGCAGCCGTATCGGCTGGAAATGGGCACCCGCCTGGCCAATCGACGCGGCAAGGACCTCTACGCCTTCTGGGGCGAGCGCATCACCGACGCGATCAATGCCGCGGTGCACGATGCGCACGCAAAAGTCCTGGTCAATCTTGCCTCGGAGGAGTACTTCAAGGCCGTCCGGCCGCAGCAGCTCTCGGTGCCGGTGATTCGACCGGTCTTCGAAGACTGGAGCAGCGGCAGGTTCCGGGTCGTCAGCTTCTACGCCAAGCGGGCACGCGGGTTGATGGCACGCTATGCAATCGTCAATCGCCTGACGACAGCGGCCAGCCTGAAGGAGTTTACTGGCGACGGCTATGTCTATATGCATGCAGAAGAATCCGCGAGCGATAGCGTCTGGGTGTTTCGGCGCCGCCTGGCGGCCTGACTTCGGCAAGCGTTTCAAGTCGCCCCGCTTGCGCGTGGCGGATCAACCTGGGGAGAGAATGAATCATGGCCGTTGCGCCCGAAACCGCCATCATGGCGCTGTATTGTGACTTCGAGAACGTGGCCCTTGGCGTTCGCGATGCCAAGTACGACAAGTTCGACATCAAGCCGGTCCTGGAGCGTTTGTTGCTCAAGGGCAGTATCGTCGTCAAGAAGGCTTATTGTGACTGGGAACGCTACAAGGGTTTCAAGTCCACCATGCACGAGGCCAGCTTCGAGCTGATCGAGATCCCGCATCTGCGCCAGTCGGGCAAGAATTCAGCCGACATCCGGCTGGTCGTCGATGCCCTGGATCTGTGCTACACCAAGTCGCATGTCGATACCTTCGTGATCATCAGCGGTGATTCGGACTTTTCGCCACTGGTTTCGAAGTTGCGGGAAAATGCCAAATACGTGATCGGTGTCGGTGTCAAGCAATCGACTTCGGATCTGCTGATCGGCAACTGCGACGAGTTCATCTTCTATGATGACCTCGTGCGCGAGATGCAGCGCTCCGCGCGACGGGATTCGAGGGAGGCGCAGCCGGTGGTCAGGCGTTCGCCGGAGGAGGATGCGCAACGCAGGCAGGAACTCGAGGGGCGCCGCAGCAAGGCCATCGAACTGGCCGTTGCCACCTTTGATGCACTGCTTGCCGAGCGTGGCGACAGCAGCAAGATCTGGGCGTCGATGCTCAAGGAAGCGATCAAACGGCGCAAGCCCGATTTCAGCGAGTCGTATTGTGGCTTCCGGGCGTTCGGCAACCTGCTTGAGGAGGCTCAGGCACGCGGTCTGCTCGAGATCGGTCGCGATGAAAAATCGGGGACTTACGTCTTTCGCAGCAACGGGATGGTGGCTCGACCTGAAGCCATCACCGAGGTCGTTGCCGAGCCACTGCCGGCCGTGCCGCCGCCTCTTGCACCGATTCAACCCGAGGTGGCCATGAACGAAGAAACAAACGAGCCGGCGGCTGCGCGTCGTAAGGGCGAAAGCCGGCGCAAGGCGACCGAGAAAGGGAGCAAACGGGTCCGGGAGCCACGGGCGACCAAGCCGGAAGAGGCGCCGACCGACGCCGTCGAGAAAGTGTCGACAGAATGTGTTGCGTTCCCCGAAGTGACGCCAGCGGAGCCGGTCGAGATCATTCAGGAGGTCGCGCCAGCGGAACAGGTCGAGGCCGTTCAGGAAGTTCTGCCAGCGGAGCCGGGCGAGGTCATTCAGGAAGTCGCGGCAGCGCCGACCGGCGCAACGGCGCCAGTATTTGCCGAAGCCGTCCAGGCAAGCATTCCCGTGGCTGGGGGAGTGCTTGTCGATGCGGCGACAGCCGCCGTGCCGGTCGCTGATGACGCCGAAGGCCCTGCAGTCAAGAAGCCGGCCACGCGCAGTCGTCGCCCGCGCAAACCGAAAGTGCCGCCGGAAACAGTCTGATCTGCCGGTCGCGGCCGCACCGTTATTGGCCGAGCCGTGTCAGCGACGCACCACAAAAAAGCCGCGACAGGTGTCGCGGCTTTTCGGTGCGGGCCTGATACTCAGGCGGCAGCCTGTGTCGGGATTTCACCGGCGATACGCACGATCCGGTTTTGCGTATCGACGTAGATCAGTTGAGGAGCATGTTTCGCGAGTTCGATTTCGGTATATGTCGCGAAGCTGGCGATGATCAGGATGTCACCCGGCGCGGCGCGGCGCGCGGCTGAACCATTGACCGAGATGACGCCGGAGCCGCGCTCGGCGCGTAGCGCATAGGTCGTGAAGCGCTCGCCGTTGTTTACGTTCCAGATGTCGATCTGTTCGTACTCACGGATGTTCGAGGCATCGAGAAGGTCTTCGTCGATCGCGCATGACCCTTCGTAGTGAAGCTCGGCGTGGGTCGCGCTGACGCGGTGCAGCTTCGACTTCAGCATGGTTCTCTGCATGGATTTTCACCGGTTGAGAGTTGTTCGGGGAAGCGAATTGTAGCGGCTCATGGCTACCTGTCAATGGCCACCCGCCAGCCCGATTTCGACGTTGTCGATCAGTCGCGCAGTACCCAGACGGCTGGCTGCAAGCACCACCAGTGCCCGCTCATCGGAGTTTTGCGGGAGCTGCAGGTCAGCCTGTCGGCGCACGGCCACATAGTCCGTTTTCCAGCCATTCTGGTCGAGCTCGCTGACTGCTTCGCGTTCGAGTTTGGCGAAGTCGCGTTCGCCGGCATGCACCGCCGCAACGAGACGCTTCAGGAGGCGATGCAGGCGCGGTGCTTCGGCACGTTCACTGTCCGACAGGTAGGCGTTACGCGAAGACAGTGCCAGGCCGTCTGCGGCCCGCACGGTCTCGCCACCGACGATCGCGATCGGCAAGGCGAGCTGCTGCGTCATGTGGCGCAGAACCATCAGTTGCTGATAATCCTTCTTGCCGAACAGTGCCACTTGCGGCTGGACAATGTTGAACAGTTTGAGGACCACCGTGGCGACACCACGGAAATGGCCAGGACGGAATTCTCCGTCGAGTTGATGCTGGATCGCGGGCGGCTCGACATGGTACTGCTGTGGCTCGGGGTAGAGCACCGCCTCGCTCGGTGCGAACAGCATCTCGACACCGGCTGCAGCGAGCTTCTCGCAGTCAGCCTGCAAGGTGCGCGGATAGCGGTCGAAGTCATCGTTTGGCCCGAACTGCAGGCGATTGACGAAAATGCTGGCGACCACACAATCGCCGTGGCTGTGCGCCTCGTTCATCAGCGCAATGTGCCCGGCGTGCAGGTTGCCCATGGTCGGGACAAAGGCAATACGGCCACGCGCTTGCAGCGCTGCGCGCAGTTCGGGGATCGACGTGTGAATCTGCATGGTGTTTGCTGAACCTCTTTAGAACTGGAATGACAGGCTGCCTGGCGCCCGGCTGTGCGGGTATTCGTAGCGGGGTCGACAATCTTGTCGCGGCTCAGTAGCAGTGTTCAGGACCTGGAAACGAGCCCTCTTTGACGGCGGCAACGTAGGCTGTGATCGCCGCCGCGATCGATGGCTGACCGGCCATGAAGTTCCTGACGAAGCGAGCCTTTCTGCCTGCCGAGATGTCGAGCATGTCGTGCAGGACGAGTACCTGGCCGGAGCATTCCCGGCTGGCGCCGATACCGATCGTCGGAATCGTGAGCTGGCCGGTGGCTGCCGCCGCCAGGGATTGCGGGATGGCTTCGAGGACAATCAGGCTGGCGCCGGCTTCCTGCTGCGCGAGCGCGTCGGCAAGCAGCCGGGCAGCACCGGAATCATCGCGGCCCTGAACCCGATAGCCGCCGAGCTGGTGCACCGATTGCGGCGTCAGGCCAACGTGCGCACAGACCGGGATACCGCGCGTACAGAGGAAGCGGGTCGTCTCGGCCATGTCCATGCCGCCTTCTATTTTCACCATCTGCGCACCGGCAGCCATCAGCGCCACGGCATTGCGCAGCGCCTGTCGCGGGCTTTCCTGAAAGCTGCCGAACGGCATGTCGGCGATCACCAATGGCCGTCGGCTGCCCCGTGCGACGCTGGCAGTGTGGTAGGCAATGTCGGCCAGTGTTACCGGCAGCGTCGAGTCGTGACCCTGCAGGACCATGCCAAGCGAGTCGCCGATGAGCAGTGCGTCGACACCGCAGCGATCGCACAACTGTGCAAAACTCGCGTCGTAACAGGTCAGGACGGCGATCTTTTCGCCATTGACGCGCATTTTGGCGAGGTCGATGTGCGTCAGACGGCGGGTCACAACGTGGGTGGACATGGGCTTACTCTCCCCGGTTGAATGGACGATGGACAAAGCGCGCCTAGGATACACAGAGCGGCCAGCCGATGGGCAAGTTTCAACGCTACGCTGATACAAAAAAACGACGAACCAATCGGCGCCTGGCGCGTTAAAGGAGCATGGTTTATCGGAGACCCCTCATGAAAACGATTGTCCTCGCACTTCTTGTTGCTGTCGCCACGGCGGGCTGCGTCGTTGCCCCCGCTCAACCAGGGTATTACGGGCCGCCGCGCGCGTATGTCAACCCCCCTGTGGTGGTGGTCGAACCAGCACGCGTGTATGGCTACCCACCGCCCGTGGTGGTACCAGGAAGGCCAGATTATGGCCATCGTCATCGTTATTGGTATCCGCGTTATCGTGGCTACTGACGGTCAGGGCTTTTCCAGATATCCCGGGTCATGAAAGTCATCACCGTTTCCCTCTCTGGCGGGGCGCATTCCGGCTGGCACGCCGGAATGTCTTCGTGCAGTCGGCGATCATTCGAGCCTCTCGATGGTCTGTCTGCTGACTGCCGGCAGCCAGGCGGCGGCGGTCCCTCGGCCGGGAATGCGGCAGAGTGGCGCAATCTCCAGCAGGGGGGCAAGCACGAAAGCGCGCAGGTGCATGCGTGGGTGCGGCACGCTGAGTTGTGGGCTATCGACCACCCGCTGATCGTAGAGCAGCAGGTCGAGGTCGAGGGTGCGCGGGGCATGGTGGAACTCGCGACGGCGACCGAAGCGACGCTCGACGACGAACAGCACTTCGAGCAACTGCTGCGGGTCAAGCACGGTCTCAATGGCCGCTACGGCGTTGATGAAATCGGGCTGGCCACGGATCCCCACCGGCGCCGTGCGATAAAGCGAAGAGATCTGCAGCAGTCGCGATTCGGGCAGATCGGCCAGCGCCGCTGCGGCGGCGCGCAACTGGGCCCGCGGATCGGCGAGATTGGCGCCGAGCGCGACGAAAGCCAGGTGTGAGACGCCAGACACCTTGGGTGGCCACCTGCCGCCATCCGGCGATCCCGCATCAGAGCACGGGCTATCCGTCAGGGTCTCTTCTCCCACTGCGGTAGCGCCAGCCAGGGAGACTTTGCCGGTGGGCAGCGCTTTATTCCGGGTGCGTGACATCCTGCCCGTTGCCGGCCGGCGGGCGACGCCGCCGGCGACGTTTTCTGGCTTCGCCGGGAGCTGCCGGCAGCAGCATGGCGGCGCGTGCCTCGTCGCTGGCATCGAGAAAAGCGGTCCACCATTCGCCGACGGCCTGATCGACTTCGCCGGACTCGACCCGCAGCAGCAGGAAGTCGTAACCTGCCTTGAAGCGCGGCTGCTGCAGGACGCCGTAGGGACGTTTGCCGGAGCGCTGCTCGAAGCGGGGCTGCAAAGCCCAGATATCCTTGATGTCGCCGGCAATCCGGCGGGTGATCGCGAGTTTTTCGGCCTGCACATCAAGGACTTCATCCATCGCCAGAAAGAGGGACGGGATGGCCGGTTCGCCGCGCGCCTTGAGCGGTTCCCATTTGGCCAGCACCTCGTGCCAGAGCAGGGTGGCAAAAAGGAAGCCGGGCGAGATTGGTTTGCCTTCGCGAACGCGGCGGTCGGTGCTTTCCAGCGCCAGCATGACGAATCGTTCGCCGAGCGCCTGATCGAGAATCACGTCGAGCAGTGGCAGCAGCCCGTGGTGCAGTCCCTCTTCGCGGAGCTCTCTGACGCAGCGAACGGCATGTCCCGAGGTGAGCAGCTTGAGCATCTCGTCGAACAGGCGTGAGGGCGGAACGTTCTCGATCAGGCTGCCCATCTCGCGGATCGGCCGTCGCGCCTCGGGATCGATCGACAGGCTCAGTTTTGCCGCCAGGCGGACGGCACGCAGCATGCGCACCGGATCTTCGCGGTAACGGGTTTTCGGGTCGCCGATCATGCGCAGGGTTTTCTGGCGCAGGTCTGCCACGCCATGGTGGTAATCGACGATGGTTTCGGACGTCGGGTCGTAATACAGGGCGTTGACCGTAAAATCGCGGCGCGCGGCGTCTTCCAGTTGGCTACCGAAAACATTGTCGCGCAGCACCCGGCCCTGTGCGTCAGTCAGTGCCTTGTTGCTGCCCTCTTCCCCGTGGTGGCCGCGGAAAGTGGTCACCTCGATGATTTCCGTGCCCATGCTGACATGCACGATCTGGAAACGGCGGCCGATGATGCGCGAACGGCGAAAGCAGTGGCGGACCTGTTCCGGCGTCGCATTGGTGGCGACATCGAAATCCTTCGGCGTCAGGCCGGCCAGCAGGTCGCGCACGGCGCCGCCGACGATGTACGCCTGGTAGCCATTTTCCTGGAGGGTTTCGATAGTGCGCCGGCAGCCACGACTGATGTCCTCGCGCTGCAGGCCATGCTGGGCGGCGGCGATGATGGCCGGCTCATTGTGCTTGTCCGGGTGATGGCGTCCGAGGACGCGGGAGATGAACTTGCGGATCATTGCGGGTGGTTTCTGCTCGCTGCGATGGCGCAGCGCATGATAATGGATATTGCCATGGCCGGCGGCCGACGTTTTTCTGATGTGCTCACCCAACGGCCATGGCTGTTGCAGCAGGCACCCCCGATCACGAAAGCCATGACCGTTTCCCTCACCCTCGACCCATCTCCCGCTTGCGAGCGAGGGGAAGTTCGTGAGTCGCTGACGCGACTTGCTCATGCAGGAGGCTCATGATCGGCCAGGCCGCAGCTTCGGCGTGCGCGCGCAGTGTCGAATCGGGGTCGACCACCACCGGGTTACTGACCTTGGACAGCAAGGGCAGATCGTTTTGCGAGTCGCTGTAGAACCAGCTCCGCTCGAAGCTGCTCCACCACAGTCCGAGCGCTTCGAGCCAGGCCTCGACGCGGATGATCTTGCCTTCCCGAAACGATGGCAGGCCGCGTGGCCGACCAGTGAACTGGCCGTTCTCCTGTGCCGGAATGGTGGCGATCAGATGCGCGATTCCGAACTCGCGGACGATCGGACCGGTGACGAAGCTGTTGGTGGCCGTGACGATGGCACACAGGGCACCACTATCGAGATGCCCGCGAACCAGCTGCCGCGCCTGCTCGCCGACCAATGGCCGGATCTTTCGGGAAAGGAACTCGCGCTGCCAGGATTCGAGCAAGGCGCGGGGATGGGCCGCCAGCGGTCGGAGCTGGAAATCGAGAAAGACGTCGATGTCAAGGGTGCCGGCCTTGTACTGCTCGTAGAATTCAATGTTTTTGGCTTCATACAGGGCACGGTCGAGAATTCCCTTGCCGATCAGGAACTGCGCCCATTCAAAGTCGCTGTCACCGGCGATCAGGGTATTGTCGAGGTCGAAGAGGGCCAGGTCCATGCTTTACTTTCGGGCGGGTCAGCCAGTCACCGAGGTCTGCAAGACCTCACGCAACAAGGGCAGGGTGATTGGGCGCTTCTGTTCGAGCGAATAACGGTCGATCGCCACCAGCAAGGCCGCCAGGCTGCGCATATCGCGCGGCGCCCGCGCAAACAGGTAGCTGAACACCTCCGGCGGCAGCACCAGACCGCGCATTCTGGCCTGTTCGGCGAGCGCCGCCAGTTTCTCGGCGTCGCTCAACGGCAGCAGGCGATAGAGCAGGCCGCTACCGAGCCGGGTACGCAGGTCTTCGCGCAGGGCCAGGCGTAGCGGCGGCGCATCGGCGGCCGCGAGCAGACGGCCGCCGATGGCGCGCAGGCGATTGATCAGGTTGAAGAGGACGATCTGGCCCGTTTCGCCGAGCGCCTCGACATGGTCGACGGCGTAGAACTCGCCTGTGGGGGCCATTCGAGACAGATCGGGGTCCACGCGTGCGTCGCTGTACGCGGCCTGGCAGGCCTGCAGCAGATGTGATTTACCGGCGCCCGCTTCTCCCCAGAAGAGGAACACCGGTTCGCGGTTGGCTGGCGCCAGCCAGGCGGCCAGGCCGGTCAACGCTTCGGCATTGCTGCCGGCGACAAAATTGTCGAAGCTGGGGCGCGCGTCAGGCAGCAGTTCAAGAATCAACTGGCGCATCGGACGGGGTTCAAGCGGAGGCGTAGGCGCTGCGATCGGCACGCGAAAGAGCCATTTCGGATAAGATTGAGTTTCAGACGTTCATTAATGGCGAATTCTACCACTGCACAGCACCTGCCAGCCTTGCTCCGGATCCCCTAACTCATGACCCAAGAATCTCTCTCCTATCGTGATGCCGGTGTCGACATCGACGCCGGCGATCAACTCGTCGAACGGATCAAACCCTTCGCCAGAAAGACCCTGCGCGAGGGCGTACTCGGCGGCATCGGCGGTTTTGGTGCGCTCTTCGAAGTTCCCAGACGCTACCGCGAGCCGGTACTGGTCTCCGGCACCGATGGCGTGGGTACCAAGCTCAAGCTGGCTTTCGAACTGCAGCGGCACGACACCGTCGGCATCGATCTGGTGGCGATGAGTGTCAACGACATCCTCGTCCAGGGCGCCGAGCCGCTCTTTTTTCTCGACTATTTCGCCTGCGGCAAGCTCGACGTCGAGACCGCTGCGGACGTCGTCAAGGGCATCGCCAGAGGCTGCGAACTTGCCGGTTGCGCGCTGATCGGCGGTGAAACGGCCGAAATGCCGGGCATGTACCCGGCAGGCGAATATGATCTCGCCGGTTTTGCCGTCGGCGTCGTCGAGAAAGCGGCGATCATCGATGGCTCGACGATCATTCCGGGGGACGTGCTGCTCGGACTGCCGTCATCGGGTGCGCATTCCAACGGCTATTCTCTGCTGAGGAAGATCATCAGTCGCGCACAGCCGGACCTGACGCAGGCCTTCGACGGCGAAACGACGTTCGCCGAAGCCATCCTGGCGCCCACGCGGATCTACGTGAAAGCCTTGCTGGCGCTGCTGCAGGCGTTGCCGGTCAAGGGCCTGGCGCACATTACCGGCGGCGGTCTCACCGGCAACGTGCCGCGCATCCTGCCGCCTGCAGTCAAGGCCGAGATCGCGCAGGCGGCGTGGCCGCGCCCGAAGCTCTTTGATTGGCTGCAGCGCGAAGGCGGCGTCACCGACAGCGAAATGCACCGCGTCTTCAACTGCGGTATCGGCATGGTCGTCGTCGTCGCTCGCGAGGACGTGCAACAGGCCTTGCAGATCCTGCATGCAGCCGGTGAAGCGGCGATGGTCATCGGGGCGATCAAACCCAGAGCGGCCGGTGACGCGGCGACGGTCGTCTTTTCCGGGTAGGGGTAGGCAATGAATAGTGGTATAGTCATCAAGGCCCTAGCCCTGATCGACGGCGGCAACGCCGAGTTTCTTCAATGATTATTCACCGGGTGGCCGACCAGATCCCCTGGCTTGGTCGTCGCCTGAAGGAGAGAAAATGCCTAACCGTCTGATGCGGGTCGTGACCTTGGTCGTCGGCACCGTACTTCTCAATACCGGGTGCATCCTGTCGCAAACCGTGGACCGCAACTACCTGGGCGTGAACGTTCCAGCAGAGACCCAGGATCGGAAACTGGCCGGCCTTTTTCTGCTGCCCTTTGCCACCGTACTCGATGTGCTCACCTTGCCGGTGCAGGCCGGGGCGGTGTTGACCCACGGCGACGACTTCCCTTTCAGCTATCAGGGCAAGGGCGACGTTACCCACAGCGGGGAGCAGGGCAACGTCGGGCAACCTGCTGAATCCTATCGGCGTTACTGACCGACTACGAATTCCCCCACCGTCACCACCTCGCGCTGCCCCTTGAGCCGCAGGGTCAGCCACTCTTCCTTCTGGGCGGCGCTACCGAAAGCGGTGTACAGGCGCAGACTGAGCGTCGTCGCTCCCGCGACTACTTGCTGGCGGTGTCCGTAGAACTGCGCCTGCACGAGATAGCGGCCAGGCTTGGCCTTTTTCAGGGAAAACTCCTCGGGTCCGTAACCCCCGGTGAAATCGCGTGACATCGCGCCGCCCTGATAGGTCAGGCGGTTGCCATAGTAGGCCTTTTCTCCGTTGGGGTCGGTGACCCAGAGGTCGATGTCGGTATTGTCGGCATCCCAGGCCAGGAGCACGCGCAAATCGAGCGGCAGATTGCGCAGAAAACGCGGGTCGATCGCCGAAGTGTCGATTCCTGATGGCGCAGTGGCGATCAGCGCGTTCATTTCCGCCAGGGCCACCAGTTCGATATCCGGGAAGCGGTTGTGCCAGGGGCGCGTCACCACCTGGTAGAGCGACTCCACGGCCTGCTGCCGGTCGCCGGCTTCTGCCTGCGCCAGTCCAAGGTCACGCCAGGATTGCGGTTCGTTGGGCGCCAGATCGAGGACGCGTTGCAGCACCGGTACGGCGAGGTCGGCGCGTTTCGCCTGCAGCAGGCGGTAGCCCAGAATGCGCAGGATGTGACGGTTTTCGAGATCCATCTCGGCCAGGTTGGAAAGGATGCGCAGCGCCAGTTCCGGGCGGGAACGCTCGAAGAAAATGTCGGCCGCGTCGAGAAAGAACGCCGTACTGTTCAGGTAAGCGGGTCGCTCGTCGAGATAGACGCGATAAAGCTGGTCGGCTTCGGTCTTGCGCAGGCGCTCGGCATAGGGAGCGTCGGGAAGCCACTTCTTGAGCTGGATCCTGGCGACGGGTGCTTCGGCATCGGCAAGCTTCGCCTTGCTCGCCGGGGCGGCGGCTGCCATTCGCGGCATCGGCGCAACGCCGGCCGGGGCAGGCGCCGGTGGTGCTGCCGAAGCGGGCTGACTTCGTTCCATCATCATGCCGGGTGCGGCTCCTGCGGCCGCTGCCACTTTGGCTTCCTGCCTCGCTTGTGGGCGGTCTCCCTTGGGGAAGTCGCGTTCCCACCAGGCCTGTTTTTCCTTGAAGCGACGCGCGATGTCTTCGATGTGACTGGCGCGGTCGCGTTCGACCTGCTGCCGACGGCTTGCCGCAAGCCGCTCGTAGTCGTCACGCAGCTCGGCAGGGGGCGGGATTTCATGGCGCACATAGTCTTCAACGCGATCCAGGACGATCAGCGAAGTACCCGGTGTGACCAGGCCAAAGGACTTGCCGAGGCGGGCAATGGTTGTCCGATGGATGTTCCGCTCCGGCAACAACTGCTGTAGCCGCAGGCGTGCCCAGGCCTGCGCCGCAAAACTGGCTGGCAGTGCGTTCGTGCTGCCGACCCGGACTTGCTGACGTTCGATACCGCCGCCGGGCTTGCGCCATTCCAGATCGAGCACCGCCGTCGGCTCGGTCAGGACGCCGGCCACCGCCAGGCGCCCCGATTCCGGATCGGGCAGCGCCGCCACCAGTTCGCGCGCGCCGTTGGAACGTAGGCTGGCCAGGGCTGGGCCGATGCTGCGCAGCGCCGTCACCGCCGCCGCCGGCGAAGTCGCGAGCAGATCGATATAGACGCCACCGCTTTTTGTCGCCGCCTGGCGCAAACGCTCGCCATCGGCCGCTGCTGCGGCGCTGACGGCAAACAGCGGCCGGTCGAAATCAGGCATGCTCTGGGCAGAAAAATTGCCCAGGCCGTCGGAGAAGAGCAGCACGGCATCCGCCGCGGCGGGGGGGCGAAAAGCCGCCATGTTGGTCGCCCCGTCATAGCTTACCTGTTCCAGGCGCGCGCGCAGATTCGACCAGTCGCCTCCCTTGATGACGAAATTGCCGCCGTCCTCGGCGCTGTCGCGGGCCAGTGTCAGCCGCACCTGGCCATTGCCGAGGGCCTTGAAATAGGCGTCGAGCAGGGCAAATTCGCGCCCGTGCTCGCGCTCGGCACCGGAACCCGAAGCGTCCCAGACCAGGGCCAACTGCCCTGGTTTCGGTCGTGCGGCAGAGGGTACCCCGGGCCCCGGCAGTTCGGCGTAGAAGTACCGTTTGCCGTCGAACTCCTCGACCGTTACCAGTGGACCCGTGGGTGGCGAGAAGCTCACTTCGGCCAGCCGTTCCGGCTGATCATCGCGGCGATGCCATGTCAGCGTTGCCCCACCTTCACGGTTCTCCCAGCGGGCACCGCTCAGGCCGCGCACTACCCTGGCCGCATCGGCTTTGAGTCCGGGCGCCTGAATCCGTAGATCGAAATTCCCCAGCCGTTCGCCGAATGCCAAAGGCAGGCGCAACCGTGCCGTCCCATCACGTCTTCCCGGCAGATGTTCGCTGATCGTCAGCGATACCTTGCGGTCGCCTTGCGCCGGAATCGGGTAGATACGCAACTTGTAGTTGTTGCCCTGGGTGGCCTCCAGCAGGGCCGGATCGACCCGTGTCCGCGTCACCTCCTCGAAGACTTCCTGACCGCGAGCCTTGTCGACGGGTACTGCCGGTCGCCACTTGCCGTCGAAATCGAACGCGAAACCACTGACCGCCTGACCGTCGAGCAGGGGGAATTGCAGTTCGCCTTCGAGTACGCGGGCGTTGGGATTGTGGAAGGTCATTTCGACGGTGCTCTTCGCCAGGCGGCCAAGCACCACCACATCGACGTTGACGCGGGTCAGCCGAACCGGCTGTGCCGCTTCCGGCGTACGCAGGAGGATGGGCGGGACGACCCTCGGCGGCGGCTCGCTGATCAGCAGGTTCTGGGCAGCCGCGACCTGTCCAGCGCAGAACAGTGCCAGCAAGACCAGCGCTTTGACGACTTTCATGATTGGACTCCTTTTTTGCGAACTTTCTCACGAACTGCAGGAGAGCATCGAACACCCCGCCCGGTGTCTCGCCCAATCGGGCCGCTTGGCGCTGAATGCTTCCCGCCCCGGCTGCTCATCATAAGGCCGGCGCAGGATCTCGAGCAGTTCATCGACCCGCTGCATGTCGCCCTGTTCGGCGAGGTCGATGGCCTGCTGCGCGAGGTAGTTGCGCAGGACGTAACGCGGGTTGGCGGCATTCATCCGTGCCGCCCGTCGATCTGCCGGCAGTCCCTCCTGTCGCAGGCGGGCAGCGTAGCGCTGCAGCCACTGCAGCAGATCGCCGGCAAAGCGCTGCCGGAGGTCCTGACGGTAGAATGATTCCTGCACGACCTCGACGCTCGGCTGCCCGATGTCCAGGCGGGCCAGGCTGCGGAAAAACTCGGTCATGTCGATTTCCGCCCGATGCATCAGCCCGTAAAGGTCCTCGAGCAGATCGACATCGTCATCCTGCCAGCATTCGAGGCCCAATTTGGCTGCGTAGGCAGCGCGGAATTCGTTGGCATACACCTCCCCATAATGTTCGAGGGCGTCGGCCAGCTCGTTAGGTTCAGGCATCAGCATCGCCAGCGCTTCGGCCAGTCGTTCGAGATTCCAGAGCGCGATCGCTGGTTGCCGGGCAAAGCAGTAGCGCCGGGTCGATGCGTCGGTGGTGTTCGGAGTCCAGCCGGGGTCGAAATTGTCCACCCAGCCGTAGGGGCCGTAATCGATGGTCAGGCCGAGAATCGACATATTGTCGGTATTCATGACCCCATGTACGAAGCCGACGCGCATCCAGTGCACCATCAGGCGCGCGGTACGTTCGCAGATTTCCCTGAACCAGGCCGCCAAGTTGTTCGCAGTGCCGGCGGCGGCCCGTTCGGGGAAGTCGCGCGCCAGGGTGAACTCGACCAGGCGCTGCAGCAGGACACGATCACCGCGCGCTGCCAGCAGCTCGAAATGGCCGAACCGGGTGAATGAGGGTGCAACCCGACAGACCACCGCACCCGGCTCGGCGACCGGATGCCCGTCGTAGAACATGTCGCGGATGACCGTCTCACCGGTCCCGACGAGACTCAATGCGCGTGTCGTCGGCACGCCGAGGTGGTGCATCGCTTCGCTGCACAGGAACTCGCGAATCGACGAGCGCAGCACCGCACGGCCGTCGGCGCGGCGCGAGTAGGGCGTCGGGCCGGCTCCCTTGAGCTGCAGTTCAAAGCGCTGCCCCTGATGATTGAGTACTTCGCCGAGCAGGATCGCACGGCCATCGCCGAGCTGTCCGGCCCATTGCCCGAACTGGTGGCCACCGTAGCAACTGGCATAGGTCGCCATGCCCGGCAGCCGTCCATTACCGGACAGCGCGGCGAGCAATTCCGGTGCCGCCATCGCCTGTTCGTCGAGATCGAGCGCCGCCGCCACCTCGCGCGAATGTGCGAGCAGTCTCGGCGCGGTCACTGGCGTCGGATCGACCGGCGACCAGCAGGCGCCGAAGACCTGCCGCGACACATTGCTTCGCTCGGGGTCACCCGGCAGTTCGCGCAGAAAACGATTATCGAAGGTGAGCATGGGGAGATCGTGTCGGAAGAGCGGTGACGAGCCGGCGGCATCGCTGCGCCGTGTGGAGCGCGTGAACGTAGCAGAAAATCAGCCCTGCCTGACCAGTTCGATGATCCGGGCTGTATCGAGCGTCCGTGCCCTGGCCTGCATTTCGGGCAGGTAACGGCTTTGCAGTCCTTTGGCCTCGCCGAGCATGTCGTCGAAAGCGGTGCGCAGCATCGGCGCCGAGAAGCTGCGACCGCCCGCGTAGTAACGTTTGGCGACGTGCCCGAGCGCATAGGTGCTGGCGAAACTCATTCCCGAACTGACCGCCTGTTTGCCAAGACCGCGCAACAGGCCGCCGCCAACCTTGTCGAACAGACCGCCGAGCAGTTTGCGGCCGGCCTGTTCGAGGTACTGCGAGGTCAGCCCGACCCCGAGCGTGGCAAGAAAATCCTTGATATGGCCGCGATCGAGTTCGAAACCATGGGATTTGCCGATGCGATAGACCAGTTTCATCTGCAGCGGGATGATCGCCATCGTCGACAGCGATTCCGGCAGCAGTTCGAGTGCGCCATTGAGGATCGACGCATTGAGAATCAGCTGGTCCATTTCCGCCTCGCTCAATGTCGATGCATGCTCGACAGCAGAAAGAGGAGCGGGTGCCGGCGGCGGTGGTGTGCTGCCGCTTGCGCCTGCGCCGAGTGGCAGTGCTGCGATGGTTTCCGCCTGCCGGCTGTAGGCTGTCGACTGCTGCAGGTCAAGCGCGAGAGCGCTCTGCAGGTCGGCGAGAAAAGCCTGTTCGGCAGCGCTCTGCACGCCGTCGGCGTCACAGACGCAGACCGCCATTTCGAAAGCGAGCTGCCGCGCGTTCGGGGTCGTCAGAGCGGCCACTGTCGAGGCCATCGAGACGCGCTTGAGCAGCACGTCCTGATAGAGCGCGGCGAGGTTGATCGATCCCTCGCCAGCCAGGGCGTCGGCGATGCGCTTGAGTTCGGCGCGCTCGGATTCGTTCTTGTGGCCGTCGGCAAAGGCGGCCATCAGGCAGAGAGTGAGAATGGCTTGCTGTTCCTGTTCGTTCATGTGAAGGGTCTCCGGTAAAGTGGTGGTTTGGCCGGATGAGTATCCGGAAGTTCCGCATCACGATCAAGGTGCATGCATTGCCGATGTCTGCACTCGGGCCTGTTCAGCGAGTCGGCAGGCGAACCAGGACTTCCAGGCCACCGCCGGGCGCGTCGGCCAACAGTAGCTCACCGCCACAGCCGGTGACGATACGCCGGACGATCGCCAGACCGAGTCCGCAACTGCCGTCGGTGGCGCGCGCCGGTTCGAGCTGGGCGAAGGGTTCGAGGGCGCGGGGGCGATCCGCGCCGGCAATTCCCGGCCCGTGGTCGCGCACGCGCAGCACTGCGACGCCGGTACTGTCCCATGCCAACTGTACTTCGACCGGTGGCGCACCATGCTGCAGGGCGTTGTCGATCAGGTTGTCGAGCAGCCGTTGCAGATTGCCGGTGGTTATCGCCACCCGGCATTGCGCCGTAGCGGCGCTGACCGTCAATTCGACGGCGCGGCCGAGTTCGCGCTGGCGCGCGACCGCCTCGTGCAGCAGCGTCGCGATGAAGAGCGGCGCGGGCGCCACCCCCTCGGTGTTTTCGCTACGCAGGAAAGCCAGGCATTGACCGACGATCCGTTCCATGTCGTCGACGTCGCGCACCAGGCCGGCGCAATCACCGCTTTCCTGTTGATCGCCGGCAAGCAGCGCCAGGCGCAGGCGCAAGCGTGTCAGCGGTGCGCGCAGATCGTGCGTCAGGCCGGCGAGCATCTCGCGGCGCTCGGCCGCCGCTGCCGCCAACTGGCCCAGCATGGTGTTGTGACGCTCGGCCAGGCGCCGCACCTCGCGCGGACCTTCCGGCGTTGCCGTGCGTGCCGCTCCGTCGCCGGTTGCCGCGACGGCATCGCCAAGGCGGGCCAGTGGTCCGACGATGCCGTGCACGAAGAGGCCGGCGATCAACAGCACGGCGGCCAGCGTCAGCGCCAGAAACCACCACAGATCGGAGGGCAGCGCTTGCGGCTCGAAGCGTGGTGGCGGCAGCAGCAGCCACCAGCGCTCGTTGCCGGCCAGGAAACCGATCCACAGGCCGCTGCGCTGCCCCGGACCGCCGTGCCGGAGCAATACCGGTTCGCCGAGACGTTCGGTGAGGTCATTGGCAAGACGGCGGGCGAAAGGAAAGAGCGGCTGGTGAGTCGGCACACCGCTGCTGTCCGGACGCACCTGCAGCCCCTGCTCGCCGGCATCAGCAGCACTCAGGGCCTGGCGAGCATCATCGCCGAGCCCCGGCAGCACCACCTGCAACAGACGCACCTGGCCGGCGATCAGTTGCACCGTCTGATTGACGTGCGAGCTGCGGCGGAAATGGCCGAGCAACGAGAAGGTGGCGATTTCCGCGACGGCGATGACGGCAATCACCAGCAGTACCGTCCGTCCGGCCAGCGAAGCGGGAAAAAGTCTCATTCTGCGTCGGCGTCGCTGGCGGCATCCGGAACGAAGACATAGCCGACTCCCCACACCGTCTGCAGGTAGCGCGGGTGGGTAGGATCGGCCTCGATCAGACGCCGCAGGCGGTGGATCTGAACGTCGATGGCACGGTCGAAGGACTCGCTGGCGTCGCCGCGCGTCAACTCGAGCAGACGTTCACGCTTCATCGCCTGGTTGGCGTGATTGATCAGGGTGTTCAGCAGCGCGAATTCACCGCTGGTCAGTGCCACCGCCTGGCCGTTTCTCGACAACTGGCGCGCAGCCCGGTCGAAGAGCCATTCGCCGAAATGTGTGACGCCGCCTGCGGAATCGGGTGCTGCCGCCGGCGAGCGCGTGCCACGCCGCAGCACTGCCTCGATGCGGGCGACCAGCTCGCGCGGATCGAAAGGTTTGCCGAGATAATCGTCGGCCCCCATCTCCAGGCCGATCACCCGGTCGACCGGCTCGTCGCGCGCGGTCAGCATGATCACCGGTCGCGTCTCACCACGCGCGCGCAGCCGCCGGCACGCCGCCAGACCGTCTTCCCCAGGCAGCATCAGGTCAAGGATCAGCAATTGCGGCTGGTAGCGTTCGAGAAAGGCATCGAGCTGGCGCGTATCGGGCAACAGCAGGGTGTCGAAACCGTGCCGGCCGAGATAGGTGGCGAGCAACTGGCGCAACTCGGCGTCGTCGTCAATGAGGAGAATTTTTTTCATGATCGTGGCGGCTGTGGCGATTGCCCGCATTCTATGCTGTTGTCGGCCTTGCTCTGGCTGGAAGAAACAATTTGCAACGCAACACCACGGCGATGAAATCGTTTGCAATGCCAGGCAGGGCACAATGGCGACATCGCGAGAGGGCAGACAACAACCGCGCCCGCCGCGATCGATCAACCTCACTGACAGGAGTCATCCCATGAAATCGAAATTCTCGCCGCGTATTCTCGTCACTGCACTGGTCCTGGCGCTCGGCGTCGGCGGTGCGGCTTTCGCCATGAGCCCCGAACGTTGTGGCGCGCCCGGCGGACGGATGGAACAACGGATGCAATACCACATGAAGGAAATGTCGCGCCTGCACGACGACCTCAAGCTGGACGCCAAGCAGGAAGCGCTCTGGCAGGAAGCCGAGCAGTTCAGCAAGACCGGCATGCGCGAGATGCGCGAGCAGATGCGCAAGCACCACGAAGAAGTCCTGGCCAGCGTCAGCAAACCGGGTGCCGACCTGCGCGCCATCGTCAGGCAGATGGATGAACTCAGGGATGCCGGCCGCAAGCAGCGCGAGGCCGGCCGCGACCGCTGGCTGGCGGTCTACGACAGCTTCGACGCCGCGCAGAAGGAAAAAGCGCGCCTGTTCTTCAAGAGCAAGATCGAACGGATGGGGCCGGGCGGCCACTTCGGACCAGGTGGGCCGCGTGGTCCCCGTGGCCCGGCTGGCGACTGAGCGACAAGGCTTCCCCTTCCACCGACAGGTGCCCCGCGTCCTCTCGCGGGGAGGGCGCAGGGGAAGGTGGCTGTGTGCCAGCACGGCCACCCCGGCATCGATGATCGTTGCGGGGCGATTGAAGAGGCCTATAAAATCATCCGGATCTCCCGCTTGACTTTGCCATCATAATGATTAGCATGGCGGCTCCTTTCATGCAACCCACTTTGGGAGAGTCAGATGAAATTGAATATCAGCGCAACGTGCCTCCTGCTGTCCATGCTGTTCAGCGGAGCAGCTTTTGCCGATGCCGATGACAGGAAGTGGATTTCTCAGTGTATCAAGGACAACAAGGGAGAAGGCGCCACCGCTGAGGTAGTCCGCAAGTACTGCGTATGCATGAACGACAAGATGGACGAAAACGAGACTCGCTCCATCTCGGTATGGGAAAAGGCCAACCCCAAGGCGATGAAGGATTGCGAGAAGCAGGCCGGCTGGAAGTAACCGAGCCAGCGATCGGGTAATTTCAGGGCCGGGTTTTCCCGGCCCTGGCATTTCGTGGTTGCGAAAATTGAATCACTGCAAACTTTGTGATGCGCTCGTGCTTGCGAGAGCTGGGACGAAAATTTGCTTGATGAGCGTTGTCAGAAACCCCATCTTGGCACTTCGTGGCCGTCTCCAGGCTCAATCCGCACGGCTGGCTTGGGACGAGGCCGTCCCTTTCATTCCTTAGGCATCAGGAAGAAGACTCGTGCGCGCGGGAAATGCCTTCGCCAACTTCGCGTCGGTGGTCACAAGTTTGACGTCCAGGAAGTCGGCAAGCGCAATGAATTCGCAGTCGTAGCCTGAGCAACCGCTACTTCTGGACAGACGGAGCACGTCCATTGTCTGCACCTCGTACTCCTCGGTCCCGATGAGCGCTGCCGCTCGATGATGCAGCGCCGCCGCGTCCGCGACTTCCATGAGCTGGTTCCGCACGTACGTCGCGAGAATGTTCCTCAACTCACTGCGCCACAGGCGAGGGGCTGCCCAGTCTGAGTCGGTCGCCAACAGTCTCTCGGCACTCGGCGTGTACTTGCCCGGAATCAGTAGATACGCCAGCACGCTCGTGTCGACAACGATCACGGCCGACCTTCCCGCTTGAGACGATCAATGTCCTCGTGCTTGAACGCATCCTTCGGCAGCCTCGCGCGAAGAGCCTGAATGGCAGCCAGATGCTGAAGCGCCGTAGTCTTCTTCGGCAGAAGCAGAGTCTCAAGGCAGGCAATCACCTCGCTGTTCACGCTTCTCCTGTTTGCCTCGGCCGACAACTTCAGGCGGTCGTAAACGTCGTCGGGTATTCCTTTGAGGGTAATGGTCGTTGGCATGGTGCCTCCAGGAGTCAGCAGAAACCATTATGGTATCTTCTGGGTTCCGTCGCAAGCACGTGCTGATACCTCTCAAGAGTACGCGCCGAGCGCGGACTGGCGGGTTCTCAGCGCTGCGGCGGCCAAGCGCAGAGCCTGGGCCGCGCGGTTGGCACAACGCTTGGTCTGGCCGCTCATCCCCTTGCCACCGATGATCTGGGTGCCCGGGCACAAACCCAGCCCGCTCGCGAAGTGGCCCTCCGTGGGAAAGCGTGACCTGTCGGCCCCGGTCTCGCTGATGACCGCCAGTCCACCCGGCAGGCTTGGCGCCAATCAGCCATGGCATTGAGGCCAACCGTGAAGCTGGGAAACTCGCGCACCGGTTCCCGCACCGGTTCCTCGTCCCGGTTCGGTGGTACGACCACCAAATGCGCCGCGCTGCCAATGTCAATTCTTGCCGCATTGAGGGGGGATCGTCAGTGCCACTCGGGACTGACCCGGCTTGAGGCGGAGGCTTCGATTGCGTTGAGCCATGGCGTGCTCCATCATTAGTTGGGCGTCTTGCCCAGTAGACTGACCTATCATTAACGTCAGTTCGGGATAAGCGTGGGGGATTGAGAGAGCCGACGGACGTCTTGTAGCGACAATTTTGGCTTATTGGGCATGAGGCAATAGGCGATGAGGCCGGCCAGCAGATTGACGGCGAAATGGATGGGCGAGCGATGGCGGGTGTGCTCGATCTGACAGAGGTTTTTCAGTTCGTCGATGACGGTTTCCACGAGCGATCGCTGCCGTAGCATCGCCTCGTCAAAGGGAGTCAGGGCGACGGGCTTCCTGTTTTTCTTGACCTTGGTCACAAAATCAATGCCAAGGTCCTTCATGAAGGCGGTAAGCCATTTGGCGATATAGCCCTTGTCGGCATACAGTTTGCCAAAGAGCCGCTCCGCAAAGTGGCACCAGGGTTTGCGGTCATCGACATTGCCCGGAGTGAGCTTGACGCCCAGCAGTTCGCCCAAGTGATTGATGACCCGATGGAGTTTGAACCCGAAAAACCAGCCGGTAGAACTCTTGCCCCGCGCCGCCATGCCCTGGAAGACCCGGTGAGACGAAATCCGCAGGTTTTCGCAGACGGTGAGGGGCGTCGAATCGGCCATCGACACTCCCGTGCACTGGCCCGTGAGTTCCTCGAACAGAGCGGCCAGCGCTATCGCGCAGCGCGGCAACCACTCGACACACCGCTGATACGTCGGTAGCCGGGGAAATTCAGCGCGCAGGTGTGGGCACACATGAATCAGGTAGAAGGACTTGAACTGCCGGTAGCGAATCTGATGGAACAGCACCACCCGCGTCATCAACTCGGGTAGGGAAAGACTGCCTTTCCGTGACCGGTGACGCTTGCCATCGGTCAGCAGTCGGGCCTTGAGTTGGGGTTCGGCCGCTTTGTAAAAGTCGTCTATCCGGCAGTCAGTGTCGGTCATCTCGTCCATGATGAGGCCCTCTGTATAACGGGAGTGATTAGGTCATGCACCCAATTTACCCAGACAACGGCGACGCCATAGCCTTATACACAACTCATCTGGGATCATAAATACCTATACAAAACATCAGGTTACCGAATTGCATAAAAATCCGCTCATTTAAGCATGTTTCATCTACAAATCAACGCGTTAGGTCACTTTTTGCCCATGCTGAATGAGTTGTGTATAAGGCTATGCGGCGACGCCCATCGGTTTCTCATCAACAGGTTAGCGCCACTTTTCCGGCTTCGTTATCCCGAACTGACGTTATCATTAATGGGTGCGCTCGATGGCCGCCATCCGGGGTACGAGTCGGTTCAGCGGGTCCCGTGAGCTTGCGGGGCCAAGCCGCCAAAATATGGCGCGACCTCTTCCCGCCGCTTCCCAACTCGGATCTTCTTTCATCATCCCGGGGGGCCGCAACTGCAATGATCGTTAGTCGGCCCGCCTCGTTTCGAGGAGTCCCTTGAGTGCCCGAGCGAAATCAGCCCGCGTCCCGCCGAAGGAGCGCTCCACTTCGCCCTCCGCCTGCGCCGGCAACTCAGCAGCGACGGCACGGACGTGTTTACTGCGCACCGCGATCAGTTGGGTCAGGGCTTGAGCCAGGTGTTGCGGTTCCCGGCACACCAGAAAGTCCCATTCACCAAGCCGGCCCCAATGATTCACCGCCGCCACCCAGCGCTTCGCCGCCTGATGCTTGGCGTCCGTGTCCTCATGCGGCTTGCCCTTGATTTCAAGCACCACCTGGAGCGAGTTGGTCAGCCGAACGATGAAGTCCGGTTCATAGACTTGCGGGTTGCCGTAAAGCTCATAGGGAATGTTGAACTCCAGTCGGTCATTGCGCGCGTAGCAGAAAACGATTCCCTCTTTCGCCAGCTTCTCAAGCTGAAAGGTTGCCGCCTGCTCCCATGAGTTGGTATCACAGGCTACGAAGTTGAGATGGCTTGCCCCCGTGATCTGCACCGGCTTCACGGTTTTGAAGCGAACCCGCTCGGTGCTGTCGATCGGCTTGTAGCGATTCAGTCTCGGCAGCAATGCCGCCTCGCCCTGGCTGTCGTCCGGGGTGATCGCGGCAATCAGCAGCCCGATGATCCGCTGCGCATAGGTCTGCAAACCCACCTCGCACGGATGCAGCCCGTTGAAGTCCACCCGCTCGCCAATATAGCGCTGCACGATCTGCAGTACCTGCGGGAACAGCGCGCTTCGACTTTCGCGTCGCAGACGTTCCTTGCCCGGATGCGCCGCTTCGGTGAGCGCACGCACGATCTCGCGGGCGATCTCGAACTCGATTGTCTGCGGATGGATCGAGTCGTAATAGGCTTGCCGGTCAACCAGCTCGAAACCGAATCCGCCGTGCGCACTCGGGTGGCCGACCTGATAGCCAACCTGCGGGCGGACAAAAGCCGCTACAGGCACGCGCCAGGCATCCAGAGCAGTGCGCTCGATGTTGCCCACATCGGCGGTCACGCGATTGCGTTTCAGTGCGACGACATAGCCCTCGACCACTGGAAAGCGAATCTCGAAGGCCTTCCGCTCGGGCAGCGCCAGCACCTCGTGCTTCGGTTGGTCATCGGGTGGCACACTGCTGTCCGGCTCGCGCCCCTTGAACGGGATCAGCGAGAAGGGAATGCCGAAAATGTCCACGTATTCGGCCGTCAGCAGTCCGGTTTTCGGGTCTGGCGTGTAATCCATCCGGCGCAAGCCGCGCCCCACCACCTGCTCACAAAGCAACTGACTGTGAAACGCTCGCAGGCCGAGGATGTGCGTCACGTTATTCGCGTCCCAGCCTTCGTTGAGCATATTCACGCTGACGACGCAGCGGATGTGCTCGCCCGCTTCGCCCAGTCGGCCCACCGTCGAGACCAGCTTCCTCAGTTCCTCCGCCGCTTCCTTCTTGGTCGCATTCGGGTCTTCGCTTTCGGCAGCGGCGAGCAGATTGGAGTCAATGCGCAGCGTGACTTCCGCGCCTGCTCGATTCCAGAGTTCGGGGAAGCCCGGCAAGCCGGTTCCATAGTGTTTCCGAGCCTTGGGTTTTCTCCTGCGCTGCTGCGGCGCGCCCTGTTCGCCATCTTCACCTTCGTCTTCATCGGGCACATCCGCCTCGATGAGTTCTTCGCCGGAAATCGCCCGGTGCAACTCCTTGGCGATATCGGTATTGTCGCAAACAACGATCATCACCGGCGGCGTTCGGTCGTAGCCTGGTGCCGATGCGGTGACCTGTTCGAGTTTCTGCTTCCACTGGCCCGCCAGAGTCAGTAGAGCGGGCTGTGCCTTGCGGTAGACGACGGACGGCTTTGGCTTGCCGCCGGTGAGTTTCTCCCCGGCCTTGAGGTCACGAGTGATGTGCTCCCACAGCTTGAAATAGATCGGATCGGGCCGACCCGTGTTATCCATCGCCGGCAGTCGGGGAATCTTCGTGATGCCGCTCTCGATCGCATCGACCAGCGAGAAATCGCTGACGATCCACGGAAACGGCGAGCCTTCCGGGTAGCCGCTGCCCTGGATGTAGAATGGCGTCGCCGACAGATCGACGCAGAGGCCGATGCCGCAGGCGGCGTTGATCTTGTCCAGCCCGCTGACCCACACCGTGGCCTCTTCGCGATCCGCCTTTTCGTCGGCGGTCAGCTTCACCTCGGCGCCGACGGGGGCCGGCCGGTAAGCATGGTGGCCTTCGTCATTGAGCACCAGCAGCGGCTCGTCGTCCCACAGGTCGCCCAGCCGGTTGCGCGCAAACGCCTCGGCGCTCTCTACCCCGAGCTGGACAATCGGCGAACCGCCCACCTTCTGCACTTCGGCCTCGGGTGCCAGCCAATGCCAGTTGGTCACCAAGACCTTGCCCTTTGCCAGTTCGGGACGCAGCGACGACGGCACGAGGTCGAACTGCTCGAAGTAGTTGTGCGGATCACCCGGCCGCAGCACGTTCAGTCGCTCCCTGATCGTCAGGTTCGGGCAGAGAACCAGCGCACGCCGCGAAAAGCGCGGATCGCCCGGCTTGGTGCCACGATTGCAGAACGCCCACGCGATGAGCATCGCCATCACCACCGTTTTGCCGCTGCCGGTCGCCATCTTGCAGGCGTAGCGGGGGATCGCCCTGGCGCCGGCCTCGTTCGGAATGTCGGCCAGCTTCGGATGCTGCGCCACCTTCGCCTTCCAGTCCTGCGGGCGGGGATTGAGCCCCTGGCTGAGTGTCTGGAACTCGTTCAGTGTCAGCTTCGGCGTCCAGCGCGGTTTCTTGCCAAGCGCCAGAATCTCCTGCAAGTAGATGATCGTTTCCACCGCCTCGACCTGACAGAAGAACAGCCGTCGCCCGCGGTCTTCGCGCGACCAATGGCGCAACAGTTTCTTCGTTGTCTCGCTCGCGTTTTCCCAGTTACTGCTCCGCCAGCGTCGCACGTCGTCGCGTAGCGCATTCACCAAGGGCAGATCGTCGCGTTCCTCTTCCGCCAGGAACGACATCTGTTGCTGAGCACTGCCCGTTCGTTCGCTCTTGAACCAGTAACTTGCCGGGCGTCGCCCCGGTGTCTTCGTTGGCACGCCGGTCGTCGTGTCGTACAGCCAGTGCTGGTCCGGCTCCCGGTACGGCGAGCAGAGGATCGGATTCTCGACCGGCTGAATCGGTATCGGCAGTGGCTGTGCCATGGGTCTAGTAGCGCTCCGAGAACTGCAGCACGCGCATGCCCTCGTTACCGCGCGGATCGATGACCTTCACCGCCACGCGCCAGGTTTCGCCCTTGCCCAGCCGCGCCGGTCGGGGAAAAGGCAGGCTCTTGAGCCCACTCAAGGCCGCGAAGGCCTCTTCCTTGATCACCCCGGCGTTGCCGAGGGCCCTGGCCAGTTTCGCCCACTTGCTCTTGTCCGGGAAGAACGCCTGGCAGATGCAGAACGTCCGTCCGTCGTAATCGGTATCGAGGAACCACGCGGCGATGCGCGCCTTGTCGGTGGGAAAAAGCGTGTTGCTTACCGGGTCATAGACGTCCATACCCTCGACCTCGATGGTGAATTCGCCGGCAGCCTGCGGCGTCGGGCCTTTGACCCGCGGTGCGCTGAAGACGGTGAAAAGCTGGCTGCCGGGCTGGCTTTTCAGCAGATCCCCCATCGCCACGTCGGGACGGATCAGCGCCATGTGCAGGCGCAGCTTCGGATGGCTGCCGCTCTCGATGGCGTCCTGCGCGGCGGCGTCGAAGCCGAAACCGGCGAAGACCACGTCGTCGTAGCCTTTGCGGTTGGCGTCACGAATCACGTCTTCCACCTGCATCGCCGACACGCTGCCGATTTCCGGGCCGACACTCACCGCCACGCGGCGTTCCTTCTGGTCGCCGTTGATCCATTCGCCTTCGGCGTGCAGCAGCGCCGCACCCGTCAGCGGATCGAGCCGGCCGAACTTCATGTTCCGGTTGCCGGCGAAATCGACGCCGCTGGCCTTGAGCAGGCGAATGATCCTGTCCAGGTGCGCCTCGGCGTTGCTCACCGCCGCGGCGCCGTCAAAGGCATCCAGCTCGTCCGGCGCGCCGCCGATCGGCGTGTCGGGACCGTCTTCCACCGCGATGACCCCCTCCATCGAGAACGGGCCGCTCACGCGCACCACGCCCTTGGCCGGCTCGGGTTTGTCCACCAGTTCTTCCATTTCGGCGTTGGCGGCGATACAGGCGTTCACCTCGTCCATCTTCGCCCGCCAGGCGGCGCGGTAGGCGGCAAGCGCTTCCTGCAGCGCGGGCGGCCAGTCCGGGTCGGTGTCGAAGGGCACTTCCCATTCCTTCCAGCCGCCTTTCGGAATCGTGGTGCGATAAGCCTCGGCCTGCTTCGGTGGTCAGGCCCTTGAGGGGCGAACGCGCCGGGAACGAGCGGATCAAGGCAGCCTGCGTCTCCGGCACCAACCAACGGCGCATGTCGGCATCGGTGACAGCGTTGGCACCGGATTGGCGATGCTTGGCGATCAGTTTGTCGACCAGCTTTCCTTTCAACGCGGCGTCCACCCCGGTGAGCGCGTCGTTCAGTGTCGCCAGCTTCTCGGCAAGAATCGGCTCGTGGCGGGCGAAGATGGGATCGAGCGAGGTATTGCGGGCGATACTTTTCAGCGTGATATGCGGCACCGTCTTGCAGGCAAAGGTGGCCTTGTCAGGAACCTGGCCTGTCGGGTCGGTGAGCCAGGTTCCATTCGGATTGCGCGCCACGTCCTCCGCGCTCAACGGTCGCAGTTGGTGGTAATCGAACTTCGCTGTCAATAGCCGGTGCTTGGCCAGCGCCAGCGCCACGCGGCTGGAATCGCAGGTGATCCAGCGCCGGCCCCACTGCTCGGCCACATACGCCGTGGTACCGCTGCCGCAGGTCGGATCGAGCACCAGGTCGCCGGGGTCAGTGGTCATGAGCAGGCAGCGGGCGATGATTTCGGGGTTAGTCTGGACGACATAAACTGGATCGCTCGCGCCGCCGAGGCCATCCCACCAGTTCGTTAGAATCTTGAAAGGAAAATCGTTTAGGAACCGCTTGCCATCTAGCGAGCTCGCTGCGGCGCAGAGTCGGTCTGCTTCGCGGAGGCGTTCCATCGGCGTAAGCTCGGGTCCCTGCTTGGTGCTGCGGAAAGACCAGCAGCGACCGCTAGGCGGCTTGAATCCATTACCTTCCAACAGAATCTCGTCCATCTGCGTCGCCCGAATTCCCCCGTTCGTGATTGGCCACGCCCGGAAAATCCGGGCGGTAGGATGATCTTTGAACAACTGCTTTGGCGACCGTCTGTAGTCGTGCGGCTGCCCGTCGGCATTTGGAGTAGCATTGATTGGAAACTGAGCACCATCGGGAAACTGGACGGTGCGGAATTCCGTCAACGTTTCCTCATCAACCTCTCGCTCTACGAAGATCTCCCTGAATTTCACCTTCTCTGAGTCACGCGGCGATTTCCCATACCAAAGCAGATAGTCGTTCACCGGGTCCATCATCCCGCTTTTCTGTGCCCCTTTCTTTTTCACCAAGAACGTGATGATTTGCCTGTCCTCTCCAAACACCTCATCCATCACGCACCGCACCCGATGCAGATTCTCATCGCTGATCTGCACGAAGATGCTGCCGGAATCGGCGAGGAGTTCGCGGGCCATCGCCAGGCGGTCGCGCAGGTAGGCGAGGTACGAGTGGATGCCGAGCGTCCAGGTGTCGCGGTACGCCTTGACCATTTCCGGTTCGCGGGTGAGGTCCTGTTCACGGTCCTTCACGTCACGCTGGCCGAGCTGCGGCTGGAAGTTCGAGGCGAACTTGATGCCGTAGGGCGGGTCGAGATAGATCATCTGCACCTTGCCCGCGAGGTCTTCGCGCCGGGCGAGGCTGGCCATGACCTGCAGCGAATCGCCGAGGATCATGCGGTTCGCCCAGTCCACGTCGTGCTGATAGAACTGCACGGCTTTCGCATAGTCGTGCTGCGGATCGGCAAAGAGATCGCGCTCGACATCCTCGCGTGCCAGCACGCGCAGGATGGCCTGCGTGGAGATGCGCTCGTGCATGTGCAGGGCGACCGGCTCGACCTCGAACCACGGCTTCTCGCGCTTGCCGCTCCATTCCAGCCACGGCTCGTGCCGGCGCAGCGCGTCCGCGAGCACCTGCGCCTCGTCCGCCGAAAGCGCCCGCTGCCGGGCAATCGCCAGCAACTCGGGCAGCTTGTCCGCCGCTGCGGCGTCCGTCGCCGAGCGCAGCATCGGCGGCAGGTGCGGGTTGTATTCGTAGCGGAGCTTGGGCGCTTGCTGAACGACGCCCTGCGCTTCCAGCCCGGCTGGCGGAATGTTCTTGCGCTTGGCGGGATACTTGAGGGAAGCAATGGAATCGCCCGCATGTGCCGGCGCAGCAGCGTCAGTCTCTCTCTTGTTCAGCATGGTGCGGACCTCGCCATCGTTAGATCTCGCAGGATACGCTTGCTGAGAAAAGCCGTCACGCTCGACCCGGCACTGGGGGGCGAATGAAAGTGTTGGTCGAGGTCACTGGTTCGATGGAGAGGCGTTGACATCGGTGATCGCCCCCGCGAGGGGGAGGGGAGCCTATCGGGACCTCCCGACACTTTCATTCACACCCCATGTCTTCCGGGCAGCCAGCCGGCATCTGCCGGCTTACCGGCTGGTCGCCGTTTGCTGGACTGACGGATGGTAGCCGCTCAGCTCCATGAAGCCGACGCCGTGATGCGAGCCACTCAACTTGACCGCCCCTTCCCAGTAGACGTTCAGCGTCGTCGTCCGGGCGTCGAACTCACTGGCGCGGATCACCGGGTCGACTTTCAGTTTGAGTCCCTGGGCGGGTACTGTGATCGTCCAGTGGACCGGATATATGACCCCTCCTAAAGAGGGGCTTTTCCAGGTGCCGCGGGAGGTCGCCTCGAAGTCGGATGCGCCGAGCGCGCTGACTTTGCCATCCTTGCTATAGGTTCCCATGCGCAGTACTGGCTCGCCCTGGCGATCAAAAAGTTCGAAAATCATCAGGTCGGCACCATCCGTCAGTTGCAGCGCGAACCAGTTCCAGCGCAGCTTCGCCGCTTCGAAATCACCCCACTGATGATCGAACCAGACTTCGCCATGCACCTTCCTGGCCGTGCCGCCAATGGTCAGGGTTCCCTGTGCAGCCATGCGTGGGCGCGAAGTGTAATAACTCTTGCCGGCGGCACCGAAATCCAGCAGGCCGGCAACCGGCGTACCCGGTGCCTGGTGCAGGAGTGGTGGGCGGCTGTCATTGAGCTGCAGATCGATCGCAAAATCCTTGCCGGCCATCTTCGCTGCATGTTGCGCGCCATCGCCCTGCAATTGCCAGCTACCGAACTGGAAAGCAAATCCGTCACGGCGACCGTCTGATGGGTTGCCTGCGGTGCGTGCCTGCTCGGTATACAGCTTCTCGGTCTGATGGTCGAGTAGTGATCCGTGGAATACGGTGTGGGTGAGAGTCCCTTTGCGCAGGAAGGAGGCGATATGAAACGAATAACGTTCGCCTGAGTCGGTCTGCAGGTGGCCACTGTAGTACCACCATTCGGTGAGCATTTCATGTGCAGCATCGTCGGCGGGTAGCTTCACCGGCGGCATCGTGGCGGACACAAGGGTCGCCGGCTGCTCGGTCGCCCCACCGGCACTTGCCGCCAGAGGTATCCTGTCGGAGCGGGTGAAGAAAACCCAGCCGACCGCCGCCATCATGATCAACCAGCCGGCAATGACCAGCCAGCGATAACGCCTGAACCAGCGCGACGAACCGGGACGGGCCTTGCCACGGCGGTGTTGCCGAATTCCAGACGAGCGATTCGTTTCAGTGCTCATGCGAACGGCCATGACTTTCCCAGGCACTCCCGATCATGAACGGCATGATCATTTCCATCTCCTCCGACATCTCCCCTGCGAGTGGGGAGTTGAGATTCGTGAGTCGCTGACGCGACTTTCACATGCACAGATCCTGTCGTCGGTGTTCGACCGGTATGTGTGGCGTCTGTATCGCCCCCGATCTTTCCGCCAATACTCGCCGGCGAGAGGAGGCCAGTGGCAACGGCCTGGTGGGTGAATGCTCAGTCGGCCAGTTTTCCCTCAACGAAGTCGATCAGCGTCGCCAGCGAAGCGAACACCGATCCGTCGATTTCGTCGTCTTCGACCGTAAACCCGAAACGTTCTTCGAGCGTGGTAATCAGGGAAACCACCGCCATCGAATCAAGTTCAGGAATTGCGCCGAGCAAGGGGGTGTCGAGTGCGAACTCACTCGCTCGGCCCTTGAGGCTCAGGACCTCGTCAAGAACGGCGACCACTTCGTTTTTAATGTCCATACAAGCTCCTGTCAGGGGATTTTCCCGCTTGCCGCCCGCTTGGCAAGAAAGGCTGATAATTTAACGTGAAAGTCGCGTCAGCGACTCACGAATCTCCCCTCCTCCTCGCGGGGGCGGGGCCGGGGGAGAGGGAAACGGTCATGACTTCCATGATCGGGGGTGCCTGGAAAAGTCATGACCGTTAGCGGCGATTATACCGGTCGAAAGAGGGCACTTTGTGCAATAGGTCACGTCGTTACCGCGACCAGGTCGATCCAGCCCTGCACGACAACGCTCCAGGGGTTCATAATAGAACGCTCGATGAACGCCTCTTCAACCCACTTGATTCCCGATCGGGCGCAGACGCTTGCGGTCCTCCGGCTCTTGCGGCAGCGTCGGCCCATGCTGATGCTGACGGGTGACGACGATGGCTATGGCAGCCGTTGGTTGCTCGATGGTCAACAGATTCAGCCGGTGATCGCCAAGTACCTGATGAATGCTGGCTTTATCGCCGATACCGGGGTGACCGAATTGGGGGCCCGAAAACTCGCCTTGACCGAGTCCGGCACTCGGCTTCTGGAGAACGGCCTGCTCTGGTGGAAGAGCCTTGGCTTCCTTCAACGCTTGAGAATCATGATCCTCGGTTGATGGAAACAGGAGCCTCCCAGTAGCGGGAGGCTCGCGCCAAGGAAGCCTGTTTGACCCGGTTCTGCTCACGGGTCGGGGCATCGCCGGCAGGCGCCCAGAAAAAAATCCATGAATTGACCACAGTTGATGGGGGAACATATACTCTGGCGCTGCCATTGCGTTTTTCATCCCCATCCTTGCTAGGGACCGTGCTCATGGGTCTGCGACTGAAATTCAACCTGGTGCTCCTGCTGGTCTTTGGCGCCGGCATGGGCATGTCGGCGTATGTTTCGCACCGCCTGCTCGACGAGAACGCCAAGCAGGAGACGCTGCGCAATGCCGGCTTGATGATGGAGTCCGCGCTCTCGATGCGCAGCTACACGGTCAGGCAGGTGAAACCGCTTCTCGATTCCCAGTTGGAACAGACTTTCCTGCCACAGACGGTGCCTGCTTATGCTGCCACAGAGGTATTCAGCAACCTGGCCGTCAAGTATCCGGATTTCACCTACAAGGAGGCGACGCTCAATCCTACTAACCCGCGCGATCGCGCGGTGGAATGGGAAAGTGATCTGGTGCAGAAATTTCGCGCCGACGGCAGTGCCAGAGAGCTTGCCGGCGAGCGAGAAACACCGACCGGCCGCATGCTCTACCTGGCGCGGCCGATTACCATCACCGACCCGGCGTGCCTGGTCTGCCACAGTGTTCCCGACGCCGCACCGGAATCGATGATCAGAATCTACGGCCCGAATAACGGCTTCGGCTGGAAACACCTGGAGACGGTGGGCGCACAGGTGGTTTCAGTGCCGATGTCCGTGCCGCTGGCCAATGCGCGGCGCACCTTCAACAGCTTCATGCTCTCGCTCGGCGGCATCTTCCTGGCGACTTTCGTGGTCCTCAACATCATGTTGTCGATGCTCATCATCCGACCCATCTCGAGCATGTCGGCAGCCGCCGACAGGATTTCCACCGGCGACTTTTCGGTACCGGAATTCCCGTCGCACACCGGGGATGAGATCGACGTTCTGGCGAACTCCTTCAACCGCATGCGCCGCAGCCTGCAAAAGGCGATCAAGCTGATCGAGAGCTGAGAGCGGAGCGACCACGCCATGCCCCTCCCTGAATTCATCGGCAAGTACGAGATCCGCCGCGAACTTGGCAAGGGTGCGATGGGCGCAGTTTACGAAGGTTTCGACCCGGTCATCAAACGTCCGGTGGCGATCAAGACGATTCTCACCGAGTACCTGGCCAACGTTGAATCGGATGCCGCAGTGGCACGCTTCAAGCAGGAGGCGCAGGCCGGAGGAAGACTGCAGCATCCAGGCATTGTCGGTGTATACGAATACGGAGAGGACGAAACAGGGGCATTTATCGTCATGGAGTACGTGCAGGGAAAGTTGTTGCGCCAGTGCATGCGTGAGCGCGGTTGCTTCGATCCGATCGACGTTTTCGAGGTGATGAAGCAACTGTTCGCAGCACTCGACTATTCGCACCAGCACGACGTCATCCATCGTGACATCAAGCCGACCAACGTCATGGTACTGGGCGGGATGAAGATCAAGATCATGGACTTCGGGATCGCCAAGATCGAAAGCTCGTCGCTCACGCAGGTGGGCACCGTGATCGGTACGCCGACGCACATCTCTCCCGAGCAATTGCTGGGTTTGCCTGCAGACCACCGTGCCGATCTATGGTCGGCCGGGGTCATCCTCTACGAAATGCTGACCGGGCATGGGCCATTTCTCGCCGAGACGCCGGTCGCGGTGATGCACAAGGTCATGAACGTCGAGCCGGTCCCCCCGTCGGCAATCGTACCTTCGCTGCCACCGGTTTTCGACACCCTGCTGGCGCGCGCGCTGGCGAAGAAACCTGACAAACGGTTCCAGAGCGCACGCGAATTCAACAATGCGTTATTGGCAGCCTTCATCCGGAGCAAGCCGGTGCCCAAGCCCTCTGGCAGCAACACCGACGGCCTGCCGCCCGAACCGGTCGCCGGTGGCGCCAGGAGTGGCAGCGCCGGCACGCGCTCCACGGGCGCATCAACGCCTCTGCCGCTGCCCCAGGAAACACTGGAAGAAATCGAGTCTTCGCTGATCAGGTCGATCGGTCCGGTCGCCAAACACCTGGTGCGCAAGGGGATGATCGAGGCCAGGAGTATCGAGGAATTCTGCGCCACGCTCGCCGAAAACGTTCCCGAAGGCGTTGAACGTGCCGATTTCCTGAAGCGTATCGAGCGATTGAAAAAGGCCGCTTCCGCATCGCTGCCGTCCAGGTCGCCCAAACCACCCGAACCGACATCGGCAACATCGGTGGTTTTCGATCCTGCGACACTTGCCGCGGTCGAGAAACGCCTCGCGCAGTACGTTGGACCGCTCGCTCGAGTGCTTGTCAAGCGGGCAACCAACGATTCAGGCAACGTCCAGGAACTCTACCGAAAGCTCGCCGAGCATATCGACTCCGAACCCGAGCGTGCGGCCTTTCTCCATGGTTTGGCCTGACCGGTCGGTTGCACGGACTCGCCGGGCGGGACTGGTGCTAACGGTCATGACTTTTTCAGGCACCCCCGATCATGAAAGTCATAACCGTTTTCCTCCCTTGCCGGGCGCATTCCGGCTTGCACGCCGGAATCGTTCGATGGGCGCGGAGCAGTGCTCCGCGAAACCCCGCCTTCGTTCCACGGCCCGCGCGGCATCGCGGGCCGGCTGCGGCGGCGCGGAGCAGTGCTCCGCGAAACCCCGCCTTCGCCCCCGCGAGGGGGAGGGAAGATTCATGAGTCGCATGCGCGACTTTCACATTAAACTGACGCATCGCAAAATGGAGTCTGCCATGATTGTCATCGAACAACAGCCGAAGCGGGTCGAAGTCACGGTGTATGCGGAATTCACGCTTGCCGACTACAAGGAGTTCGAGAATGCCGTCAATTTCGCGATCCAGTTCGAGGGGCCGGTCGACCTGTGGTTCGATCTGCGCGAAATGGCCGACTTCACGCTCGACGTGGCCTGGGAAGATATCGTCTTTGCGCGTGCGCACGCCAACGATTTTAGCCGTATTGCCGTCCTGACGCATAGCCAGTGGGTAGCATGGAGCGCCTGGTTGTCACAGATTTTCGTTGATGCCGAGATGCGCGTCTTCGATGAGGAAGTCGAGGCACGTACCTGGCTGGGTGAAGAAGAGGGACTGGCGTGAGCTATACGACGCTGGTCAGCAGCGCAGTCCTTGCCGATCATCTCATCGACCCCGGCTGGCGTGTCTTCGATTGCCGTCATCAGTTGAGCGATCCGGCTGCGGGCCGTCGGGCCTACGCGCATGCTCATCTGCCGGGCGCCTTCTTCCTGCATCTCGATCAGGATCTGTCGGGACCGATGAATGGTCGCAACGGCCGTCATCCCTTGCCCGATCCGCGCCTGCTTGTCGACAAGCTGGGCGCTGCGGGCGTCGCCATGGACACGCAGGTGGTCGCCTATGACGACGCCGGCGGCGCCTTTGCCTGCCGGCTGTGGTGGTTGCTGCGCTGGCTTGGCCATGATCGCGTCGCGGTTCTCGACGGTGGCATCGATCGCTGGCGGGCAGAGGGACGGCCGCTGGCCACCGATTCGCCGTGTTCGCCGCCGGGGGGGCTGGAAGTCGATCTGCGTGACGACTTGCTGGCCAGCAGCGACGCAGTACTCGCCCGTCTTGGGCAAAGCGGTTTCTGCCTGATCGATGCGCGCTCTCCTGACCGTTTTCGTGGCGAGAATGAAACCCTCGATCCGGTCGGCGGGCATATTCCAGGCGCGCGCAACCGCTTCTTCCGCGACAATCTCGACGCCGACGGCTGCTTTCGCCCGGCCGGTGAACTGCGTCGCGAGTTTCTGGCCCTGCTGGCCGATCGTTCGCCGGCGCAGGCGGTGATGTCTTGCGGTTCCGGCGTCACCGCCTGTCACAACCTGCTGGCGATGGAAGTCGCCGGATTGCCGGGCGCGCGCCTCTATGCCGGCTCGTGGAGCGAATGGTGCAGTGACCCGGCGCGGCCGGTGGCCTGCCAGGCTTCCGCAATCTAACGGTCATGACTTTTCCAGGCACCCCCGATCATGAAAGTCATGACCGTTTCCCTTCCTTGCACGCCGGAATCGTTCGATGGGCGCAGAGCAGGCTCTGCAAATTCCCCCTCTCACCCCTCGGCCCCTTCCACGGCCCGCGCGGCATCGCGGGCCGGCTACGGCGGCACGGAGCAGTGCTCCGCGAAACCCCGCCTGCGCCCCCGCGAGGGGGAGGGAGATTCGTGAGTCGCTGACGCGACTGTCACATTAATTGAAGCCTTTTCGCTCCTTGCACCCTTGTCATGACTGGGTTTCAGATGGGAGCAGAAATTGCTGACCCCAGTTTCGGGCCTGTTTTCCGCCCGTCAGCGGTCGTTTATTCACTGGCCATGAACTTTCACCCCACTCCACGTCGCAGACAGGCAAAGTGCAGAACCCAGTCTTTCAGGGGTGCGAAGCCGATCGAGACACGCTGAAGTCCCGTTGCACGGCGGCTTACGTCGGGAGTATGTGCCCAGGCGCCGAGACCTGCCGTGCCGCAGGCGATGTCCATCCCGGCGCCTATGGGCGGATCGTTCGCATCCAGATTACCGAGCAGAATCCCACGGGCAGAAAATTGCTTGAAATCGACCGCCTGCATGGGCTAGAATCGCGGGCTTTCTTCCCAAAAATCAATTGGAGCAACATCATGGCGCGTGTTTGCCAGGTTACGGGCAAGGGCCCGATGGCAGGGAACCATGTTTCCCATGCCAACAATAGAACGAAGCGCCGCTTCCTTCCGAACTTACAGTATCGCCGTTTCTGGATTGAGAGCGAGAACCGCTGGCTGCGCTTGCGCGTATCGAACGCCGGTTTGCGCACGATTGACAAGAATGGCATCGACGTCGTGCTCGCCGACTTGCGTGCCCGCGGCGAGATCTGACAAGGAGAGCAGCCATGCGTGACAAGATCAAGCTTGAGTCGACCGCCGGTACCGGCCACTTTTACACCACGACCAAGAACAAGCGCACGATGCCCGGCAAGATGGAGATCAAGAAATACGATCCCAAAGCCCGCAAGCACGTGATCTACAAGGAAATCAAGCTGCGTTAAGCGGTTCTGTGGGGCGGTTATGGCGGAAAAGTCATGACCGTTGTTAATGTGAAAGTCGCGTCAGCGACTCACGAATCTCCCATCCCCACTCGCGGGGGAGGGCCGGGGGAGAGGGAAACGGTCATGACTTTCATGATCGGGGTAATCATTCACTCCCCCTACACGGTTGCCGGGATGGCGGGGATGGCGGGGAGCTGCAAGCCTTTGCGAGCGGCTGCGATGACGGTGCCGAGGTACTGCCAGGCGGATGCTCCGCGACGGCGACAG
>NZ_JAZKUD010000024.1:0-49367 GCF_036625275.1 Accumulibacter sp.
CCGGTGGTAACAGCTTCGCTACCACCCGATCCTTCATCACTTGTCCGTATCTTGCCATTTCCTCACCTCGTTATTGCCCCCGGTTTCAGATCCTATCGAGGCGACAACTAGTCTGACACAGGGGGGAAGCCTGAGAGTTATCCGCTGGGTGCAAGTGATCCTGCCTATCGAACAGCGCTTTACACCTGGCAAAAAACTACGGCAAGGACTTTTCCGCCGGCAGTGAAGCGCAGATGGCTCAGGTTGCGAAGGCATTTGCTGCTTGGGAGAAAGTCCTGGGTGTCACGTTTGTCCGCGACGACGCCAACGCGCAAATCCGTTTCGGCGTGGGCGACCTGAGTGATAAGAAATCGGACGATGGCGTAACGAACGCGGCGGGCTACAACGTTCGTCAATTCACGGGAAACGTGGCGGCAGACTACAACGTGGTCGTCATGTCCAAATCGTCCGATACGAACATGGACGGCGTGGAATGGACGCCGGGCGACGGCGGTTTTACCACGCTTCTGCACGAGATCGGTCACGCACTGGGGCTGGCGCATCCGGGCAATTACAAATTAGGCACTTACGCTGGCGACGAAGACAACGCAATCGACACCATCATGTCCTACCGGTCGAGTCAGCCCTATACCGCCGTCCGGAATGGGTACGGATCGGTGCTGCAATCGACGCTGGCGGCGACGAGTACGTTGACGCCTGCCCGCTACGACATTGCAGCGCTGCAAACACTAAATGACATGGCATGGGAGGTCGCGGCATGAAGACTGCAGCACGAGAGTTGAAGCGGCCTTCTCTGGGCGGCAGGAGGCAGAATGTCGGGCGTGATGCCGAGAGGAGAAAATTGCAAATGAAGCTGACCCCGTCAACTAATCTATGGCCCTGTGGCGGCCAACCCTCTGAAATGAAAGGAAGCCGCATGAAACGACACAAGCTTGTAGCCATCTTGTTGCTCATCTGCCTGGCATTACCTGCTTCAGCGTCATCTTGGTTGCTGGAAAGTGCCGATGCGCCGGATGCCCCGACGGAAGATGAAGTCGATGCACTCGAAGTACGAGCACGCGCCGGCGATTGGGAGTTGAAGAAGGCATTCGCAGCGGCCTACCTGTACGGGAACGACGTGTTATATGGATGCACCGAGCTGAAATATGGACATCGTTGCCGGGCTATGGCCAAGCGTACGCCAACCGGGAAGGAATTCCTGCGCGAAATTCTTGAGACACCCCCGAATGACAAGAATCGGAGCGCTATCAGAACATTTCAGTCGGACTACGCCTATAGCCTCCTCAGAGCAATACGACCCCACTACGACACCAATCGCGAGGTGTGCCGGGAGATCGTTCGTTACAGAGAACTGGCCTTGAAAAACGGGGAGGGCTGCGTCGTGCGCAGTCTTGACTATATGGCCAGCTCCGGCATTTGCATGGAAAAGAGTGAGGAACGGGCGAAGGCATACCGGGCAATGACTCCACCCAACACAGCCTGCCCGACACCCTGAACGAACAAGCTCGACACTGATATCCAGGAAACAATATGGAACCGGACACGACCCTTCTCAATGCCTTGCGGCGGACCTATGATACGCAGCCAACGGGCTTTTCCACCGATAGCACGTCACCTACAGCGTGCTCTCTCCCGCGTCGCCAGCATCGATGCGTGGCGTGAGGTTCGGACAGCCGCTGTGGGGGGTGTGCATCGCAACGACTGGTATGGAGAGAGACTGAAAATGGACTATCCGATCCTTGTTACCCGGTGTTTGATCGCCGCTCTCGCCATTGTCGCTGCGCCCAGGGCGTTTGCATCGGACTTGCGGATTGGGTCGATGTGCGAAGCGGCGTGGGGCAACGGATATATGAAGCCCATCCCACCGGAACGGACCGAAAAGCAGCGGGCGTTGGCCGAAAAGGGTGATTCGCAAGCCCAGTACTTCATGGGCATGGTCACGGAGGAAAAAGAAGAAAGCAATCGATGGCTGCAAAAAGCCATGGCCAACGGTTCGAAAGGTGCGGCGGCTTACTACGCGTATAGACGCGATCCTCGCCTGGAATACTTCAACAACCCCAAACGCTGGCATGAAGACCCGGACGAGACCCATCGTTGTTGGTGGCCCCGGAGTGGCCTGGGCGAAGCCGACCAAACCGAAATACTCGGCACGATCATCGCGGCGGCGGAAGCGGGCGAACCGCAACCGGCGACCTGGCTCTGGCAGATGGTGACTGGCGGCACGCGCTTGGGCAGCACCCTCGTGAACTGCAAAGTGACCCACCCTTTACTGAAAAGTTCTGACGCGCCCAAGTGGGCGGAAATCGCGGCACGCGGCGGTAACCCGTGGGCGCAGGAAGAACTGTGCTGGGCCTACACCGGAGCTACGGTGCCACAGCGGGTGCGTGCGCCGGATGTGGAATGGGGTTTTCAGGCTAATCCGGCAAAGGCGTTTCAATGGTGTTCGATTGCAGCTCAAAATAATTGTGCCAGAGGCTCCTTTCTTCTTCTCTCAAGATTGTATGATATGGGAATAGGCGTTGAAAAATCTCCTGAACTAGCCAGTTATTGGCGGCAGAGATGGTACGTCGTTTCGCCACCAAATAATGGAATTACCTCAGTTAGTCGCCCGATCTGTAGCACAGAACAATAGTCAGAAAAAATCGAGGAAAGGCAATGACCACAGAATTTGAGATTGAGCCACGTGCAGAAATTGAACGCAAAATGACTCTGTATGGCCCCCTGCGCAACCGCCAGACCCCTGAAACGCATGGCGGGCGTACTGACTCCCCCGGTCGCAGTGGGGTATCCGCCCCTGTACCGGCTGCTTCCTGAACCAGGCCGGGGTCAGCGCATCCGTCACGAGGTCTGTCGTCCTGCGCGGCTTCAGCGACCAGCCCACCCCTTCGCGGTTGAACAGATCGCGCACGATGGCCAGGGAGAGCCCGCCTTCACCGGTCCACAGGGAGGGGATATCTGACATCCCGACCGGATTGGGCGCCGTCGGTATAAAGTTTCTGTCCAGCCGGTTCTCCGCCACCGGCAAGCCGGGCCTGGAGTCCGTCGTGACCTGGTCGCGCTGCTGGTGGCGAGCAGGGATGCCGTGGTCGCGCCTCCGCCGTTCAACACGCTCCTGGCCGGCCGAGCCCTCCCTTGTCCGTCACTCCCGTCACTCGCGCACCCTGCACGGGCGGCCGTCGGCGCTTTTGCGTTCGGCAGGGAGGGCGCGGATCAGCGCCAGCCTTTGGCCGTCACTCTGGCGCTGGCGATCCGGCGCCCCACCACGCTTCCCGGCCCGCTAGCCACGGAGCTGACATCCCGCACCGCACACCGTTCAGCCAGGGCAAACGCATTTCCCTGCTCGGCAATCCAGGCGACCTTCACAGAACCTCCCTTGCGAAGGACGCCGTCGCTTTTTTGAGGATTTCGTTCTCCCGCTTGCGACGGAGATTTTCGGCTCGCCGTCTGGAGAGTTCCCGCTCGTCCGGCGTGACCCCTCTGCTCCCCGCTCCGTTGAGCTGGCCTTCTGCTGACGCTTTTATCCCGTGACGAAAGGTCTGCTCGCCCCGCCCAAGTGCCTTGACCACGGCACGGAGGCGCTGACCATCCTTGACCCGCTTCACCGCCCGTTCCTTGAATTCGGTCGTCTAGGCCGGCTTCGTTACCTTCACGTCTTGCCTTCCAAAAGTGACTCCATTTTAGGGTACCCTTGGCAAACGAAATTTCGGGGGAAGCTCAGTCTCGCCAAGAAAAGCACTGCCTCACCCACCCGCAGCTCGCCGCATGCTCGGCGTGCCGCCTTCATAGCGTTGCCAGACACGCCGGAAATCGCGTGCCGAGGCGAAGCCGGCCAGCTCGGCGACGCGCTCGACCGACAGTTGCCGCTCGGCGAGCAGTTCGCGCGCCCGCGCGACGCGCAGCCGCTGCTGATAGCCGACGACACTGATGCCCGCGTGCTCGGCAAACAGGCGCGTCAGATGACGGGCGCTGACATGCGCCTGCGCGGCAAGCTCGTCGACCGACCACGATCGCGCCGGGTCCTGCGCGATCGCGTCCTGCGCGCGATGGACGGCGGGGTGCAGGTGGTTGCGGTGGGCGAGCCACGGCGAAAGCTGCGGATCGTTGCCGGCACGACGCTGGTAGACGACCAGCCGACGCGCGACGCGCGCGGCCAGTTCGGCGCCGGCATGCCGCTCGATCAGGTACAGCGCAAGGTCGATGCCGGTCGTGATGCCGGCGCTGGTCAGCAGCGGCCCGTCGTCGACGAAAACGCGGTTCTCCTCGACCTTCGCCGCCGGCGCGGCAATGCGCAGCGCGTCGATCAGACTATGGTGCGTCGTACACCGTCGGCCGTCGAGCAGGCCGGCGGCGGCGAGCAGCAGCGCACCGGAACAGATGCTGGCGAGCTGCGTGTCCGGCGCCATCGCCGTGCGCAGCCAGGCGACGACGGCCTGCGCTTCGGGACGCGCGTAATCCTCGGCCTCGCAGGCGTTGCCGGTGACGATCACCAGGCTGTCGGGCGGCAGACACGCCGGCAGCGCGGCGAGACCGGCGAGTTCGACGCCCAGTGAAGTGCGCAGTTGCGGCACCGGCGCACAGGTATGGATCGCCAGGTCGGCTCCCATTTCGCCGGCCATGCGCAGCGCCTCGGCCGGCCCGGCGTAGTCGAGCATCAGCACGTTCGGCGTGAGGACGAACCACACCGACAGCGTCATGGCCGCGCCCTCGCCCAGCCAAGCAGGCGGGTGGTGAACAGATTGACCGCCAGGCCGAGCATCAGCAGCACGCCACCGGCGAGATGCACCGGCCGCAGCACTTCGTCGAATACCAGCCAGCCGGTCGTCAGCCCGACCACCGGCACCAGCAGGCTGAACGGCGCCACCTGGTTGGCCGGGTAGCGTGACAGCAGGCGCGTCCACAAGCCGTAGCCGAGCAGCGTCGCCGCCCAGGCGAGATAGGCCACGGCGGCGAAGGAGCGCAGGCTGAAATCGCTCAACGCGGCGGCCATCGCCGGCCGGCCCTCGATCAGCAGCGACAGCGCGAGGAAGGGCAGCGGCGGCACGAGACTCGCCCAGACGACGAAGGCGAGCTGGTTGATTGGCCCGCAGGCGGCGACCGCACGCGTGACGATGTTGCCGGCCGCCCACAGCGACGCCGCGGCGACGGTCAGCAGAAAGCCGAGCAGCGGCATCGACACGCCGTGCGCCGAGCCGATCAGCGCCAGACCGCAGGCCGCCAGCAGCAGCCCGACGAGCTGGCTGGTGCGCCAGCCCTCCTTGAGCCACAGTGCGGCGAAGAGCATCGTGAAAAAGGCCTGCGACTGGAGCACCAGCGAGGCCAGCCCGGAAGGCATGCCGACGTGGATGGCCGAGAACAGAAATGCGAACTGCCCGACCGAAATGGTCATCCCGTACGCGAGGTAGAGCTGCCAGGGCACTTTCGGTGCGCGCAGGAAGAACACCGCCGGGCAGGCGGCGAGCAGGAAGCGCAGGGCGCCGAGCAGCAGCGGCGGCACTTCGGCGACGCCGGTCTTGATGACCGCGAAGTTGACACCCCAGACGATGACCACCAGCACGGCGAGAGCGAGATCGCGCGGACGCATGCGCTCAGGCCTGTGCCGCGGTCGTTGCCGTGGCAGGCAGGTCGCTGCCGGCGCAGGGCTTGCAGACCCGTTGCGCCGACGCCGGGTAGCGCGCCAGTTTGTCCGCCGGGCGAATCGGCCGGCGCAGCAACTCGCCGCCGCAGTTGGGACAGATTCCGGCTAACCGGGTGTCGGCACAATCAGCGCAGAAGGTGCATTCGAACGAACAGATCATCGCCGCTCGCGAGTCGGGCGGCAGATCGCGGTCGCAACATTCGCAGTTCGGGCGCAGTTCAAGCATGTCCGTCTCCCAGCGCGGCGAGGCAATCGTCGACGCTGACGATGCGCGCGAAACGTCCGGCCAGCACGAGTTCGGCATGTTCCTTGATCTCCGCCGGCGAGTAGCTGCGGCCGCTGAACGGATGCGTCATCGGGAAGGTCAGCGTCGCTTCGCTGACGAAATCGACCTCGTAGCCGATGTCGGAGCCGACCCGCGTCGTCGTCTCGCAGCATTGCTCGGTGCGGATGCCGGCGATGATCAGGCGCGCGATGCCGCGGCGGCGCAGCCACAGGTCGAGGCCAGTGTCCGAGAAGGCATTGTGCGTGTGCTTGAAGAAGCACACGTCCGGCGAACCGGGCAGCCAGTCGAGTGCGCGCACGTGCCCCGATGCCTCGGTAAACGGCCCGACCTGCCCGACATGAAAAATATGCACCACCGGCAGCCCGCGTTCCCGACACCCGGCGTCGAGGCGCAGCAAGGCGTCCCTGAACGCCGGCAGATCGGCTTCGGACCAGAAGGGCATGTGCCGGAACGACTCCTGCACGTCGATCACCAGCAGTGCCGCACGACGACCCCTGACAACATCATTTTCGGACATTTCCAGACCTCCTTGGTTTGACGTGCCGCCATCGTAAGGCCATGCGAGAAAATGAACGATGCCGCGCCAGGACAATCACGGGACAAAAACGGCCATCGCCGGCCGAGGCGGGAAGGGGTCCGCCGGGCAACCTCCGGCGCGTGCGTGTAAGGCCTGGCGCGCGGGAACAGCAGCTTGGGCTGCGCTGGCGAAGCCCGACAACAACCCGGTACCCTCGATCGGTTCCCTCCAGCCGGCCTCCTGCGGTGCGAAACCTGGTCGCAGCCCACGGCTATCGTGGGGGCTGTCGGGCTTTGCCAGCCCAGCCTACGGCTGATTTCCTGGAAAAATGGTGTTACGAAGCAGAACCCTAGCGCCGCGAAGAATGTAGAACCAGGCGGAAGTCGGTGGCGAACAGTGAGGGCGGGCTGACGTTGATGATCTGCTTTTGGCTTCCGTAGATTATCATCGGTTTCCACGGCTCGTCATCCCATACCATGAAACCGTTCTTGTCCAGCCATTTGAAGCGGTAATAGACCTGTTGGTCAGACGGGGAGAAATTGGTGAGTTCGGCTTGAACACGGAGCAGGCGGTTGGATTGTACGGCACGCAAATCGGTGACCTGGACACTGTCATCGCTCGTGGTCAGTTCGACCTTGCTTGAGATCAGTCCGCTTGCGGGCGCAGCAACGGACAGTGTTGACAACACGATCAGGGAGAGTGCCGCCACGGTGATACGACGTTTCGAGTACATGGATAACCTTTCTATTGGGCCACACGGAATTCAGTCCTTATCCCCTGGAAGAGCCGGGAGGTTTCTCAGGATCATAACGCTCGACGTTCGATTCGGTTACAGAAGATCACTCCCTGATCAACGGCTCCCTATTTCGGACCACACAGGGACCGTCATTCTGGATGCAAAGCAGTCTTGGCGAATTCCCCCTCTCACCCCCGACCCCTCGCACGGCCTGCGTGGGAGAGTGGCGATTCCTGAGTCGCTGAGGCGATTTTCACCTTCACCCTGGAGACATCGATGAACGACAATCCTCCCGCCTGCGCGGCAAAAACCATCCAATTCTGGTTTGATTTCGGCAGCAATTACAGCTACCTGAGCGCCATGCGCATCGAGGAGGCGGCAGCCCGGCATGGCGTGCGGGTGGTGTGGAAACCCTTCCTCCTCGGCCCCATCTTCCGCTCTTTCGGCTGGGAAGCCTCGCCTTTCGTGCTGCAGAAGGAAAAAGGCGAGTACGTCTGGCAAGACATGGTGCGCTTATGCCGCAAGTATGGCCTGCCCTGGAAGAAGCCGGGCACGTTCCCGCGCAACGCCATGCTGGCTCACCGCGTCGCGCTGCTCGCGTCCGACAAACCGTGGATCGGCGAATTCTGCCAGCAGATCATGCGGCTCAACTTCGCTTTCGACCAGGATATCGGCTCGGAAGCGGTGGTACGCGAGGTGCTGCGCCAGCTCGGCCAGCCGGCAGACGAGGTGGTGGCCGCGGCGCAGAGCGATGCGAACAAGCTGCGGCTGCGCGAACAGACCGAAGCCGCCAAGGCCAAGGGGATTTTCGGCGCTCCCACCTTCTTCGTCGGCGACGAGATGTACTGGGGCAACGATCGTCTCGACGACGCCCTGGAGGATGCTGCCGCGGGCAGCGCCTGATCCGGCCGGCCGCTGGCAGGATTCGCGCCGTGGCTCATGCACATTCCGTTGCCGCCCTGCGCGGCCGCTGTGCCCGCCTGGCGGAGGGCGCGCCGGTCACCTGAGCGGCGGACGGTCGCCGGCCGCGAGCCCTATCGATGGCGGCCCGCGCCTCTCGTTGCCGGGGCGTACACCCGCAATCGTCTGGCCAGGCCGTCGTAGATCCGTTGCGCGGCCTGGCGCGTCTCCGGGTTGATCTGCAGGAGATGCTCGTCGCCGTCGATCGCGGCGATCACCGCATGGTACAGCGGTGCCTGCAGCAGCGGGTAGCGTGCCGTTTCGAGCCACCCCCGCAAGGTGGCACCCTGGCCACTGGCGATGACGAACCAGAGCAGCCGTTGCAGGTCGTCAAGATAATCGGACCAGAGCGACGGGTCGCCGGCTTCGACGGCGCTGCCGATCTGTTCGTACAGGCGCGTCCAATGGATTCCGTCGCTGTTCTCGTCGACGATCAGCGACAAGGCGCGCAGGAGACGCCGGCACGCTTCGCCCATCCTGTTATCGGCGAGCGCGAGTTCGAGATGTTGGCGTGCCCGCTCGCGGTCGCCAACGTGCAGCGCCAGTGCGTACGCGCAATTCGCGTGCAGGAACGACCTGTCGTCGCCGGTGGGCGATGTGGCCAATCCGGAGCGATAGGCGTCGAGCGCAGCGACCGGGTCCCCCTGCTCGTCGAGCAGCAGGTTGCCGAGTCGGCTATAGATTGATGGCAACTGGGTAGCGGTAGCTAAGGCAGTTGCCTGTCGCAGACTACTTGCCGCTTCGTCCGCGCGGCCAAGCCGGCCAAGCCGGCCAAGCGTGACCCCCTTGTTGAACAGTGCCGCCGCCACCTGCTCGCGCAAGGCCGGCTCGCTCGACTCGGCATCGCGCGCAACCACCTCCTCGAATGCTGCCAGCGCCTGCTCCGGGCGGCCAAGTTCCGCGAGCGTGACGCCCTTGTTGACCAGTGCCTTCGCCACCGGCTCGCGCAAGGCTGGATCGATTGACCCGGCATCGCGTGTGATCACTTCGTCGTATGCTGCCAGCGCCTGCTCCGGGCGGCCAAGCCGGCCAAGCGCAACCCCCTTGTTGACCAGTGCCCTCGCCACCAGCACCCGCAAGGCCGGGTCGCTCGAATCGGCATCGCGCGCAACCACCTCCTCGAATGCTGCCAGCGCTTGCTCCGGGCGGCCAAGTTCCGCGAGCGTGACGCCCTTGTTGACCAGTGCCTCCGCCACCTGCTCGCGCAAGGCCGGATCGATTGACCCGGCATCGCGCGTGATCACTTCGTCGTACGCTGCCACCTCCTGCTCCGGGCGGCCAAGCCGGCCAAGCGCGACCCCCTTGTTGACCAGTGCCCTCGCCACCAGCACCCGCAAGGCCGGGTCGCTCGAATCGGCATCGCGCGTAACCACCTCCTCGAATGCTGCCAGAGCCTGCTCCGGGCGGCCGAGCTGGCCCAGCGTGCAGCCCTTGTTGACCAGTGCCTTCGCCACTGGCTCGCGCAAGGCTGGATCGCCCGACTCGGCATCGCGCTTGATCACTTCGTCGTACGCGGCCAGCGCCTGCTCCGGGCGGCCGAGCCGGCTGCCGAGCGTGATGCCTTTGTTGACCAGTGCAAACGCCACCGGCTCGCGCAAAGCCGGCTCGCTCGACCCGGCATCGCGTGTGATCACTTCGTCGTACGCTGCCACCTCCTGCTCCGGGCGGCCAAGCTGGCGCAGCGTGACGCCCTTGTTGACCAGTGCCCGCGCCACCAGCACGCGCCGCTCAAGTTCGGGCGCTTCGCCGTGGCGCTGGATCATCTCCTCGATTTCCCCGAGCGACTCGTCGGGCTGTGTCGCGCTCAAACCCACCTCCAGGCGTCGCAGGTCGCCGATCGCGGCGCGATATTCGTCCTCGTTGCCGAAGCGTCGCGATTGCCTTGCTGCGCGTTCCAGCAGGGCCTGGCGCAGCATTCCGCCGGGCAGGCAATTGGCGACGGCAAGGACGACTCCGGGGTCGGTGCCGTCGTCGCTCAGTGCCCTCTGCGCGATCGCCCGCCGTTCCGCCGGCTGGAAGCACGACTGCAGGAAAACGGTCAAAAACCGGATCCGCTGCTGGATGCGGCGCGGCCCGTTGCGCATCAGGTACCAGATGTTGAAAAAGCGTTCGCTGACCTGGTAAGCATTTCGCCCTTTGCCGCGTCGGTTGAGCGCGACGCTCTCGACGTAGCCGATCCTCTCGAGGCGCGAGAGGTGACTGCTGACCGCGCCCGTTTCGAGGCCGGTGATCTCGCCGAGGGCGGCGGCGGTGACCGGGTCCCAGTTCAGCGCCAGGGCGTCGAACACCGCGCGCGCCTGCAGCGGCAATTCCTCGATCCGTGCCTGGTACCAGCCGGTGAAGGTGTCGAGCATGGCGCTCAGTTGCGACAGGATGTCGCTGCTCAGGTGCGATTCGAGGACACTGTAGAGAACGTTGAGGGTACGCGGGTTGCCGCCGGCGAGGGTATTGAGGGCGGCAACGCGGCCGGGGTCGCGATCGAGCAGATCGAGTACCGCCCGACCCGGCTCTCCCCGGCGTACGGCCAGCCCGCGCAGGCAGTACATGACCTCGGCGTCGGAGAGTTTGTCGAGGGTATGCACACGAAAAAAGTCGTAGAACGCGGCCTGCGCGTCGTGTATCGATTCCGGATAGCGCGCCGCCGCGGCGATCAGTACCGGCCCGCCGGCGGCCTGCAACACGCGACGCAAGGCCCATGGGTGGTTCGTCCCCAGCCCGGCGAGCAGCGAATCCAGGTTGTCGATCAGCAACAACGGCCGCCGCTGCAGGCGGGTGCAGTACCGGCGGAAGGCGCTGTACGCCGGTTCACCGTCCTGCTCTTCGCGGGGAAGTCCCTGGCGGGGCGCGAAGGTGCTCCAGGCTTCGTCGAGTTCGTCGAGTTCGGCTGCCGGCGCCTGCTCGTCCTCGCGCGCTTCGAGCAGCGACTGCAGGCAGTTGCGCCAGAAAACGTCGAGACTGATCACGTTGTGCTGCTCCTCGCGGAACGAGAGCGGGATGTAGCGCTGCCGCAGATCGGCTTCCGCGCGGGTCGCAATCGCGATGCGCCTGAGCAGCGACGTTTTACCGAAACCACGCGGGGCAACCAGCAGGAAGTGCCGCGCCGCCTGTTCCGGCCGCAAGGGCCGCAATTGGCGCAGGAAGAATTCGAGCGTTTGCTGCCGAGCCACGAAGTTGGCAAGAAAGTCGGGTTCCGTCTGCAAGCGCGGGTTGAAGTAGGAGAGGTCCATGCAGCGATGTCGACCGGGTTGGCAGCGTTAGCGGGCCGCTTGCGGCTGGAAGCGGTACCACCAGCGACGGAGCAGAAGGTTGCGGAAACGGACCATCGGCTCGTCGGCCTCCCAGTCGTCGACGTCGAGGAAACCGTCGGCGTGCAGGCGCAGCAGCAGGCCGCGCAAGCCGTGCCGGGTCAGCGCCGGCTGATCGATGGCGGCGAGCAGGGTGCTCAGCGATAACCCTTGTGCTTCCGGCGCCAGGGCGCCGAGTACGGCGAAGGCGAGCACGCGCTCGTCGTCGTGGTAATGCTTGCGCAAGTGTTCTTCCCAGGTACCGAAAGTCGCCATTTCCGCGGGCTGCAGCAAGCTGCCGACGGCCGCTTCGACCGCCTGGCTGGCGCGCACCTGATCGGCACACGGTTCTCCGGAGAGTTTTTGCGCGAGAGCTTCGAGGTAATAGGCGGCGCACCAGCCGGTCGCCGCGATCACGGCCTCGGCTTCGCTGTCGGTGATCTCCCGGCGATGCATCAGTTGACCGTCGCGCGCCAGATCCTGGAGGAAATCCCTGGCTTGCCCGGCAGTCAGCGGCAGCAGTTCAAAGGTGACGAACTTGGCGAGCACGCCCATGTAGTTGCCGGCGCGTGCGAGCGGCTCGATGCCGATCGAACCGGTGATCATCCAGCGCACGCGCGGATGGTCGGCGCGCAAGCGGCTGAGCAGGTTCATGAGGTTGCGGGCGTTCTGGACGCCGTCCGGACCCTTGTCGTGCAAGGCCTTGAGGAAGATCGGCAGCTCGTCGATCAGCAGCGCCGTGCGCTGTCCGGGATCTTCGTGCAGGGCCTTGAGCTGGCGTTCGAAGTAGCTTTGATGGTCGACGCTCAACAGTTGCTGGGACCAATGGCCAGTACGATCCTGGCGAGGGTTGAGGACTTGCCCGAGACGCTGCGTGATCATCATCGATGCCGAGCTTGTCGCCGGCAGCGCCTTGTCGATCCCCGTGCACATCTCGCGAAAGAACGACGCCGTGTCGGAACAGCCGGCGACCTCGACCTTGATCGCGCGCCACCCCTTCCCCGGCGCCGCGTCCTTCAGACGGTCGACGACAAAGGTCTTGCCCAGACGACGCGGGCCGGGCATCGAAACATCGCGGTCGTTATCAAAGAGCCGACAGATGTCGGCCACCTCACCGTTGCGGCCATAGCTGCTGGCAGTGTAGTCACGCATGCGATTTCTCCTGTGGAGTACGCGATGAATCTTACAACAAAGTTGTTTTGAAACACAAGCGTTTCAAAACAACTTTGTTTTTCTAACGGGCATGACTTTTCCAGGCATCTCCGGTCATGAAAGTCATGACCGTTTCCCTCTCCCCCGACCCCTCCCCCGCGAGGGGGAGGGGAGATTCGTGAGTCGCATACGCGACTTTCACATTAACGGTCATGACTTTTCCAGGCATCTCCGATCATGAGAACCGAGGTTCTTGCACGCAGCCGAATCGCCCGCCTGTCAGGACAGACCGACAGACCGGAAAGGCCTCCCTGCTTGCGCATCGCCTCCGTTCGCCGCGGGTTCGTGCGATGATTCCACACCCGATTCTGTTGAGGTCCATACCATGAGCACAGCGGCGCAGCCATTGTTCGAATTCAACCACCACAATCCGACGCGGATTTGCTTCGGCACCGACAGTTTCGCGCATCGCGCGCGCCTGATTCCGGCAACGGCGCGCGTGCTGATGCTGTACAGCGGCGGCGCAGCGGGTGATGAATATGCTGGCGATGCCAGGCAAACACACGCTGGGTACAGGCGGCGAACTGAACGAAAAACGCCTCCGGCGCATCGTCGCGCTGGCGCGTTCCTGAGACCGGTCGGGATGCCGGAACTCTCACCGCCTGCGTCTTGATTTCTTCGCTCACGTGAACAGGCATCCCGGCCCTGGCCGCCAATATCGCTTCCGTCATTCAGCGTGATGGACAGTCCATTCAATTTCAGCCGCATACCGTCGCTGCGCTGGCGGCTGCTCTTGCTGGTCTCGATCGCTTTGCTGTTGATCCTGGCGTTTGCCTCGGTGCAGAGTTACCAACGCGCTCGCCACGAGGTCCAGGAATTAATGGATGGCCAGCTGGCGAAGACGGCGCAACTGTTGCTCGCCAAAGCCGTTGAGGGCGAGGATCAACTGGCTGACCTGCCGGCTCGCCTGGCCGGAATCCGCGGCCTGCATTCGCGCCGCAATCAGCTGACGCTCGAATACCAGGTCGGCAGACCCGATGGCGCGGTGCTGGTGCGCTCGGCGAATGCGCCGGCCACGCCACTCTCCGGCGCCCTCGGCTATGCCAATGTGATGGACAGGGGCGAGCGCTGGCGCAGCCTGATTCTCGAATCTGCCGACCGAAGGTATCGCGTGCAAGTCGCCGAATCCATCCCGAAACGCGACCGGGAAGCGCTGGAGATCGCGGTCAAGACGGTGCAGCCGCTGGTTTTCGCGCTGCCGCTGGCGCTGCTGGCCATCTATTTTTCGATCCGGCGCGGGCTAAAGCCGCTCGACGACCTCGCCTCCGAGGTCGCCACGCGTTCCTCGGACAACCTGACCCCGCTGGCCGGCCGCAATATTCCGCGCGAGGCCCAGCCACTGGTCGCGGCGATCAATCGCGTGCTTTACCGCCTCGGCCATTCGCTGGAGAACGAGCGGCGCTTCACCGCCGACGCCGCGCACGAGTTGCGCACACCCCTGGCGGCGGCGCGCATTCAGGCGCAGGTGGCGCTGCTCAGCACCGATGCCGACCAGCGCAAGCACGCACTGACCCAGGCCCTGGCCGGACTCGACCGCGCGACGCGCCTCGTCGAGCAGATGCTGCGTCTGGCGCGACTCGACCCACTGGCGCAACTGTCGCAACCCCAGGCGATGAATCTCGCCGAACTGGTGCAGCGCGTTGCCGCTGGCGTTCGGGATACCGCCCCGCAGGCGTGGATCGTGCTGGATCTGGCGGAGGACATCGCGCCAGTACAAGGCGATTCCGACCTTCTCGAAGTGGCGCTGCGCAACCTGATCGACAACGCTATCCGCTATTCGCCGGCAGGCAGCGAAATCGTCGTCGCGCTGCAGACCGTCGAGCGTCACGTGCTCCTGTCCGTTCGCGACAACGGCCCCGGTGTTCCGGCGCAGGAGCTGCCGCGCCTGATGGAGCGCTTCTACCGCGGCGCCTCGGTCTCCGCCGAAGGCAGCGGTCTCGGCCTGACTATCGTCAGTCGCATCGCCGAACTGCATGGAGCCGTTCTTGAGCTCACCAACCGCGACGGCGGCGGCTTTGAGGCACGACTGCGCTGGTGAGCGCCATTCCGGGGTTATTCAGGGAGTGTTCAGTAACGCCCATCGCTGTTGCCCAGGCCACCACGCTTTGCAGGATCTGCGACAGGTGTCATTCGTCAGGGCGCAGTGCGTGCATCCGCCGGGAAAGTCGCATTGATCGGCAAGCACAGGGCTGACCCAATGGGCTCAAGACATCATTGAGGACATCTCCCGATTATGGTTGCGGGAGAAAACCGATGCCGAGCCGATTGGCATTTCCCGATCAGTAGCGGAAAATTGTCCGATACAAGTCACTTCAAGGAAATTTGCCATGAACGCCACATCCATCTTTTCTCACGGCAGAACGGTCATACCCGCCGTGCTACGTCAACAAATTGGCATCAGGGAGGGCGATCAGCTCATTTGGGAAATCCGCGACGATGAGCTTGTCGTGACCACCCGTATCGCCCAATTGCGGCGGGCGCAGGCGTTGATTCACCGGTATGTTGCCGAGAGTGTCTCACTGACCGACGAACTCATTGCTGAACGCCGCGTGGAGCAAACACGGGAAGATGCCCGCTAATGGTCATTCTCGATGCGTCCGCGATCCTCGCCTACCTGCACAGCGAACCGGGCTGGCAGGCGGTGGAATCCGGCATCCTCAACGCCAACGCCCACGCCAGCCCGGTCAACATCGCTGAAGTCGCCAGCAAGCTGATCGACCGGGGTGTGCCGCCGGACGATGCCTTGTCGTCGATTGCCATCCTCAAGCTCACCTTGTTGCCCTTTGCAGCACCGGAAGCCGCTGAAACTGCACGGCTTCGACCACTCACCCAGCCACGCGGGCTGTCTCTCGGCGACCGCGCCTGTCTTGCCACTGCGCGCCTGCACCGCATGGCGGTGCTTACTGCCGACCGGCCCTGGCTGGAATTCGCCACCGCCCTGCAACTCGATATTCACTGCATACGCCCGGACGCTGCCGCTGCCGGGCGCTGAGCACAGGCAGGCGAAAGCCTGTTCTGCTCTGGCGACCCCCACACTGGCGCCGGCCCTACGGTTGGCGGGGCTGGAAGGCCATTGACCGCGCCGATACGCTGAAGGCATCCGAAAAGCAGGCGCCGTCTTCGGCGCCGTGCTTCTTGAGGAAGGGAAAGATCGCCTCGACCATGCGAACCGAGCCGCAGGCGTAGATTTCGTGTTCCTTGAGTTCCGGGAAGTCTTCGAGAATCGCTTCATGGACCAGGCCGGTGCGGCCGCTCCAGGAATCCTCGGGGGCCGGATCGGAGAGGACCGGAACGAAGTGGAAGTTTTCGTGCTCGCGCGCCCACTGTTCAGGCAGTTCGGGAAGGTACAGGTCCTTGCGGCTGCGCACCCCCCAGTAGAGATGGATCTGGCGTTGCAGCCCGCGCCTGAAGGCGTCCTCGACCATGCTCTTGACCGGTGCGAAGCCGGTGGCGCCGGCGACGAAGACGATCGGCCGCGCCGACTCGCGCAGCGTGAAATCGCCCATCGGGCCTTCGAAACGGACCTGGTCACCAAGCTTCATCACTGCAAAGACGTGCGTGGTAAAACGGCCGCCGGGCATCAGCCGAATCTGCAGTTCGACAAACTCGGCTTCATGCGGCGGATTGGCAAACGAGAAGGCGCGCCGCTGACCGTCTTCGAGAATGATGTTGATGTACTGGCCGGCCTTGAAGGCAATCTGCTGCCCTTCCGGCAACTTGAGCAGAACACGCATGACGTCGTCGGTGAGTTTCTCCATGCCGACGACGCTGGCGCTGTACTCCCGGAGAATTTTCGGCGCTGTGCTCGCCACGTACTCGATCTCGACGTCTTCGAGGGCGCTGGCGCAGCACAGCAGGACCTTGCCCTGCGCCAGTTCGGCGGCGGAAAGCGCACTCGGCTGGTAGAGTCCGGGATCGACCTTGCCCTGCAGCACCGTGCACTTGCATACGCCACAGCCGCCGTTGCGGCATTCGTAGGGCAGATCGATGTCCTGGCGCAGGCCGGCGTCGAGCAGCGTTTCGCCAAAGCGTGCGCTGATGGCCTTGTGGTCGGGGTGAAAAGTGATCGAGTTCTGTGCCCTCGCCGAGCCCAGGCGCTTCGGTGGTAGCCAGGGCAGCAGAAAAAACAGGGCCGTGAGACCGAGCACCCAGTACCAGAGGTGCAGTGGATTGATCACGTAGACCAGCGCCAGCACCGGCAACTCGAACCAGTCGAAGTCGATGTCGGTCGGCACGACCAACATGTCGGCTTCGCCCCCCTGGCTGAGGATCGGCTTGACCAGCGCGAGTGCGAGAAACATCAGCGTAACGGCGATGGCGATCGGGCGCGGCGGATTGATATGTGCGCGCGGGACGCGCTGGACGTGCACCCACATGATGAACGCGACGATCAGGGGGGCGCCGATGTGGATGAAGGCCAGCAGCGTGAACAGGCGGCTGTTGACGCTCTCGGGATAGAGGAAGTTGCGGATCAGCGTGCCATTGAATAGGGGCAGCACGTCGAACCACTCGGCGGTGGCGATGACCACGAATTGCGCGAGCTTGTCCCACACCAGCATGAAGCCATTGACGCCGGCAATGTACACCAGCCACAACAAGGCCACGCCGGTCAGCCATGAGAACGAACGAAAGCCGCGATAGCGGTCGTAGGCAAAGTGCCGCAGCATGTGCAGCAGCATCGTCAGGATCATGCCGTCAGTCGCGTAGCGGTGGATGCTGCGCAGGATGCCGCCCGCCCACCACTGGTCGTGGGTGATCCGCTCGACCGACTCGAAAGCGTCGTGGACGCCGGTATCGGCGAAGATGTAGAGGTAGAGGCCGGAAGCGACCAGCAACCAGAATTGCCAGAAGCTGATCGTTCCCAGATGGTAGAAAGGGTTCATCTTGTCGCCGAAGGCGACGTTGAACACGTTCTCGATGCGCATGAACAGCCAGCGCAAAAGTTGTTGCAGGATTTTGACCATGACCGATTTCAGTTCAGGAGATTAATGTGAAAGTCGCGTCAGCGACTCACGAATCTCCCCTCTCCACTCGCGGGAGAGGGGGTCGGGGGAGAGGGGAAACGGTCATGACTTTCATGATCGGGGATGGCTGGACAAGTCATGACCGTTAATGTGAAAGTCGCGTCAGCGACTCACAAACCTCCCCTCTCCCCTCGCGGGAGAGGGGTCGGGGGAGAGGGGAAACGGTCATGACTTTCATGATCGGGAGTGTCTGGACAAGTCATGACCGTTAGCGTGTCGTGCGGCGTGATTGGCGGCCGGCGGGAAGCGGCGCCCGCGTCCGGGTTGGTTGGTGGCGAGAGTGATGAGCGTGATCATTTGAAGAACAGGCCGCCACGATCCGGGTTGAAGTCGATCACCATCACTTGCCCTGGTACGAGAGTAATCTCGGCTTCCTTGCTGAAGTTGAAGCCGGGCTTGGTCAGGTTGTCGTTCATCCTGACGGCCACCTGGTGCCGGCCGGCTTTCAGCTCGAAGCGTTTGTACACCGTCGAAACCCCGTCCTTGTAGAGGCCGGTGGGGTGCATCACGGTGCGGAATACGGGCTGACCATCGAAGTCGACCTCAAGCTTGATGTCGGATCGCTCGCGCGGGCACTCCATGGGCGCGCGCATGTTGGGCGGCAGTTTCGCGAGTTCTTCAGGCGTGCGTTTGCGACATTCGCGGTCGCCAAGGTGGCTGATCGACAGCTTGATCAGCGCGACGTCGTCGGGAATCTGCCGGTATTTGGGCAAGGTCGCGAAGTAACCGATAAAGGCCGCAAAAGCCCCGTAGAGGATCAACTGGCCGACAAGGGCGGTGGGTTTAAGCATGTCAGGGGGATCTCCGCTGATAGGGGGGAAGTCTGTCGCCAGAAACCGTTTCGAGCCGGGTTCTGAACTCGGCCAGCGCATCGGCCAGAGTCCTGCTGTCGTGGGCTGCGGCAGGATAGAGTTGCAGTCGCGAAACGGGGACAGTCTTGCGCAAATGGGGTTCACGCCGGCCGAACAGGCGTTCGCTGGTCCAACGTTCGCCGAGGCGGAAATCGCAACCGCCGTGACGGCAGGTGCTCACGAAAACCCCGTCGGCGCCGCCGCGCAGTGCATATTCAACGAAGGCCGGCGGTAACATGCCGGTGCACAGCAGGGGAATCACCACGGTATCGGCAGCGGCCAGGGCGTTGGCGTCGGCGCCGTGCGTGCAACTGAAAACGACGATCGTGCACAGGCCCGAGCCGGGTGCCAGAGCCTGCTCGAGCTGCTCGCGCAAGGCATTGACCGGCTGCTGCGGCATGTCGATGCCGGTGGTCAGCGTCTGCTGCCTGCGGAAGGGGGTCGATGAAGGGCAGGCGCCGGCGCAGATTCCACAAGCCGCGCAGAGATCGGCATCGACAACCGCCAGTTGCAGACCTGGCCGCCGTGGGTGCGGCGCCATGCTGATCGCTGCATAGGGGCAGTCGGCAAGGCAGCGATCGCAGCCGGTACAGTTGGCGGCATCGACGACGGCGACCGGCTGCGGCCGCGGCCGCGGGAGAACGGGCAGGGCGAAGAGCAGCGCCGTCAGCCCGAACAGCAGCGTCCAGATGAGCGCCGGCGAACTCAGGTCGGTCAGTGGATGAATGAACAGGATGAACCAGTCGAGGCCAATCGCGCCGGGGACCCTCGCCAGATTGGCCGGCGGATGGCTGAGCGCCGGCTTGAGCAGCGAAAGCACGAGCAGCGTCGCCAGCGTCGCCAGCATGGCGCGCCGGGACGGCAGGTAATCGACGTGGCTGATGCGATGCACATGCGCCCACAGGCCGAGGATCAGCAGCAGCGGCACGCCGAGATGGAGGAATACCAGCATGGTGAAGAAGCGATCGTTGATCGAGTCCGGCGCCATGAAGTTGCGTGCCGACGGTTCGCTGAAGATCGGCAGCCAATCGAGCAGTTCGGTAGTGGCGGTGGCCGAGAACTGCGCGAGCTGGTCCCAGACGATCCAGTAGCCACCGATGCCTGCGAGGTAGGCGAGCCAGAGCAGCGGTACGCCGGTCAGCCAGGAATAGCAGCGGAAGCCATGGTAACGCCCGTAGCACCATTCGCGAACGAGGTGCAGCAGCATCACCAGCATGAAGCCATCAGAGGCATAACGGTGCAGACTGCGCAGAATGCCGCCGAAATACCACTGTTCGCCAGAGAGGTAGCCGATCGAGCGGTAGACGGCGTCGATGCCGGTGTCGAGCACCGTGTACAGATAGAGCCCGCTGCCGACGACGATCCACAGCAGGTACAGACCGAGCGCGCCGAGATGTCGCAGCGGGTTGTCGTCCCCCCCGAAGAGGGTATCGAGCGCTTCTTCGAAGCGCAGAAAGACGCTTTTCACGCCATCGCGCAATGCTGCGTGCAAATTCACTTCGCTGGGGTCCCGAGCGCTGGAGATGATTATTAGCGGTCGATTATATTTCTGGCGGATGATCCGTGTCTTGACACGAGTCAAATCCGGAAATCTTCCCCTGTCACACCGCGTGCGAATGAAAATGTTGGTCGGGGTGCCTTGTGCGATCGAGATGCATTGACATCGGTGATCACCCCTCCCCCTTGCGGGGGAGGGGTTGGGGGAGAGGGGCATCGTTGCACACGAATTCGTCGAATCCTTGGACAACACATCGCCAAAGCCGTCAGTCCGCTCTGCTAGCCTCTTGCAAGGGCATGGAGGCCCCCTCTCCCCAACCCCTCCCCCGCAAGGGGGGAGGGCATATCGGTACCTCCCAACACTTTCATTCGCACCCTGCCACACCTGGCTCGCTGCCGTCCACCATGTTCTGATGGTATCGTCTTGCGAGAATCTCCTTACAGCAGATCTTCCAGCCGCAAACGGATGATCCGGCCCCTGACTCCCCATTGCGGGGGAGGGGTTGCTTACAAGTGTAGGTTTTTTAGCACATATTCATTTGAAATCCTCCGCGGGCGGAACCAGGGGTTGCAGCATTTCGATCAAGGTCGGCAGTTCTTCCTGGACCACTTGCCAGACAAGACCAAGGCGTACTGTCCGATAGCCGTGAATCAGGCGGTTGCGGAGAGCGACGATTTCCGGCCAGGGGATTTCCGGGTGCCGAGATTGAAACTCCCCGCTGACGCGGCCCGCGGCTTCGCCGATGATCTCCAGTTTGCGGATGATCGCGCTTTGATGCAGGTCGCTGGCGCTGAATCGCTGCCAATCCAGGTCTTTGGCAAATTCCCGAGCGTCGCTGGCAGCCAGCAACATGTCGAGCAAATAAACGTCGTCACGCCACATAGATTGGCTCCAGGTGGCCAAGGATGTGTTTCCGCAGAATGTAATTGCGGCTTTGCTCGATAGCCTTGCGCTCGACCAGATCAACCGGGCGTCCGAGCAGACGTTCCAGCTCATTCTGCATGGTGGAGAGTTCTCGCAGGCTGGGTTCGGCGTGAGGGGCGAACTCGACGAGAAGGTCGATGTCGCTTGTTACGCCAAAGTCCTCGCGGATCGCCGAGCCGAACAGGGACAGTGCAGCGACGTCATGCTCTTGACAGAACTGGCGTATCATCGGCAAGGGCAGTTCCAGTGCAGGATGCATTTTTTTGCGTATACAGATTGGGAAATGGGGAGAACTGCTGCAGCAATCATGCTCGACGCCGCCGCACGGGTCCGGCGGCAGGCTTAGATTTCTGCTCCGTGCATCACGCGGGCTGTCGGCTGTGCAGCCAGGGCGACGACAGATCCCGAAACCACCGTCTCCGTTCCCGGCTCGCTCATAGTAGTTCTTCCAGCCGCAAACGGATGATCCGGCCCTTGACTGCCGGCAGCGCCTCGATGCCGGCAATCGCGGCGTCGATGTTGCGCTCGACCGTCTTGTGGGTGAGCATGATGATGTCGGTCTGCTCTTCGCCTTCGCCGGGTTCGCGCTGGATCATCGCGACGATCGAGATGCCGTCGTCGGCGAGAATGCGCGTCACGTCGGCAAGCACCCCTGGGCGGTCTTCGACGCGCAGGCGCAGGTAGTAGCTGCTGACGACTTCCGAAATCGGCAGAATCGCGAGATCGACCATCGCGTCGGGCTGGAAGGCGAGATGCGGGACGCGGTGCTCGGGGTCGGCGGTATGCATGCGCGTGACATCGACGAGATCGGCGATCACCGCCGAGGCGGTGGGTTCGGCGCCGGCGCCCTTGCCGTAGTAGAGGGTCGCGCCGACGGCGTCGCCCTTGACCAGCACCGCGTTCATCGCTCCCTCGACGTTGGCGATCAGCCGTTTGGCGGGAATCAGCGTCGGATGCACGCGCAACTCGACGCCCTCGGGGGTGCGTTTGGTGATGCCCAGCAGCTTGATGCGATAGCCGAGCTGTTCGGCGTACCGGATGTCGGCCGCGTCGAGCTGGCTGATGCCTTCGATGTGCGCCCGCTCGAAGCTCATCGAGTTGCCGAAAGCGATCGCCGACATGATGCTGAGCTTGTGCGCGGCGTCCACGCCCTCGACATCGAAGGTTGGATCGGCTTCGGCGTAGCCGAGGCGCTGCGCTTCCTGGAGCACCGCCGCAAAGGACAGGCCCTGGTCGCGCATCTCGGAGAGGATGAAGTTGGTGGTGCCGTTGATGATGCCGGCGATCCACTCGATGCGGTTGGCGGTGAGTCCTTCGCGCAGTGCCTTGATGATCGGGATGCCGCCAGCGACGGCGGCCTCGAAAGCGACCATCACGCCTTGTTCCTGGGCTGCGGCAAAAATCTCGTTGCCGTGCCTGGCGAGCAAGGCCTTGTTGGCGGTGACCACGTGCTTGCCGTTGGCGATTGCCTGCAGGACGAGTTCCCTGGCGACGCCGGTGCCACCGATCAGCTCGACGACGATGTCAACCTCGGGGTCGCTGACCACGGCAAAGGCGTCGTCGGTCATCCGGCAGCTTCCTCCGGTGATCTGCCGGGTCCGTTCGCAGTCCTTGTCGGCAACGACACTGATCTGAATGGGGCGGCCGGCACGGCGGGTGATTTCTTCAGCGTTACGCTGGAGTACGGCGTAAGTGCCGCCACCGACGGTGCCGATCCCGAGAAGTCCAACATGGATAGGTTTCATAGCGCAGTCACGAGTAAGGGGGTGGAAAAAGTGAGCGGGGCAGCCAGGGGACGGACAGGGCTAGGCCTGCGTCCCGGCGCGCTGGCGATAAGCGGCAAGGAAGCGCGCGATGCGGGCAATCGCGTCGCGCAGATCGTCTTCATACGGCAGGAAGACGAGGCGAAAGTGATCGGGTGCCGGCCAGTTGAAGCCGCTGCCCTGGACCAGCAGCACGCGCTCTTCCTGCAACAGTTCGGCGATGAACGCCTGGTCGTCGTCGATCGGATAGATCTGCGGATCGAGGCGCGGGAACATGTACAGTGCCGCCTTGGGCTTGACACAACTGACACCGGGTATTGCCGTGATCAGTTGGTACGCAAGGTCGCGCTGGCGATACATGCGGCCGCCCGGCGCAACCAGATCGTCGATGCTCTGATAGCCGCCGAGTGCGGTCTGGATCGCATGCTGTGCCGGCACATTGGCACACAGACGCATCGAGGCGAGCATGTCGAGGCCTTCGATGTAATCGCGCGCCATGCGCAAGTCACCGGAAACCACCATCCAGCCGGCGCGATAGCCGCAGGAACGGTAGTTCTTCGACAGGCCGTTGAAGGTCACCGTCAGCACATCCTGAGACAGTGAGGCAATCGCCGTGTGCTGGGCACCGTCGTAGAGCACCTTGTCGTACACTTCGTCGGCGTAGAGGATCAGGCCGTGCGTGCGCGCGATGGCAACCAGCTCGCGCAGCACGCTGTCCGGATACAGTGCGCCGGTCGGGTTGTTGGGGTTGATCACCACCAGCGCGCGCGTCTTCGGCGTGATCCTGGCGCGCAGGTCGTCGAGGTCGGGCAGCCAGTCGTTCGCTTCGTCGCAGAGATAATGGCATGGCGTGCCGCCCGACAGGCTCACCGCGGCCGTCCACAGGGGGTAATCGGGTGCCGGCACCAGCACCTCGTCGCCGGCATTGAGCAGGGCATTCATCGCCATCACGATCAGCTCGGAGACGCCATTACCAATGTAGATGTCTTCAAGCACGACGCCCTTGATGTGCTTCTGCTGGGTGTAGTGCATGATCGCCTTGCGCGCCGAGAAAATCCCTTTCGAATCCGCATAACCGGCCGCATTCGGCAGATTGCGGATCATGTCGAGCTGGATTTCCTCGGGCGCTTCGAAGCCGAAAGCAGCGAGGTTGCCGATGTTCAGCTTGATGATGTGGTGACCTTCGTCCTCCATCTGCTTGGCTTTCTGCAGCACGGCGCCACGAATGTCGTAGCAGACGTTGTCGAGCTTGCTTGATTTGTGTACCGGTCTCATCACTTTGGCCTAGAGCAGGCCATCCTTCCTGAACATGTCCTTGATGCCGCGAATGGCCTGGCGGGTACGTCCCTCGTTCTCGATCAGCGCGAAACGCACGTGGTCGTCGCCGTATTCGCCGAAACCGACGCCCGGAGATACCGCCACGCGCGCCTCGTTGAGCAGCTTCTTGGCAAACTCGAGCGAGCCCATCTGCTGATAGACCTCGGGAATTCTCGCCCAGATGTACATCGACGCCTTGGGGACCTCGACCATCCAGCCGGCTTCGTGCAACCCCTTGGCAAGCACGTTGCGACGTCCCTGATAGAGTTGGCGCACTTCTTCGACACAGTCCTGGGGACCCTCAAGCGCGATCACCGAGGCCACCTGGATCGGGGTGAACGTGCCGTAGTCGTGATAGCTCTTGATGCGCACCAGCGCATTGCACAGTTCCTGGTTGCCCACCATGTAGCCAACCCGCCAGCCGGCCATGTTGTAGCTCTTCGACATGGTGAAGAATTCGACGGCGACCTCGCGCGCACCGGGCACCTGCATGATCGACGGCGCCTGGTAGCCGTCGAAAGTGATGTCGGCGTAAGCCAGGTCATGCACCACCAGAATATCGTGCTGCCTGGCCAGCGCCACGATGCGTTCGAAGAAATCGAGGTCCACGCAGCGCGCCGTCGGATTGCTCGGGAAGCCGAGGATCATCATTTTCGGTTTCGGAATCGACTCGCGGATGGCGCGCTGCACCTCCTCGATGAAGTCGACATCCGGCGTCATGCGTACCGAACGAATGTCCGCGCCGGCGATGATTGCCCCATAGATGTGAATCGGATACGACGGGTTGGGCACCAGGACGGTATCGCCGCGATCCAGGGTAGCCAGCATCAGATGCGCGAGGCCTTCCTTCGAACCGATGGTCACCACGGCTTCGCTGTCCGGGTCGAAAGCGATGTCGTAGCGCCGCTGATACCAATCGCAAATCGCTCGACGCAGGCGTGGAATCCCCTTGGAAATCGAATAGCCGTGCGTGTTCTCGCGCTGCGCTGCTTCGACCAGCTTGTCGGTGATGTGCTGTGGTGTCGGGCCGTCCGGGTTGCCCATGCTCATGTCGATGATGTCCTCACCACGCCGGCGAGCGGCCATCTTCAGATCGGCGGTGATGCTGAACACGTAGGGGGGCAGACGTTTGATGCGCGAAAACTCTCTCATGATTCCAGGCTCGGGAAATGGTCGGTGTCGTTGACGACCCCTCGATCAGCCTGCGGCATGGGCAGTGATTGCGCGCTGCCGCCGTCTGAACAGGTTCGGCAAAAAAGCTATAATCCTACTTTAACGTATTGCTCACCGCAATTTTCATGAAACTGCAACTCGAAAACACCCCTGGCCTGAACACATTTACCGCTTATGGAGAAGACTACGTCAGCGTGAACGGTGTCCGTCACCACTGCAATCTGGCGGTTCTGCCCGACCGCCTGCTGCCCAACTGGACGCAGGCGACCTTCGCCACGCTGAGCGTCGCCGACATCGAACTGCTCGCCGCACTGGATTCCGAAATCGTCCTGCTGGGCACCGGCCAGCGGCTGCGTTTTCCGGGTCCCGAACTGATGCGACCCCTGCTGCGAGCACAAAAGGGGATCGAAGTGATGGATGTTCCGGCCGCGTGTCGTACCTACAACATCCTGATCGGTGAAGGGCGCAAGGTCGCCGTCGGCCTGCTCCTTGTCTGAGTACCTCCGGCAGTCACCGGCGGCCCCCGCCAGAACACCGTCACGATGCCCACCCATCCCGTGCCGATGAAGCGGATCGCCCTCAAGATCGACGTCGACACCTGTCACGGCACGCTGGTCGGCGTACCGGCGTTGGTCGAGCTGCTGCAGCGGCACGAGGCTGCCGGAAGTTTCTTTTTCTCGCTGGGTCCGGACTGCAGCGGTCGGGAAGCGCGCCGGGCCTCGCCAAGCCGTTACTACAATCTCCTCACCCGCCTCTACGGACTGCTTCTGCCGGCCCCGGATATCGGCAGGCGCGGCGCCGAGAGCATGCGGCAGGCGCGCGCTGCCGGTTTTGAGGTCGCCATCCACGCCTGGCATCGGGTGCACTGGGAAAAGCGGGTTGGCACCGCTGACAACGCCTGGGTTGAAGCCGAAATGGCGCAGGCCTGGCGGCGTTTCGAAGACGTTTTCGGCGAACCGCCGCAAGCACATGCTGCCGCTGCCTGGCGGATGAATCGCCATGCCCTGCGCCTGACGCAACGCCTGGGCTTTGCTTACGCCAGCGATTGTCGGGGAAAATTCCCGTTCATCCCGGTCATTGATGGCGAACTCGTGCACTGCCCGCAGCTTCCGACGACGCTACCCACCTTGGACGAACTGCTGCTCCCGGCAGGCGCGTCTGTGGATCAGGCCGTCGAGCGGATTCTCGGAGAAACCGGCAGCACCGGCGGCGAGCACGTGTTCACTTTGCGTGCCGAACTGGAGGGGATGAAGTTCAGCAACGCTTTCGAGCGTCTGCTCGTCGAGTGGAAAAATCAGGGTTATCGACTGGTTGCCCTGCGCGACCTGCTGAGCACGCGCAAGCTCGCGACCTTGCCGCGCCACACCGTCATCTTTGCCGAAATCCCGGGTCGCGCCGGTACGCACATGCTGCAGGGCAGCGCATTCCTGCCGCCCGAATGAAAAAAGGCGGCCAAGGCCGCCCTTTTTCATCGCAGGGCACGATCAGTCGCGATCGCCGCTGAAGACCATCAGCAGGTTCAGCAGGCTGACGAAAACGTTGTAGATGTCGAGATAAACCGCCAGCGTCGCTGAAATGTAATTGTCTTCACCGCCGGTGACGATCCGGCTGATGTCATAGAGAATGTAAGCCGAGAAGACCATCACTGCGATCGCCGAGATGGTCAGCGACAGGGCCGGTATCTGAAAGAAGATGTTGGCCACGGCCGCCAGCAGGACGACGATCATGCCGACGAACAGAAATTTGCCGAGGAAGCTGAAATCCTTCTTGGTCACCGTGGCTACCCCGGCGAGCGAGAAAAAGATCACCCCCGTGCCGCCCGCGGCCATGGCGATCAGCGAGCCGCCATTGCTGAAGCCGAGCGCCACCTGCAGGATGCGTGAGAGCATCAGCCCCATGAAGAAGGTAAATGCGAGCAAGAGCAGCACGCCCACGCCGCTGTCCTTGGTACGTTCGATGCCCCACATGAAACCAAAAGCGATCCCGAGGAAGAGCAGGAAAGACATCATCGGGCTGCCGGACAGGAACGAGAACTGCATCTGTACGCCGACCAGCGCACCGATGACGGTTGGAATCATGGTCAAGGCGAGCATCATGAAGGTATTGCGCAGGACCCGGTTCTGCTGTAGCGCGAGTTCGCTGCTGGCCTGGCTGGTCATCTGAAATTGGGGTTGCATGGTATTCCTCCTGGATATGGAAACGCGATTACGGGCCTAAGACTAGCCAATTGGCGAAAAAGTTTCAAGCATCTTTCCCCCACCGATCAGCAGCGTGCCGACGGCCTTGACAGGGTTCTGCCGTGCTATCATTGGCACGCGCGGTAGACCTCTGGCTTCGTTCTGCAAGAGCAGCCCAGGGATTCCGTCTCCAGCGTCGAGCAGGAAGCGTGGCAGAGTGGTCGATTGCACCGGTCTTGAAAACCGGCAACGGGCAACCGTTCGTGAGTTCGAATCTCACCGCTTCCGCCAGGCAATGATCTTGGTCGAATCTGAGGGGATTCGACAAGCTCAGGCCGATCGATTCGATTGATGTAACGACCTGACTGGATTGCCGTACCGGTCTGAGGGGGAAGGTCGACCATGCACAATCCAGCCAGCACGGGATACATGGGGGCGGCGGACAAACCGCTCTTCTTCTGTTTTGACGCTCCACAGAGAGCCACGACGGGAGCCACGACACGCCCCTTCGGTTTCGTTCTCTGCCCGCCTTTCGGACGCGAGTATGTCTCTACCCACCGGGTCTTTCGACAGTTTGCCAGCCGCCTGGCGCGAGCCGGCTTCCCGGTGCTGCGCTTCGACTACTTTGCAACAGGCGATTCTGCCGGTGAGGACAGCGAGGGCAGCCTGGAGCAATGGCTCGATGACGTTGCCACCGCGGTCGATACCTTCCGCAACCATACGGCCGGCATGCCGGTCTGGCTTGCCGGCCTGCGTCTCGGTGCCAGCCTGGCCGCCCTGTATGCCGCACAGCACCAGGACGTTGGTGGCCTGATCCTGTGGGATGCCGTAGTGGACGGCAAGCGCTACGTGGATACACTGCTCGCAGCGCACCAGCAGCGCTTTCGCCAGACGGCCGGGCACGGTCAGACCATCCCGGCAGCCGATGGCGTGCGCGAGGTTTTCGGCGCCCTCCTTTCCCCCCGCCTGGCAAGCGGCCTGCGTGCCATCGACCTCGCCGCCCTGCCGCGTGCTCCGGCTCCGCGGATACTGCTGATGAGCAGCAGCCCGCAAGCCGATCCGGATGACCTGGGCAACCGGCTCGCTGCGCTTGGCGCAAGCGTCGACCGGAAACACGTGCCGTGGCCCGAACTCTGGGCCGAGGGTGCCGAAATGAACGACGTTCTGATGCCGCCGGCGCGTGTCCTGCAGGCCATGGTCGACTCGGCACAGGGAGGGCTGCGATGAACGAGCGCGTTCTTTGTTTCGGCGACGGCCACCATCTGATCGGCATTCATACCCCCAGCGCTGTACCCGGCAAACGTCCCGGCATCGTGCTGGTGAACGCCGGGGTCGTTCATCGTGCCGGTCCCAACCGTCTGTACGTGAACATTGCCCGGCAACTCGCTGCCGCCGGCTACCCGGTGCTGCGCTTCGATCTCTCGGGAATCGGCGACAGCCGCCCACGCAGTGACGCGCTGAGCTTCGAGAGGAGCGCCATCAGCGAAACCTCGGCAGCGATGGCCGCGCTCGGCACCGCGAGCGACTGCAGTGGCTTCATCCTGTGCGGGATTTGCTCGGGGGCCGACATCTCGTTTCTCACCTGCCGCGACAACCCGGCAGTGCTGGGCGCGGTGCTGATCAACGGGCGTGGCCTGCATGGCGTTACCGACGACTCCGGTGATGCGATCGATGCCGACATCAACAGCACCCTGCGCGCCGGCGAATCGGCGCGCTACCTCTGGAAGAGCGCCCTTTTCAACCCGGCGAGCTGGCGCAAGCTGCTGAGCGGGCAGACCAGTCTCATCGAGCTGCTGCGCGTCGTCGGCCGGCAAATCCTGCGGCGCTTCATCGGCAGCGAGCAGGTTCCGGAAAAGGCACCGGAACTGTGCGCCGCCTTCCACGGCATCCTCGATCGTGGCACCGCTCTGCTGATGGTGTACTCCGAAGGTGACCCTGCCCTCGACTACATGCAACTGATGCTCGGCAAGGCAATGAAGAAGATCGCCGGCCACCCGAACTTCGCCGAGATCCGCATGCCGGGAGCCGATCACACCTTCACCGCGCGCCATCACCGCGACGAGCTGATCGCCACCCTGCGCCGTTGGGCCGATGCCCACTTCACTGCCTGAAACGTTCGCGCCGATCACGCTGGCAAGTTTCGCCGAACTGCCCGACGAGGCGCCTGCCCCGCAGCTCTCGGGCGACGACCTCCACCTCTGGCTGCTGCCCCTGCCGATTCGCCACGAGACGCTGCGGCAAACGATCGAAAGGCTCCCCGATGCCGCCGAGCGTGCCAGTGCCGCCGGCCGGGTGTTCGCCGCAGACCGATTGCGCCAGATGCACGCTCACGGCCTGCTGCGACACCTGCTCGGGTATTACCTTGCACGCAACCCGCAAGGCCTCGGCTTCATCACCAACGACTACGGCAAACCCGCACTGGGTACGGTCGACGGGCTGCAGTTCAATCTTTCCCACTGCCAGGATCGCGTTCTCATCGGGCTGAGCCGCCGGGTTCCGGTCGGTGTAGACCTTGAGCGCATCCGACCCTTGCCCAACCGGGATGCGCTTGCCGCCCACTGTTGCAGCGCCGACGAATTGAACTGGCTGACCGGCCGGCCGGCAAGCGACCAGGACCGGGATTTCTTCCGCCTCTGGACCGCCAAGGAAGCCGTCCTCAAAACCCTCGGCACAGGCCTCGCCCGCCCGCCCGAGCGGGTCACGATCCGCTTTTCCAATACCGACTCCGGGTTTGCCGAGGTGACCGGCGCGGGTTCGCCCTGGACGCTCTTTGTCACCTGCCCGGACGCCGACCACGCCATCGCCGCGGCCATCCGGGCAGTCATTGGCCACGGGCAAATCCGTGGCTTCCACGTCGCCGACGGGTACCCCGATCAGTAGCCAATCAGCAGCCAGTGTGGGCAGGAATTTATTTGAAGTCCCCCCTGCCGTGTACTAATCTGTATGCACCGGGATATGGGATTCGACCCCTCTGGGAGCGGGTGAGATGCCCGCAAAAGGTCGAGCGCAGGGGCAGCCGGAACGGCAGCAGCGGGCGGCAAGCCCATGAGAACAAAGCAATCCACAGGATCAGGGAGTGATCATGTCTTGCCAGGTCAACGATGCCGCGTATTCGGAACAGGCCGCACGATCCCTACCCCTATGTCATCAAATCTGCCCGAATCCTCGCCGGACGCCGGCGCAGGAACGAATCTGGTTCCTGGAACAAGCCTATCCTGGCCACGCCCACCTCCGCGTCGCCAGCGGCGCACACATCGTCGGGCCTCTCTGCACAAACGCCCTGCAGAACGCCATTGACCGGGTCTGCGCCCGTCACGACGTGCTCCGAAGCAGCCTCGGAGCAGCACCGCAAACGCTCTCCACCAGCAGCCCTGTGCTGACCGTCGACAGCCTCCCGGAAGCGCCCGGCAGCGCTGCCCAGGCACGCGCGCGCCAGCGCTGGATTGCCGTCAACGCCAGCTCCCCGCAGGATCTCGGCCAGCCGCCGCTGCTTCGGGCACACCTGCTGCGCCTTGCCGAGACCGAGCACCTGCTGCTGCTCTGCGCCCACCGCTACATCTGTGACGAGGAAGCCCTCGACCTGTTGCTCGAAGAGATCGCGAACAGCCTCGACGGCCGCCTGCCAGATCGCCCGGCGGCACCGCCCTTCGCCGATTTCGTCGCCTGGCAGGAGGCGCAGCAGACCCCCCTCCTCACCCACTGGAGAGAACGCCTTGCGGGCGCGGCAGAAGTGCTTGAGCTGCCGACCGACCATGCCCGTCCAGCGATCCAGGGCTACCAGGGCGCCAGCCTGCCGCTGCCGCTGCCAGCACCGCTCGTAGACCGTTTGTACGCGCTCGCGGCAAGGCACGCGCTGGACCTGCCAGGAGTCTTCCTGGCGGCTTTTGCTGCCCTGCTGCAGCGCTACAGTGGCCAGCACGACCTGGTGATCGGCCTGCGCAGCAGCTATCGGGCGCAAGCGCCCTTTTCCCGGCTGATCGGCCCGCTCGACAACCTCCTCGCGCTACGCCTGTCGATCCCGGTCGACGCCGACACCGACACTCTGCTGCAGCGCTGCGGCGAAGCCCTCGCCGATGCCCGCGCACACGCCGGACTGCCCTTCGAGCGCCTCATTGAAGCCCGGCAGCCCAGCCGCCACCTCGGCTGCGCGCCGATCTGCCAGGTGCTTTTCGACTACCACACGGCGCTCGCCGCGACGCTGCCAGCCGGTGCCGTCACGCTGCACCCCTTCGCCGTCGATCCCGGCAGCACTGGCCATGACCTGAGCCTGCGTATCGACGATCACGACGGCCACCTCGTCGGCCGCCTGATCTACGATCCGGCGCTGTTCGACGAAACCACCCTGCAACGACTGGCCGGCCACTATCTGAACCTGCTCGACGATCTTGCCGCCGACACCTGCAAACCGGCGGCCACGCTGCGCCTGCTTGGCGACAGCGAACGGCGGCAGCTGGTCGACGAGTGGAACGCCACCGACGGCGACTACCCGGCCGATTCGTCGCTGTCGCGCCTTTTCGAGGCCCAGTCGGATCGCAGTCCGGACGCGCCGGCCATTCTCGGCGTCGGTGCGGGCCTAAGTTACCGAGAACTCGACCAGCGTTCCAGCCAGCTCGCGCACTACCTGCGCCAGATCGGCGTCGGACATGAAACCCTGGTCGGCGTCTCGATGGAACGTTCCCCCGAGTTGTTCGTCGCCGTCCTGGCGATTCTCAAGGCTGGTGGCTGCTACGTGCCGATCGACCCCGGCTACCCTCGTCAGCGCGTCTCGGCGATGCTCGAAGACAGCGCCATCGCATTGCTGCTGACCAAGACGCGCTGGCTGGCGGTACTGCCCCCCCACCACGCCGAAGTGCTGTGTCTCGACCGCGACTGGCCGGTGATCGCCCGCCAGCCATCGACTCGCCCGACCAGCCCGGCCGGCGCCGCCAGCCTGTGCTACGTGGTGTTCACCTCGGGTTCGACCGGGCGACCCAAGGGCGTCCTGGTCGAGCAGCGCCAACTCCTCAACCGCCTGGCCTGGATGTGGCGGGAATATCCCTTCGTTGCCGGCGATGTTTCCGCCTGCAAGACTGCCCTCAACTTCGTCGATTCGCTGTGGGAATTGCTCGGCCCCCTGCTGCACGGCGTGCCGAGCGTGCTCATTCCGCAACCGGCGCTCCTTGACCCGCAGAACCTGGTCGCCCTGCTCGCCGAATACCGTGTCACCCGGATGATGCTGGTCCCGTCGCTGCTGCGCATGCTGCTCGACGCACACGAAGTGAGCCATGCCCCCAACCAGCTCGCCGCCCGCCTGCCGTTGTTGCGCGAATGGTGCATCGGCGGTGAACCTCTCAGCACCGAACTGGCCCGGCGCTTCGCACGGGCACTGCCGGGACGCCTGCTGCTCAACCTCTACGGCCTCTCGGAAGCCTTCGATGCCTGCTTCTTCGACACCGGCCAGCTTGCCGACAGCGATACCCTGGTACCGATCGGCCGCCCGCTGGCCAACGTTCAGGCCTATATCCTCGACGCCCACCGCCAACCGGTGCCGGTCGGCGTCATCGGCGAACTCTACGTGGGCGGCGCCGGACTCGCCCGCGGCTACCTCGGCAGCCCCGAATTGAGCACCGAGAAATTCATTCCCAACCCATTCCGCCAGGAAGCCGGCGCCCGCATCTACCGCACCGGCGATCTCGCCCGCTACCGCGCCAATGGGCTCATCGATTACCTGGGCCGCAGCGACCATCAGGTCAAGATCCGCGGCTTCCGTATCGAACCCGACGACGTCGGCAGCGTCCTTTGCAGTCACCCGGACATCCTGGAAGCGGTGATCGTCGCCCGTCCCGACGCCAGCGGCGAACTCGCCCTCGCTGCCTACTATGTCGCCCGCCCAGCCAGCGCCCTGGCAGCCGGTGCGCTGCAGCCCTGGCTGCGCGAACGCCTGCCCGACTACATGGTGCCCAGCAGCTACACGGCGCTGGCCACCCTACCGCTGACACCCAGCGGTAAAGTCGACCGCCTGTCGCTGCCCGCCCCCGACGACCGTCAGCAAGTGTCGGCCGCGCCTTATCTGTCCCCGGATGACGCCACCGAGCAAGCGATCGCGGCCATCTGGCAGGCGGTGCTGCTGGTCGATCGAATCGGCAGCACCGACAATTTCTTCGAACTGGGCGGCACCTCGCTGCGCATGGTCGAGGTCAATCGCCGCCTGTGCGAGCGCCTGCATCGCTCCATCCCGGTGCTGCAGATGTACCAGTACCCGACCGTGCAGAGCCTGGCGCGCTCCCTCAACGCGGCCAGCGGCCTGTCGTCAGCCAGCCCGCCGGCCATCCAGGCCGGTCGGGAACGTGCCGGGCAGCGCCGGGAGCTGCAGAACCGCCGCCAGCCCGCCGGTCGGCGATCGCCCTCCTGAGCCCCGGCAGTCGCGCCGTTCTCTTGAGCAGTCACGCCAACCGGACCACCGCATCCCCGCAATGCCAGTCAGAACCGAGTGACGACCATGAACCAGCCCGCTTCGATATCCCACTCCAACGACATCGCGATCGTCGGCATCAGTTGCCGCTTCCCCGACGCCAATGATGCTTCCGTCTTCTGGCGCAACCTGGAACGGGGCGTCGAATCGATCAGCTTCTTCTCCGAAGCCGAACTGCTCGCCGCGGGCGTCGACCCCGTCCTCCTCGCCGACCCGGCCTACGTTCGCGCCGGCGCGGTCATCGACGACATCGACTGCTTTGACGCCGCCTTCTTCGGCTACAGCCCGCGCGAGGCCAGCCTGATCGAGCCGCAGCAGCGGGTCTTCCTCGAATGCGCCTGGGAGGCCCTCGAACGCGCCGGCTACACCCCCGCCTCGCATGGTCGTGCCATTGGCGTTTTCGCCGGCTCGGCGATGAACGGCTATCTGATCTACCACCTCGCCACCCGCCCGGACGTGGCGCCGTCGCTGTTCGACTTCCAGATTCAGCTCGGCAACGACAAGGATTACCTGACCACCCGCGTCTCCTACAAGCTCAACCTGACCGGCCCGAGCATCAATGTCCAGTCCGCTTGCTCGACCTCGCTGGTGGCGGTGCATGTCGCCTGCCAGAGCCTGCTCAACGGCGAGTGCAATCTGGCGCTGGCCGGCGGTATCTCGATTGCCGTTCCACACCGGATCGGTTACCTCTACCAGGAAGGCGGCGTCAATTCCGCCGACGGACACTGCCGGGCTTTCGACGCTGCTGCCCGTGGCACGGTGCTCGGCAGCGGGGCCGGCGTCGTCGTGCTCAAGCGACTCGCCGACGCCCTCGCCGACGGCGACCACATCCACGCCGTGATCAAGGGTTCGGCAGTGAACAACGACGGCAACGCCAAGGTCGGCTACACCGCCCCCAGCGTCAGCGGCCAGGCGGCCGTGGTCGCCGAGGCGCTGGCCATGGCCGGACTGACGGCCGACGCCATCGGCTACATCGAAACGCACGGCACCGGCACGCCCATGGGCGACCCGATCGAGATCCAGGCGCTCACCCAGGCCTTTCGCGAAAGCAGCGCGCGCCAGGGTGATTGCGCGATCGGCTCGGTGAAGACCAACATCGGCCACATGGACGTCGCCTCGGGCGTCGCCGGGCTGATCAAGACCGCGCTGATGCTCGAGCACCGGCGCATTCCCGCGTCGCTGCACTACCACCGGCCGAACCCGGAAATCGACTTTGCCAACAGCCCGTTCTACGTGAACAGCACGCTTGCCGAGTGGACGCAGCCGGTCTGCCGCGCGGGTGTCAGCTCCTTCGGTCTCGGCGGAACCAATGCGCACGTGGTACTCGAGGAGGCTCCCACGCGTGCCGCCGCCAGCGCGTCGCGCCCCTGGCAGTTGATCCTCCTGTCGGCACGCACGCCCGGTGCCCTCGACCGCATGACCGAACGTCTTGCCGATCATTTGCGTACCGATCCGGCACAGCCCCTCGCCGACATCGCTTTCACCCTGCAGACCGGCCGCGAACGCTTCGCGCACCGGCGCATGCTGGTCTGCCACGACCACAACGGGCTCGTACAGGCGCTGCTCGCGGGCGACCGCCAGCGCGCTGCCGAGGCGGTCTGCGAACGGCACGATCGGCCCGTGGTTTTCATGTTTCCCGGTCAGGGCGCCCAGTATCTGGGAATGGGGCGCGAGTTGTACGACGCCGAGCCGCTGTTCCGCGCGGAAGTCGACCGCTGCGCCGAAATCCTGATCCCCTACCTTGGCCAGGATCTGCGCCGCCTGATCTGGCCATCTCCCGAGGCCAGCACAGCAGCACTGCAGCAGACCTGGATCGTCCAGCCGGCGCTGTTTGTCATCGAATACGCACTGGCCCGCCTGTGGATCAGTTGGGGCGTCCGCCCGGCAGCGATGATCGGCCACAGCATCGGCGAGTACGCCGCGCTCTGCCTGGCCGAAGTGATGACCCTCGCCGACGCCCTCAAGCTGGTGGCCGAGCGCGGCCGCCTGATGCAGGAGATGCCGGCCGGCAGCATGCTCGCCGTCGACCTGCCGGAAAGCGCCCTCGTCGATCTCGAAGCCCGCGGCCTGGCGCTGGCCGGGGTCAACGCGCCCGACCGCTGCGTGCTTTCCGGATCGACCGAAGCCATCGCCGCCTGCCAGCAGCAGCTCCACGCCAGCGGCCAGCAAAGCCGCCTGCTGCATACCTCGCACGCCTTCCATTCGGCCATGATGGAGCCGATCCTCGAGCGCTTCACCGCCGTGGTCGCAACGATCCCGCTGCAGGCGCCGCGCCTGCCAGTGGTCTCCAACCTCAGCGGTACCTGGCTCAGCGCCGCGCAGGCCTGCGACCCGGCGTATTATGCCAGACACCTGCGGCACACCGTGCGCTTTGCCGATGGCATCGGCTGTGCCGCCGGCAACGGCGACCCGGTGTTTCTGGAAGTCGGCCCCGGTCGCACCCTCGGCACGCTCGCCCAGCAATGCGCGGCTAGCTCCGGCGCCGAGGGCGCGCTATGGTCGATGCGCCACCCGCAACAGCAGGAACCCGATCAGGCGATGCTGCTCGCCACCCTCGGCAAGCTCTGGCTGGCCGGCGTCAGCGTCGATTGGGCCGGTTTTCATGCCGATGAAACGCGTCGCCGCGTGCCCTTGCCGGGCTACCCCTTCGAACGTCAGCGCCACTGGATCGAACCTGGCCGAATGGTGGCGCAGGCGACGAACGCGCGCGCGCCAACACGGACCACGCCAGGCCAGCGCCCTCTTGCCGACTGGTTCTACCTGCCTGCCTGGAAACAGTGTCCCCTCCCCACCGGCAGCACGCTGGCCAGGGGGCCGTGGCTGGTGTTCACTACCGGCGAGGATTTTGGTGACTATCTCGCCGGGCAACTGCAAGCGGACGGACAGACGGTGATCCGGGTTCTCCCCGGCACCCAAGCCGGCTGGAGTGGCGAGCGGCGCTACACCCTCGACCCGGCACGGCGCGCCGACTACGACAGCCTGCTGGCAGCACTGGCCAGCGCCGGCCAACTGCCGAAGAGCGTCCTGCATGCCTGGAACCTGACCCCGGCTGCCGGCGCCCCCGACCGGGAGAGCTTCGCCCGCGCCCAGGACCTCGGTTTCAACAGCCTGCTCTACCTTGCGCAGGCGCTGGGCGGCCGTGACTACACCGAAGCGCTCAGGATCGGCGTCCTCGGAACCGGCATCCAGGCCCTGACGCCGGGCGAACAGCCGATCGCCGAACGTGCCGGCGTGCTTGCCGCCTGCATCGTCATCGCGCAGGAATACGCCAGTGTCGACAGCCGCTGCTACGACCTGCAGCCCCCGGCCGCCGGGTCCGCCGCCGAGCGGGTTCTCGGCCGTCAAATCCTGTGCGAAATCAGCAGCGACGCGCCGGATGCCATCGTTGCCTACCGCGACGGCGTGCGCTGGGTGCAGCACTACCAGCCGCGGCATCTGGAGCCCGTCGCCGGCCCGCCGGCTCGCCTGCGCCCACGGGGCGTCTACCTGGTCAGCGGCGGGCTCGGCGCGATCGGCTACGCGCTCGCCGAGGAACTCGCACGCAGCGTGCAGGCGCGCCTGATCCTGACCGGCCGCAGTGCCTTGCCACCGTCCACCGAGTGGGACACCTGGATCGCCACGCACGGAACCGGGCACCCGGACAGCCAGCGCATCGCGCGCGTGCGCGCCCTCGAAGACCTCGGTGCCGAAGTGCTCGTCGTCAGCGCCGACGTTGCCGACGCCGACGCCATGACGCGCGCGCTGGCGCAGGCCAGGAGCCGTTTCGGACATATCGACGGCGTCATTCACGGCGCCGGCATCGTCGCCGAGCAGGCCTTCCTGGCCGTACAGGATACCCGGCCGGAGCACTGCACCGAACATTTCCATCCCAAAGTGGACGGCCTGCTGGTGCTGCACCATCTGCTGCGCAACGACCCGCCGGACTTCTACATCCTGCTCTCGTCGATCTCGGCAGTGCTTGGCGGCCTCGGTTATGCCGCCTATGCTGCCGCCAATGCCTATCTTGACGCCTACGCTGCGCGCGCATCGCGACAGCCTGGACCCGCCTGGCTGTCCATCGGCTGGGACGCCTGGCTCTCCGCCGCCAGCTCGGGCAGGCACGGCATGGGTGCAGTCGTCAATACCCTGGCAATGTCCGCCGCGGAAGGAGTGGACGCCTTCCGCCGCATCCTCGCCGCCGACCTTGGCGCGCAGGTGCTGGTATCCACCAGCGACCTTTCAACGCGTATCGAGCAATGGGTCAAACGCAAGCCGCGTGCCACCACCACCCCGGTAGCCGACGCCACACCGAGCGTCATCTACGCCACTGCCATGCAGACGGCGATTGCCCGCATCTGGGAAAGCGTCCTCGGCATCAGCCAGATTGCCGCACAGGACAACTTCTTCGACCTGGGCGGCGACTCGCTGCTCCTGATGGACGTCATCGCCCGCCTCAAGGCCGGCTACGGAATCGTCCTCAATCCACGCGAAATCATGTTCCAGACCCTCGCTCAGCTCGCCGCCCAATGCGAGGAGCGACAAGCCGCGCAACGACCCGCCGCAGCGGCAGCCCCGGCAGTATCCGCGGCTGCCGTGGGCGAGGCCATACCGGCAGGCACTCCGGAGCCACAGCGTAAGGGGGGCCTGTTCGGGGCCTTGAAGAGGAAGATTCGTGCCGGATAGACGTGCGCTGAGCGCATGCGCCTTGATCCACACTTGATCCACACTTGTACTCGTTGAAGAATCCCCGGTATAATCGCCGCCTCGTTCGCGATCCATGTGATGCGAGCGGTCGCTGGGGAGTGGCCAAGTTGGTTAAGGCACCGGATTTTGATTCCGGCATTCGAAGGTTCGAATCCTTCCTCCCCAGCCATTTCATTTTTGTCAAAGCGGGCAGGCGGTGTGGGCTGCCCGTCTTGCTTTATACGGCGCCGAGACTTCGTTCGCGCGCCACGGGAAGCGCAGCATGGCCTACGACAGCCTGATGGTATTTACCGGCAACGCGAACCCGGCACTCGCTGCCGACGTCGTCAAGCGTCTCAACATCTCTCTTGGTCGCGCCCACGTCGGTCGTTTTTCCGACGGCGAGATCAGCGTCGAAATCCAGGAACATGTGCGTGGCATGGACGTGTTCATCCTGCAATCGACCTGCGCGCCAACCAACGAGAATCTGATGGAGCTGCTGGTCATGGCCGACGCGCTCAAGCGTGCTTCGGCCGCCCGGATCACTGCCGCCATCCCCTATTTTGGCTACGCCCGCCAGGATCGCCGCGTACGCTCGGCGCGCGTTCCGATCGCAGCCAAGCTGGTTGCCGACCTATTGACGGCTGCGGGAGTCCACCGGGTGCTGACCATGGACCTGCATACCGAGCAGATCCAGGGCTTCTTCAACATCCCTGTCGACAACATCTACTCGCTGCCGATCATGCTCGGCGACGTCTGGAAAAAAAACTTCGATCATCTGATGGTCGTCTCACCCGACGTCGGCGGGGTCGTCCGGGCGCGGGCGCTGGCCAAACGTCTCGAATGCGATCTGGCGATCATCGACAAGCGTCGTCCGAAAGCCAATGTGTCCGAAGTCATGAACATCATCGGCGATGTCGAGGGGCGCACCTGCGTGATCATGGACGACCTGGTCGACACCGCCGGCACCTTGTGCAAGGCGGCGACCGCGCTCAAGCAACATGGCGCCAGGCAGGTCCTTTCCTACTGCGTCCATCCGGTACTTTCGGGCCATGCCGTCGATCGGATCAATCACTCCGATCTCGACGAACTGGTCGTCACCGACACCATTCCGCTGAGCCAGGACGCGCTCAGTTCGCCGCGCATTCGCCAGCTTTCGGTAGCCGAGGTGATGGCCGAAACGATTCGCCGGATCAGCAACGAGGATTCCGTTTCCTCGCTCTTCATCGAGTAGTAAGGCGCTCTGCGCCTGCCGTAGCGATTTCTCTCAACCCCCTGCCTGGTCGCGGGCGGGGCTTGTCTTACATCAGGAGCTATCCATGAAGTTTGAATTTGACGCGCACAAGCGCACCCTGCAGGGGTCCGGAGCGAGCCGCCGCCTGCGTCGCCAGAATCGCGTGCCGGCGATCGTTTACGGAGGCTCGGCAGAACCGCAGTTGATCGACATCGATCACAACGAAATTCTCCTCAACCTGCGCAAGGAAGCGTTTCATTCTTCCGTTCTGACGCTGAACATCGATGGCCGCGTCGAAAGTGTCGTGCTGCGTGACTCGCAGATGCACCCCTGGAAGCCACTGGTCCTGCATGTGGATTTTCAGCGGGTCGACATGACCCATGCCATCCACCAGCGTGTCCCGTTACACTTCATCAACGCCGACATCGCGCCGGGAGTCAAGATCAGTGGCGGTCACGTCGCGCACGTCCACAACGACATCGAAGTAACCTGCCTGCCACAGGATCTGCCGGAGTTTATTGAAGTCGACCTGCAGAACCTCCAGGCTGGCCACTCGATCCATGCTTCCGAACTGGTTCTCCCGGCGGGAGTCACCCCGGTCCTGCATGCCGAGGATTATGTGCTGGTGTCGATCCCGGCCAAGAAGGGCGGTGACGAGTCCGAGACAGCCACAGGCACAGCGACTGCCGGCTAACTCATGACTTTCCAGGCACCCACGGCGGCCTGGCAATCCACCGCATGCCACCACCTCGTCTGATCGTCGGCCTCGGCAACCCCGGCAAGGAATACGAAGATAACCGGCACAATGTCGGCTTCTGGTTCATCGACCAGTTGGCGCGGCAATTGCAGGCGCCGCTGACTGCACAGGGCCGGTTCCTTGGCCGCGTTGCCCGCATCGGCGAGCTGTGGCTGTTACAGCCGATGACCTATATGAACCTCTCCGGCCAGGCAGTCGCCGCGTTGGCGCGTTTCTACAAGATCGCCGCCGACGAGACCTTGGTCGTTCATGATGACCTCGACCTGCCGCCCGGCAGCATCCGCCTCAAACAGGGCGGCGGCAACGGCGGGCACAACGGCCTCAAAGACATCCAGGCCCGCCTTGCGAGCCCGGATTTCTGGCGACTGCGACTGGGAATCGGGCATCCCGGCGAGCGCGCCGAAGTCGTCAACTATGTCCTCAAGGCACCCCGACGTGAAGAACAGGCCCTGATCGACCCGGCCATCGATCGCTGCCTGGCCGCCTGGTCCCTGCTCGCCACCGGCGACTATGCGGCTGCGCAACGGCAACTGCATCTCAAGACCATTTAATAATTGGAATCCCAATGAGCCTCCAGTGCGGTATCGTCGGTCTGCCGAATGTCGGCAAATCCACCCTTTTCAATGCCCTGACCAAAGCCGGCATCGCCGCCGAGAACTATCCCTTCTGCACCATCGAACCCAATGTCGGGATTGTCGAAGTGCCCGATCCGCGCCTGCAACAGATCGCGACAATCGTCAGGCCACAGCGCATTCAGCCGGCGATCGTCGAGTTTGTCGATATTGCCGGTCTGGTTGCCGGCGCTTCGAGGGGTGAAGGCCTGGGTAACCAGTTCCTGGCGAATATCCGCGAAACCGATGCCATCGTCAGTGTCATCCGCTGCTTCGACGACGACAATGTCGTGCATGTCTCGGGGCGCGTTGATCCATTGTCGGACATCGAAACCATCCTGACCGAACTGGCACTGGCCGACCTCGCCTCCGTCGAACGCACGCTCAATCGCGAGATCAAGAAGGCACGTGCCGGCGACAAGGAAGCGCAGAAACTGGTCGGTGTTCTCGAACGCCTGCTGCCCCATCTCAACGACGGCAAACCAGCGCGCACGCTGACCCTTGCCGCTGACGAAAAGTCCCTGCTCAAACCGCTGTGCCTGCTGACCATCAAGCCGACGATGTACGTCGGCAACGTTCTCGAAGATGGTTTCCTGAACAACCCGCACCTCGACCGCCTGTGCGCGCATGCAGCCATCGAAGGTGCGCCGGTGATTGCCCTGTGCGCCAAGATCGAAGCCGAACTCGCCGACCTTGATGACGAAGACAAGGCGATTTTTCTGGCCGACCTCGGGCTCGAAGAACCGGGGCTGAATCGCCTGATCCGTGCAGCCTACCAGTTGCTCGGTTTGCAGACCTACTTCACGGCCGGCGTCAAGGAAGTGCGGGCCTGGACCATCCACGTCGGCGATACCGCCCCGCAGGCCGCCGGGGTCATTCATACCGACTTCGAAAGAGGCTTCATTCGCGCGCAAACCATTGCGCTGTCTGACTTTCTCGCCTGCAAGGGCGAGCAGGGAGCCAAGGAGGCCGGCAAGATGCGCGCCGAAGGCAAAGAGTACGTCGTCAAGGACGGCGATGTCTTGAATTTTCTGTTCAACGTCTGAACCACTTGATGACCCGGGCCGCTGAATCTGTTTCGCAAAATCGACAAGTAGGCAATTTATGTCTTCTGATCGCGTCGACGCAAGTAATTGGCGAGGTCTTGGGCGTTCACCCAAAGGGCACCATTCACGCGGAAGTTGCGATACTCAATCGCCTCGGGACCGATAATCTGTTTCAATTTTGTTGTCGTTGTGCCAAGCAGCCTCGCCGCTGCAGGCATCGAATAATAGAGCTTGCCTTCGTGCACCATCTGCGTCTTGGCGGCCATCTTGCTACTCCCTCTCAAATCCCTGACTTGTAAACCTCAACGTCCGGCTGTTCTCTGTCACCGTGCGCACCACGTTGTCCGGCGCGCCTTGGGGTATCTGCACTTCGATTTCGATGGTCACCGTCACCGTGGCACCCATCAGGCCGGCCAGGTGTGAGATCACCTCTTCGGCAATCCTGCTGGCATCGCGACCGACGCGGGTGGCGTCGAGTGTTGCCGTGCCGTGAAAGCGTTTGGGCTTCGCTGTCCCTGCTGCGGTTCCCGGCGTTTTACCCGTGCCAGAGCCCTCGCCCGTACTGTTGCCTGCTCCGGCACCATCGCCGGCATTGCCGCCAGGCGTCGCGCCGGTTCCGTTGGATTCCGGCACTTTGCGCTCGGCCTCAATCTGGTTGAACGCCACATCCGGCTTCACCACCAGCGCCGGCGAGTGGGCATCGGCCAGATTGATCAGCGTACCACCGCGCAAACCCAGATACCGGCCAGTCGTTTCGTCGTAGCTATCGGCAAATCCGAAGGCGTCCTGCCAGATCATCAGATTCACGCCATCGCTTATGGCGCGCAGCAGCACCGTCGAATCCTTGAGGCGCGGCAGATACAGGTAGCGCGCAAAGTCCTCCACCAGTTGCTTCACCGAGACATGGCTTTTCGCATCACCGCGCCACAGCGGCACCTTGTCCAGCTCCATGCGCAGGCGTGTTGATGCAAAGGTGGTCAGATACAGCTCGTCGCTCCGCAGTTTCCTGCTGACGCGCACGGCCAGAGCATCTGCCCCGGACAGCCGCAGTGCCTCCCAGGTGATCTGGGCTTGCGGCGTCCCCTGCACCGGCACCAGCAACCATTGGTACGTCTCCGGCAGCCTGGCGGTGACCGTGCCGTCGGCGGCGGTCTTCTGGGTCTCGGCCTGGGTGACCTGATAGGGCGACAGGTTGAGCTGCACCTTCTCGTTCAGGATCGACTCCCACGCCAGGTATTTGCGCGCCGCTTCGTCGAGGTCCTGCAGGCGGGTCTTGTCCGCCGCCAGGAAGACAAGGGTATTCCGATACAGACGGGGCGTATTGCCACGCGATTCCAGAATTGCCTTGGCAGCAAGCTCGCCAGAGCTGTTCCCTTCCTTGCTGTACGGATGATTGACGCCCAGCACGACCAGCCGTGCATCCAGGTCGTCGGGAATGTCCGCCCCGGTCGCCGGCATCGGATGAATGCGCGCGAAGTCGCCCTTGCGCTCCAGATCCTTGCGCAGGCGTTGTTCGATCTCTTGCGCCACCTTGTCCGGATTGCGCCTGAACTGTTCGGCGCGGTCTTCGGCCAGTTTGGTCACCGTCGGCTGTGTCGAATACCAGTAGTGCGGCCCGTCCTGGTAGAGGTAGGTCGCCGCCCCGGCCATCCGGCGCAGCGCGTCACCGAACACCGCAGGGGATTCGCCCGGCATCGCGCAGCCGAGTTTCACGCGTCGATCCTCGATCCCCTTGTGCGCGGCGGCGGTGGTCGGCGCCGAGCCCATGTAGATCGCGCGCGCCACCCGCCGGCACGCCGAGACCCGGCCCAGATTGGGCAAGTCCCGGTCGAGCTTCAGCGGCAGCGAGTTCGGCCCATCGACATCCTTCTCGATCACCGGCACCCAGTTGTCGGAGAGGTAGCGCGTCAGTTCGGACTGCACGCGCGCGTCGTCGATCGCCACGTTGCCGGGCAGGATCAGCGGATTGCGGTCGCCCTTCTCCCACAGGCTGTGGATCACCGCCGCCATCAGCCGCAGCACGCCGCGCGTGCGCTGGAATTTGACCAGCGTCGACCAATCGGTATACAGCCGGTCGAAGATTTCCGGGTGGATCGGATAAGCCGCGCGGATGCGCTTCTCGTACTCGGATTCGCGGCACTCGGGCGGAAACTCCGCCTGCTGCGTGCGGTAGAACTCGGCGAAGGCGCGCGCTACCACGTCCCGGTCCTTGAACTGCGCCGGATCGGCAAGCGGCTGGAACAGGCGCCGGCGAACGATCTCGAAGCCTTCTTCGGCACTGGCCGGCCGCCACGACGATTCGACACGCCCGACGACATTGCGCAACCGCTCGAGCGCCTCGCGGCCACGCGTGCCACCGACTTCCACGTCGTTCGCCTGCGAGTGTGGCAGATTCTGTGGCGAACCCGAGGTATCCGACGCCGGCAGGCTGATCACCAGCAGACAGTTCTTCGCCAGCTTGGCCGATTCGGTCAGCACCTGCGCAAAGCTGAATTGCGTCTCGAAGCCGCCGGCCGGCAGGTCGCTCTGGTCGTGAAGCTGGCGCGCGTAGGCGACCCACTCGTCGACCAGGATCACGCACGGGCCGTAGTCGTTGAACAGCTCGCGCAGGACGTCGCCGGGGCTGGTCGCCTTCTCGTCGTCAGCCGCCAGCCGCACGAATGCTGGTTTGCCGCCAAGCTGCCAGGCCAGCTCACCCCACAGCGTGCGCACGACCGTACCGTCGGGCTTGGTCGACGGGTTCCCCGGAGAAATCTTGTTACCCACCAGCACCACGCGCCGGGCCGTCGGAACCCTGCTCGCCCCGGCGGTCGACATGACTTCGTCGATGCCGGCCAGCTCGGTCGGCGCGATGCCCGAGAACAGGTGGTAGAGCGCCAGCATCGAGTGCGTCTTGCCGCCGCCGAAGTTGGTCTGCAACTGCACTACCGGGTCGCCGCCGCCGGTGGTCAGGCGCTGCACTGCGCCGATCAGCATCCCTTTCAGGCTTTCGGTCAGGTAGGTGCGGCGGAAGAACTCCACCGGGTCCCGGTATTCGTCGCTCCCCTCGCCCAGATGCACCTGCCACAGATCGGCGGCGAACTCGGCCTGCTGGTAGCGACCGCTGGCCACGTCGGCATGCGGCATCACCACTTCGCGCCAGGGCCTGAGGTTGCCGGTGACGCCGCTTTCAACGGCCGTGCTGGCCGATTTCCGCTTTTCGCTGCGCGCCTGCTCGTCGAAGCGAACGCGCAGCAGTTCCATCTTCATCTTTTCGACGTCGTCCGCCTGCGCGGCCGAAACGGCCGAGAGCAGCCGCCCGGCCGAATCGAGGGCACGGTAGGCGTCGTCGCTGGAGAAGGGTTCCTGGTGCGCCCAGGCATTGCGCACGGTCACCAGCTCATTGACCAGACTGCGCTCGCTCTTGCCGAGGATCTGGCGAAATACCTCGGTCCATTTGCGATCCATGACGACCAGCGACGCCGCGACGTCCTGGAGGGATTCGCTCTTGCCGGCACTAAAGCGAGTGTCGGAAAGGATATCCTTCACTTCGAAAGCCCAGCCGTTGCCATACTTCGCTTTCAGTTCCCGCTCGATGAACGGCAGCAGGCCGGTTTTCAGAAGCTCCAGCGCTTTGCCGACGCGCTCGTGGTTGGTAATGGCCATGGTGGTGTTACTCCGATTCGAGCACGGTTTTCAGTTGTTCCAGCAGCCCCGGCAGCGCGAGCTGCACGGTGTCCCACAGGATGTTCTGGTTGATGTCGAAATAAGCGTGCACCAGGCGATTGCGCATGCCGACGATCTGCGGCCAGGGTACGCCGGGAAATTCGCAGCGCCCGGCTTCGCTCACCTGAGTTGCGGCCTCGCCGACAATCTCCACTGCGCGAGTCAACGCCAGGCGTAACATCGGGTCGCTCTCCAGGTCCTCGCGTTTGCGCCCCTCGACGAAAGTCAGCGCCTGGCTGGCCGCGTCGATCATGTGCCCGACCCGCCAGCGATCATCCGGCGACATACTGCACCTCTGCCATGCGAACCACCTCGTCGCGGAAGTAGCGACTCAAGTCCTGCGCGGTACGCAGATCGACTTTCCGCCCCCCGAGGGCTTGCGACAACTCGATTTCCATCTGCGCCATGTCGAGCAACGTCGGTCGCGCGTCGGGCAGAAACTCGACCAGCAGATCGACGTCGCTGTCCGGCCGAGCCGTTCCCTTCAGTTGCGAGCCGAACAGCGACAGGCGACGAATGTGATGGGCTTCGCAGAAGCGCGCCAGGGTCTCTTGGTCGAGGTTCAACAGTCGTTTCATGAATCCTCCTTCGCGGCCTCATTCTTGCCCAAAAAGATCAGGCGTGGCAGGCGTCAGCGCTCGGGGCTTTTCGGCGGCCAGGCGGGTGATCTCCGGCCAGCTCTGCACAAGACCGTTATACGCCATCGCCTCGACCGCGCGCTTCCTGCGCTCGCACAGGGTGTAGAGGCGGTAACAGAGTTCGCGGGCGGTTTCGGCCTTGCTGCCGAGCTTGGCGACCAGTCCGGCGGCGGCGCTCTCACCGCCGGATTCGAGCGCGCGAATGAGGTGGTGCACGATCTCCCAGTGCGTGAGCCGCTTGTCGGTCAGCGGGTCCCAGTCGGCCGGCAGCTCGTCCGGTTTGAGGAGGCGCACCTTGCCGGCTCGGGATACCAGAATGCCGGCTTCGTCGAGGCCGCCGACGCTGGTGTTCTTGGACTTGGAAAGCTGCTCCGCCACTCCGTAATCGCCTTCGGCAAAGCCGGTCTGGTCGAACCAGGTGAGCGCCCAGCGGCTGTCGGCGTCGAAGTCGCCTTCCTGCTCGGCCAGCGCTTCGTCGAGAGTCTGGTTGATCAGAGCCAGGGCGGCGCGGACCGGCAGCGGCTTGCCTTCGGCATCGAGTACCTTCGCGTAGCGCGTATAGACGGCCATGCCGGGGCCAATCGCGGCTTGCGCGAGGTCCACCGGGGCGATGTTGCCGGCTTGCAGGTGCGTCAGTGCTTTCGGAAGTTCAGCCTTGAGGGCGGTGACGAAATCGCGGCGGGTGGCGGTCGGTGCGGTGGCTGGACGTTGGCGACAGACGAGGACGATGCTGGACGCGAGCGCGTTAGCGCCTTGGTTACGCTTCCTGTTCTCCCGTTCGGTGCGAATTGGCCAGGTGCCGCTGATGGCGAAGCCAGCTTCGATAACAGCAGCGATGAAGGTTTCCCATCCAGTGCTAGCTGTGCCAGCTTCCGTGTCGCTTTCCGACTGCTTAAAGGCATAGTAGATCGTGACCGGATAAGCCGGATGCGCCTGCTCGGCGAGCCGGTGCATGGCCTGCGTCATGCCGTTCAGAAAGAAATGCTCGGCACGTCCCCTACCACCGTGCCTGTCGGGGGTCGCTACCAGTTCATCTGCCTTGGGAACCGCCATCGTGGCGAAAAGACCAGAAAAAAGTGGGCGAAGCGAACGGCGTAGCCAAACGTAAAAGAAATCCGACAGATCGGCGTAGCCGATATTGTCGTAGTAGGGCGGGTCCGTGGAGACAACCTTGCCAATGCTGACCAGTTGCGAAGAAGCGTCGCTCTGGCTTGCATACCCCACTGAACCACTGCGCGCGTTGTTGGACAGTAGCCCCGCAACTGTATTTCTCAGCATACTTTCGAATGAGCCGCTCGGACCTCCAACGGTATTTGCTTCTGCGTAGTCCCAGGACATCGGGAGAGCCTGGCGCCCGAACGTGTCGCCGGGACATTCAACAGTGATCTTGAACGTGCACAGTGTGCTTGCGCGGTTGCTTGTCTTGCTTACCGAGAACCCCAAGTACACCGCCACCGCATCCGCATACGCCGTTGCTCCAGAACCGCCCCTTTCGAGGCTTTGGTCGTCCAGTACTCCTGCGACGACGGCGTCACGCTTCACCCGCTCGCGTGCCTGCCCGACCAAGTCGCAGAAGGTGGTCAGCGCGACGATCTGGCGGTCGGTAAACAGGTCGCTCCATTTCGTCATTCCATAGTTGCCGACGCGGAAGCCTAGCGCCTGCGGGAAGAACTCGACCTCCGGTTTCCATTCAGGCATCACCATGTGCGCCGCCTCTTCATGCTCTGGTGTAGGCGCGAGATAGATACGCTGGCGATCGCCTTCGGCCACAATCGCCATCAGCCGAGCACCCATACGTCCGGCCATGCCTTCGGCTTTGATGTACTCACCGGAGATCGGTGCCCCCGACATCAGGCACCCAAAGTTTGCGCGCGCCAGCTTAGTGCCACCCTTCGCCCCTTCCACATCCTTCGGCTTGCCGACCTTCACCGTGAAGCGATAGCCGCCGCCTTCGATCACTGGCTCGACATAGGCTTCCTTGCCCGCCTTGGTCGAGAGCATGAAGGTCGATGCAAGCGGTACATCGACATGCGCGAAGGCCGGGTTGGGGCTCTTGACCGTGCGCGCCCACAGCCAGGCAATGACCGTGAGTTTCCTGCCGACATAGGGCTTCAGGTCGGGCCGATACTTCGCCATATCGGCGGTGACCTCGATCTTCGGGTAGAGGTGGCCGATGCGCTTCTCGGCCTCGTCGCGCATCCACTGGCCGTAGTAGCGCACGTCCTCGGCCAAGCCGGTCACTCCCCGCCATGATCCCGATGCGTCCAGCTTCCGGCGCGATTCCGGATTGACCGGCGGCTTGCCGGCGAACTTCGGCGGTATCTCGATCATCGCCTTGTTGATCAGTACCGCCACCGGGTTCAGATCGCTGGCGTAGCTTTCCAGCCCCAGCCGCTGCGCCTCGAGAGGCAGCGCACCACCGCCGGCGAACGGGTCATGAAAAGCCGGCAGCCTGTAGCGGTCGAACAGTTCCTTCGCCCGCGGATGGTCGGCATGCTCGGCGCACGTGTAGCGCCAGCTCTGCCAGATTTCGTCGCGCGCCTGCTGCAGCAAGGTCTCGTTGGTCGTGTTCTCCCACTTGACCAGCTCCTCGATGATGCGGAACAGCCGCTGCCGCTCCTTCTCCTGCTTCTTCTCCGTCGGGAAGAGGTCCGGATGCGCCGACGGGTCATCGACCATCTGCGCGAAGATCACCGCCCGCGCCGCCGCCAGCGGCCGCCGCGCCCACCACAGGTGCAGCGTGCTCGGGTGGCCGTGCCGGATGGACTTCTCGCGCGCGCTGGCGATGTTGATCGCCTCCAGCGGCAGCGCGACTTCGATGAGTTTTTTCTTCTGGATCACGTGATGTCTTTCTGATCGGCCACTTGCGCGAAATGCCGGAGCACGTGGTGAACCGAGGTGTACGG
>NZ_JAZKUD010000025.1:0-49275 GCF_036625275.1 Accumulibacter sp.
CCGGTGGTAACAGCTTCGCTACCACCCGATCCTTCATCACTTGTCCGTATCTTGCCATTTCCTCACCTCGTTATTGCCCCCGGTTTCAGATCCTATCGAGGCGACAACTAGTCTGACACAGGGGGCCTGCCAGCAGGCGACGAGCGCATCCGCCATCGCCACGTTGAGCGCGGCCAATACCTGTGCGGTCTCCGCCGTACCCAGGGCGTGCTGGGCCAACCCAGTGCATCGCTTTGCGATTCCAGACTCCCGCTGGCGTCACCGAACCCTTGTCCAGGTTCCACTCGTCGGCGACGCGCTTCTGCTCGACGCTCAAGCGGCGCGCTACCCGCAGCACCTCACGCGCTTCTTCCCAGTAGCGCTCGCTGCCGAAGAGCGGCGGCAGTGGCGGCATCTCCCGGCCGTCAGCCAGCGCCCAAGTTCGCCATTTGCCGGCCAGCGGTTCGCCCGGATTGGCGAGATTGAGTGGTGGTGCTGCGCGCCAAAGGCGCGGAGCGGGCGGCGGACGATCCGCCGGGTTCCATGTCGCATCGCCGCCATCGTCGAGGGCCCGCCGGATCGCGTCGGTGGCGGCGCGGCGGCCCGCTGCGCGCGCGAAAATGTGAAAGTCGCGTATGCGACTCAAGAATCTCCCCTCCTCCCTCGCGGGGGAGGGGTCGGGGGAGAGGGAAACGGTCATGGCTTTCATGATCGGGGGTGCCTGGAAAAGTCATGACCGTTAGATCTTCGGTGACAGCGTTCTGGACGGCCTGGACGAAGTCCCGGCGTTTGTCCCGCAATTCCTGGATCGTCATGGTCGCGGCAGTGGCCCGGAATCTGAGGACAAATTCACCATGGCGGCGAACATGTTTCGATTCGCCTCGACGTTTCCAGCATGTTCCAGGTATGCCGCGGCGGCAGTTCGAGCCGCTGCTGACACTTCCGCGAATCTTGCCGTGTCCCAGCGGACGGCTTCGTTCAGGGCTGCGACAAAGGATTCTGGCCGAGAAAGCGGGAGCTCCCAGCCGTACCCCTTTTCCTGCAAGCCTCGCCAGGGGGTGGCATCGCTGATCAGGATTGCACAACCAGCAGTCATGGCTTCGAGAATGACGTGCCCGAAGTTCTCGCCCAGCGTCGGGAACAGAAAGACGTGGTATTTGCCCAGCATGGTGACGACCTCCTTCGACTCGATGGACCCCTTCTGGGTGACCTGCAAAGTCGTCGGTGCCGTCTCGATGATCGCCTGGCATTCATGCCAATAGGCCTGGTCTTCGAGCGGTCCCCAGATATCGAACGCGATGCTTCCGGAGACCTCCGAGAGAACCTTGAGCGCGTAGTGCAGGTTCTTCTTGCGCGCCACTCTCGACAGGAAGGCTACCCGCAACTGACCGGACTGTTTCTCCGGCAGAGGATTGACGACGCCCCCCTGGTTCGTTGAAAGATTGCCGGCAACGAAAAACTGACCTGACCCACGCCTGCTATCCGAAGGCAACGGAAAATACGCCGAGATCTCCGATTGCTCACGCGGCGTCGAGGCGTGCCAGCAGACTCGATCGTAGTACCCCAGCAGTCTCGCGACCGCCAGGTAGCCCTGTTTTTTCCTGCGTTTCAGGTTCAATGCTCCGGGCGAGAATTCGCCACGCGGAGCAAGCAGTACCGGGGTTCTTCTGCGAAGCATCCTGAGTGCCAGCAGAACCTTGATCGTGTGACTGGAGAAGAAACTGTTGAGGTACACACACGCCCAGTTCCCGGAAAGCAGGTTCATCAAGTCGTTCCATGGCGGCAGGCCCGAGTCGGTATAAAACACATGTCCCTTGCCGACCCTCACCCACTCTCCAAGTTTTATTCCCTCGTATTGCTGCGACTCACCCAGATCCTTCGCCGAAGTCACCACGTAAAACGAAAAATCGTCACCCAGCAGGTCGACGATGCTGGCAATGCTCTTGATCGGTCCTCCTGCCTTGTAGCCCGGAAGATAATAATCACTGAAGACCAGAATCCTGGATTTCATATTGCAAATGTCGTTTCCGTGAAGGGGTCGAAGCGAACGGTCATGATTTTTCCAGGCACCCCCGATCATGAAAGTCATGACCGTTTTCCTCCCTTGCAGGGCGCATTCCGGCTTGCACGCCGGGATTGTTCGATGGGTGCGGAGCCGTGCTCCGCGAAATCCCGCCTTCGTTCCCGCGAGTGGGAGGGGAGATGAGTGAGTCGCATACGCGACTTTCACATGAAAGGATGGCACCAGCCTCACACCAATCGAGCGAATTTTCCACTCCTCCTGTAGCGCAGCATGACCGAGCAGAACAGCCAGGCAATCAGTAAACTGGTCAGAAACTGGGCGAGTCGCAGATTTGTCAACTGAAAATTGAGAAGGACCATCAAAAAGACATACAGGCTAAAAAAGGTTCTTCTCGACATCATCAACGAATACGAGAAACGAATGATCATTCCCAGGATGAACATGCCGATCACCACTCCCAACAAGCCGGCACTGGCATAGCCGATGCCGATGGTTTCCGGTGGCGTGGAGGAAGGGTACATTTTCCAGAACGGTGTTGGCGGAATCACGTTCCATCCCTCCATCAAGCTTCGGATATAAACGCCATCATCGACAGGAGGCTTGTCAGGAAAGAACGTGCTTGGTATCGGAGCATACAGCAGATCGATGTACGAGCGTCCCCACCAGTAGTCGTTCTGATCGAAATGCTGGATGATGAACATATAGGTATCGACATAACTCAACTGGATGACAAAGATGTTCACGTTATCCAGAACATCTGCAAACAGCTCGCCTGGACGATTCATATAATACTCGAGAGCATCCCCCTGCCTGAGCAGCAAAACGCTGACGAAATAGAATGCCACGAAAAAACCCAGGGCGACATGAGAGGGTTTGACCGAATTTATTTTCTTGATGCTGTAATGCCAGGTCAACAACAGCATCAGCAGCAAATGCAGAAGGTGCTTCCTGCCTCCAAAAACAGTATAACTGATCGCCGCGATGACGAAAAAAAGTGCCAAACAGATTTTTTTCCCCACTCCATTGCCGTATTGAAATGAATATGCCATCAGGAGTACGCTGAAGGCGAGCATGGCATTAGCCGCGGTTGATAGATAGCCGAGGCCAGCGGTGAGACTGGTACGATCGCCCAGGTTGAGAAGCAAAAACTCCAATCCGCCGACAAGCTGCACCTGTACGATCCACAAGGCCATGCCAAGCAGAAGAGCGATGACGGCGGCTCTCAGGATCGTGCTCTCCGACAGGGCAGGTACCACGGGTACACCGACGGATGAAACCCAGCCAAACGACAGCCGTCCGGCAGTCAGATAGCCGGCAAAAACACACAGATACGCCACCCCCTGAACAAATGTGTATTTCAGGAACAAATCATTGAACTCGTTGTAGCGAATATGCTGGGCAACTGGAGGATACATGACCGAAGGGTCGAAGGAGAGAAGCAGCAGATACGGAACCGTCGTCACGAAGCTCAATATCGAATAGGTTCGCAGCGGAGCAAAAATCCCCTGACCACGCTCGATCGCCCAGGGAATCAGCAGGAATCCGGTCATGATCATGATCGCCAGAAACCTCTCAATCATTGCCAAGCCTGCGTACCACCCGTGCGGGATTGCCAGCGACCACGACATAGGGGTCAATCGATTTGGTCACCACGGAAGCAGCAGCCACGACGCTCCCCTCGCCAATGCTGCTGCAGTTTTCCATGATGATGGCGTGCGCGCCGATCCACACCTTTGCGCCGATTGTTTTAGGTATGCCTTTAGGACGGGAGTGCGGGTCTGTCCCGTGCGTGTGCGAGTAGATTGTCACGCCTTCCGAGATCAATGAGTATTCCCTGATCAACACACCACCGGTATGATCGATTTTGACCCCTCGATTGATCTGCACCTGATCCTCGAGGAAGAGATTTCCGTCAATGGTCTCCGACACCAGGGTGGCGTCACGGCAGATCAGACAATTCTCACCCACAGCGACCTGCCTTGGGTTCTCGATCGATACGCCAATCTCGACAAGGGAATTCCGGCCCAGGCGCAACAAATGCAGCTTCCACCACAAGGTGTTTATTTTATTCCCGATCCTCCTCATGATCCGGAATGGCAGGCGTACAAGCGCGAGGAAAATACCGCTTCTCCGCAACAGATAGGATATTGACATTCAGCCCGTGCCTTTCCGGAGCGTCATGAAGAGCAAACCCAGAGACGCAGCCAATCTTGCACCCATGCCTATCACCAACGCCCAGGCGATGCCATTGATTCCGCCTTTGCTCCCAAATCCGGCAACGGCGATGCAAACGGCTGAGATGGCCAGCCAGTTTGCCAGCAACTGGTGTCCGAACCGACGGGCAGCATTGAGCATGCAGCCTGTCAGGCCGGCAGCGTACCATAGGATACTGGCCAGCATGACGATCACCAAGCACGGCTGATACGCGATGTATGGCTCGCCATAAATGAAGCCCAGCAATTGCTCGCCATAAAAAACCGATACGATCAGGCCACAAACTCCGACACCCGAACCCAACAGGACCGCCATCAGGCCTACGCGACAAAATTCGGACCATTCGTTGTTCGCAAAATGCCGGGCCATCCGCGGCGTCGCCGCATTTCCCAAGGCACCGGCAACGGTCCCTCCAGCCACCATCAGATAAGCAATCGCGGAGAAGTACCCTAATTTTTCGAGGCCAAAAAAATACTCGACGGCGTAGCGAGTGATGTTCGGTGTCAATGAATCAAGAAGGGCCACGAAACCCAGCGGAAAGACGACCTTGAGCAAACCCAGACATTGCGCAGAGCGGATCGGAGGGTCGGTTCCGGCAACCGACAGATCTCGAAGATTTCGTGCATCAAAAACCACCAGAATTGCCAGCCAGACCGACAAGACAACCCCGAGCGATTCCGTCAGCGACCCGAGGTAGTCATAAGCCGGTAGCAGCAGCAAGACCGTACTGACTCCCCTCAGAATTAATGACCTGGAGATCAGGTCATTGCGCTCCTGCTGCTGGAAGAATCCATAACAGACATCACTCAGTGACTCCACCAGTTTCATCAGTGAAACCATGATGATGGCGATCAGTACATAGGTTTCGGTCCGGTACAGAAAAAAGGCCACGAATGAAATGATGACCAGCGCGGCGGTGCTGGAACAGACACGCAATATGAAATAGTCCTGAAGATCGAATTGACGTTTCTGATCGGTGGCAATGGCCACCCGCAGATTCATGCCCAGAAAAAGCATCACCGGTGCAGAAATGGCCAGGGCCAGCGAATAGACGCCGACGTCCCGAGCATTTCCGAGGCGGGCAATAATGATCAGCATCAACCATTGACACAATGCATAAACAATGTTGCCGACAAGACTCCATGAGAAGTTTTTCCGCAGGGAATTAGCCATGCACGCCCCGATCACAAGAAGGCCGGTGGGTCCTGGTCCATTGCACAGAAGAGGCTTTCGACCGGCTCAGGCCGAGCGCTGAAGCTTGCCGACCTAGCGGATCGCTTCACCTGCAACGCCGGCCTCCTGCAAAGCCGCTTCGCCGAGTTCGGCAAACAGTACCAGGGTTTTTTCGGCCTCTTCCGGATCGAGCCGGGTCAGCGCGTAGCCGACATGCACGATCACGTAGTCACCGACGGCGACGTCTTCCACGAGCGCCAGTGAAACCTCCTTGCCGACGCCGGCAACATCGATCAGCGCCCGCTCATCCGGCCGCAGTTCGACGATCCGGCAAGGCAGTGCAAGACACATGTTCAGCGCTCCTCTAATGGCCCAGCAGATGCTGCAGGGCGATCCAGGCCTGACCGACCGATAGTCCACCATCGTTGGGTGGCACCTGGCGCGCTTCCACCAGTTTGATTCCTTGCGCGCCGAGGCGAGCGCGCAAGCCACGCACCAGCACCTGGTTGAGGAAACAGCCGCCGCTGCCGACCACCGCCTTTTCGTCAGGCGCCAGGACTCGCACCCAGTCGGCAATGGCGGCAGCCAGCGTGGCATGGAACAGCGCGGCGCCCCGCTCGGCATTCTTTTCATCCGCGAGTACCGCCAGCAGCGGCAACAGGTCGAGGCGGCCCTGTTCGATCCGCCAGCCCTGATCGAGCGGCAGAATGTCGCCGTAACACTGCGCCAGACCTTCCATGAACATCGCCGCCTGCCCTTCGTAGGCCATCACCGACCGGATGCCCAGCAGGCCGGCAGCGGCATCGAAAATCCGGCCCATGCTCGTCGTCGGCGGACAATGGATGTCGCCCGCCAGCATCTGCGCAACTGCCGGTGCGGCCTGCTGGCCGATAAAACGTTCGCTGATTTCGCGGTTGCGACCGAGTTGGTGCAGCACTGCCGCCGCCATTCGCCACGGCTCGTTGGCGGCGCGGTCGCCACCCGGCAGCGCGAGTGACGATAGATGACCGAGACGCTCGAAGCGGGTGCCGTCAACACGCAACAATTCGCCACCCCAGGCCGCGCCATCGGTCCCGAGGCCAACGCCGTCGAGCGACAGCGCCAGGTGTGCGCCCTGCAGGCCGTGTTCGGCGAGCACTGCCGCCGCGTGCGCATGATGGTGCTGGATGCCCAGCAGCGGCAGGTGACGCTGCTGGGCAAAGTCGGCGGCAAAACGTGTCGAATGGAAATCCGGGTGCAGGTCGTGCGCCACGATCGCCGGTTCGGCACCCAGCAGTTTCAGCAACTGCGCGACGCTTTCCTCGAGGAAATCGCAAACGGCTGCATTGTCGAGGTCGCCGACATGTTGTGAAACGTAGGCTTCATCACCACGGGTCACACAAATGGTGTTCTTGAACCAGGCTCCGACCGCCAGCACCGAAGGTCCGGAGACCGGCAATTTGATCGCGCGTGGCGTGTAACCGCGTGCGCGACGGATGAACTGCAGGCCGCCGGTGGTAATCCGCGCGACGCTATCGTCGCAACGCGTGACGATGTCGCGGTCGTGCATCAGAAAAGCGTCGGCGATCCCGTAGAGACGCAGCAGGGCCTCGCTGTTGCCGACCACCAGCGGTTCGCCACCGGGGTTGGCGCTGGTCATGACCAGCGCGAGATCCTGCGCACGTTCCAGCCAGCCGACCCCTGCCGGGCGTTTGGCGGCCTCGTGGAAAAGCAGAAACTGCACCGGCGTGTACGGCAGCATGACGCCCAGCCAGGCCAGGCCAGGGGCGACACCGGGCAAGGCGTCGTCGCAACTGCCGCGTTTGCGGAGGAGAATTGCCGGGCGTGTCGGCAGCGCCATCAGACCCGGTTCGCCGATGCCGATCTGGACCAGCCGAGCGGCCGAAGCGGCATTTGCCAGCATCACCACAAAGGGTTTCTCGTCACGCTGCTTGCGCTCGCGCAACAAGGCGACGGCGACCGCGTTGCGGGCGTCACAGGCCAGATGAAAACCGCCCAGGCCCTTGATGGCGACGATCTTCCCCTGGCGCAGCAGGGCCAGGGCAGTGGTGAGCGGGTCGTCGGGCAGGCGGTGTCCTTCGCCGTCGAGCAGAAACAGATGCGGCCCACATTTCGGGCAGCAATTGGCCTCGGCATGAAAACGCCGGTCCTCGGGCCGGCGGTATTCATACTGACAGCGGTGACACATCACAAAGGGTTTGAGGCTGGTGCGCACACGGTCGTAGGGCAGGCTGCGGCTGATGGTGTAGCGTGGCCCGCAGTTGGTGCAATTGGTAAAGGCATAACGCCAGCGAGGACTGCCAGGGTCGAACATCTCGGTCAGACAATCACGGCAGACCGCCGTATCGTGGCCGATCATCGTCGCGGCCCGGCCGCTGCGGCTGTCGATGATCACGAAGCCTTCGCCGCCGCGCGCCGACACCGTATCGCGGGTGGTCACCGAGTTGACCCGGGCCAGCGGTGGCGCGTCGAGTTCCAGACGCTCGACGAGACGCTGCACCTGTGCAGCGGCGCCGCGAACCTCGATTTCGACCCCGCGCGAATCGTTGCGTACCCAGCCTGCAAGACCCAGTTCCCGGGCCAGGCGCCAGACGAAAGGACGAAAACCGACGCCCTGAACGACCCCACTGACGCGGATGTGCTGACAAACGATGGACTCGGACATCTCAGCCTCCCGCTGCCAGCCGTGCTTCGAGTTCGGCGATGCGGCGCTGCAGCGACGCCATCGTCACCCGCTTCTGCTCCCGGCGTGCGCTGCAGCCGGCTCGTAGCCAGGCCAGCCACTGCTCGCAGCCCTCGCCCGTCGTTGCCGACAAGGGAATCACCTGCAAGGCCGGATTGACCTGGCGGGCATAAGCGATCGCCAGATCGCTGTCGAAGGAAAGATGGGGCAGCAGATCGACCTTGTTGAGCAGCATCAGCGAGGCCGCATGAAACATGTTCGGATATTTGAGCGGTTTGTCTTCGCCTTCGGTGACCGACAGGATCACCACCTTGCAGGCTTCACCGAGATCGAATGCCGCCGGACAGACGAGATTGCCGACGTTCTCGATCAACAGCAGCGAGTCGTCGGCCGGCGCCAGCTCGTGCAGGGCATGGCCGACCATATGCGCGTCGAGATGGCAACCCTTGCCGGTATTGATCTGCAGCGCGGCAACGCCGGTAGCGCGAATCCGTTCGGCGTCACGACTGGTCTGCTGATCGCCCTCGATGACGGCAATCGACAGTTGTCCCTTGAGTGCGTCGATGGTACGGCAGAGCAGGCTGGTCTTTCCCGAACCGGGGCTGGATACCAGATTGAGCGCGAAAATCCCCTGCTCGTCGAAGCGCCGGCGGTTCTCGGCTGCGTAGCCATCGTTCCTGGCGAGAATGTCGCGTTCGATCTGTATCAGCCGTGATGGTGTCGTTGCCGACCCCTGCGCGGCCACCGAGGCATGCGCATGGCCGTGCGCAGCGTCGTGGGCATGGTCATGGTCATGCACGTGCCGCCGGCCGTCGGCGTGCAAATGGGCCTGCCCATGCCGAGCGCCGACGGCGCGGTAGCTCATCCCGGCCGGAATCTCCCCGGCGCCCTCGCCATTCGGCGGCGGAACCGACGCCGAATGGGTTGCCTGTACATTCCCAGGCCCGGACAGGGCCTTGCCATCGACATGGGTCTCCCCGGTGCCACAACCGCAAGTGGTACACATCTTTGTGCTGTCTCCTCATTGTTATTCGACTTCCAGTTCCTTCACCCGCATCTCGGTCCCCCCGGTCGCTTGAACCGGGTGCCCGCCGCAGGCCGGACAAGGGTCGTACAGCGCCGCAAGCGGCACTGTCATATTGCAATTAAAGCATAAACCTTGGCCGGCGACCTCGATGACCTCCAAGATGGCGCCTTCGGCGAGGGTGCCGCGACTGACGGCATCAAAACAGAAGCGCATCGCCTCGGGTTCCACGGCAGCCAGCGCACCGATTTCGAGTTGCACCAGGCGCACGCGCTGAAACGACTGTGCGCGCGCGGCGTCCTCAACGATCTGCAACACCCCCATGGCCAGCGACATTTCATGCATCGACGATCCTCAATTCGGAGGGAACGCACGGATCGAGCGACAGGGCCAGGCGAGCGGCCCTGATCCGTGCCTCGTCGCGGGTCTGTGCCGGACAACCGGACATCTCGCGGAAAAACGCGCCTTGCGGATGAAAATTCCATTCGGTCGGCGCAATGATCCGATAGTCCTCGACGCAGTCAGCCGCGAGTTCGACGCGGTGGAGCAAGGTCCCCCGCGCCGTTTCGACGCGTGCCAGACCGCAACCGACCGCGACGACCGTGGCATCGACGAGCGCCGACAGGCGCGACGGGTCAACGAGTCCTGCCGCCAGCCAGCGCAATTCGAGCAGGCGCGCTGCCAGGCGCGCCTGGATACGCTGGCCGTCGGCAAGCAGGAGGGCCACTCCGGGGTCGCCGGCGTGTCGAGCCAGAACCCCGGTTTCCGCAGCCTGACCGGCAAAGGTCGGCCGCGTCGCGAAATCCTCAGGATCGACCAGCGGGGCCCACTCGGCGGCAGAAAGTTGTGGCAGCAACGCGACCGCAGCGGCGGCCAGTTGGTCGTCAAACGGCGGTGCTTCCAGGTCGGCCAGCCAGTTCGAGAGATCGACCCCGAGTGCCGCGACCGCCGCGGCATCGACGACCGCCAGCAGGCGCTTGCGCCAGAGACCGAACTCTTCGATCCGCCTGGCTCGACCGGGTTTCTGCAGCAGGGGTGGCCAGGCCATCAACAAATGGGACAGGTGTTCGACGATCGCTTCGACCGCAACCGCCAACCCCAGATCCTGGGCCTCATCGACTGCCACGCAGCGACCCTGCGCCGCCTGGATGGACAGGCGCGCAGCGGCATTCTGGGCATGGCGGCAGAGACTGAAAACACGCGGAATGATCCCGGAAACTCGCGCCACCGGCAGCCCACGCAGTGCTTTGGCCAACATCGGCCGGGAGGAAACGATCTCGGCCGACACAATTTCTTGGCCGTCCCACGCCAGTGTCAACTGCAGAACGCCTTGTTCCACTGCCACGCTCCCGGAAGAACCTCGTGAAGAATACGCAAAGCCACTGAATCGATTTTGATTTTCGTCAATCCGGGGCTAAACTCCCGCCTTCACAATATGCCCTCGCCGGTTTTGACCCGGCCTTGACCCGGTTTTGACCCGGTCCTGACCATTTCCCGGATCACCCTCTGCATGCTCGAAGCTTCGAATCTGGAATGCATACGCGGCGAACGCCACCTGTTCGCCGGCGTCAGTTTTCGGCTCGCAGGCGGCGAGATGCTCCATTTGCAGGGAAAGAACGGTTCGGGAAAAACCAGCCTGCTGCGCATGCTCTGCGGTCTCACCCCAGCGGCCGGTGGCGACATTCGCTGGCGCGGCCGGCCGATCGGCAAACTCGGCGACGAGTTCCGCAGCGAACTGTGCTACCTTGGCCATCAGAACGCGATCAAGGAGGAACTGACGCCGCTGGAGAATATCCGGTCGTCGGCCACCCTGGCACAGGAAACGCTCGACGAGGACGCGGCGCTCGATGCCCTCGAACAGCTCGGACTGCTTAGCCGCGCCGACCTTCCCTGCCGCTACCTGTCACAAGGGCAAAAGCGCCGCGCCGCGCTCGCCCGGCTGGTGCATGAGAGGCGCGCGCTGTGGGTGCTCGATGAACCTTATGTCGCCCTCGACGCAGCCGCAGTCGAGCTGATCTCCGGCCTGATCGGCGCGCATCTGCAACGCGGCGGTCTGGCGGTTCTGACCACTCACCAGGCGGTTGCCATACCGACCGCAGCGCTGCGCGAGTTGTGGCTCGGCGCCGATGACGCAGTGCAATAGCGGTTGTCGTTGATGCTAGAATCGATCCGCGCCGTCATCGGTCGCGACCTGCGACTGGCGATGCGGCGGCAGGCCGACATCGTTGCGGCGGTGTTCTTTTTCATCATCGTCGTCAGCCTGTTCCCGCTGGGTGTCGGACCCGAAGCGGCGCAACTGCGCCGGCTGGCGCCAGGCGTGCTGTGGGTGGCCGCGCTGCTGGCGACGATGCTCTCGCTGCCGCGCCTGTTTGCCGACGATCACCGCGACGGCACGCTCGAACAACTGGCGCTGGCGCCGCAGCCGCTGGCGCTGATCGTGCTCGGCAAGGTCATCGCGCACTGGCTGGTGGCCGGCCTGCCACTGGTCCTGCTGGCGCCGCTGCTGGGCATTCAGTTCGACCTGGCCGGCGACGCGCTGGCGGTGCTGACCTTGTCGCTGCTGATCGGCACGCCGGCCCTGTCCGGGATTGGGGCGATCGGCGCAGCGCTGACGCTCGGCGTGCGCGGCGGCGGCGTGCTGCTATCGCTGCTGGTCCTGCCGCTGTATATCCCGGTGCTGATCTTCGGTGCCGGGGCAGTCGATGCGACGCTGAGCGGACTCGGCCCGCAGGCCCATTTGTCGCTGCTTGGCGCGCTCGCGCTGGGCGGCGTGTTTTTTGCGCCGTGGCCGACTGCCGCGGCCCTGAGAGTCGCCCTGGAATGAGAGTAGCCCTGGAATAGATGAGTAAGCGCGTAATCAACTGGTTCAGATACGCCAGCCCACAGACCTTTTACCCGCTCGCCGGCAAGCTGATTCCCTGGTTCTGGACGCTCGCCGCGATCTTCGGCGTGCTCGGACTGACGATCGGCTTTCTGCTGGCGCCGACCGATGCACAGCAGGGCGAAGGGTATCGAATCATCTTCCTGCATGTCCCGGCATCGTGGATGTCGATGTTCATCTACCTGGTGATGGCTTTCTGGGCCGCCATCGGGCTGGCTTTCAACTTCCGCCTGTCCGGGATGATGGCCTCGGCGCTGGCGCCGACCGGCGCCCTTTTTGCCTTTCTCTCGCTATGGACCGGCGCACTATGGGGCAAGCCGATGTGGGGCACCTGGTGGGTCTGGGATGCGCGCCTGACTTCCGAACTGATCCTGCTCTTCCTCTATATCGGCTTCATCGCCCTGCAGGCCTCGATCGACGATCCACGCCGCGCCGACAAGGCCGGCGCGATCCTCGCGCTGGTCGGCGTGGTCAATGTTCCGATCATCTATTTTTCGGTCAAGTGGTGGAACACCCTGCATCAGGGCGCTTCGGTCAGCCTGACCAGAGCCCCCAGCATGGCCAGCCTGATGCTCTGGGGCATGCTGCTGTGCGCCCTGGCCTGCTGGATGTACAGCATCGCCATCGCCCTGATGCGTGTCCGCACCATCATGCTCGAGCGCGAGCGGCACACCGACTGGGTGCGCGAGCTGCTCACCGACCCGGAGTAGAAGAATGCCCGGCATACACTGGAACAGTCTCGCCGACTTTCTGGCGATGGGCAACCACGGTCTCTATGTCTGGGGATCGCTGGCGGTGATGGCGCTGCTGATGCTGCTGGAACCGCTCCTGCTGTTGCATGACCGGAAGAAACTCGTCACCCGTCTGAGGCACCAATACCGTGCCGAGCGAACCGAAGCCCGGCGCAAGCGCGAAAACAGTTCCCGCAGGAGTCCGAATTGAAACCACGTCACCAACGCATGGCGCTGATCATCGGCGGTCTGGCGCTTCTCGGCCTGGTCGCAACGCTGGTGCTCAATGCCTTCCAGAGCAATCTGGTGTTCTTCTTTTCGCCCACGCAGGTGGCCGCCGGCGAAGCGCCCAGGGGCAAGAGCTTCCGTATCGGCGGCATGGTCAAGGAGGGATCGCTGCAGCGCCAGCCCGACGGCGTGACCCTGCGCTTCGTCGTCACCGACACCGACAAGGACATGACCGTCGCCTACAAGGGCATCCTGCCGGATCTTTTCCGCGAGGGAAAGGGCGTCGTCGCGCAGGGCAAGCTCGCCGAGGATGGCGTCTTTGCCGCCACCGAGGTGCTCGCCAAGCACGACGAGAACTACATGCCGCCGGAAGCCGCCAAGGCCGTCAGCGATGCCCACGAACGCGCAGCAAGCAACAAGGCAGCGGCGGAAGCCACCGCCAGGACCCTCAAACCGTAACGGTCATGGCCATTCCAGCCCCCCAATAATGAAAGCCATGACCGTTTCCCTAACCCCCCCTACCCCCCTCTCCCGCAAGCGGGCGAGGGAAGTTTCGTGAGTCGCGGGCGCGACTTCAACTCTTACTGACGACACGATCATGATCCCGGAAATCGGCCACTTCGCCCTGATCCTCGCGCTCTGCGTCGCCCTGACACAGGGCACGCTGCCGCTGCTCGGTGCCCACCTCGACCGCCAGCCATGGATGGCTCTGGCCCGGCCGACGGCGATCGCGCAGGCCCTGCTGCTGGTGACGGCTTTCGCCTGCCTGACCAGCGCCTTCGTCGACAACGATTTTTCGGTGCTCTATGTCGCCCAGCATTCGAACACGCTGCTGCCGCTTCAGTACCGTGTCGCGGCCGTCTGGGGCGGGCACGAAGGCTCGCTGCTGCTGTGGATGCTGATGCTGGTGCTGTGGTCGCTGGCCGTCGCGCTGCTGTCGAAGCCCTTGCCCATCCCCCTGGTGGCGCGCGTGCTCGGCGTTCTCGGCCTGGTCAGCGCCGGTTTCCTGCTGTTCATCCTGCTCACCTCGAACCCCTTCGAGCGCCTGCTGCCGGCGGCCGAAGAGGGGCGCGACCTCAACCCGCTGCTGCAGGACCCCGGACTGATCATTCACCCGCCGATGCTGTACATGGGCTATGTCGGATTCTCGGTGGCTTTCGCCTTCGCCATCGCCGCACTGCTCTCGGGTCGGCTCGACGCCGCCTGGGCACGCTGGTCGCGACCCTGGACCACGGCGGCGTGGATCTTTCTGACGCTCGGGATCGCACTCGGGTCGTGGTGGGCGTACTACGAACTCGGCTGGGGCGGCTGGTGGTTCTGGGACCCGGTGGAAAACGCTTCCTTCATGCCCTGGCTGGTCGGCACGGCGCTGATGCACTCGCTGGCGGTAACCGAGAAACGCGGCAGTTTCAAGAACTGGACGGTGCTGCTGGCGATCTCGGCGTTCTCGCTGTCGCTGCTCGGAACCTTCCTGGTCCGTTCCGGCGTGCTGACTTCGGTGCATGCTTTCGCCACCGACCCGACCCGCGGCATCTTCATCCTCGCCTTTCTGGGAACGGTCATCGGCAGCTCGCTGGCGCTGTTCGCCTGGCGGGCGCCGAAGGTCGGTCTCGGCGGACGCTTCGGCCTGCTCTCGCGCGAGTCGCTGCTGCTCACCAACAACGTGCTGCTGGTCGTCGCCTGCGCCTCGGTCCTGCTCGGCACGCTCTACCCGCTCCTGATCGACGCGCTTGGCGCCGGCAAGCTCTCGGTCGGCCCGCCCTACTTCGACGCGGTATTCGTGCCGCTGATGCTGCCGGCGCTGTTCCTGATCGGCGTGGCGCCCTTTGCGCGCTGGAAGCACGCCAGCGCCGGCGAACTCGCGCGCACGCTGCGCTGGGCTTTTCTCGCGGCGGCCCTGGTCGGCCTCGGCGCCCCTTTCCTGTATGGCGAATGGAAACCGCTGGTCGCCCTGAGCCTGCTGCTGTCGGCATGGATCGTTCTTTGCGCCCTGCTCAATGGTGTCGAACGCGTGCAGGCGACGCGCGCCGGCCGGTCCTTCCTGGCCACCGCCCTGCGGCAGCCGCGCAGCTTCTTCGGCATGCATCTGGCGCATCTGGGCGTCGCCGTCTTCGTCGTCGGCGTCACCCTGGTCGGCGCCTATCAGTCCGAGAAGGATGTCAGGATGGAGGTCGGCGACAGCGTCGGCGTCGGCGGCTACCACTTCCGCTTCAACGGCGTTCGCCCGCAGCAAGGACCGAACTACCGCGCGCTGGTCGGCGACATCGACCTCTTCAAGGACGGTGTGCCGGTGCGCAAGATGTTTCCGGAGAAGCGTTTCTACGTTGCGTCATCGATGCCGATGACCGAAGCGGCGATCGATACCGGCTTCCTCCGCGACGTTTATGTCTCGCTCGGCGAACCGATCGACAAGGCCAGGCCGGACGCCGCCTGGGTGGTGCGCGTCTACCACAAACCCTGCGTCGACTGGATCTGGGGCGGTTGCCTGCTGATGGGCATCGGCGGACTGCTGGCCATCAGCGACCGCCGCTACCGTGTCAGGGCGCGCGCCGGCGCGCCTGCCGCGGCCGCCGCGGCGCTCGCCCAGAAAGCATAGGAGACGGACCATGAACCGATTTCTCTGGCCGCTGATCGGCTTCGTCGTACTCGTCGCGCTGCTCGCCGTCGGACTCCGGCTCAACCCGCGCGACCTGCCTTCGCCGCTGGTCGGCAAAGCGGCGCCGCCGTTCTCGCTGTCGCGCCTCGACGCGCCCGCGCAGTCGTTCTCGCCGCAGGACATGCTCGGCAAGGTCTGGCTGCTCAATGTCTGGGCGTCGTGGTGCGTTTCCTGCCGCCAGGAACATCCCCTGCTGGTCGAACTGGCGAAGCGCCAGACGGTGCCGCTGATCGGCCTCAATTACAAGGAAGTGCGCGGCGACGGCAGCATCGACATCGACCGGCTGCCCGCCGGCAGCGAACGGAAAATGGTCATCGAACGCGCCGCCGACTGGCTCGCCAGGCACGGCAACCCGTACACCCTGTCGGTGCTCGACATCGATGGCCGCGCCGGCATCGACTACGGCGTCTATGGCGTACCGGAGACCTACGTCATCGACCGGGCGGGAATCATCCGCCTGAAGCACACCGGCCCGATCACCCCCGAGGTCCTCTCCGGCAAGATCCTGCCGCTGCTTTCGGAACTGTCGAAATGAGATTCTTCCTGATGCTTCTGCTGCTCGCCGTGTGCAAGCTGCACATGCCCTTCCTGCACGCCGGCGAGGCCCGGCCACTGGCGGCAGACGAGCAGACCGAAAAGCGCCTGATCGCAATTGCTTCCGAATTGCGCTGCCTGGTCTGCCAGAACGAATCGCTCGCCGGTTCGCAGGCCGAACTCGCCAACGACCTGCGCCGCGAAATCCGCACGCTGATCCAGGACGGCAGGAGCGACGCCGACATCATGGAATTCATGGTCAGCCGCTACGGCGACTTCGTCCGCTATCGGCCGCCATTGAAGGGAACGACGCTGCTGCTGTGGTTCGGCCCGGGCCTGCTGTTCGTCGCCGGCCTGACGGCACTGCTGGTCTACCTGCGCCGACGCGACCGGGCGATCAGCGACCCTCCCCTGAGCGCCGACGAGCAGGGCCGCGCCGAAGCGCTGCTGCACGAGCAGGATGCACGGCAAGGACAGCCATGACCGCCTTCCTCATCGCCGCAGCCCTGCTGGTCGCCGCCGTCATCGCCCTCCTCCTGCCACCGCTGCTGCGCACACCACGGTCTTCGGGCCGTACCGACCAGAGCGAAGCCAACCTCGCGATTCTCCGCGACCAGCTCGCCGAACTCGAACGCGAACGCCGCGACGGTTCGCTCGCCGAGGCCGATTTCACTCAGGCGAAAAGCGAACTGCAACGCCGTCTGCTCGAAGAAATGCCTGCGCCGACCGCGCCGACGACCGCCGACGGCGGCGGTCGCAGGACCGCGCTGGCCTTGCTGGTGCTCATCCCGCTCGCCGCTGCCGCCGGCTACGCGCTGCTCGGCGATCCGCGCGCGCTCGACCCGCTGCAGCGGCAGGCGCGCATCGCCCCCGCACAGATCGAGGCCATGCTCGACGGCCTCGTCGACAAGCTGCAGAAGAACCCCGACGACCCCCAGGGCTGGGTGATGCTGGCCCGATCGTACAAGGTGCTCGAACGTTTCCCGGAAGCGGCGCAGGCCTACGAACGCGCCGCCGCCCTGGTTAACCAGGACCCGGCGCTGCTCGCCGACTACGCCGATGTCCTCGCGCAGACCCAGGGCGGCAGCCTGCAGGGCAGGCCGGGCGAACTGATCGAACGCGCCCTGCGGATCAACCCCAGGGAACCGCAAGCGCTGTTGCTGGCCGGCGCTGCCGCCACCGACCGCCAGCAGTTCGCAGCCGCCGCCGACTACTGGTCGCGCCTCCTCGAACTGGTCGAACCCGGCTCCGAGGAAGCCGCTGCCCTCACCGCCGCGATCGGCAAGGCGCGCGAATTCGCCACCGCCCAGGCCGGCGGCAGCGCAAAACCCGGCGCCAGCGCCGGCGCCGTCAGTGGTGAGGTGACGCTGAGCGGCAAGCTCGCCGGCACGGTCCAGCCCGGCGACGTGCTGTTCGTCTTTGCACGCGCCGAGGAAGGACCGCGCATGCCGCTCGCCGCCAGACGCGCCAGCGTCGCCGACCTGCCGCTGCGCTTCGAGTTCGACGATTCGATGGCCCTCGCCGGCGGCAAGAAGATTTCGGATTTCGCCACGATCCGCATCGAAGCGCGGATTGCCAAGGCGGGCCAGGCGCAGAGTTCGAGCGGCGACCTCTTCGGCACCCTCAGCGGCGTCAAGCCCGGCAGCCGGAATCTGCGCGTGCTGATCGACCAGGTGCAACCCTAGCTTGAGTGCGCACGCAGGCGCTGGTCGGAGTCGTCAGCAGCGTTCTTGCCGACTGTCTCCCGCCCCTGCCCCACCAAACCAATCTGCCCGGCGGGCGCTGCCGGATGCCGCCCGGCCGAGATCCCGGCAGCCCGCCCTGCAAACCTGGCTCTGGCTAGCGAAAGAACTCCTCCAGCCGCACAAACACTTCATGCTCGGCGCCATGCCGGCGCACGGCCAGGACATCTTCGAGCTTCTCGATCTGTTTGACCATCTGGTCCAGTCGTTCATCCTCGTTGACCAGCAGCCAGATGCGACTGGTCACACCGCTGCCGACCGGCATCACCAGGATGCCTTCGACGTTGTACGCTCGCCGCGAGAACAGGCCGACGACATGTGACATGACGCCGGCGTGGTTATTGACATCCAGTTCGAGCACCGTGCGCGACAGTGCCTGGTTTTCCGTACGGGTAATCGAGTTCATCGTTCAGCCTCCGATCATTTCCTTGTTGGCCGCACCCGGCGGCACCATCGGCAAGACCTGCTCGTGCATGGCGATGCTGGCGTGGATCAGCATCGGGCCCGAGGACGACAGCGCCCTGGCCAGCGCGGCCGGGGGATCGCTCTCCCGGTCGAGATCGATGGCAGGCACTCCGAACCCCTCGGCGACCCGGACGAAGTCGGGCATGCCCTTGAATTGGGAAGCGTAGATGCGCTCGCCGTAAAACAGCGTCTGCTGCTGGAAGACCAGGCCCAGCGAGGCGTTGTTCATCAGCACGATCTTGACGTTCACCCCTTCCTCGGCGGCCGTGACCAGTTCCTGGATGTTCATCAGAATGCTGCCGTCACCGGTAAAACAGACCACGGTGCGCTGCGGTTCGGCGAGCGCAGCGCCGATCGCCGCCGGCATGCCGAAGCCCATCGTGCCGAGCCCGCCGGAGGTCAGCCATTGCCGGGGTCGGCGCAGCGGATACGCTTGCGCAACCCACATCTGGTGCTGACCGACGTCGGTGGCGATGATCGCCTGGTCGTCGAGGCAATCGGCGACGGCACGGATCAGGCCGTAAGGGGTGCGCGGATCATCGATGCCCGGCATGCGCAGCGGATGCCCGGCCTTGAGGCTGGCCACCCGCGCCAGCCAGTCCGCACGTGCCGGCGTCTCGATCGCCGGCAGCAGCATCGCCAGGGCCGCGCCGACGTCGCCGGCGATGCCGATGTGTGCGGTCTTGATCTTGTCGAGTTCGGAAGGGTCGATGTCAATGTGGATGATCTTCGCCTGCGGGCAGAAACCGGCCACCTTGCCGGTTGCCCGGTCGTCGAAGCGGGCGCCAACGGCAATCAGCAGATCGCACTCGTCGAGCGCGAGGTTGGTGCAGCGCGCGCCGTGCATGCCGAGCATGCCGAGCGACAGGGAATGATCGACCGGCATCGCACCGAGCGCCATCAGGGTCATGACCGTCGGCAGGCGGGCTTTTTCGGCGAGCGCCACGGCCGCTCCGGAAGCACACGAATGCACGACACCGCCGCCGAGGTAGAGGATCGGCCTGGCGGCGGCGTTGATCATCGCTGCCGCCGCCTCGATCAATTCGCTGGACGGTGCCGGCACACGGTCGGCACGGCCCGGCTCGGGCCATTCGTCGACCTCGACGAGCTGATTCTGCACGTCCTTGGGAATATCGATCAGGACCGGCCCGGGACGCCCCGAAGCGGCGATGCAGAAGGCGCGAGGAAGGATGCTCAGCAGTTCGTCGGCCGAACCGACCAGGAAGTTGTGTTTGGTGATCGGAATGCTCAGGCCATAGGTATCGACTTCCTGAAAGGCATCGGTGCCGATCATCGGCCTGGGCACCTGCCCGGTGATCGCCACCAGGGGAATCGAATCCAGTTTGGCATCGGCAATCGCGGTCAGCAGATTGGTCGCGCCGGGGCCGGACGAGGCCATGCAGACCGCCGGTACGCCGGTGGCGCGCGCCATCCCCTGGGCCATGAAACCGCCGCCCTGCTCGTGCCGGGCGAGGACATGGTGGATCAGCGCCGATTTCGACAGGGCGTCGTAAATCGGCAGGATGGCGCCGCCGGGAATACCGGTCAGCGTTCGGACGCCCTGGCGTTCGAGCAGACGGACGACGATCTGGGCGCCGGTGAGGGTTTCGGGGGTTTGTTGGGACAAGGGAATCTCCTCAAAATGAACGGCTACCTTCGGCATCGCCAAAGCTGACCGTGAAAGTCGCTTCGGCGACTCACAAAACTCTCCTCTCCCGCGTGCGAAAGAGGGATCGGGGGTGAGGGATACGGGATAGGGTCATGACCGTGGGTCCGGAAATGAAAACCCCCGCTCGGCTTGCACCGGCGGGGGGTTTCTGGAATTTTCTGGGCTTCGACTTATCTTCTTCCGACCCTCGACGGTGTGTCAGGCTCTACACGTAGCACGCGTACGACCAGTACGGCGACCGCAGCACCGCCCACGGCAAAACCCGCAAGCCGGGCCATAGCCAGCAGTTGAGCAGGGTTTTGGAAACGGCACATCGTCGTCAGCCTCAAGTCCAGGAGGCCCCATTAGAACCGAGGACCGCGAGAAATGCAAGCCTTGACAGGGTAAATTTATTCTGCCCGTAACCCGTTGATTTTCAGTTCTTCCTGCGGGAGCGAGCAAGCCCCCGAGCGGTCACTCCAACGGCGGTTTAGAAGCCTGATTGGACGAACGAATCTGGATTCCGGCGGACGCCGGAATGACGGTGGGCGGTTAGAACCCCCATTTGCCCTGCTGTCACGGGTGACTCTGCTGGTCAATGCTTTCTGGCGAGTCTATACTGATTTTCTGGCGGTCTTTCACAGGGAGGGTTGTACGATGTCGAAGAACAAGTTCGATGACCCGCAGGAAAGCGCCACCGCAAACACCCAGGCGGCGGTTCTGTCGCCGCAAGAGCGCCGCGCACAGGGAAGCGCGCTGCGCGACGTGGTGCCGCGCGAGGCGCAGGGCGGATGGAAGCCGCCCAGGAAGCGGCGCGATCCGATGCAAATCCTCACGGAATCGAACGAGGGGCGGATGCCCGAACTCGTTCCGATCCGCTTTGGGCGAATGCTGCAGTCCCCGTTCACCTTTTACCGCGGTTCGGCGGCAATCATGGCGGCCGACCTGGCGTCCACCCCGAATTCCGGACTCCGGGTGCAGGCCTGCGGCGACGCGCATCTGCTGAACTTTGGCGGCTTTGCAACACCCGAGCGGCAAGTGGTCTTCGATGTCAATGACCTCGACGAAACGCTGCCCGCACCTTGGGAGTGGGACCTCAAGCGTCTGACCGCGAGCATCGTCATTGCCGCGCAGTATCTTCACCTGAAGGAAAACGAGGCCGCCAGGGCGGCGACGGCGACGGTGCGTGCCTACCGCGAGCGGATGGTCGACTATTCGTCGATGCGCGCGCTTGGCGTTTGGTACGACAACATCCCGCTGGAGCGCGCGATCGCCGAGATGAGTGGAAGCAACGCCAGGCTCAGGAAGTTCGCCGCCAAGCGGCTTGAGAAAGCGCACCAGCAAAGCGCGGTCGAAAACGTCTTCCTGAAACTTGCCGAATATCACGGCGCATTGCCGAAGATCAAGGACAATCCGCCACTCATCTTCCACCCCAGCGAGGAACAGGCGCCGGGAATCCGGACGCAGTACCGCGAAGCCCTGGCCATGTACCGCGAGTCACTGCCGGAGCACGTGCGCGTGCTCTTCGACCGTTTCCAGCTCTGCGACCTGGCGGTCAAGGTCGTCGGTGTCGGCAGCGTCGGCACCCAATGCCTCGTCGCTCTGTTCATGGCCGCCGACAATGACCCGCTTTTCCTGCAGATCAAGGAAGCACGGGCATCGGTCCTCGAACCGTATGCGGGCGCGAGCCTGCATGCCAATCACGGCCAGCGCGTGGTTGCTGGACAGCGCCTGATGCAATCGGCGAGCGACATGTTCCTCGGCTGGACGACGGGGAAAAATGGCCGGCACTACTATTTCCGCCAGTTACGGGATGTCAAGATCAGCGCGATCGTTGAGGGATGGGACGTCGACCGCCTGACCACCTATGGCCGGCTGTGCGCGTGGGCGCTGGCACGAGCACATGCGCGTTCGGGCGACGCGGCGCTGATCGCCGGTTACATGGGTTCCAGTGCCGTCTTCGACGACGCGATCTGCGAGTTTGCCGTCGAGTACAGCGACCAGAATCAGCGCGACTACCGTGCCTTCGTCAGGGCGGTTCGGGAGGGACGGCTCGAAGTGCAACCTGAAGAAAATCCCTAAGTCCGATGGCAAATCAAGAACAAGTTCGGCCCGTTAGCACCATGGCACACGAGACTCCGGTTGGCGGCTGGCGCGCAGTGTTTCCGCCGGCACAGTGGCTCACTTCGTATCAGACGAAGTGGTTGGCGAACGATGCGATCGCCGGCGTGACGCTGGCGGCCTACGGCATTCCGGTGTCGCTCGCCTACGCCTCGCTTGCGGGGCTACCGCCGCAATACGGTATCTACTGTTATCTGGTGGGCGGCCTGTTCTACGCGCTGTTCGGCTCGTCGCGCCAGTTGGCGATCGGTCCCACTTCAGCGATCTCAATGCTGGTCGGCGTTACGGTCGCTGGCATGGCGCAGGGTGATCCGGAACGCTGGGCGTCCATCGCGGCGTTGACGGCGGTGGTCATCGCCGCCATGTGCGTGCTGGCGTGGCTGTTTCGCTTGAGTTCGCTGGTCAACTTCATCAGCGAAACCATCCTCCTCGGTTTCAAGGCGGGTGCCGCGCTGACCATCGCGATGACTCAATTGCCCAAGCTGTTCGGCGTCAAGGGCGGCGGGCACGGCTTCTTCGAATCCGTTGTCACTCTGGCTGGCCAGCTCCCCGATACCCACTTCGCCGTGCTCGCTTTCGGTCTTGCCGCGCTCGCCGTGCTGCTGCTGGGGGAAAAATTTCTGCCCGGCCGCCCGATCGCCCTCTTCGTGGTGGTCGTCTCGATCCTCCTGCTGTCGGTGACCCCGCTGGGCGAACTCGGCTTCAAGATCGTCGGCGCATTGCCGCAGGGACTGCCCGACTTCAAACTCCCGGATTTGCGGGTGCGCGATGTGGACGGGGTGATTCCGCTGGCGTTCGCGTGCCTCTTGTTGGCCTACGTGGAAAGCGTTTCTGCCGCTCGTGCCCTGGCGCAGGCGCGCGGCTACGAGATCGATGCGCGCCAGGAACTTCTCGGTCTGGGCGCGGCAAATCTGGCAGCGGGGCTGTTCCAGGCCTACCCCGTGGCCGGAGGCCTGTCGCAGTCGTCGGTGAACGACAAGGCTGGCGCCAGGACGCCGCTGGCGCTCGTTTTCGCCTCGCTGACGATTGGCCTCTGCCTGCTGTATCTGACCCGGATGCTGCACAACCTGCCGAATGTGGTTCTCGCGGCGATCGTGCTGGTTGCCGTCAAAGGATTGATCAATGTTGGCGAACTGCGCCACGTGTGGCGGGTCAGCCGTTTCGAGTTCGGCGTCTCGATGGTTGCATTCGCCGGCGTGCTGGTGCTTGGCATTCTCAAGGGCGTGATCGTTGCGGTCCTGGTGTCACTGCTGTTGCTCATCCGGCGTGCCGCGCACCCGCATGTGGCGTTCCTTGGCCACATCCCCGGTACCCGGAGTTACTCCGACATGGAGCGTAACCCGGACAACGAGGCTGTTCCGGGGGCGTTGCTGTTCCGTGTCGAGGCCTCTCTGTTGTACTTCAATGCCGAACATGTGCGTGATGCCGTCTGGCAAAGGATTTGCACGATGCCCCGACCGTTGACCCTGGCAGTGTGCGATCTGTCCACTTCACCCGCTGTCGATCTGGCTGGCGCGCGAATGCTGAGGACGCTGCACGCAGAGCTTGAAGCAGCTGGCATTCGCCTGCGGCTGGTGGCGGCGCATGCGGCGGTGCGCGACCTCCTGCGCGCCGAAGGACTCGAGGAAAACTTCGGCGACTTCGGTCGCCGGATCACCCTGGCGGACATCATCGACGAGTTCCAGGGGCGGGCGGAGACAGCGGCGACCTGACCAAGACCGTCGCGGTCCCCGCAGCAGCCACGACAAAAAACTTGGCATTGACGTTGCTGTTCCGGTTAACGGTCATGACTTTTCCAGGCACCCCCGATCATGAAAGTCATGACCGTTTCCCTCCCTTGCAGGGCGCATTCCGGCTTGCACGCCGGAATCGTTCGATGGGCGCAGAGCAGGCTCTGCGAATTCCCCATCTCACCCCCCGGCCCCTCCCCCGCGAGTGGGAAGGGGAAATTCGTGAGTCGCTGACGCGATTTTCACATTAACATTGACGTTCTGAAGCAATGCCCTGATCACGGCGCTGATCCTGCTCGGCCTCGCCATCGAGGACAGCGCCAGTGGCAAGAGCGTGCTCCAGGGCGCCGCCGTGCGCACCATGCTGTTCGTCGGCATCGCGCTCTATGCCTTGGCTGATCGAACGTTGGCGTGCCCGGCATACCCCGTTACCGATTTCTGTCACCGTCACCAAAGAGAACTCGACATGATCCTCGGGAACTTCGCCATCGGCTTGCCCGTCATGCTGCTCTGCATCGCCATCCAGGCCGGCGTTTCCTTCTGGTGCGTCCGCCACTACATCCGCTGCGTACGCAAGCGGCAAGATGGCGGAGCGACGAATCCGGGTATCCGCCCGTTGTTGACCGCAATGATCGCGATGATGGCCGGCACCCTCGTTCAGGTCGGGCTCTGGGGCTTGCTCTTCGTCTGGCTCGGCGAGTTCTCCGAATTCTACGAGGCGGTCTACCACTCGGCGGTCAATTTTGCTTCGCTTGGCTACGGCGACATCGTCATGCGCAAGCAGTGGAAGCTGCTTGGGCCGCTCGAGGCGATCAACGGCGTGCTGATGCTGGGCATGAGCGCGGCAGCCCTGATGGCGATCCTACAGCACCTGATCAAGATGCAAGTGCGGGAGGATTCTTGACTGCCGCCGCGTCGTCGATGACAGGCCATGATCCGCATCGTGCCGCCGTATTTCGGGCAGACGAATGGAAACACTTGGTCGATCTCCAAGGCTCGAGCGAGCGGCCACTGCGGCGGCGATCGCCCGGCCCGGCAGGCGATGGCCACTGAACCCGCAGGAACGGTCGTGCCGACAGGCGCCAGCCGTCTGTTGCGCGCACCGCGTGCGGCGGCGGTTGCCGGCATCCTCTTCTCGGTGCTGCTGATGATCAGCCTGTGGCTGCTTCGCGAATCGGTTCCCGAGGACCCGCTCGACGCCGGCGCCTGGCTCGCGACGAAGGCGTCGACGGTGGTCACGGCGCTGAATCTGGTTCCCTTCGCCGGCATCGCCTTCCTCTGGTTCATCGGTGTGCTGCGCGACCGGCTCGGAGCGCTCGAGGACAGGCTGTTGTCGACGGTCTTCCTCGGCAGCGGTCTGCTCTTTCTGTCCATGCTCTTCCACTCGGCGGCCGTCGCAGGCGGCTTGATCGTTTCTTACACCGTCGACCCGACTCGCCTGCTCGGATCGACGGCCTTTACGCTCGGCCGCGCGATCGTCTACGAGGTGATGAACATTTACGCGGTCAGGATGGCCGGCGTGTTCATGATGGTGACCTCGACGATGGCCCTGCGCACGCGTTTCATCGCCCGCTGGATCGCCTTCGTCGGCTACGCACTGGCCTTGCTGATGCTGCTCAGCAACCGCCACATCGAGCGGATCGTCCTGGTCTTCCCGTTGTGGGTACTGCTGGTCAGCGTGTTCATTCTGATCGACGAGTGGCGTCGGCCATCACGTGCTCCGCGTGACGCCGGGAGTCCAGTCAATGACTGACATCGGCTTCGCCGGCCCGTGAATCGGGCTGGCGACCGCAACGCGGGTATTCTTGAGAGGACTTCATCTGGAAATCTTCCCCCAGCAGCTAGGGATATAATCACCAGTGTGGCGTTTCCCGCTCCCCGTATCTCAACCAGGGAGATCCCCTTGCAGGTCCGGTTGCTCCTCATTCGGTCGCCCGACGCGACCCAGCCGTCGCCAGCCGAAGACCCTCATCACCTTTCAGGCAGAGCAGAACATGACAAGCGAAACCCTTCAGAATCGTTGCTTCGACGAAATCCAAATCGGCGACACGGCCAGTGTCAGCCGTACCCTCAGCTTGCGCGACGTACAGCTTTTCGCGGCGGTTTCGGGCGACATCAGTCCGACCTCGCTCGACAACGAACTCGACAGACAACTCGGCCCGTCCGACCTCGGCGCACACAGCATGTGGCTGGGTGCGCAGGTTTCAGGACTGCTCGGCAAGCAACTTCCGGGTCCAGGAACGGTTCACTCGGGGCAGGATCTCGAGTTTCTGGGGCCACTACCGATCGGTGAGCAGGTCACGATCACGATTACGGCCACCGCCAAGGATGCCGCAAGCCGGCGAGTGACTTTCGACTGTCGTGGCGACAACGCACGCGGTGATACGATCATGACCGGTACCGCCCGGGTGATCGCGCCACGGGTGAGGATCACGATGGCAAGTCCGGAAGAGGCGCAGGTGTCAATCCAGAGTCACGATCGCTTCGAGAGCCTCGTCGAACTCTGTCAGCAACTGTCGCCGGTATCGGTGGCGGTCGCGCATCCCTGCGATGAGTCGTCGTTAGGCGCCGCACTGCAGGCCAGACGTGAGGGTCTGGTCGAGCCGATTCTGGTCGGACCGCTGGCCAGGCTGCGGGCGCTTGCCGAGCAGCATGGGTTCGATCTCTCGGGCGTGCAGATCGAAGACGTGCCGCACAGCCATGCCGCCGCTTTTCGTGCCGTCGAACTGGTTCGCCTCGGCAAGGCCGCGGCGCTGATGAAAGGCAGCCTGCACACCGACGAACTGATGGCCGAAGTGGTCAGTCGGGAAACCGGCCTGCGCACCGAGCGGCGCATCACGCATGCTTTCGTGATGGACGTGCCGACCTACCACAAGCCGCTGATCGTCACCGATGCGGCGATCAACATCGCGCCCGATCTCGACACCAAGCGCGACATTTGCCAGAACGCCATCGATCTGGCCCGGACGCTCGGCATCGCACTCCCCAAGGTGGCGATCATCTGCGCGGTCGAGTCGATCAATTCGCGCATGATCTGCACGACTGACGCCGCCTCGCTGTGCAAGATGGCCGATCGTGGCCAGATCACCGGTGCCATCCTCGATGGTCCGCTGGCCCTCGACAACGCGATCAGCAAGGAAGCGGCACGCATCAAGAAGATCGACTCGGTGGTCGCCGGCGATCCCGACATCGTCGTCGTTCCCGATCTCGCTGCCGGCAACATTCTCGCCAAGCAGCTCACTTTCATGAGCAATGCCGATGGCGCGGGGATCGTGCTCGGCGCGCGCGTGCCGATCATTCTGACCAGCCGCGCCGACAACAAACGCACCAAGCTTGCCTCGTGTGCGGTCGCCTGCCTGATGGCCAGCGGCTCGCTTGGGGTGGGCCAGACAAAGACCGGAGGCTGACATGGAAAAGGTGATTCTGGTCCTCAACGCGGGCTCGTCGAGCCTGAAGTTCTCTCTCTTTGCCCTCCCGGCGGCAGGTGAGATGCGTCCCCTTGCCGTTGGCCAGGTCGAAGGGCTGGGCACGGCACCGCGCCTCAAGGCGAAGGATGGCCAGGGAGAGGTCATTGCCGATACCCGCTGGAGTACGGCGGAAGTGGCGAACCCCGCACAGGCCTTGCAGGAAATCATCGGGTTGTTGCGTTCCCGCTTCCAGGAAAACGAACTGGCGGGTGTCGGCCACCGGGTGGTGCATGGTGGCCCCGATTACTCGGCGCCGCTACTCATCAGCGCGGAGGCCCTGGAAAAGCTCGACACTTTCGTACCGCTGGCGCCGCTGCATCAACCCCACAACCTCGCAGCGATTCGCGCCGTGCAGCAGGCGAGACCCGAGCTGGCGCAAGTGGCCTGCTTCGACACCGCTTTCCACCGGACCCAGAGCATGATCGCGGATCTCTACGGTCTGCCCTATGAATACTACGAACGCGGGATTCGGCGTTATGGCTTCCATGGTCTCTCCTACGAGTACATCGCCGCGACCCTGCCAGCGGTCGCACCCGAAATCGCCAACGGACGGGTGGTGGTCGCTCACCTGGGCAGTGGTGCCAGCATGTGCGCGATCCACAACGGCCGCAGCGTCGGCAGTTCGATGGGCTTCACCGCGCTCGACGGACTGATGATGGGCACCCGACCGGGAAACATGGACCCCGGGATCGTCCTGTACCTGTTGCAACAGGAGGGGATGAGCGCTAAACAGATCGAGGATCTGCTCTACAAGCGCTCCGGGCTGCTCGGCCTTTCCGGAATCGGCAACGACATGCGCGTCCTGGAGGCCAGTGACTCGCCACGTGCCCGCCTGGCGATCGACCTGTTCACCTACCGTATCGCCCGCGAACTCGGCGGGCTCGCCGCCGTGCTCGGCGGCCTCGACGCACTGGTGTTCACCGCCGGGATTGGCGAAAACAGCGCGCGCATCCGGCAACTCGTTTGCGAGAAGGCCCGCTGGCTGGGTGTCGAGCTCGACGAGGCGGCCAACGATCAGAATGGCTCACGCATCAGCAGCGCCGACAGCCGGGTTTCGGTGTGGGTGGTGCCGACCAACGAAGAGCTGATGATCGCCCGTCATACGCGCAAGCTGCTGGGCCTGTGATCCTGTTGCCTGGCCTGGGCCAAACCAACCCTCAAAGGGTGCCGTTGGGTAGACAATGGCCGTCATCACTCGCGGAGCAGTGCAAACAGGGTGCCCGATCCTGCAGATCGAAGCTCCAGGTGAGGACTATTCGATACCACGAGCAGATGACAGGAATGGCTGTGACCAGGAATGATGCAGGGCCATCTTCGCCCTGTTCAGCCGACGACGTGATAGCCACCGTCAATGTACATCGTTTCGCCGGTGATCAGCTTCGCGTAGTCGGAAGCGAGGAACGCCGTTGCCATGCCGACATCCTCGATGCTGACCAGCATGCGGCTCGGCGCGCGCGTCGCAGCGATTTCCATCAACTCGTCGAAACGATCGATGCCGGTAGCCGCACGGGTCTTGATCGGGCCGGGCGAGATCGGATGCACCCGAATCCCCTTCGGCCCGAGTTCGGCAGCGAGGTAACGTGCCGACGCTTCGAGGGCCGCTTTCACCGGGCCCATCAGGTTGTATCGATCGACCACTTTCTCGGCGCCGTAGTAGCTCATCGTAAACAATGAGCCGCCGCCCTGCATCAGCGGCTCGGCGAGCTTCGCCATGCGGATGAACGAGTGGCAGGAGATGTCCATCGCCATCAGGAATCCGTCGCGCGAGCAGTCGGTGACGCGGCCGTGCAGATCCTCGCGTGGCGCGAAGGCAATCGAGTGCAGGCCGATGTCGAGCTGGCCCCAGGTCCGCTCGATGGCCTCGAAAACGGCCTCGAGCTGCCCAGGGATGCGCACATCGCAGGGAAGATAAAGCGCCGGATCGACACCCAGGTGATCGGCCAGCGCCTGGGTATAAGGCTTGCTCTTTGCGTTGAGATAGGTCATTGCAACGCTGGCGCCCAGGGCGCGGAAAGCGAGCGCGCAGCCATAGGCGATCGACTGGTTGTTGGCGATTCCGATGACCAGCGCTTTCTTGCCTTCAAGCGCGCCGGCAGGGCCTTTGACTTTTTCAGCAAGTTCGCGAAAGAATGCTTCGGTCGGGTTCAGTTCAGTCATTGGGTGTGCTCCTTGTCTGCTTGTGGGATCCTGTTGGCCGACAGTTGAAGAAAAGAGAGCCATCGCCATACTACCATGTGCAGCAAGCGTGGGGTCGGTCGGAGTGGCGTGGGTCTCCCGGTAAATTTGTTCTCCATGAGCCGTCACGGGTATAACGGCGTTCCTGGTCATGCTCAGCCCTTCCCGGCAGGGCGTTCGGCGGGTACACTGAAAACCTGTCGCCGCCGAGTGGCGTCGACGTCGCCCCGGCAGTCGCGACCAGCCACTGATTGACGATCCTGTCCGCTGCTCTGTACTACCCGACAGACCATTTCCGGTTACCCGCCACGAAAGCCCATGATGTCAGAGATCATCCCCCCCGGGCCTATCCCGCTACCCTGGGTGAGCCATGTCGTCGAGGATCGCTTCGGACTATCGGTGACACTGCGTGTGGGCCATGCCCAGCAGGTGTTTCGCTGGATTGCACCGGGGCAGTTCCTGATGGGCGCACCAGCCGACGAGAGCGAGCGAGGCAGCGCTGAATTGCAGCACGAGGTGACGCTGAGCAGTGGTTACTGGCTCGCCGATACGCCCTGCACGCAGGCCTTCTGGCTGGCAGTATGGCCGGTGAATCCGAGCCATTTCCAGAATCACCCGCAGAATCCCGTCGAAAATGTCAGTTGGCACGATGCACAGGGTTTTATCGCTGAGTTGAACAGACGCTTTCCGGGACTGTACGCCCGCCTGCCGAGCGAGGCCGAATGGGAGTATGCCTGCCGGGCCACGACCACGACACCGTTCTCTTTTGGCCATCAGGTCACTGTCGAGCAGGTCAATTTTCATGGCAACTATCCCTGCATCGGCGGCGACCAGGGCCTCTATCGGCAGCGCACCGTGCCCGTCGCTTCCTTGCCGGCAAACCCCTGGGGCTTGTACGAGATGCACGGCAACGTCTGGGAATGGTGCGCCGACTGGTATGGCGAATACCCGGCGACACCGCAATTCGACCCGCGTGGCCCCATCATCGGCAAGATGCGCGTCCTGCGCGGTGGCACCTGGAGCGACCCCGCCCGCTACGCACGCTCTGCCAATCGCAGCCGCATCGAGCCTGCCTACCGTCCGCGCAGCAGTGGTTTCCGGATTGCCCTGGGGCAGATCCGCGATCCTGTCGGGATGCGCCACCGTATTTCCTGAATCCGTTTCAATTGCGGTCTGCCGGCGTGATGTCCGTGCCCTTTTCGGGAATCTCCGATTCGATCTGGATCGTCACCCGGCGATTGCGCGCTCGCCCGTCAGCCAGCACATTCGGCTCGACCGGGCGCGTATCGGCATAACCAATCGCGGTCAGTCGCTCGGCAGCAACGCCGGCGTCGGCGAACAGGCGCAGGACGGTGGTCGCACGCACGGCGGAAAGCTCCCAGTTCGAAGGGAACTGCACGTTCCTGATCGGGATATTGTCGGTGTGCCCTTCGATGATGATCGGAAACTCCGCGGCAACCAGCACTTCGGCAACCGACTGCATGGCTCTGGCCATGGGCGGTTGCAGCAGCGCCTGGCCGGGAGCAAACAGGATGCTGTCGTTGATTTCGATGCTCACACCGCGGCTGCTTTCCAGAACACGCACCTTCCCCTGCTCGATCAGCGGTGCCATCACTTCGAGGATCTCCTTGGCAACGTTACGCATTTTCTCGCGCTGTTGCTGTTTGACGGCTTCCTGCGTCTTGTTGACCGGGTTCGGTTTCTGTACTACCGGCGCAGACGGCGGCAGAATCGTCGGTGTTTGTCCAGCACTGTTGACAGGGGCATTGCGAAAGGCGCTGATCATCGAATTGCTCAGAATGCGGTACTTTCCTTCATTCACCGAGGAGAGCGCGTACATCACCACGAAGAAGGCAAACAGCAGGGTGATGAAATCGGCGTACGAGACCAGCCAGCGTTCGTGGTTGTCGTGCTCGTCCTCGTGTTTTCGCCGTGCCATCAGTTAAAAGACGTAACCCCGTAAACGACTCTCGATGATGCGTGGATTATCCCCGTTGGCGATACCCACCAAACCGTCGACGATCATTTCGCGTTGCACAATGAGGCGATTGACATGCGCCTTGAGCTTGTTGGCCATCGGCAGATAGACCAGATTGGCCAGGCCAACACCATAGATCGTGGCGACAAAAGCGACGGCGATGCCGGCACCAAGCTTCGATGGGTCGGAGAGATTCTCCATCACCTGGATCAATCCCATGACGGCACCGAGAATACCGATGGTCGGCGAATAACCGCCGGCGGCCTCCCATATTCTTGCCGAAAGTTTCATCTCCTGTTCAAAGGTGCCAATCTCGACTTCGAGAACCTCGCGCAATCTTTCCGGCTCAGCACCATCGACCAGCAGTTGCAGGCCCTTGCGGGTAAACTCGTCCTTCAACTCGTTGAGGATGGCATCCAGTGCCAGCAGCCCCTCGCGCCTCGACACCTGGCTCCAGTTCGCAACCTGCTGGATCAACTGCTGATGATTGACCTCCGGGGGATACCACATCCATTTCACCATGCGAATACCGCGCACGAAAGTGGTGTAGGGACTCTGCAACATCACCGCACCCAGCGTGCCGCCCACCACGATCAGCAGCGCCGTCGGTTGCGAGAGCGATCCGAGATGCCCCCCTTCGAGAATCTGACCGGCAACGATCGCCAACAGACCGATCAGCAGGCCGAGGACACTGGTTCTATCCATAACTTGCGGCTTTGCCCAGCTTCCGGCCGCCAGTGCCGAACAAGCGGGCGCGCAATCGCATCACCGCCTGACTGTGCAATTGACACACGCGCGATTCGCTGACTTCCATCACCTCGCCGACTTCGCGCAGGTTGAGATCCTGCTCGTAATAGAGCGCCATCATCAGCTTCTCACGCTCTGGCAGCCCTTCGATCGCCTGCGCCAGTTCGCGACGGAGAGTTTCGTTTTCGAGGATGGTGGCCGGGTCGGCGCCTGCATCCGCCAGATGATGTTCGAGATATTCCTCACCCCCTTCGGAAATCATGTCCTCCAGGTAGATCAGTTGATGCCCTCGTGCCTCCTGCAGCATCTTCTGGTAATCGGCAAGAGGCATTTCCAGAGCATCCGCCAGTTCCCTTTCTGTCGGTGCGCGGCCATTTTCCTGTTCGAGTCGGGAAATCGTGACTTCGATACGCCGATAGTTGCGGCGCAGGCTGCGCGGCAACCAGTCATTATCACGCAGCCCGTCGAGCATCGCGCCGCGCACACGCTGTACCGCATAGGCTTCGAACTGAGCCCCCATGCCAGCCTGGAAACGGCCAATGGCGTCAAGCAGGCCGAGCATCCCGTTCTGAACCAGATCCTCCACCAGCACACTGGCAGGCAGGCGAGCCATCAGGTGACAAGCGATGCGCTTGACCAGCGGGGCGAAGCGCTGGACCAGCTGATCCTTGTTGAGTTGACCAGCAGCGTTATACATGCGTTATTGAAGGAGCTATCAGGCGTAGATAGCAACCGGATCGATGCGGTGGCACAAGTGTAGCAGTTGTTGCACAAAATGTTCGAGCCCTCCGAAATCGTCTTCGGCGGCAGGCCAATTCAACAGTTCGTTGGCCACGATCTGATAGGCTTTCGCTGCTGGCGAGTTCGGAAACAAGCCGGCAACCGGTTGGCACAGCCGGGCGGCCTGCTGCAGATGTTCGTCGAAAGGCACGCAACCCGCATAATCGAGACGGGCCAGTCGGCGACTGCTGGTCACCTGTGCAATATTGTCATGGATGGCTTGCGCGTCGACGGTGGCCCGCACCTTGTTTACCAGGATGCGGAAGTGTCTGCGCGCGTAACCCAGACTGACTTTCTTGATCAGTGCGTAGGCCTCGGTAATCGACCGGCTGTTCGGTGATACGACAATCACGGTATCGTGCGCGGCAAGACCGAGCGGCGAAAAACCCAGCGGATGGTCGCGCGAGGTATCGACCAGAACGACGTCGGCAGCCGGCCGGATGCCTCCAAGACAGTCGAGCAAGATGCTCTGCTCGGCATCGTTGAGCCTGGCGAGTTGCTTGACGACTCTGGCCGCCGGCAGCACTCGAATCCCCGGCGCGACCGAAAGAATCACTTCCGCGAGCGACCTTTCCCGATCGATGACCTGCTGCAGATCGTATGCCGCAAAGACGCCATAAAAGGTGGCGACACCGTGCCCGATGTTCTCGTCCACCACCAGAACTTCTCTGCCCTGGCCGGCCAGTGCGGCCGCCAGATTGGCCACCAGAACGCTCTTGCCGACTCCCATGCTGCCGGCAGAAAAGGTCACGATACGCGACTGCGGGCGCTGCAGGAGACGCCGCAAGCCGGCCGCCTGATCGCCCCGGAAATCAGCCATGCTGGCCTCCGGCGGCTGACTGCAGACCAACTGCCGAACTGGCCATCATCAAGCCGGGCTCGAGGCCGCTCAGGTGATGTGGAGAACTCTCGGGCAAGTCCTTGAAAGCACGATGCAGCAGGTACTGGCGATTCGGCAAGTGCAGATCCTCCGGCACCCGCTGCCCATTCGACACATAGTACAGCCGCAAACCGTGCCGGATGATCACGTCGAGCGACGAAGCCAGGCTCGCAGCTTCGTCAACCTTGGTCAGAATACTTCCCGCCAGATCCAGCCGGCTGTACGACCTGACGACGTCATCGAGCGTATCGCCACGGCTGGTCGCCGACAACAGCAATAGCGAATTGACGTGACTGGCCCCGAACATGGCCACCTGTTCGCTCACCATGCGGTCACGCTGGCTCATTCCCATGGTGTCGATGAGAACCATGTGCGTGTGCTGCAGATCGTGCAGTGTGGTGCGCAGGTCTTTGGCATCCCTGGCAAGATGCACGGGGACACCCAGAATCCGGCCATAGATACGCAACTGTTCGTGGGCACCGATCCGGTAACCATCGGTCGTCACCAGGGCGAGTTTCCTGGCACCGTGTCGCAACACACAGCGTGCCGCCAGCTTGGCGGTGGTCGTGGTCTTGCCGACGCCGGTTGGGCCGACCAGTGCATAGATGCCTCCCTGATCGACGATGTCACTCTCGCTGTTGATGGTCAACAGGCTACGTTCGGCAGCCCCCTTGACCCAGGACAGCGCCTGCCCGGCCTCCAGTTCGCCGGGGAGTTCGGCAAGCAGGTCGCGCGCAGCCTGTGGTGAGAAACCGACGTCGAGCATCTGACGAAGCATTTCTGTCTTGACCGGCTCTGCACGCGCGGCCTCCCCCCAGGCAAAACCGGCCAACTGTTGCTCGACAAGCCGGCGCAGCGTACGAATCTCCTCCATCACGGCCGCAGGCACCACTTCCGCCTCCGGCCTTGTAGCACTGCGAGCAGGCGACTGCGGTACCTCCACCGGCGGCAAGGGTCCCGCCGCCGGTGCTGGTGGCGGACGAGGGTTGGTACGCGCGCCTGCTTGCCCCAGGGCTGGCGGCATGCTGCGCAGCGGTGGCTGATCCTTTGCGGTCACTCGTCCTGGCATCGGAGCAGGTGGTGCAGCGGCCGTGTAGTCCTTGCTGCGCGGTGCCTCCCGCTCCTGCGTCGGGACCATCATTTCCATGTCGCGAGCAGCCACCGCCATGATCTCGACCCCTCCGGGAATCCCTCGATTGGACAGAATGATCGCGTCCGGTCCGAGGGTCTCCTTGACCTTGCGCAAGGCGTCACGCGCGGTTGCGGCAATGAATTTCCTGACGTTCATACTCTCTGTCCAATGATGGAAGTCACCTTGATGACCCGGTTTTCAGGCACTTCAGCGTGTGCCAGGACCTTCAGTTGGGGAATGCTGCGGCGGAGGAAGCGCGACAGCAATGTGCGCAGGTTTCCTGGAACCAACAGGACCATTGGCAATCCGACCTCCTCCTGGCGCTGCGCTGCGGCAACGGCCTCACGCACCAGCGTATCCGCAAGACCCGGCTCGATCCCGGCACCGACGCCATCGCCACCCGCACCGACGGCCTGCATGAGCAGGCGTTCGAGTTGCGGATCCAGCGATATTACTTGCATTTCAGTCCCCTCCGGGTAAACCTCCTGAACGATCGAACGGCCCAGTGCTGTACGCACCTGTGCGGTCAGCACCTCCGGATCCTGAAAGCGCGGCGCCATGTCAGCGAGGGTTTCAATGATCGTGCGCATGTCGCGAAGAGGCACACCCTCTTCCAGCAGGTTACGCAACACTTTCTGCACCACACCGAGCGACAGGGCCTTGGGCACCAGTTCTTCGACCAGTTTGGGCATTTCCTTCGCTAAATGATCAAGCAGCGCCTGCGTCTCCTGCCGCCCCAGCAGCTCGGCGGAGTGCGCGAGAATCAGGTGGTTCAGGTGCGTTGCGGCAACCGTGCTGGCATCGACGACGGTGTAACCGTAGGCCTGGGCCTGCTCGCGCAATGCCGGATCAATCCACACCGCCGGCAATCCGAAGGCTGGATCCTTGGTCACCGTACCGGGCACCTGCCCGGCAACCCGACCGGGATTGATCGCCAGCAGATTTCCCGGAAAGGCTTCTCCCTGACCGATCTCGACGCCTTTGAGCAAGATCTTGTAGACATTGGGTTTCAGTTCCAGGTTGTCGCGGATATGGACAGGAGATACCAGGAAACCCACTTCCTGGGCGAATTTTTTTCGAATGCCGCGTATCCGGCGCAGCAATTCGCCATCCTGTGACTTGTCGACCAACGGAATCAGCCGATAGCCGACCTCCAGGCCGAGCACGTCGAGTGGCGTGACATCATTCCAGCTGGCCTCCTGCGCTTCGCGCGGCGCTGCTGCCGGTGCGACGGCGATCGGCTCTGGCACGGCAGCATGCGCACGCTTTTCGAGCTGCCAGGCCATGGTCGCAATTGCGCTGGCCAGTAGCAGGAAAACAAAATTGGGCATGCCGGGGATCAGACCCAACAAACCGACAATCGCTGCCGTCAGATAGAGCAGTTTCGGATTTCTGAAAAGCTGTGAGACGAATTGCTGCGAAACATCCTCGTTGTCGCCAACGCGTGTCACGACCATGCCGGCAGCAATCGAAATGATCAGCGCCGGGATCTGGGCCACCAGGCCATCACCAATGGCCAGCAGGGTGTAGGTCTTGGCAGCGGCGCCGAAATCCATGCTGTGCTGCAACACCCCGACGATCAGGCCGCCGATCACGTTGATCAGCATGATCAGGATACCGGCCACCGCATCACCGCGAACAAACTTCGAGGCACCGTCCATCGACCCGAAAAAGTCTGCCTCCTGGGCGATCGTCGCACGCCGCTTGCGTGCTTCATCCTCGGCGATCAGTCCGGCGTTGAGGTCGGCATCGATCGCCATCTGCTTGCCTGGCATGGCATCGAGCGTGAAGCGTGCGGCCACTTCGGCAACCCGTCCGGCACCTTTGGTGATGACCACGAAATTGATGACCACCAGAATCGTGAACACGACGATTCCGACCGTGTAGTTGCCGCCAACCAGGAAATGCCCGAAGGCTTCGATGACCTGCCCGGCAGCACCCGGGCCCGTATGACCCTCGAGCAGAACGACGCGGGTCGAAGCGACGTTGAGGGACAGGCGCAGAAGCGTCGTGACCAGCAGCACGGAAGGGAAAACGGAGAAATCCAGGGGTTTGATCACGCTCATGGCAACCAGCATGACGATCACCGAAATGGCGATATTGAACGTGAAAAAGAGATCCAGGACAAAAGCGGGCAGTGGCAGGACCATCATCGTCAGGATCAGCATGATCAGCACTGGGCCGGCCATTTGCCGCTGCCCGAAACGAGCAACGAAATCCCGCATGACCAGGCTTGCATCAGCCATTTGCGGCTTCTCCGATGAGTTCGTCAGGAATCGTCATCGCCAACGTTGGCATCGGATGGTTACCGCCGGTCTGGCGCCAGTTGTTCAACTGATAGATATAGGCCAGCACCTCGGCAACCGCCGCGTAAAGTGTTGCCGGGATTTCCTGATCGAGATCGACATGGCGGTAGAGCGCGCGCGCCAGGGGGGCCGCCTCGATGATCGGTACCGCATTCTCTGCACCGACCTGACGGATCTTGAGGGCGATCTCCCCCTGCCCCTTGGCCAGCACCTTCGGTGCGGTCATGCCGCTGTTGTAAGCCAGCGCAACCGCATAATGGGTCGGGTTAGTCACGATCACGTCGGCCGCCGGGACGGCGGCCATCATCCGCTTGCGTGCCGCTTCCCGCTGCAACTGGCGAATGCGCCCCTTGACCTCGGGGTTGCCCTCGAGTTCCTTGCCTTCCTGCCTGAGTTCCTCGCGAGTCATCTTGAGTTTGTCGTGATGTTGCCAGATCTGGAATGGCACATCGACCACAACGATCAGCAACATCGCGGCAACAATCGCCAGGAAGCTGAAAGTGAGCAAGTGGCCGGCGCTCGACAGACTGACGGGAAGCGATTGCGCAAACATCGCCAGCAGGTCGCCACGCTCACGCCACAGAATCCACGCCGCAACGCCGCCAAGCAGTGAAGCTTTGGCCACGGCCTTGACCAGTTCCACCAGCCCGGCCCAGGACACCAGACGAGCCATGCCCTTGAGCGGATCGAGACGGCTCAGGTCAGGTTGCAATGCCTTCATGGAAAAATTCCAGCTACCCAGGAAGAAGGGCGACAGCAGGGTTGCTGCGACCAGTGCAGCAAACAATGGGACAAAAATCAGCAAGGTATCGAGCGAGAGGTCTGCCAGGCGAACCAGCATCATCGTCGGCTCGCGTGCCAGTGATGAATCGACTCGCAACCCACCCCGGAAAATTTCCGCCATGCGTTGCACCAACCAGGGACCCATCAGCCAGAACGCCATCGCGGCAACGATCAGGATCACGAACGCGCCAACCTCTCGCGACCGAGGGACCTGCCCCTCCTCGCGCGCCTGCTCCAGACGTCTTGCTGACGCCGGTTCGGTTTTTTCGAGGTCGCTTTCCTCAGCCATTTGGAGTGTCCTATTTACTCCGGGCTATTATAGAAAAACAGACGTGACAAGAGATGAGGAAGCGCGCTTATTTAAACCAATTCCCGGATAGTTGCGCAGGAACAACAGTTGTCGCCGAGACGCAAAACAAAACGGGGGCCGCAGCCCCCGTACCCGCCAGATTCCTCTCGGGGTCTAGGCGAAGAACTCCAGAGTCCGCGCCGACGTGCTGCGCAGTTCTCGGTCGGTATGCGTGGTCAGATCGGCGAGCAGTTCTTTCATGTCCAGGATCAGAACGATCTGGCCATTCGAGAGCGTCGTTACGCCGGCAACACCGCGTGGACGGAAGTCGTCAAGCGCCTTGATCACCGCGTCATCACGGCCGGCAAAGTTGTCCACCGCCAGAATGAAGCTGCGCTCTGCGGTCTGCATCAACACGCCGTAATCGGGTTGTCGCACCTGCGGCCAGCCAAGCAGACGCGAGAGCGCGATTACCGGCAGGATTTCGCCGCGCACCACCAGGGTTTCCTTGCCGCCGACTTCCTGCATCCGCTGGTGGTCGATCGGCAGAATCTCCCTGACCATCGACAGCGGCAGGGCAAAGGGTTGCTCACCGAGCAGGACGAGCAAAACGGGCAGGATCGCCAGCGTCAACGGCAGCGAAATGATGAACACAGACCCCTTGCCGGGCTCGGAGCGGATATCGATCGACCCGTTGAGTTTCTGGATGTTGGTCTTGACGACATCCATCCCGACGCCGCGGCCGGATACTGCCGATGCCTGCGCCATCGTCGAGAAACCGGGCAGAAAAATGAGGTTCAGGCTTTGCCGATCATCGAGCGTGTTCGCTTCCTCTTCGCTGATGATGTTCTTCTCGACCGCTTTGGCCCTGATCCGTTCAGGACTGATCCCGTGCCCGTCGTCGGCAATGATCAGGACGATGTGGTCGCCCTCCTGGCGTGCTTCGAGACGGACCACGCTTTTTGCCGGCTTGCCGGCCAGAAGACGCTCTTCAGGCCCTTCGACGCCATGATCGACGGCATTGCGAATCAGATGAATGAGTGGATCGGCCAGATCCTCGATCATCGTCTTATCGACTTCGGTCTCTTCGCCAATCAGTGCCAGCTCGACGTCCTTGCCCAACTGCCGAGCCAGATCGCGGGCAATCCGCGGGTACTTCTGGAACAGCCGGCCGATCGGCTGCATCCGCGTTTTCATCACCGAGTTCTGCAAATCCGAAACCAGGAGATCCAGCTGGCTGACCGCCTGATCGAGGGCTTGCAGGGTTTCCGAATCGGTTCTGCCGGCAAGGATATCAGCGCGCAGACTGGTCAGGCGGTTCTTCGTCAGACCAATCTCGCCAGACAGGTTGAGCACCTGATCCAGGCGCGTGGTATCGACCCGAATGGTCGCTTCGCGCGCAGCGGCTCGCTCGTCGGCACGGCGACCGGAAGGCGCGCCGCTCACCGCAGCGCCAGGTTTGTCGGTACTGCGGCGCCCTTCCGGCGGGAAATGCGGCTGCAGCTTGGAAAGGTCCACGGTCTTATCCACGGTCGCAGCCGGGGTTGCGGCCGCATCTACCGCTACAGCAGGGGTGCTTCGCGTGGTCACTGCCGGTACCGCGACAGTCTGCCCAGTCACGGCCGCGTGCAGGGCTTGCCAGTCCGGACCTTCGTTTGCAACCGCGACGGGAGCAGCCATCCCCGTGTCGGGCTGACTTTCGACACGCCCTTCGAGCATCGCCCGCAGCGCGACAGTGACCTCGCCGGGAGCTGCATGCGGTTGCATGCCCTGTGCGATCTCGCCAAACATATGGCGAACGCTCTGGGTCGCCGCCATGATCGTATCCATCAGACCCGCCGTCAGCCTCATCTCGGCGTTTCTGAGCTTGTCGAACAGGTTTTCGGTCAAGTGGCAGAGGGTAACCAGCTCAGTGGCATTGAGAAACCCTGCACCGCCCTTGATGGTGTGAAACCCACGGAAAATGTCATTGAGCAAACGACGGTCGTCCGGGCTCCGCTCCAGATCGACGAGTTTGTTGTCGACGTCCGACAGCAGGTCTCCGGCCTCCTGCAGGAAATCCTGCAAGAGGTCTTCCATCCCGGCAAAATCACTCATCCTGAACCTCCTAGAATCCCAGGCTGCCGAGCAGGTCATCGACCTGCTGCTGTGTGGCCACCACGTCACCGCGCCCTTCGGCATTGATCACCGGCCCGTTGAGCAGGCTCATTACCGAATCGGTACGACGCTCGCCGGGCAGCGTTTCGATGAGTACCCCCATCAGTTGTGACTCGAGTTCCTGTGCCACATGGATGATTTTCTTGATCACCTGGCCGGTCAGATCCTGGAAGTCCTGCGCCATCATGATCTCGAGCAGTTGCGCTTTTGTGGCCCCGGTGTTCCGGGGCAGTCCCTGCTTGAGAAAGGAACGTGTCTCCTCGGCCAGATGCTTGAACTCCTCGACGCCCATGCGATTGGCAAACAGGGCATCCCATTTCGTCGCCAGCGTGACTGAAGCGGTCTCGAGTTCCTCCTGCAGGGGGTTTGCCAGATCGGTCGCATTCAACACCCGGCAGGCTGCCTGCTCGGTCAGGTTGACGACATAGTTGAGGCGGTCCCTGGTGTCAGGGATGGCGGAGACGGCATTCTCGATGAGCTCGTGGTAACCCAGTTCACCGAGCGTGTCGTGCAATTGCCGGGCCATCTGGCCGATGCGCTGGAACACCCGGTCCTGGCCTTGCCACTGCTCACCGCTGCCCGCCGCTTCGGACGTGCCCGCTGCAGTGCTCTGCGCCGCGACGACCGAGTCGAAAAGGATCTGCAGCTCGTCGCTGTCATCTGCCCCGTCGCCCTCGCGTAACTGCTGCATCAACGATGGCCCCCGAGAGGCTGGCAGCACCGGTGTTGCGTCCGCGGCCACTCCTGCCGCGATGCTGTCGAACAGCGCTTCGAGTTCTCTCGAATCCCCGGACCTATCTGCGTCGCTCATCTCAGCCACCCATCTTGTCAAAGATCTTCTGCAGTTTCTCGGCCAGCGTCGCCGCGGTGAAAGGCTTGACGATATAACCGCTTGCCCCTGCCTGCGCAGCCGCGATGATGTTTTCCTTCTTCGCCTCGGCGGTGATCATCAGTACCGGCAGATGCTTGAGCGCCGGCGCACTGCGAATCGACTTGAGGAGTTGCAGGCCATCCATGTTCGGCATGTTCCAGTCGGTGACGACAAACTCGAAGTCGCCATTCTGCAGCCTCTGTAGTGCCACCGCACCGTCTTCTGCTTCGTCTACGTTCGAGAAACCCAATTCCTTGAGGAGATTCCTGACAATGCGTCGCATCGTCGAAAAATCGTCCACCACCAGAATTTTCATCTTCGGATCAGCCATTCTTTAACTCCAGGTTCCTTCTTTCTGTTTGCTCAGCGCTCAAGCAAGGGGCGCAGGGTATCGGCGAGGATTTCGGCGTCGAACTTGCCGACGTAGGCGTCCACTCCCACGGCCTTGCCCATCGCGTGATTGGCTTGCGACGACAACGACGAATGCATGACCACCGGGATACCCGCGAAACGGAGGTCGCTCTTGATGTTCTTGGTAAGGACGTAGCCGTCCATCTCGGGCATTTCGGCATCGACCAGGATCAGGCGAAGTTCGTCGCGAACGCTCCGGCCCGTTTGTGTCGCGTGTGCGGCAATCCCCTGCAGTCGGCTCCAGGCCTCGGCACCGTTGGTCGCATGCTTGTGCTTGACACCCAGCTTGTCGAGGACCTCGACGATCTTGCGTCGGGCAACCAGCGAATCATCGGCAAAAAACATGCAGACGTCCTGATCAACATTCGCCGGCGGGATGTCGATGATGATTGCCTCGCCGAAGGCATTGGCCAGAATCTGTTCGACGTCGAGAATCGACACCAGCTTGCCGTCATCGAGTTCGGTTACTGCCGTGATCAGTCCCTGATTGCTCGAAAGTACGCTCTCGGGGGCCTTGACCTTCTCCCAGTCCACCCGGATGATCCGATCCACCTCGTGGACCAGGAAACCCAGGGTCCGCTTGGAGTACTCGGCCACCATCATGGTCTTGCCATACTCGCGAGGCTGCCCTTCGTACTCCAGAAAGGAGATCAGTGACAGCACCGGGATGACATTGCCGCGCAGGGAGATCAGGCCTTCAACCCCACGCGGCATGTTCGGTGTCTTGGTAATGTGCGGTGTCCGCCCGACTTCCCGCACCTTGAAAACGTTGATTCCGAAAGTCTCACGTGTCCCCAGGGAGAACAACAGAATCTCCATCCTGTTTGAACCGGCCAGCCGGGTGCGTGCGTCAACGCTCTCCAGCAGGTTCTTTCTATCCGCCAAATCCATGGTATCGCTCCAGAAAGATCGCTCAGTCTCAGTTCAGTTGCGCTGCCGGAAGAGCACCTTGCAGCCTGCGTGTCAAAGTTTCTGACAGGCGCTGCGGTTCGAATTTCGGCACATACTCATCGACGCCGACGGATCTGCCCAGTTGCTGGTTCGACATTCCGGATAACGAGGAATGCATGATCACCGGAACGCCAACGAAACGTGGATCGGACTTGATCTTCTTGGTCAGGATGTAACCATCCATTTCCGGCATTTCGATATCGGTCAGGACCAGACTGATCAGGTCGGTCACCTGCTGGCCGGAGGCCTGTGCGTAATCCGCCATTTTCTCCAGTTCGTCCCAGGCTTCGCGACCATTGATCGCGGCGACGAATTTCACGCCCATCGCATCGAGAGTCCGCTGAATCTGCTTGCGTGCCACCGCCGAATCATCGGCAAAGAATACCGTCAGCGTGGCATTGTCGATCGGCTTGATATTGCGGTAAACGATGTCGTCGTCGTAGTTGGTCGTTTCCGAGAGCACTTTCTCGACGTCCATCATCATCACCAGACGACCGTCGGGCAATTCGGTCACCGCCGTCACCAGGCCACCCATCTCGGCCGTGAGCATCGCTGGCGGCACCCGCATCTGGCTCCAGTCGAGACGGAGGATGGTATCCACCCCCTCGACCAGAAAGCCCTGGGTATGACCTGCATATTCGGTGACGATCATGATCGAACGCGGCGTCTCGGTATCGATATGGGCATAACGGGCAAGGTCGACGACCGGTACCAGTGCCCCCCGCAGACTCACCATCCCTTCGACCGAGGACGGCATTTCCGGCGCCGAAGTGATCGGCGGCGTCCGCATCACCTCGCGCACCTTGAAGACATTGATGCCGAAGGTTTCACGTCGTCCGGTGCGCGCATCGGTTCCGAGCGAGAACAACAGAATTTCCAGCTTGTTGGTCCCGGCCAGCTTGGTGCGGGCATCGATGTTTTTCAGTAGATCGGACATTCCTCATTTCCTCACGTAAAGCACAGTACGCCTGATCACGAACATCTTAATCCAATAAGCGATGCCACGTCATGCTCACCCACTGCAAAAGACCAAAACCGGATCAAACCTCGGTCTTGTAACCAATCCGGAAACCACCCCAATGCCGGCCCTTGACGTAAATCGGCGCCGAAATGTCGTGCATCAGTTCGCCGGTATCGCGCCGATAAGTCTGCAGGAGAAAAGGTTGTTGGTGACTGCCGCAACGCTTGCCGACCGGGTCATCAAAGATTCGTTTGGTCCGGTTGTTCACAAAATCGACCTTCTCATCACCGCTCAGCGCTTGTGAAAACTTGCGGTTGTGCGTTGGCACGTAGCTGTTTCGATCACAACAGATCGCATAGATCAGCCAGTGGTGCTGGGTCAGCAAACCCTCCTGCAGCGGCACCACGGCCTGATCGGTGAAGTCGTCGAAACGGGTCTTGAACTTCTGCGGCCGGGTATTCGCGATCGGCTGGTAACGATCATCGAACAGATCCTCGATCCTGATCCTCCCCGCATCCAGGGCGGTCTCGAAAATTTCGCTGGCCAGCCGCGCCGCTTGCTGGACGATCGCCGGCATTTTGGCATGCGTGGCGACAGCCTGATCGCCGGCACTGCCAAGCTTGAAGACAGACCCGATCTCCCGAAGGTTTTCGGCCAGACAATCGACATGGTCGACGGCCTGCAAGGTCTCGGCGGTGGCTGCGTCGTTCGTCTCGGCCATTTCCCGGATGCTGCGTACATGCTCGGCAATCCCCTGCCCAGTACGACTCTGCTGGACGACGGCATGAGCGATGGCTTCGACTTTCTCCATCGTTTCGCGCGCACCCTGATTGATGCACTCCAGCGACCGGGATGCCTGCCGGGCCAGTTCAGCACCCTTGCGGGCCTGCCCGCTACCGGCATCAATGCTGGTGATTGCCGACTGCGTTTCGTCCTGAATGGCGGCGATCATCTGGCTGATCTCACCGGTGGCCTGCGATGTCCTTTCGGCGAGTTTGCGCACCTCGTCAGCAACCACCGCAAACCCTCGCCCCTGGTCACCTGCACGCGCCGCCTCGATAGCCGCGTTGAGGGCCAGCAGATTGGTCTGGTCGGCAATCTCGCGAATCGTCTGGACGATGCCGCTGATCGCTTTCGAGCGCTCACCCAGGGCGCACACCACCTGCGCCGACTGCGTCACGGAAGCAGCAATCTGCTCCATTTCTGCCGAAGCACTGCGCACGATCGCCATGCCCTCGGCCGACAGGCGATTCGACGTCTCCGAAATGCCCGCAGTCTCGCTGGCATTCTGGCTGACCTGATTCATGTTTTCGGTCAGCTCGGCAATGGCGCCGGCAGTCGCCAGGGCGGCGTCACGTTGCTGTCTTGACCCCGAGGCGACACGGCTGACCTCGCTGAGCAAGCGTTTTGAGGCACTGCCGACCTCGGTCGAGTTGAACAGCACTTTGCCGACGATCGTTGCGAAGCTTTCCATCAGTCGGTTGAAATCGATCGCCACGGCTGCGATTTCGTCCCGACCCGCAACGGGTACGCGCCTGGTCAGATCGCCATCGAGGTACATCTTCGCCAGTACCATACGCAGCACCGCCAGACGGCCGAGCAGATTTCTCTCGATCAACAGACTAATCAGGCTGGCCAGGAACAACAGCAAGGCCAAAGCGCCCAGCCAACCGTAGAGGCCGCCCCCAAATACCAAATGGCCCAACCAGCCGGCCAATGCCGCGGCAGCGACCTGTAACAGCATGGCAGCACGGATTTTCCAGGCGACTCCGTTCATTTTCGTCCTTTCCATTCATCATTGCTGACAGGACTTCCATTGACAGGTTCACGGCACAAACGGCAACGACTTTAGCGATTTGGCCATTCTGGTCCGGCTCGCTACCCGCCATCAACCATTCGGGTCAAAGCTCCTGCCGGGCAATCGCCTGCGCCTCGGCCAGCGGCTCATAAATGGCTACCGGCGCCGACCGGCCGCGTACCGCGGCATGGCCGAGCCGTCGGCAACGCCAATCACCCAGGGCCTGACGTGTCGCCTCGCCGATGATCACCCCTGCGGCATACTGTGCCGACAGACCCTGAATACGCGAGGCCAGGTTCACCGCATCGCCAAGCACGGTATAGGCACGCCGGTGGCGGGACCCCATGTCGCCCACCACCATCGTGCCGGTGTTGATGCCGATGCCCACCTGCAACGCCGGCCAGCCGCGGCTGGCAAAATGCCGATTGACGCCGGACAGCGCCGCCTGCATCGCGAGAGCGGCCTCTACGGCATGCCTGGCGTGCTGCGGATCGGCCAGCGGCGCTCCCCAGAAAGCGACGATGGCGTCGCCGACATACTTGTCGAGCGTCCCCCGATAGGCGCGAATGACATCGGTCATCGCCGACAAATAGTCGTTCATCAGTTGCGCCAGTTCATCCGGTGGCAGGGTCTCGGCAAGGGTCGTGAACCCTCGCACATCCGCAAACAGTACCGTCAGTTCGGCACTGCGTCCCTCCATGGTGTAATGCTCGGGGTCACGACTCATCTCATCGACCAGCTCGGGCGGAACGTACTGGCCGAAAAGCGTTGCCAGGCGCCGCTTGGCACGATGTTCGACAAAATAGCCGAAGAACAAATGCAGGGCAAGCAGCATTGCCACCAACAGGAGACTCGCCGCCATCGGCAATAGCAGCCGCGCGCCAGTCCAGGCCGCCAGGTTGATGATCGTCACCAGCGCCGACATCGACACCGCGAGGACGACCGCCCGCAGCGGCGAAAGGCGGGGCAGACCAAACAACAGGCCGACGCCAACGACGATCAGCAAGCCGGCCTCGATCGTCGCAGTGTAGGCCGGCGACTGCAGCAGGCGACCATCGAGCAAGCCTGCGAGCAGGTTGGCATGCACCTCGACTCCCGGAAAGGCTTCGCCGACCGGCGTCACGCGCTGGTCGAGCAGGCCCGGTGCCGTGGTGCCCAGCAGTACGACCCGGCCGTGCAGGCTGTCAGCCGGTAAGCGGCCCGCGAGTACATCGGCGGCGGAATGATAGCGAAAGCTGCCCAGACTCCCTCGAAAAGGCAGCAGGACGCTCGCCTGCTCGGCGACAGGAATGCGTCGCGGCGCGCGCGCCGTCAGCAGTTCGATCGACTCAACTGGCCGGGGAGCGGACTGCCAGGGCGCATGGTCGGCAAACCGGAGTTGTAGCGCCGGATTGCCCAGTAACACCTGTACCATCACCAGCGACAGCGCCGCGTATACCTGCCCGTCATGAGCTGCCAGCAACCAGGCGCGCCGCGTTACACCGTCCAGTTCAACCGGCGCACTGAGAAATCCGGCACCGATGGCGGCCTGCTGAAGCCTCGGCAGGTTAGCGCCATAGCCGTTCCACTGCGAAAATTGCCCGGCCTGTACGGCCACCTCCGGCAGCAGCGGCAACGGCAAGGCACCACTCCTGGCCGCCGCCTCCCCATGCGACAGATGGAAACCGAGAATGACCGGATAACGGTGTAAAACCTTCGCCAGTCGGCCATCGTAATCGAGCTCTGGCCGCAACTCTGCAAGCGCCGCCTGGAAAGCGGTATGCTGGCGCAACGGCCCGCGGCCCAACGCCTCCAGCGCAGGCAGCCCGGAGCTCTCGTCCGCTTCTGCCAGGATCACGTCCAGGCCCAGCAACAGCGCGCCGTATCGTTCGAAAATCTGCTCGATCAGCGCCGCCAGACGAGCCCGATTCCACGGCCAACGGCCCAGTTCGACCAGCGATCGCTCGTCGATATCGACGATAACAATACGCTCGTCAATCGCTCCGCGCGCGAACAAACGCACACGCGAATCGTAAAGGAAGGCGTCGAAACGGTGCAATGGATCGATCTCGATGTAGCGCAGGCTATGCGCGAGCAGGACGCCGAGCAACGCGACACCCAGCCACTGCCAGAGGTCGAGAGACACCATCCGCCGACGGCCGAAGATCGAGGTCAACTCAGCGCAGCTTCAATTCGACACGGCGGTTGCGCGGTTCCGGAATATGGTCTGCGGTCGCGACCGCCGGTTCGCGTTCGCCTCGACCAGCAGTGGTGATCGCCTCACGCGCCAAACCCGCGCCAACCAGCAACTCGCGGATCATGTTGGCACGTTGCCAGGACAACTGCTCATTGGCCTCGGCACGACCCACTCGATCCGCGTGTCCGATGACCACCGCCTCACCGGCCGGCAGGGCAGACACTTCGGCCAGAATGCGTGGCAGCCGTGCCTGCGATTCCGGAGTCGGCACACTCTGTCCGAATTCAAAATACACGATATGGACGCGCGGTCGTGCCGGTTGCATGGCCAGCAAGCGGCCGTAGGCTTGACTCACCATGGCTGCGCTGGTCTTGGTCGGAGCCATCTTGCCGTCAACCACATCGACGCCGGCATAAGGCTCGGAAAGCACCACTGCACCCGCTGCGCTGGTGACCAGCAACGCCCCCGTACGGCCATCCGGCCCCGGCAACAAAACGACGTGGCTGGTGGGTCGCGTACAGGCGGCAAGACTCAACGCGAACACCCACAGCCAACGAATCGATCCCCTCATTCGTCCTCTGTACGCGCTTCGACAATGAACTCGGTACCCCGGATGCCGAGTACCACGGTCGGCGTTCTGATGCGCACGTTTTCCGGTGCCTGCTTGCCGATCAGCCCGGTCACCACACTCAGCGTCCCCTTGAGCAGGTTCAACAGCATTCCCCCTTCCCGGGTCGTGCTGTTGAACTGATACTCGTTGATCAGCAGTGTGCTGCGCGCTCCGGCGGTGAGCAAGGTATCGTCGGACAGGGTGATGCCCACCGCCCCATCGTCACCGGTGCGAATCCGGTCACCGACATACACCAGTGTGCCCACCTTGACCGTCTGCACCTGGCCGGCGTGGTCGACAGTGACGTTCCCTTCGCTACGCTTGACCTTGCCGACCGGGATTCCGGTCTCTGCGGCAACGCCGAGCGCGACCAGAAGAAGGAAAACGAACGTATATTTTCGCATGGTGAGCATCTCTGTGGTCGGGGTATGCAGGAGGCAGGGGTCAAAGCGAGCGAAGTTCTTGTCGCCGTCCGATTCGTGACTGGCTCGACAACCGCACACGGCTGGCCGACGGTGGCAATGTAACCTGATTTGCAGCGTAGCAGCAATTCATCTGATTGCGGAATGGAATAGAAGAATCGGGTGTGAATGAAAGTGTTGGGAGGTACCGATGGCTCCCCTCCCCTCGCGGGGGGCGAAGGCGGGGTTTCGCGGAGCACTGCTCCGCGCTGCCGTAGCCGGCCCGCGCTGCAGCGCGGGCCGTAGAAGGGGTTGGGGGAGCAACCGTGTCTGAGGTCAAGCTTTTTTGGGGTCCCCAGGAGCGGGTGTGATTCAAAGTGATGCGCGGCATACAATTCCCCTCTCGATGTCCGTCATGATGTCCTTGAGGAGCCAACTATGCCCCCCCCCTGCCAGAACAAGACCTTGCCTTTTTACAGCGGCTCAACGATCACCCGGTGCTACGTGCCCGTTTTGAAAGCTTGCTCGGGGTGGTGGAGGATGCGGGCGGCGACTTGGAAAAAGCGGACG
>NZ_JAZKUD010000026.1:0-48243 GCF_036625275.1 Accumulibacter sp.
CGGCATAAACGCGAGAGAAAATACCTCTCTCGCATTTATTCCACGGTCCTCTTGACCCCCTTTCAGCCATCACTTCCCATGCTCTCCCAAATGAACCAAAAACCATGAAACGAAGCATACAAGGGGATCGCGCCGAAAAAGGGCTTCCTGTTTCCGGTGCACGCCCTGTCGCGCGTCTTTCGCGGCAAGTTCGTCGACGGACTCGAAGCTTGGCACAACGCTGACCGGGACTGCTGGCCACTCCTGCCGACTGGCGACGGCTCAAGCAACGGCTCCCTGTGCATGACTGGGGGGCTATGCCAAGCAACCGCTGGGCGGCCTGGAAGCGGTACTCGAATACCTCGGTCGCTACACGCACCGGGTGGCGGTCTCCAACGAGCGTATCCTCGGCATCGACGGCAACGACGGCAACGACGTGCTCCTGCGCGTCCGCGCCGATCCCACCAGCGGCAAGAAGCGCACCCTGCGCGCGCCCGGCACCGAGTTCATCGACTGTTTTCTGGAACCCGTCTTGTCGGCCGGTTTCAAGCGCATCCGTCACGACGGCCTGCTCTCGCCGGCGCGCAAGAAGGACGCTCTGGCGGCCGCCCGCGCGGCGCCCAATGGGCCGCCACCGGAACCGGCGGTGATCGAGTCGGTCGCCGACTTCAGGCAACGCGTGGCACGCATCGAGCAGGCACGCTGCCCGCATTGCGGCCTTGGAGAGTGTCGTGGGGTTTCCCACCCTTCTGCCTCAACGCGATCAGCCGAAGCCGCGCGAGCCTCCTGGATAGTGGCAGTCCTTCCTTGCTCCCCTCCGCAATCGGACGGCAGCGCCATCCGCGGTGTCGTTCGCCTTATTTGCGGGCAAGCCCTTCCACGCCCCTCGCGTTCACCGCTGCCACCTCTACCGCGTTTCCTTTCGCCCACTTTCCCGCCCCTCGGCGAGTATCGATCCGCTCCAGCACCTCATCCCAAACGATTGACTTTGGCCGGCCCAGCCCTACAATCCCCATAATGATCGCCATTGCGGCGGTTTAGTCCAACGAATATCTTTGCCTCCCGCTTACAGCGGGCATTCTTCTCGTGACGCCGCACAAGAAGTTCATGATCACTGGCTGGTGGCTGCGCGAAATACTCGCTGGCCTGCCGCGATTTCCTTCCTGCGAGGGTATTCGCGAAGAGCTGATCCGGGAGCCTGTGCTTTGACCATCATCGCTGCAGAGGCCGTACTGGCACTGGCGCCGGACGCGGCGTCCGCGAATGCGGCGCGCGCGCTGGTGATGCCTGCCCGGTGGCCGGTTCTGGGGGCCAACGATGTCGCCGTATGGGGCGCATGTCAAGGCAGCGGATCAAAACCGTACCAGACACAAATCGGGATCGCCGGCACCACCCCGGTTTTTCGTTGTAGCTGTCCGAGTCGCAAGTTTCCCTGCAAGCACGCTCTGGCGCTGCTGCTGTTGCGTGCCAAACAGGAAGAACTATTCACCCAGACCGACGCCCCGGCCTGGGTCAGCGAATGGTTGAGCACGCGCGCCGAGAAAGATCGGAAGAAGGAGGAAAAGCAGCGCCCAGAGACCGCCTCTCCTGTCGATCCCGAAGTCGCCGAGCAGCGCGATCTGAAACGCCAGGCACAGCGCTGGAACCGCATCGAAGGTGCGGCGACCGAGTTGGAGGCATGGCTGTACGATCAGATCGGTCGCGGGCTGGGCACCCTTGGCGATGAGCAGCTCGGGGGATGGCATACCATGGCCGCCCGCATGGTGGATGCGCAAGCTCCCGGATTGGCATTGAGAGTGAGGGAGGCGGCGCAAGGCATCCGCCGGGGCACAGACTGGCCCGAGCGGCTGTTGCATCGCATTGGCCTATTGTATTTGCTGTGCGCCGCCATCCGGCGCCGTGCAGGGCTATCCCCGGAGATGCAGGCCGAGCTTCGCACCGTCGCGGGTTGGCCGTATGAAAAATCCGAGGTTCTGAGCACAGGAAAACGTCTGGCCGACCAGTGGACCGTGTTGGGACAAATCAGGGAAGAAAACGAAGACCACCTGACGGAACGGCGGGTATGGTTGCATGGAAAAAGCAGTGGCCGACGCGCCTTGCTGCTGGAGCATGCCTTTGCCGGCAAGGGATTTGAGCATTCCTGGCTGAACGGCTCCACCGTCGAAGCAACCCTGGCCTATTTTCCTGGCACCAGCATGCTACGGGCACTGGTCGCCGAGGTGACGGCAAGCGCACAGACCCAATGGCCGGATTCGACCTTGAGCGCCGAGTGGCAAACGGTTGCCCAACGTGTCGCAAGCAGCCCCTGGGTTCGCTCGCACCCGATGGTTTTGTCGGCGGCAATACCCCTGCGAGCCGGTGACCATGCCTTTTTGATGGTCGAAGATCAAATCATGGCGCTGCATCTGGGCGATGGCGACACCTGGAGATTGCTGGCCCACAGCGGTGGTCACCCACTCACGATGATGGGCGAATGGGATGGACTGGCGCTGCGGCCGCTCAGCGCATGGGGTTTCGATGGGCTATGGCAAAGGAGTCCGGAATGAGTACCTGGGCCGCATTGCTGTCGGTAGCCATGGTGGGTACGGAACGGCAGGTTCCCGTTGTGCCTGGGCTGGATGGAGCGATCGGTGATCTGCTGGCAGAGCTTGCTGTGCTTGGCGACCCCCCCGCCCAATGGGTACTGCAAATGGCCGCCGTATTGGCGACCTGCGCTCAGGCCGGCGTGCAGGGTACGGCCTGGCCGGGGCCTGTGCCGGCTGCAGCGGCCAGGGAAGTGCTGACTACCGTAGACCATACTTCACTCATAGTCTTGTTGGCCTGGACACTGCGCGACGGGCCGCAACGCCTGCAACACCTTGTTTTCCGATCACTGGCATCCCAGGGCTGTCGCTTGCCGATCGATCTGCTGCCATTGGCACTGGAACAAGGGCGCCGCTCGGTGGCTTTGCGCGAATCATTGCAGCCCGTTCTGGGTGAGCGCGGGGTCTGGCTGGCAGGGCAGAATCCCGCCTGGAACTATGCTTTCGGCGTAGCGGCTGCGGCGGCTGAAGAAGTGTGCTGGACTGAAGGCAGTCTGGCGCAACGGCGCGCGCTGTTGCGCGAGGAGCGCCGGCGCAATCCTTCTGCGGCGCGTGAACGGCTGACCCGACTCCTCGGCGATTTGCCTGGACGCGAACGTGCCGAGCTGATAGGCGAGCTGGCAACCGGCTTGTCGATGGACGATGAAGCACTTCTCGACAGCTTGCGCAAAGATCGTAGCCGCGAGGTAAAGCAGGTGACGCTGGGTTTGTTGCTGCGACTGCCCGACTGCGCCCACGTACAGCGGGCGCAGCAGCGCATGCAAGCACTGTTGTGGCAGGAAAGGGGGTTGTTGCGCAAGCACTGGCGGCTCGACGCGCCATCCGCCGTGGCCGACGAGTGGAAAGCTGATGGCATTGAAGCGACACGGCCCACCCACGACGTGCTTGGCGAACGGGCCTGGTGGTTGTTTCAACTGGCCCGGCAGGTACCACTCGCCTGGTGGGACCGATACACCGGCATGAACCCCGGCGATCTGGTCAAGTGGGCGGCTGCCAGTGACTGGGCGGATGCCCTGCTGCGGGCATGGCGCGAAGTGCTGGCTGTCGAACCGGAGGTAGCCTGGTGCGAAGCCTTGTTGGACCACTCACCGAAGACACCGTTTGCCGACCATGACATGACCCTTCTCGCCTGCTTGCCCCTGGCGCGACGCGAACGCTATTGGGAAAAGCAGTTGAAGGATGGCGGCCGATCCCGATTGCGAGTGTTGGTCCATCAACTGCTACAGGCCTGCCCAGCCGGGGAATGCCTCTCAGCCAGTCTGTCGCTGGCCATCGTCAGTGCGGTCGCCGAAGCGGTCGGGCAGCATGCTGATTTCAGCAACGATTACGCCTTGCGTGCCGCCCTGCCGGAGCTTTGCTGCGTATTGCAGGGTGCGGCGCTGGGGCAGATGCTGGCGGTATCCGACGAAGCTGCCGGCAAGCCCGCGTTGCCGGAACTATGGCATACCGTCAGGCAGATCATCGCGACGCGGCAGGCCCTGAATTGTTAACGTATTGCTCGACCCCGAGGACCCCATGACCGCATCCATTGCCATTCGTGAACATGCCGAGACACAATTTGCAGAAGAACTGTCAGAACTGAAAAAACACGACACGCGTGCCCGTCCGCCAAACTGGGAGCTATCGCCATGGGCCGTGATCACCTACCTGATGGGTGGCAAGCTCGACAGCGGTTTGACGATCAGCGCCAAATACATTGGCAATCAGCGCCTGATGGAAATTGCCGTGGCAACCCTGGCAACCGACCGGGCATTGTTGTTGTACGGGGTGCCCGGCACCGCCAAGTCGTGGGTATCGGAACACCTGGCTGCGGCCATCAGCGGCGATTCGACATTGCTTATCCAGGGCACGGCAGGTACCAGTGAGGAACAATTGCGTTATGGCTGGAATTACGCGCAGTTGCTGGCACATGGGCCTTCTGAACAGGCCCTGGTTCCGAGCCCTCTGATGAATGCCATGCGGACCGGCAAGACCGCCCGTGTCGAAGAACTCACCCGCATCCCCGCGGATGTGCAGGATACGCTGATCACCATCCTGTCGGAGAAATCCCTGCCCATCCCCGAGCTCAACAGCGAGGTCCAGGCAAGGCGTGGCTTCAACGTCATCGCCACTGCCAACAACCGCGACAAGGGGGTCAACGAACTGTCTTCGGCGCTCAAGCGCCGTTTCAATACGGTGGTGCTACCGGTGCCCGCCAGTGAAGACGAAGAAGTCTCGATTGTCGTCAAACGGGTGGCCGAAATGGGCCGTGCCCTGCAACTGCCGGCGGAGCCGCCGGCGCTCAAGGAAGTCCGGCGCCTGGTGCAAATCTTTCGGGAACTGCGCAGTGGCCGAACCGCCGATGAAAAAACGCAGGTCAAGTCGCCCACCTCCACGCTATCGACCGCCGAGGCCATCTCGGTCATCAATAGCGGCATGGCGCTGGCTGGCCATTTCGGCGATGGCGTCATGCGCCCGCATGACCTCGCCTCCGGTTTGCTCGGTGCCGTGGTGAAAGATCCGATCCAGGACAATATCGTATGGAACGAGTATCTGGAAACGGTGGTGAAAGAACGTTCCGACTGGAAGGATCTGTACCGCGCCTGCCACGAACAGCAAACCTGAGCGCCACCGCAATGGCTGCACCGCATCTTTTTGGCATACGTCACCACGGCCCCGGTTGTGCTCGCAGCCTGGTGCGCGCATTGGATGCCCTGCTACCCGATTGCATTCTGGTTGAGGGTCCGCCGGAAAGCGAAGGCTTGCTGCAGGCCGTGGTGGCCGAGGGCATGCAGCCACCGGTGGCCTTGCTGAGTTATTGTCCCGATGAGCCACCACTGGCGGTGTATCACCCCTTCGCCGAGTTTTCGCCGGAGTGGCAGGCGATCCAATGGGCGGTATTGCATGCCGTGCCGGTACGCTTGATCGATCTGCCGATGGCCAATGGCCTGGCATTGCAAAAGGCACGTCGGCAAGCGGATAAAGCGTGTCCAAAACCGGCGAGCGCAGAAACCCCCACTGCACCAGACCACCGGGATGATGCCAGTGAAGAAGCCGGCGCACTGGCGAACCAGACAGCCCGCGATGACGACCGCACAGGCGACCCGCTGAACTGGCTGGCGAACGCCGCCGGCTATGCCGATGGCGAAAGCTGGTGGAATCACATGGTGGAGGAACGCGGCGACGGCGAACAGCTTTTTGCCGCGGTGGCCGAAGCCATGACAGCCTTGCGGGCAGACTGGGGTGAGCAGCGCGATGATCCACAGGAATCGCAGCGCGAGGTACTGCGCGAAGCGCACATGCGCCAGTGCCTGCGCGAGGCACAAAAAACCGGCGCGGAGCGCATTGCGGTGGTCTGTGGCGCCTGGCACTTGCCTGCCCTGCAGACCTCCGCCACCATGAAAGCCGATCAAGCCTTGCTCAAGGGTCTGCCCAGGGTCAAGGTGCAGTCCACCTGGGTGCCGTGGACCTACCGGCACCTCACGCGCAGCAGCGGCTATGGCGCCGGCATTGTCTCGCCTGGCTGGTATGAGCATTTGTGGCGCAGCCAGCATCTCCCGCAACTGCGCACGGTCGGATGGCTGGCGCGCGTAGCGCAGCGGATGCGCGAACGGGATCTGGATTGCTCGTCGGCGCACCTGATCGAAGCCACACGTCTGGCCGATGCGCTTGCAGCCATGCGCGAGCGTCCCGCTGCCGGACTCGAAGAATTGCAGGAGGCCACGCGCTCGGTCTTTGCCATGGGGGACGATTCGCTGCTGCATTTCATTGCCGACGAACTGGTGGTGGGTGACCGACTGGGCAGCGTGCCTGCCGACGTACCCACCGTCCCCCTGCAGCGCGATGTGGAACAGGCGCAGAAAACCTTGCGGCTTAAACCGGAGGCCCGGCAGCGCACGCTCGATCTGGATTTGCGCAACAGCAACGACCTGGCCCGCAGCCATTTGCTACACCGCCTGCGGTTACTCGACGTGCACTGGGGTGAGTTGGCCAAAGTGGGCCGCTCGCATGGCACTTTCCACGAAGTGTGGGTACTGCAGTGGCAGCCCGAGTTCCTGTTGCAACTGATTGAGGCCAGCCAGTGGGGACAGACACTGGTTCAGGCGGCCGCCGCTTGGGTGATCGACCAGGTCGGACGCGTCAGTGACCTGGCCGAACTTGCCGCACTGGTGGATCGGGTCCTGCTGGCCGACCTGGATGCTACCGTGCCCGCCGTCACGCAGGCGCTGCAAAGCAGAGCGGCACTCACCGGCGATGTGCTGCAGTTACTGGCCACGCTGCCGCCTCTGGCAAACGTCTTCCGCTATGGCAACGTGCGTCAGACCGATGCCGCGATGGTGGCGCAGGTCTTGGACGGACTGATCGTACGCACCGCAATTGCCATGCCATTGGCTTGCCGTAGCGTGGACGATGCGGCCGCTCAGAGTCTGCGCGAGAAATTGCTGGCCGCCCACACTGCAGTAGCGTTGCGTCAGGGCCAGGAGGAGACCCAGGCCTGGCGGCAGGCACTGCAGCAGATCGCAAGCAGCCCCCACACCAGCCAACTGCTGCAAGGCGTGGCGGTTCGCCTGCTGCTCGACGATGCGGTCTGGTCCGTTGAACAGGTCGCGCAGGCGATGTCGTTCGAACTTTCCATGGGGGCCGAACCGGGCAAAGCCGCAGCCTGGCTGGAGGGGTTCCTGAACCGCAATGCACTGGTGCTTCTCCATGATATGCGGGTATGGCAATTGATTGACGAATGGCTGGTTGGTCTGCGCGAAGAACACTTCGTCTGCGTGCTGCCTCTGGTACGACGCACTTTCTCGACCTTCAGCGCCAGCGAGCGCAGTGATCTGGCGCAACGCGCCGGACAGGGCCGGGTGGTCACAGCCATGCCGAAACCGCTTGCCGGCTGGAACGAAGAGCGGGCTGCCCTGCCCTTGCCGTTCCTGCGCCAGTTGCTGGGAGTAAAGTGATGAACCCAAGGATTTCCACACCGCCGAACGCACAAAGCGGCGTTCAACGCTGGCGACTGGTGCTCGGCCGTGAGGCTGAATCGACTTGCGGCACCCCGCTTGGCGCAGCAGCCGAAATGGACAAGGCACTGTCGGCGCTTTATGACCCCGAGGGTCCTGACGGCATGCACTCCAGAGAACGGCGTGGCGGACGTGGCGGCTCGGCGCCGAGCGTGGCCCGCTGGCTGGGGGACATCCGCAAGTATTTCCCGGCCTCGGTGGTTCAAGTCATGCAGCATGATGCGCTTGAGCGCTTGAACCTGCGAGAGATGTTGTTGCAGCCGGAAATGTTGCGCAATGTTCAAGCCGATGTGCATCTGGTTGCCAACCTCATCGCCTTGTCACGGGTGATTCCCGCTGGTACGAAAGATACGGCGCGAATGGTGGTGCGCAAGGTGGTGGAGGAACTGATGCAGCGCCTGGAAGAGCCCTTGCGCGCAGCGATCAGCGGTGCGCTCGACCGCAGCCAGCGCAATCGCCGACCGCGCCACAGCGAAATCGACTGGCATCGAACCATCCGGAGCAACCTGAAACACTGGCAGGCCGAGTTCCAGACCATCGTACCGGAAACGCTGCTCGGCTATGGCCGCAAGGCGCGGCGGCCACAACGCGAGGTCGTGCTGTGCATCGATCAGAGCGGCTCGATGGCCGCCTCGGTGGTGTATTCCAGCATTTTCGGTGCCGTGATGGCTTCGCTACCGGCAGTTGCGACCAAACTGGTGGTATTCGATACCGCGGTGGTTGACATGAGCGAACAGCTCGACGATCCCGTGGAACTGTTATTTGGTGTGCAACTGGGGGGTGGCACCGACATCAACGGAGCGGTTGCTTATTGCCAATCCATCATCCGTGAGCCACGCAACACGATTCTGGTACTCATCTCCGATCTGTATGAAGGGGGCGTCGAGGCCATGCTGCTGCGCCGTGCCGCAGCACTCGTGGACAGCGGCGTACAGTTCATCACCTTGCTGGCCTTGAGCGACGAGGGTGCGCCAGCCTATGATCGAGACCTTGCCGGCAAACTCGCTGCCCTGGGTGTGCCCTCGTTTGCCTGCACCCCCGATGCCTTCCCCGGCCTGATGGCCGCTGCGATTCGACGTGATGATGTCGCCACCTGGGCAGCAGGCCAAGGCCTGGTGACGAGCCGGGCAGTTCGATAAAGGATGGTCATTCACACGGAGGTCTTCTTGCTGCTCGGTAGCATCTCGTCGAGCAGATGGCCGGCTTTTTCGGCCAGCTTGACGGACGAACTGGCGACCTGCCCGATTTCCGGCCTTGATCATCGTTCCGGCCTCCCCGATGATGCGCCAGGCCCTTTCCTTTCTACTCCTGCATCGCGAGCAATTCCTTGTCAGCGTAGCTCAGGCGCAATGCCAGCACCTGGGCAATGGCCTGCATCAGGTGAAAGGCAAGCCGTCGGTGCTCTTCGCACAGTTTCTCGAAACTCTCTCGGTGCAACACGTAGAGTTCGGTATCCTCCATGGCCGTGGCGTCGGCGCTGAAGCTGACCGCCCGAGTCACGAAGGACAGGCCACCGATAAAATCGCCACGCCCATAGGTCAGGCGGTGGCGGCTGCTGCCCGTTCCGGGAACTGGCGTGGTGATGCGCACAGCCCCCTTGCGTATGAGAAACAACCGATCAGCGGCATCGCCGATCAAGAATACCTTCTCGTTCCTGGCCACCGAGCGACGTTCGAGGCACTCGACAAGCGCGATCAGCGAATCTTCCTTGGAGTCCTTGAAGATTTCCATTTCGTAGATCTCGAGCGGCGGCACTTCGGTCGCCTGCATCAACTTCTCGGCGAGAACCTGGTCTTCAACCCATTCGATCGCATCGTCGAGTTCTCCGAATATTTTGACCTGATCGCTTTTGGTCGTGAGTTCCATCCGTTCAAACAGTTCGGCAAGGTTCTTTCCGTTGGGCAGGGTATGTGTCAAGCCGCTGAAGACCAGGAAAGCCTCGCGTTCAATCAGTGAGTCCCTGATCTGACTCAGGAGATGCACCGCCGTGACGTCAACCGACTGAACACGGCGCATGTCGAGCACGATGTAGTTGCGCTTGCTCAATTCAGGCTCGAGGGCCGTGTAAAGCTGGTCCTTGGTACCGAAAAACAGGCTGCCCTGCAGTTCCAGGATGGTGGTCCGGTCTCCGCGCCGTTCGAGCAGTTCCATCTCGTGTCCCAGACGCACCCGCTTCGAGAATCGTTCGCTACCGTTGGCCTTGCGGCGAATGACCGTGCTCGTCAACTGCTCGCGAATGAACAGGAACATCGCCAAGGCAATGCCCACCGCCGACGCTGCGATCAGGCTGTAGGCAAGCGCCACGGCCACCACGGCCATGATCACCGCGAAGTCAAGCATCGTCCACGAGGATTCGAGCAGGTGGAGGCTCTTGATGTCGATCATCCTGATCCCCACGACAATCAGGATACCCGCCAGGGCAGCGACCGGTATCCAGGCGATGAATGCTCCCAGGGCGAGAAACGCGAGCAGCGCCAGCACCCCTTCAACGACTCCGGAAACGCGCGTCTGACCGCCACTCGCCAGATTGACCAGAGTTGCGCCCATTTGTCCTGCTCCTGGCATCCCGCCGACACAGGCCGAGCCGACATTGCCAAGACCTTGCGCAACCAGTTCGCGGTTGGAGTCATGGCGACTGCGGGTGAGTGCATCGAGCACGACGGCCGTCTTGAGCGTATCGATGGATAGCAACACAGCCAGTGTCAGCGCCGTCCACATGAGGGCGGCGATCTGGCCGAGCTTGAGTTCGCCGATGTCCCGCCAACGTCCGGTAACCGCTTCGAGCATGCCTGCAGCGGAGCCGCCGAGGGGCCCGATGATCAGCTTGTTGCCTTCGAGGACCAGCATCGATCCGTCCACGAAGTATGCCAGTCCGAAATAGGTGAGCACTCCGGCCAGCAGGCCGAGGATGGCCGCCGGTACCACGCGGGTAAGCAAAGGCGCGCCAAGCATCACGGTCGCCGTGACGACGCCGATCAGTGCGCTCTGCCATTGCCATGTCTGCGGTGAGGTCAGCGTCCGCCACAGGGACTGGTTGCCGAATACCCCGAGGAATTTCGGAATCTGGCTGCCGATGATGATCAGGCCCACCCCGGTCAGGTAGCCACTGACCACCGGAAAAGGAATGTATTTGATCAGGCTGCCGACCCGCATCAAGCCCAGAAGAAGCTGAATCAGCCCGGCCACCAGACCGAGGGCAGTGAGCCGCAGCACGATGAACGCCGGGTCGACGTCCTGTTGTACGAGTTCGATGGCAAATGCCGAGAGAACCGCTGCGGCGGGCGCACACGGCGCCGTGATCAGCCGATTGGTGCCGCCCAGACTCGGCGCCACCAAGCCGAGGGCGGCCGCCCCGAGAATCCCCGCGAGTGCACCCAGACCGGCATAAGCTGGACCGATCGAGGCATAAATGGTGACCCCAAAAGCAATCGCCGATGGCAGGGCGACCAGCATCGCCGCGAGGCCTCCCCAGAAATCGCCGACCAGCTTGTCGTTCTTGAAACTCATTGCCAGATCCATGGTACAGGCCCTCCATCCAGACTCTTGCGATCAAAAAAGCCCTCTTTCCGACACCCTCCTTTGTGCACACAAGCAAGTAGTGACCAAGCGAGCGCCTGGCAGACATCGATCGTATCACGGTGTCACTTGCCGGTCAGATTTTTGACGCCAGCGCGGATGATCGCTGAACCAGAGGAACGTGACGGCAGGGCTGTCGTCTCGGTGATCGGGCGGACGCTGTTCGGCTTCCTCGGTCGCTGCGGCTGCCACTAAACCGACAGCGCCGCCAGAACCCCGTCCTTCTCCATGTCTTCGCCGCGTCCGCGCATGACGATCTCGCCCCGTTCCATCACCAGATACTGATCCGCCAGCGAACGGGCAAAATCATAGTACTGTTCGACGAGCAGGATCGCCATTTCGCCACTGCTGGCGAGCGAGCGCACGGCGCGCTCGATGTCCTTGATGATCGATGGCTGGATGCCTTCGGTGGGCTCGTCGAGAATCAGCAGTTTCGGCCCCATCGCCAGCGCGCGCCCAATCGCGAGTTGTTGCTGCTGCCCACCCGAGAGGTCGCCGCCACGCCGGCGCAACATCTGGCGCAGCACCGGGAACATCTCGAAGATACGCTCGGGAACCGGCGTGCGGCCGGGACAGGTGGCGAGTCCCATCAGCAGATTCTCCTGTACCGTCAGACGCGGAAAGATTTCGCGTCCCTGCGGCACGTAGCCGATACCGGCCTTGACGCGCTGATGCGCAGCGGCGCGGGTGAGGTCGTGACCGGCGAACTCGATACGCCCGCTCTTCGCCGGCAGCAAGCCCATCAACGACTTCAGCAGCGTCGATTTGCCGACGCCGTTACGCCCGAGAATTGCCGTCACCTTGCCGGCTTCGGCAGTGAAACTGAGGTTGCGCAGGATGTGGCTACCGCCGTAGTACTGGTTCAGATGGTCTACATTTAACATGGTGGTTCTAACGCCCCAGGTAGACTTCGATCACGCGCGCATCGGACTGGACTTCCTCGAGGGTTCCCTCGGCAAGGACGCTGCCTTCGTGCAGGACGGTGACTTTGCTGCCGAGCTGCTTGACGAAAGCCATGTCGTGCTCGACGACGACCAGTGAGTGCTTGCCGGCGAGCGACAGGAAGAGTTCGCCGGTACGTTCGGTTTCCTCGTCGGTCATGCCGGCGACCGGTTCGTCGAGCAACAGCAGCTTCGGTTCCTGCATCAGCAGCATGCCGATCTCCAGCCACTGTTTCTGGCCATGCGACAGCAGACCGGCCAGCCGGTCGGCCTGAGCATCGAGACGAATCAACTGCAGCGTCTCGGCGATCCGGTCACCGGCCGCCGAATCGAGCTGTGCAAAAAGGCTCCGCCAGACGCGCTTGTCGGTCTTCATCGCCAGTTCGAGATTCTCGAAGACCGTGTGATTCTCGAAAATCGTCGGCTTCTGGAATTTGCGGCCGATCCCGATGTGTGCAATTTCGGGTTCGGAGAGACGCGTCAGGTCGATCGTCTGACCGAAGAAGACGCTGCCCTCGTCGGGTCGCGTCTTGCCGGTGATCACGTCCATCATCGTCGTCTTGCCGGCGCCGTTGGGCCCGATGATGCAGCGCAGCTCGCCGGCGTCGATCGCCAGGGACAGTTTGTTCAGCGCCCGGAAACCGTCGAAGCTGACCGTGATGTCTTCGAGATAAAGGATGACCTTGTGCGACAGGTCGAGTTCACCCGGTTTGAGCAGATGTCCGAGTTCGGCGGTGCCGCTGTCCCAGTCGGGGTTGTTGTTCAGTGGGAGATCGACGGCGTTCATGCCTGAATTCCTTTCGCAGCCGGTGCCAGAGGATGGCGATCACGCTTCACCCCGAGTTTCCGGCACAGGCCGACGACGCCTTGCGGCAGATACAGCGTCGCGACGATGAACAGGGTGCCGAGAAAGAACAGCCAGTATTCGGGAAAGCTGACCGTAAACCAGCTCTTCGCGAGATTGACGATGAACGCGCCGATGACCGGGCCGATCAGCGTCCCGCGCCCGCCAACGGCGACCCAGATGGCGATTTCGATCGAATTGGCGACCGACATTTCGGACGGGTTGATGATTCCCACCTGCGGTACATACAGCGCACCGGCGACGGCGCACAACACCGCCGACAAGGTCCACACGAAAAGCTTGTACCACAGCGGGTTGTAGCCGATGAACATCACTCGTGATTCGGCATCGCGGATCGCCGTCAGGATGCGGCCGTATTTCGAAGTCACCAGGGTGCGCGCGAGCAACAAGGTGCCGAGCAACGCCAGCGCCGAAAGGCCGAAAAGGACGACGCGCGTCTCGGGGGCGGTGATCGAGTAACCCAGAATGCGCTTGAAGTCGGTGAAACCGTTGTTGCCGCCGAAACCGGTTTCATTGCGAAAGAAGAGCAGCATCGCCGCATAGGTCAGCGCCTGCGTGATGATCGAGAAATAGACGCCCTTGATGCGCGAACGAAAGGCGAAGTAACCGAATACGAAAGCGATCAGCGCCGGCACGACGAGCACCAGCAGCGCTACCCACACGAAGCTGTCGCTACCAAGCCAGAACCACGGCAATTCCTTCCAGTCGAGAAAGACCATGAAATCCGGCAGGTCGCTCTGGTAACTGCCGTCACGGCCGATCTGGCGCATCAGGTACATCCCGAAGGCGTAGCCACCCAGCGCGAAGAACAGACCATGCCCGAGCGAGAGGATGCCGCCGTACCCCCAGATCAGATCCATGGCCACGGCGACGATCGCGTAGCAGAGAATCTTGCCGATCAGGGTGATGAAGTAGGTCGACAGGTGCAGCGGATGGGCAGGCGGCAGCACGAGGTGCATGATCGGCACGGCAAGCAGCGCGAAAGCAGCGAACAACCCTGCCATCTGCCAGCTACGTGCGTCGAAGCTTTGCCCGATGCGGACGATCAAAGGGGTTCGTGCAGACGAAGGGCGCATGAAATCTCCCGGGACTTTAGGATTCGACAAAGCGGCCCTTGAGGGCGAACAGCCCCTGTGGACGCTTCTGGATGAAGATGATGATGAATATCAGCACGACGATCTTGGCGACCACCGCTCCCGTCCAGCCTTCGAGAAACTTGGTGAACACGCCCAGACCCAAGGCCGCCCAGACCGCGCCGGCAAGCTGCCCGACGCCGCCGAGAACGACGACCATGAATGAATCGACGATGTAGCCCTGCCCCATGTCCGGGCCGACGTTGGCAATCTGCGACAGTGCCACGCCGCCGAGTCCGGCGATCCCGGCACCGAGGCCGAAGGCCAGAGTATCGACGCGCCCGGTCGGCACGCCGACGCAGCCGGCCATGGCACGGTTCTGCGTCACCGCGCGGACGAACATCCCCAGGCGCGAGAGATTGAGAATCGCCCACATCACGACGAGCACGGCAATCGAGAAGCCGACGATGATGATCCGGTTCCAAGGCAGCATCAGGTTGGGCAAAACCTCGATGCCGCCGGCCATCCACACCGGGTTGGCAACCTCGACGTTCTGCGCGCCGAACAACGTGCGCGCCACCTGCATCAGAAACAGCGAGATTCCCCAGGTGGCGAGCAGCGTCTCCAGCGGGCGGCCATAGAGGTGGCGGATGACGATCCGTTCCATGAGGATACCGACCAGTGCGGCCGAGAAAAAGCCGACCGGGATGGCCGCCAGCAGATACCAGTCGAGCAGCCCCGGCAGGTGGGCGCGAAAAACGCTCTGCATCACCCACGCCGAATAGGCGCCGACCATCAGCAGTTCGCCGTGCGCCATGTTGATGACCCCCATGACGCCGTAGGTAATCGCCAGACCCAGGGCGGCAAGCAGGAGGATCGATCCGAGCGACAGGCCGGTGAAGGCGCGGCCGAGATTGTCAGCCCAAGCCAGTCGCTGCTCTATCGACCGGATCGATGTCCCGGCCGCAGCGCGCACTGCGCTGTCGGGCTCGATCCAGGCGTCGCCGCGCTTCTCGGTCAGTGGCAGCAGCATTTGCCGGACGTTGGGGTCGCTGCTTTCGCCGAGGACACGAACGGCGGCAAGCCGTACCTGCGCCTCGGTCGAACCAAGACTGGCCTGCGCATGCGCCAGTTGCAGACGCGTCCTGATCCCGGTGTCGGTTTCGACGGCCAGCGCACGGTCGAGCAGCGGCAGCATTTTGGCATCAGCGCTCGCTGTCAGCTCCTGGGCAGCCTGCCAGCGCATCGCGCGTTCGTTCGAGAACAGCCGCAGCGCGGCGAGGGCACCCGACAGCTCGCGGCGCACGCGGTTGTTGATCCCGATGGTCTCGGTCGCCGTCGGCTTGATTTCGGTGTGGCTGGCCGCGTCGAGGACGCGCGCGCCGTCGACGATCACCACTCGCTCGCCGGCCAGCGCCAGCGAGTCGTCGGCCAGTGCCTTGAGGACTGGCAGGGCTTCGTCGGGCGCCGCTTGCGCCAGCGCGGCAATCGCGGCGATCTTGGTTTCCGAGTCTTCGGACGCGAGTGGCTTGAGCAGTGTCGGGTCGATCGCCGCCAGGCAAGCCGTACTCAGCAACCATCCGCAAAGCAGTAATCCAGTGGTGCGCATGCTTTCTCCCTACTCCTCGGCCTCCTCTGAGCCGAGAGAGGCCAAAGGACACTGCCTGAGCCGCGGCTGCGGCCCAGGCACTGCTTTACTTGCCTTCCGGCTCGTCTTTTTTCTTGTCGTTGCCCGGAATATACGGACTCCACGGCTGTGCCTTGACTGGTCCAGGCGTCTTCCAGACGACGTTGAACTGTCCATCGGCCTTGATTTCGCCGATGAACACCGGTTTATGCAGGTGGTGGTTCTTTTCGTCCATCTTGATCGTGAAACCCGACGGCGCCTTGAAGGTCTGCCCGCCCATGGCCGCGATCACCTTGTCGACATCGGTCGACTTGGCCTTCTCGACGGCCTGTTTCCACATATAGACGCCGACGTAAGTGGCTTCCATCGGGTCGTTGGTCACCGCCTTATCGGCATTTGGCAGCTTCTGCTTGACCGCCCAGGCGCGGTACAGCTTGGTGAACTTGTCGTTCTCGACGTTTTTCAACGACATGAAGTAGTTCCACGACGCCAGGTGTCCCACCAGCGGCTTGGTATCGACGCCGCGCAGTTCCTCCTCGCCGACCGAAAAGGCGACCACCGGCACTTCGGTGGCCTTCAGACCGGCGTTGCCGAGTTCCTTGTAGAACGGCACGTTGGAATCGCCGTTGATGGTCGAAACCACTGCCGTCTTCTTGCCTTCGCTGGAGAACTTCTTGATCTTGGCGATGATCGTCTGGTAGTCGCTGTGACCGAAAGGCGTGTACTCTTCCATGATGTCGGCGTCGGCGACGCCCTTCGACTTGAGGAAAGCGCGCAGGATCTTGTTGGTCGTGCGCGGATAGACGTAGTCGGTGCCGAGCAGGACGAAGCGCTTGGCTTCACCGCCGTCCTTGCTCATCAGATACTCGACCGCCGGAATCGCCTGCTGGTTTGGCGCAGCGCCAGTGTAGAAGACGTTCCGCTCGAGTTCCTCGCCTTCGTACTGCACCGGGTAGAACAGCAGCCCGTTGAGTTCCTTGTAGACTGGCAGGACCGACTTGCGCGACACTGAGGTCCAGCAGCCAAAAGTGACCGCCACCTTGTCCTTGCTTAGCAACTGGCGCGCCTTCTCGGCGAACAGTGGCCAGTTCGAGGCCGGGTCGACAACCACCGGTTCGAGTTTCTTGCCAAGCACGCCGCCCTTGCTGTTGATCTCGTCAATGGCCATCAGGACGGTCTCCTTGAGCGCCGTCTCGGAAATGGCCATGGTCCCGGACAGGGAATGCAGAACACCGACCTTGATCGTCTCCGCGGCCAGTGCGCTGACCGAGGTGAACCCGAAAGCGGTGGTGATGGCAGCGGCTGAAAGCGTCTTCATGAAATTGCGACGTAGCATCTGTTTTGGCTCCTCGAAGGTTGAGAACTGGGAAGAAAGGAAGAAATCTTCCTGCCCGGACCACAAAGCAACCACCGTGCCAGACACTGACGGAAACGGATTGAGGTCATCAGAGGCATGGCTGGGGCTCCTTGCCCGGTCTGGTGGCCGAATCACGCACCGTGATGGTGCGCAAGTTCAAAACCGGCACCAGGATGAGACAATGGGACACCGGAGAGAAAAGTGACAAGGCCAGGGACGGGGGGCCGCAAACTCTCGGTGCTTGTCGCTGCTGCCTCTGGGCAATTCCCTTCAGCAGGGCGATCATCCTCTTCAATCGTTGCTGGAGAAGCAGGCATGTTGCGTATCGTGGTGGCACCGGATTCGTACAAGGGCAGCGTGTCGGCAGTGGCGGTCGCCGAGGCCATGGCACGGGGAGTCCTGCAGGTTTTCCCGACGGCCGAAGTGCGCCAGATCCCGATCGCCGACGGTGGTGAGGGAACCGTACAGGCGCTGGTCAGCGCAACCGCTGGCCAACTGCGCATGTGCGAGGTCAGCGACCCCCTCGGCGAGAAAATCACCGCCGTGTGGGGGGTTCTCGGCGATGGCCAGACTGCGGTGATCGAAATGGCGGCGGCTTCGGGCCTGACACTGCTGCCCGCCAGCCGGCGCGACCCGCGCATCACCAGCACCTACGGTACCGGCGAACTGATCCGCGCGGCGCTCGATGCCGGATTGCGCAAGATCATCATCGGTATCGGCGGCAGTGCCACCAACGACGGTGGCACCGGCATGGCGCGTGCGCTCGGCGTTCGTTTCACCAACGCCCAAGGTGTTGAACTGCCGGCAGGCGGTGCCGCGCTGGCGCAACTCCGGCATATCGATCTGACGGGCCTCGACGCACGCCTGCTGGAAACCGAAATCACCGTCGCCTGTGATGTGGACAACCCGCTCTGCGGTGCGCGCGGTGCTTCGGCCGTTTTTGGCCCACAGAAAGGCGCGACCCCGGCAGTCGTCGCCGAACTCGATGCTGCACTCGCACATTTTGCTGCCCATGCACAGGCGGCGACCGGCCGCCAGGTGGCTGAACTCGCGGGCGCAGGAGCCGCTGGCGGCCTTGGCGCCGGGCTGCTGTTCTTCACTCCGGCGAAACTCAGCCCCGGCATCGACATCGTCCTCGCCGCGGTCAATTTTGCCGAGGTCGTCAGCGACGCGGCTTTCGTGCTGACCGGCGAGGGCCACACCGATTTTCAGACCGCTTTTGGCAAGGCCCCAGTCGGTGTCGCGCGAATCGCCAAACAGTTCCAGGTGCCGGTATTCTGCCTGTCGGGCGGTCTGGGTCAGGACGCCGACGCGGTCCTGGCCCAGGGAATCGATGCCGTTCTCAGCATCTGCGACCGACCGATGCGGCTCGAAGAATGCATGCACAACGGTAGCGCGCTGATCGAAGCCGCATCAGGCCGTTTGTGCCGGATCATCCGGGCGGTTAATGTGAAAGTCGCGTCAGCGACTCACGAATCTCCCCTCCCCCTCGCGCCGCCGTAGCCGGCCCGCGATGCAGCGCGGGCCGTGGGAGTGGTCGGGGGAGAGGGAAACGGTCATGACTTTCATGATCGGGGGGCATGGAAAAGTCATGGCCGTTAGCAAGAAACTGGGAGGCAAGCCGCTCAAGGCCCCCGAGCCCGGAGCACGGGACAATGATCAGATCAATCTGACCGATGAAGAATCGCGCCTCATGCCGGTAGCCGGTGGCGGTTTTGAACCAGCGTACAACGCCCAGGTCGGGGTGGATACGGCGACGATGCGGGTGGTTGCGGTCGGCGTGACGCAATCCCCCAATCGCAGGGAGCAGGTTGAGCCGATGCTGGCGACGCTTCAGGCGCAGGCCGAGGTACTGGGTCACGTGGAAAGTCTGATCGCCAACGGCGGTTTCTGCCGCGAGAAGAACCTCCCGCTGTGTGAGGACGCCGGCATTGAGCCCCTGATCGCTGTGACACGCGGATTCGGTTGATCGTCTGACCCACCCCCCCATTGCGGCATGATCAATGATGAGCATGGGCGAGTGTGAATGGCGTATGCTGTGTGTACGAATGTTCCCGGCGCAAGCCTGTATCGATTACAGTCGCTTCGAGTTGCGTGCGTATTCCGGGCGGTGACCAAGGGCAGGGCGAGTTGCTCGATCGTACTCCCCTGTCGGCATGGCGCCCAGGTATCACACCGTTCCTGCCGGAGCGCGTTCAGGGTGGTAGTATTATCAATTCGTAGTTGTTTTCAAGGAGTTTTCAGATGAAATACGTGAGAATGATGGGATTGCTATGGTGCACGCTGGTTCCGACGGTATCGCTCGCACAGGCTGAGAAGGTGCTCAGGGCTGAGGAGATTAACGAACGCGCGCTGGTCGATCTGCTTGCCCCGGCCCCGGCCCGGACGAAATCGCGCTCGATCAATGTCACTCGCGATGAAAGTTCGTTGGCGCCTGCGAAACCGGCGGCAGCGTCCTTGCTGATTACCTTTGAAACGAACTCGGCGGGCCTGACAGCGAACGGCAAGCAGTCGCTGGATGTGGTAGGAAGAGCCTTGAATTCGGAGAAACTCGTTCCTTTCCGCTTTGCTATCGAGGGCCATACCGATCCGCGTGGTGGCGAGGAATACAACCGACAGTTGTCACAATCACGTGCCGAAAGCGTCGTTGGCTATCTGTCACAAAACCACCAGATCGATCGTAGTCGCCTCAAGCCCGTCGGCAAGGGCCCGTCACAACTGCTCAACCCGGTTCGGCCCGAAGCCCCCGAAAATCGTCGGGTGACCATCAGACGGCTCGACGAGTAGACGAGTAGGAGTATTCTGGTTCTCTACGTCTATTGACGGTTACGGTCAGCTAATCTCGTCGATGACAAACAGGGCTGCACCGTAGCTGGACGAGCAAGCGCGACTGGCTGGGCAGATGACCTTGCCGGCAAAAGGATTGGTGGTCGCAAAGTTCGCCTCATGTGCAATGCGGTCGGCAATATCGAGCGGGAACTCGGCAAATGGATTGACCTTGCGCAGGCCGGTTGCAGAGAAATCCCGTCGATTGTCGGAAACGATCACCAAGAAGCGATTGCTTCCTGGCGGCCCTTCAGGCGTCATTGCCCAGCCGGGGCGAGGCAGGCTTAGATCACCCTCTCCGGCAATCCCGTTATCGGCATCGATGGCATTCGGGAAAAGCAGGTTGAAGCGGCCATTGGTGCCCAGCATCAGAATGTACACATAGCCCGGCTTGTGCGAACTGACGCGGAAACGTAGCTTGTCCTGACCGATTTTGACCCTGGCCTTCTCCGGAACCACCGCCACCACATGCTCGGGGTCGCGGTGTCGATAAATCTCCTGCAAGATGTCAGCCGGGTCAAACGGCTTGACGGCCTTTGTTGACGAGTTGGTCGCGCCATTTTTGCCGAGCAGGAGGTCGACCAGCTGCTGCTCGTTGAGTGACTTCCGGTCTGCCGTCTGAATCTCTGCTGCCAGTGGCGAAGCGGTCGCCCCAGCAGCCGGTGTGGCTGCCGGTGGTGTGGCTGCCGGAGATGGCGCTACCGTGACTGGTGGCGATACGGGAGTGGGTGGCGACCGGAGTGCGTAATACGCCCCACCGGCGGCAACCGCCGCGAGAGTGCCGCCAACACCAACTAACAGCATCGCCTTGCTCCGTTTCTTTTCCACCGGTGCCTGGCTGACCGTGGCCGCTGCAGCCTGCTGCGCGGTCACCTGCGGCACGGTTACCTGTAGCGTATCCGGCACGTCCGACCCGGCCAGCAGGGCACGAAACTCAGCGACGCTCTGCGGACGATCTTCAGGCCTGACCGCCAGCGCCCGATCCATGGCCTGCAGGAAGGTCTTGCTGTAGCGTCCAGCTGCAGCCTGCGTTAGCGGGACCATGGTGTCGTTGATTGAGCGGGCTACCGATGCCATGGGTGGTCTGCGGGTGATTGCGTTATAGACCACGGCGGCCAGTGCATAGAGGTCGGTCCATGCGCCTTGTTTGACATGCGGGTCTTCCGCATACTGCTCCAGAGGCGCATAACCCGGTTTGAGAATAACCGTCAGTGCCTGCGTCCTGTCGCCGATGACCCGCCGAGCCGCCCCGAAATCGAGCAATAGGGGTCGTCCGTCGGCGAGCAACAGAATGTTGTCTGGAGCAATGTCGCGGTGAAAGCAGTTTTCCTGGTGAATGACCTCCAGCGCATCGAGCAGAGGGTCGATCAAGCCTCTCAGCCATTGCTCTGAGGGCGGCTCAGGCATTTTTTGCAAGGCCTGCCTGAGGGTAATCCCCTCGTAGAACGGCATCACCATGTAGGCCGTACCGTTCGCCTCCCAGAAGCGATACACTTTCACCAGCGAGCGATGATCGAACTGGGCGAGCATCCGTGCTTCATTGACGAAACTGCGCAGACCAATGGCAAAAGTTTCGGCCAGGCGCGCCGATTTGACGGCGACGGTCAAACCCTCGACTCTCTCTGCCAGCGAGGATGGCATGTACTCCTTCAGCGCGACATAGCGCCCGAGCGAGAGATCGTGGGCGAGGTATACGATTCCGAAACCGCCAATGCCGACCAGGTTGATGAGTTCGAATTCCCCAATGTGCGTGCCCAGCGGTAACGCATTGCAGCCGACACTAGCTTCGGCTGCAGCCGCCGGGGGTGAGGATGCTGCGGGTTGGCGTACAACCCAAGTCCGTTCGTACTCTTCTGGTTCCGACATCGAGTTCCCTGTAGTCAATACGGCGAAGGCAATCCTCGCATTCTGCCGCAGTTTGCCTTTCCGGCAAAGCCGAAGTGATCAGGCATGTGCCGAGAACGCCTTGTTTACCGGCGGATTCCATAAGATGAACAGGCCTTGCCATGGGGTGCCCTGCCAAGGGAGACGAGAGCCTGCAGTCTAAGCTTCACCTCCACAAGTGGGGATGGGAGGTTCGTGAGCCGCTGACGCGACTCTCACATTAACGCTGGCCGAGAACGAGAGGAAAGTCGGGGACGCCGCTGGGGACGATGGTTACCGGCGATTGCGCGCCTTCAGTCAGAGACTTGACACGTTCCGAGACATAGAGGTCGAGCATCTTGTGCGTGATACGACCGGACTTGTTGTAATCGGCCTTCCCGCGCAAACCCTCGAGGATGGCCTTGGTGAAAGCACCGTTGCCCCAGTCGGGCGATTCCTGGGCATATTGGCGTCCAGTTGCCGCAGCAAATACGATGACTCCGTTATCGGCACTCGACAACTCATTGATGACGGCGGTGGTATCGAGGCGAAGCGAGCGCGCGCCAGTGCCGAGAACATTGCCCGCATGGCAGGTGTCGATGAAGAACATCGCCTTGCCGGGCAAGGAAACGAGCGTGTTACGAATCTCGCTGAAGATCACGCCGGTGCGCTTCAGGGCCTTGACGTTGACATCCTGTGGCAGGAAGTAATACGTGCCGTCGGCATCATTCACCCCATGCCCGGCAATGAAAACCATTCCTACGTCCCGCGAAGTCAGTTCCCGGCGAATCCACTCCAGTCCGTCGAGGACGTCGTCTCGTTTGGCGGAATGGTCGGTGAGCAGACGAACCGAAACCTTGCGGTACAGACCGCCTTCCTGGGTCCTGAAGAAATTCGATAGATCGGTCGAGTCCTTGGCAGCGAACTCCAGCTGAATCGAAGGATCCTGGTATTTGCTGATGCCGATCGCAAGAACGTACAGCGCTGGTCGCAGGTCCACTCCACCGGTGGCCGGCGCTGACGCAGCAGCGGACGGACTATTGGCCGCGGCGGCTTCCTTGGCAGTCACTGGGGGTTTCTTGAGCGTCAAGGTCGCTTCAGGCGAGACGCCATGCTTGTTCTCAGCAAACAGCAAGATCTGGGCTTCGAGTCCCGACAGGGAAAGCGGCACCTCATAGAGGCTCTCGTTGGCATCGGAGCGCGAACTGCGCAGGGCAGACAACGCCGGCAGGACAACAGGTTGGCCGTTGATTCGCGCGCGGAGTTTGGTTGGCGGGGCATCGGCGGGTGCGCGAACGGCCACCTGGAGCTTGATGTTGTCGCCAGTGGTCCAGTTGCTTGTGTCAGGTGGAACGATGCGCACGGTCGGCGGCAGCCGTTCACGGATGGCCTGGCCACCGGGCGGCGGAGCCGCCGCGCCAGCCGGGAGCGCAGCCAGTGCGGCGTCCGTACTGCCCTTGCCGATGACTTCGCTGATCAGTTCGGGCCGATAATACTCGGTACGGAAGTGCGATACCGGATAGAAATCCGCGGCCTGTGCCGAACCGCGGTCAACCTGCCAGCCGACCAGATTCTCTCCGCCCGGGCTGGCAGCGAAATAGCCCCCGGGCGTCCACATGACCCAACGGCGGCCGTCCGCTTGCGGGAAGAACACGAGTTGCTCACTGCCGTCGTGTTGCCGGTACCAGCGTAACGTGCCATCGCTGAACGCGGCGACTACCCAGCGGCCGTCGTCGCTGGTGTTCACCTGCCACGGCGTCGCGGGGGCTGCAGTCTTCCACAAAGCGCGGCTGTTGCGGTCGTAGAGGCGGATTTGGAAGTTGGTGGCGATGGCAATGCGGTTGCCGTCACGAGAGACGCTCGCCGCCAGCGACCACTCGTTGGCATCCAGGCCGAGGACTTTGCCATTGATGGACGGTTGTTGCCGCTCAAACCAGTTGTCGACCATGGTTTTGCCGGCGGATGTCCGTGGTGCCTGCCAATCCTTGGCGGCTTTTGCCCAGGCTAGTTGACGAGTGTCGAAGGCATCGCCGGTGTCACCGGGCCGTGCGTCCTGAAAGGCGAGCGCACTGCCATCCGCAGCCAGGCGAAAGCGGCTGCGCTGGTTGCGAAAATCCAGCAAGCTGCTGCTGACGATGAACTGCGCCTGTCCGTTGGCGGCAAGCATTCCCCACGCGGGATCGGCAGTCGCATACAGCAGATTGCCATCACGTGTAGCGTGCAGCGCAGTGATCGTGTTGCGCGCTACCGGGATGACAGAGGGCTCACTCTGCCCAGCATCAGGCCAGACCAGAATCGCAAACTGTCCTTTGTCGTTGGCCCAACTGCCAGCCGCGTAGACGCGTTTGCCATCCATTGACCAAGCGACGACGCTGAGGCTGCGCGCGATACTGCCCTTGGCCGGAGGCGACAACACCTTGCGTGTTTTCAGTGTCTTGGCGTCGAGCAGGGCGACGCTTCCCTGGTCCGAAGCGCCAACGGCCACGGTCTGCCCATCGGGTGAAAAAGCCAGGCCGAAAGGCACGCCCGTTCCGGCCGGTGTGCTGCGCGAAAGTAGCTTGAGGCCTTTCGATGTCGCTTCGTAAGCACGGACGAAACCCTCGGCACTACTGACTACGATGGTCTTGTCGTCAGGCGACCAGACACTTGCATTCACCTCATCCGAGAAGTCCGAGTCACCCTGCAGTTCGCGTGCGCTGGTCCAGGATTCGCTGCCCTGGAAGACGCGTACCCCCTGTCTGCCCCACAGGCCGGCGATGAGCATTCGGCCATCGCGAGAGAAAGACAGATGCGTGACGACATCGGGCAGTCCGGTGATGCGGTGGATGATCTGGCCGTCGCTGCGGCGGACCAGGTAAACATCATTGCTTGCGGACCAGCCTGCCGTGGCAAAAACTGCACCGTCCGGAGCCATTGCTACTGCATACAGCTTGCCATCGTTGCCAGGTCCGGACGGTGGTCGGAAAACCGACAGCAGTGAACCACTGGCCGCGTCCCAAACGCGCGAGGTCTTGTCCTCGGATGCCGTGACGGCATAGCGGCCGTCACGATCCATGCTGGCCGCGCGAATCGGGGCGACGTGGGTACCGGTTTCAATGCGCAGGCTGGGTGTCGTTCCGGTTGCTTGCACAGTCGCTCCTGCGGTCGACGGAAAGCCGCCCAGCAGTGAGCAGAAGAGTGCCCAGATGAATTGTCGAAGAGCTACCCTGATGCCGAGCACGGTGGTTGGAATGGGTGGTCGGAATGGGTGATCGGTCAGCAGGACACTTTCTTGAATTCGATGCGCTGATCGAGAGCGTCCGACTCATTACCCTTGCCGGTACCGATGATTGCGCGCTGCGAACCATATCCCTTGGCCATCGACCGTTTCGCCAGGGCCGGTTTGGCTGCCACCAGCTTCTGCCGGACGAACTCGGCGCGCTGCAGGGAAAGGCGTTCGTCCATCTGCTCCGAGGTGCCCCGCCGGGTGTGTCCGGCGACCTCGATGCAGGACGACTGTCGCAGGGACTGTTTGGCGATCTCCGACAACCACAGCGAATAAGGTTGCTGTTCCTGGCTGAAGGCGGTTGCCCCAGGCTTGAAATCGAAGCGCACGGCGAGTCGGTCGCTTGCCAGGCCCATTTGAACCAACTGCCCGAAGGCCTGCATGGCAGGCTTCGTGCGCCCCAGTTTCTGATTGTCGAGGTAAATCCCGGCATAAACGCGCGCCTGGTTACCGGCCGGATTGGTCAGGACCGACTGGTAGAGGGCCAGCGAATCCTTGTATTTCTTCGCCTGATAGGCCTTGGTTGCTTCGCTGATCGTCGATGCGGCCAGCACGGCGTCAATGTAGGCGGGATTGATCGGGTCGCCGGCTTTCGTTCCCTGACAGGTCTTCACGTATCCGTCGACAGCCGTATCCTTGGCCCACACCGGCATCTCGCGGAAGAAAGGCAGAGGTGTCGGATCGAATCCTTCGGGCAGCGCACGTGCCAGTCCCTTGCTGATGATCTTGCCGGTCTTCAGATCGGCAAGTGCGAAGCAGATGCGATAGGCATCGCGCTCGCCGTCAGCCTTGCCCTGCAGGTTGATCGGCGTGAAGGTGCCGACCATCAGCAAGGGAAGCGTAGCGACGGTTTCGTTGTTGAAGGGTTTGACGTCGACCTGCTGATAGTTTTCCTTCACCAGTTGAACGACCGATTGTTCCATCGCCACCGTCGCTTCGGTCTGCATGCCGCTGTTACCGTCCACCAGTGGATCAACCACCATGCTGTATTTCTGATCCTTGGCCAGATTGGCGTTGGTCAGCAGGTCCTGCGCAGCCTTGCGCACCGCCTGTTCATAGGGAAGGGCAACCACCTGTGGTGCGGGCGGGGGCGCTGCCACGGTCGGCTTTTCTTCCGTGCTGCTGCAACCGGCGGCAAGTACGCCGACAGCAAGACAAGCGCTAACGAGAAAGCGGGATGGAAATGGCATGAGTATTCTCCCTGTTATTGGTCAAGACAAGCTAATAATAAGACAAACGATGGCCAAAGCGAGTTCATTGCAAAGTAAACTCATGCTTGATTCCCGCAAACCCTTGCAACGAGGGAGGTCTCGTCATGTCGTCCGCCGCGCCTACTACGATGACGTCACCCATGACCACGCTAATCCACGGGGATTATGCACCATTGCTACATCGCCCTTCCGCGGCACCGCCGTCCACTTTGCTACAACGCCGCAAACCCTTGTTTCTTCGGCGAGATTTACGGCAGCGGGCCGATGACTTCGCTAACCCGCTGCTCCTGTGCAGATATTCAATCGCCCAACGAGATTTGGCATGAACACCCTATTCATCCGCAACGCTCGCCTGGTTAATGAAGGCCAGATCGTCGATACCGACCTGCTCGTCCACCACGGCCGCATCGACAAGATCGCGCCGTGCATCGCCGCCAGAGCCGATGCAGAAATCGATGCCGCCGGACAATGGCTGTTGACGGCTGTGTGCCGTCGACTGCTGCGATTGCTCCTGCGGCGCGGCCTGCTGTCGGCCGACGATGCGCAGGTGATGGCCGAGTGGGAACACGGCGGCGGCTTCTCGGTCGATGCCCAGGGGCGCATCGAGGCGCACGAGCGCAACGGTCTGGAACGTCTGCTGCGCGACTGTGCCCGTCCGGCCCTTGCGCTGGAGCGGCGGCGTGAAATCGATCCCGAGCACCTGGTCTATGAGAGCGTGCAACCCGGCCCAGGCAGCAGCGTCAGCTGATGCTAATGGTCATCACTTTTCCGGGCACCCCCGATCATGAAAGTCATGACCGTTTCCTTCTCCCTCGGCCCCTTCCACGGCCCGCGCTGCAGCGCGGGCCGGTTACGGCGGCGCGGAGCAGTGCTCCGCGAAACCTCGCCTTCACCCCCGCGAGGGGGAGGGGAGGGTCGTGAGTCGCATACGCGATTTTCACATTAACGCCAATGCCGTTGCTCGATCGCCTTGCGGTGCTGGTTCCACCGCCGCGCCGCCATCGTTACCGCACCTACGGGGTGCTGGCGTCGAACTCGCTGCTGCGCGAGGCGGTCACCGCGCTGGCGCAGCCAACCGAGATGGCCGCCACGCCGACGCGGGCAGAGCCCATCCCGCCGGAAGCGGCCCGTCAGAGCCGGCACATCGCCAAGGCAGCGCGCTACGCCTGGGCGCTGTTGCTGGCGCGCATCTACGAGGTGCTGCCGCTGCTCTGCCCGAGTGCGGTGGCGAGATGCGCCTCATCGCCTTGATCACCGAAGCGGTGGTGATCCGGGAGATTCTCGGTCACTTGAGCGAGCCGACGATACCGCCGCGTCTGATGCCGGCGTGCGGGCCACCGCGGTGGGAGATGCCGGGCAGCGACCCGGCCGTGAAGGCGCGATTCTACCGGAAGCCGGGCCGGTATAATGGACCGATGCTTGACCCCCCCCGCATCCATCTCCTGCCCGATCTCTTGATCAGCCAGATCGCTGCCGGCGAAGTCATCGATCGGCCGGCCTCGGTGCTCAAGGAACTGCTGGAAAATGCCCTCGACGCCGGCAGCTCGACCCTCCAGATTCAGCTCGAGGAAGGCGGCGTCAAACTGATCCGCGTCATTGACGACGGCCACGGCATCGCCCGCGACGAGCTGGCGCTGGCACTGGTCCGGCACGCGACCTCGAAGATCAGTTCGCTTGACGATCTCGAACGCGTCGGCACGCTCGGTTTTCGTGGTGAAGCGCTGGCTTCGGTGGCTGCCATCGCGCGGGTCACTCTCACCAGCCGGCAGCCGGCGGGCAGCACCGCCGGACAGCATGCCTGGCGGCTCTGCGCGGAAGCTGGAGCGACACCTGAACCGGCGGCCCTGTCCGTCGGGACCGTGATCGAAACGCGCGACCTCTATTACAACACGCCGGCACGCCGGAAATTCCTCAAGTCCGGCCATACTGAATTTGCCCATTGTGCCGAGGCCGTCAAGCGCATTGCGCTGGCCCATCCGGGGGTTGCATTCACGCTCACGCACAACGGTCGCGTCAGCCTGCATCTGGCCAGGAGTGATACGCGAACGCGTGCCGGCGCGATCCTTGGCGAGGAGTTTCTTGCCGAGTCGCGCAGCCTTGACGCCGCCGCCGGGCCACTGCGCGTCTTTGGCTACTGCGCACTGCCGACCTACTCGCGCGCGCGCGGCGACGCCCAGTACCTCTACGTCAACGGCCGCTTCGTTCGCGACAAGCTATTGAACCATGCGCTACGCGAGGCTTACCAGGATCTGCTGCACGGCAGCCGCTACCCGGCTTACTGCCTGTTCCTGGAGGTTGACCCGGCAACTGTCGATGTCAATGTCCACCCACAGAAGACCGAGGTCCGTTTCCGTGACGCTCGCGCGGTTCACCAGTTTGTCTTTCATGCCGTGCAGCGGCTGTTGTCGGGGCCGCTGGCAACGCCGCCAGCGCCAAGTGCGCAGATGCCGGTAGCAGACGAGGCGTCATCGCGCTGGCCCGATCATCCGGCGAGCGCGACCCAGACCGGGCGCCCGACCTTCGTCAACCGGGTAGCGCACCAGGGTTCACTGGGCATCCGCGAACCTGCCGGCAGCCATCCTTACCTGGCGTTCGTACAGGCCGCGCAAACCCCGGATCGACTGCCAGCAGCAGCCACCGCCACGACAGAAGCCGAAGCAGCGCCGCTCGGTTATGCCCTCGCGCAACTGCACGGCATCTACATCCTGGCGGAAAATCATCAGGGTCTGGTGGTCGTAGACATGCATGCGGCGCACGAACGCATCCTGTACGAGAAGCTCAAGCACGCGCTCGACGAACAACCCCTGGCGACGCAGGCGCTACTGATTCCCGCAGTGTTCAATGCCGAGGCGATCGACGTCGCCACCGCCGAAGAACACGCCGCGGCGCTGCGGCAACTCGGTTTCGATCTCGCGCCGGTGGGTCCCCGACAGCTCGCGGTGCGTGCCGTTCCGGTCCTGCTGCAGGCCGCCGACCCGGCCGCACTGGCACGCGCGCTCTTGGGCGAACTGCGCGAACATGGTGTCACGCAACTGCTGACCGCAGCGCGCAACGAGTTTCTGGCCAGCATGGCCTGCCAGGGTGCAGTGCATGCCCGGCGACGGCTGTCGCTGGCGGAAATGAACGCCCTGTTGCGCCAGATGGAGGAAACCGAACGTTCCGGTCTCTGCAACCACGGCCGCCCGACCTGGACGCAGTTGAGCATGACCGATCTCGACCGCCACTTTCTGCGCGGCCGATGAGCAAGATCGCAGCGCACCCGGAAGTTTTGCCACTGGCAATCCTGCTGATGGGACCGACTGCCAGCGGCAAGACCGCAGTGGCGCTCGAATTGTCACGGCGCTTCCCCGTCGAGCTGATCAGCGTCGATTCGGCGCAGGTCTTTCGCGACATGAATATCGGCACCGCCAAACCCGACGCAGCAACCCTGGCTGAATTCCCGCATCACCTGATCGACCTGATCAGCCCGCAGGAAGCCTACTCGGCAGCCCGTTTCCGTGCCGACGCGCTGCGCATAATGGCTGCGATCACGGCGCGTGGCCGCGTACCCTTGCTCGTCGGCGGCACCATGCTCTATTTCAAAGCGCTGGTCGACGGCCTGGTCGACTTGCCGGCAGCCGACCCGGCAATGCGTGCAGCGATCGACCGGGACGCCGCTGCTCGGGGTTGGCCGGCGCTGCACGCTGAACTCGCCGAAGTCGATCCGGCAACGGCGGCGCGCCTGCAGCGCAGCGATGCACAACGCATCCAGCGCGCGCTCGAGGTCTTTCGCCTTTCCGGCCGGCCGCTGTCGGCGTTGATCATGAACGGCGAGAAAACGGCGCCCCGCTACCACTTCGTGTCGATCGGCCTGCTGCCTTCGAATCGCGGCACACTGCACCAGCGTATCGCCGACCGCTTTGCAGCGATGCTCGCCGCCGGCCTGGAAAGCGAAGTCGAGTGGTTACGCGGAAAATACCCGTTACAGCCTGCTCTGCCGTCAATGCGCTGTGTCGGCTACCGGCAGGTATGGGAAGTTCAGGATGGTCTCGCGCCACGTCACGAACTGCGCGAGCGTGGCATCTACGCCACCCGCCAGCTCGCCAAGCGACAGATCACCTGGATCGGCAACACACTGCGACCACAGATTGTCGATTGCCTGAGTCCCGATCCGGCCGCTCAGATCAGCCGGCTCATCGGCCATCTCTTTGCCTGACCGCAAACCATTCGTGGCCATCCACTTCCCCTTTCCCGCATACGGTGTCGCTTGCCCCAGACTCGTGGCTGCCAATACCACCACAGCAAGTGACGCACCTCTTGCCTGAAAGCCCGCAGACAGATATAATGATAACCATTCTCATTTATACAAACGGAACGTTGTAATTTCTTCGTTTCGCCGTTCATTCGCCAGCCAGCCATGCGCCAGCCAGCCAGTCACCATGCTTTCTGGAGGTTTGCATGTCTGTCGGACTCTCCGGCGCTGGCCGGACTTTTCAGTATTCCCTCCTTGCCGCAGCACTAGCGGCCACCTCGCACGCAGTGTTCGCCGATCAGCAGATGCGCGACACCGTCGTTACCGCGACGCGCAGCAGTACGGCCATCGACGATCTGCCGCTGACCGTCACCGCCATCAGTCGCGAGGACATGGACCGTCGACTGCCGTCCGAAGAAGCTGACCTGTTCCGCGACGATCCGGACGTGGTGATGTCCCGCGATCTGCGCCGCTTTGGCGCAACGCGTATCAATATCCGGGGCATCGAGGACAACCGCGTCGTGACGGTGGTCGACGGCGTGCGGCTACCCGATTACTACAACGGTGGCGGCCCGACCAACTTCACGATGAGTGCCTCGCCTTCGGCCCTCGCCGATTTCCTGAAGCAGGTCGAGATCGTTCGTGGCCCGGCCTCCAGTCTCTATGGTTCTGACGCCATCGGTGGCGTCATCGGTTTTGTGACGCTCGATCCGTCCGACATTGCGCCGGGCGACAAACCCTACGGCGTACGCGTGCGTGGCGGCTACTTCGGCGCCAACGACCAGTTCTCGGGCAGTGTCATTGGCGCCGTGCGTGGAGCTGCAGCCGAGTTGATGGTCGGCTACGGCGAAGCGCGCGGGCACGAGACCGACAACCAGGGCCAGGACGGTAGCACCAGCCCCTTCCGCAGCAAGCCGAACCCGGCCGACACCACCGATCGCGGCATGATCGCCAAACTGGTGCTGAAGCCTGCGGCCGGTCACCGCATCACCACCTTGATCGAATCGCGCGAACAGGACGTGCAGACGGACATCTTGCGCCTCTCGGGCTCGCTGCCGCGCGTTACGACGATGACCGGCGACGACAACGTCAAGCGCACGCGCTACAGCGTCGAGTACGAGAACAAGCCTGGCGGCGCCTTCTACGACCGCTTGGTCGCCAAAGCCTACTATCAGGACGCGAAGACGCACAACAAGAACTACCAGCGTCGCAGCAACACCAGCGCCACCTGTTCGGCGACGATCGCCGGCGCCAGTCAGTGCGACCTTTACCAGGACTTCCATTTCGACCAGACAACATCCGGCTTCAACCTCCAGCTTGAGTCGCTGCTTGGCGGTACCGGCATGACGCATCTGATCACCTACGGTGTCGACCTGATGCGCCAGGAAGTCGAGGAACTGCGCGATGCCACCCGTTACAACCGGACGACCGGCACGGTATCGAAGTCGATTGCCGGCGAGAACTACCCACTGCGCGATTTCGCCAACGGGCAGACCGACACCATCGGCCTCTTCGTGCAGGACGAAATCGGCGGCCTCTTCGGCAGTCGACTGACACTGACGCCGGGCGTGCGCTATGACCGCACCCGCCTGGAGCCGAAGGTCGACGACCTGTCGCAACAGGTGCTCACCCTGCTCAAGCGTGGTGTCGAGGGGCAGACCTACAGCCGATTCAGCCCGAAGCTTGGCGCCCAGTGGAAATTCGACGAGGTGCTGTCCGGTTACGGACAACTCGCGGCCGGCTTCCGGGCGCCGAACTATAACGAGGTCAATGGGTCGTTCCGCAACACCGCCCAGCTCTACGGAATCGTGCCGAACGGCGAACTGAAGCCGGAAACAAGCGTCGGCATCGAACTGGGCCTGCGTGCGAAAGGCGCTACGGCCCGCGGCCAGGTAGCGATCTACAACAACAACTACAAGAATTTCATCGAGAACGTCCGGCTCAACTGCCCATCCGATCCGTCGTGCATTCCCGGCTTCACCACCTTCCAGTCGCGCAACCTCACCAAGGTCCGCATCCATGGCGCCGAAGCGCGCGGCAGTTGGGACTTCCAGCCCGGCTGGCGTGTTGACGGCGCCATGGCCTACGCCCACGGCGACAACGAAGAAACCGATCAGCCACTGAACAGCATCGAACCGATGCGCGCAAGCTTCGGCCTGGTGCGTGATGCCGGCCACTGGGGCGCCGAAGCACGCCTGCGTGCGGCGACGCGCAAACGCCGGATCGACGACAGCGCGGGCCGTTACTACCGCACCCCAGGCTATGGCGTGACCGACCTGGCCGCGTGGATCAAGCCGAGCAAGGATACGCGCGTGACTCTCGTGCTGAACAACGTGTTCGACAAAAAGTACTGGCTGTGGAGCGACATCCGCCAGGCCGACGCCCCGGACCCGGTCGGCGTCGACTTCTACTCGCAGCCCGGCCGCAACGTTCGCGTTGCTTTCCAGGCGGATTTCTGACAGGAGAAAAAGGAGACCGAGCCGGCCCTCCGGCGCGCCCGAACAGCCAGTCGCTGCCTATCTCCACCTCACGACGAGCAAGCCACCTCCATGCTTCTGAAAAAAATCCTGGGCCGTTCCCTCATTCTCGCTGCCGCAACGCTGGTCACGCCGGCAGACGCCGACACGGTGCTGTTCGTCTCCGTCAGTCCGGTGCCACAAGGGAAATTTACCCACCTTGCCGAGATCGGCGCCGCACACGGCTTCAAGGTCGAATCGCGACAGGCCGAAAAGCTTCCGGCCGAGACCGACGCCTCGCTCTGGCGCGGGGCCGACATCGTGATCTTTGACGCGCCGCGCGACCACCTGCAGGAGCAGATGCGCGTGAAGCTCGCCAGGGCCCTGCCCGGCCTCGCCGCGCCGCACCTGTGGATGCACGATACGAAGCCAGAGGCAAAAGGATTTCCGGAACCCCTCGCCGACCTCCTGCACGCCTATTACATCAACGGTGCGCGGTCCAACTTCGAAAACTTCTTCCACTCGCTCGCCGCATACCGCCAGGGCAAGCCCCTCGACGGCATTGCGCCGCCGATCGTCTTTCCGAAAGCGGCGATCTACCACCCGCAGGCGCCCGGCCTTGTTTTTGCCAACACCGCCGACTACCTGAAATGGAAGGAAGTCGATCTCGCCAACAAGCCTCCGGTGATTGCCGTCGCGCTGCACCAGACCTACATCGGCAGCGAGCAGACCGCCTTCGTCGACGACCTGATCGCGCGCATCGAGGCCGCTGGCGCCGTACCGCTGGCCTGGTACGCACCGGTCATGGGGTCGCATGCTGGCCTGCTGAAAATGGACGGCAAGCTTGTCGCCGACGCCGTGATCAATACCCAGATCGTGCTCGACCCGGACGGCCGCAAAAAGGAACTGGAAGCGCTCGGCATTCCGTGGGTCCAGGCGCTAGCGTACCGCAGAGGCGACGAAGCCGACTGGCGTGCCGACCCGCAGGGCGTGCCGCTGCTCGACATCCCCTTCTTCCTCGCACAGGGCGAGTACGCTGGCATCACCGACGCGGTCATCGCCGGCGCGCAGAAAAAGGGCGACCACGCGCTGACGGTCATCCCCGAACAGTCTTCCGCCGTCGTCGCCAAGGCACTCAACCAGGTGCGCCTGCAGCGCTTGCCGAATGCCGAAAAAACGGTCGCGGTGATGTTCTGGAATTACCCGTCGGGCGAAAAAAACCTATCCGCCTCCTACCTCAACCTGCCACAGAGCTTTGTCGCCACGCTCAAGTCGCTGAAGGCGGCCGGCTACCAGGTCCTGCCGGAAGAGGAGACGATCCTCATCAACAACCTGCAGCGCCTGCTCGCCCCCTTCTACCGTGACGGTCAATTGCAGTCGCTCCTGCGCGACGGGCTCGCCGAAAAACTGCCGGTTGCCGCCTACCGCCAGTGGCTCGCCACCCTGCCCGAGGGCGTGCGCCACGAATTGCAGGAACGCTGGGGCGATCCCGAGCAGTCGTCGATGGTGGTGCGGAACGATGGCGCCCCCTACTTCGTCATCCCGCGTTTCGCGGCCGGCAAGGTGATCTTCACGCCGCAGGCACCGCGCGGCGAGAAGTGGGAAGACCAGGAAAAGGCGCTCTACCACTCGACCACGGCCATCCCCTCACACTACTACCTCGCCCAGTATCTATGGGTGCGCGAGCATTACCAGGCCGACGCGCTGGTGCATTACGGCACGCACGGCTCGCAGGAATGGCTGCCGGGCAAGGAGCGCGGCCTGGCGATGACTGACTACCCGATGCTCGCTGTCGGCAATCTGCCGGTAATCTACCCCTACATCGTCGACAACATCGGCGAGGCGATGCAGGCCAAGCGCCGCGGCCGCGCGACCATCGTCACGCACCAGACCCCGGCCTTCGCACCGGCTGGCCTGCACGAGGCGACGGTGAAGATTCACGACCTCCTGCACGCCTGGCTCGCACAGGACGACGGCGCCGTCAAGCAAAAGCTCGCCGCCGACCTCAAGGCCGCCGTCAAGAAGGAACGCATCGACCGGGACATGGGCTGGAGCGAGGCGAAGATCGAGGCCGAGTTCCGCGGCTTCGTCGATACCCTGCACGACTACCTGCACGAACTGGCGCAGACCGCGCAGCCGCTCGGTCTGCACACCTTCGGAACGCCACCGCAGGAAACGCACCGCCTCGGCAGTGTGCTGCTGATGCTCGGCAAACCGTTCTGGGAAAGCGTCGCCAGTGCCGCCGGCGTCAAGGGCGACGACCTCGACGAGATGTTCGTCGACAGCTACGAAAAAACCGTCGAGGCGCCGCCGTTCAAGCTGTTCCGCGACTGGCTCGCGGGCCGCGCGGCAAAGCCCGCCGACGCGGCGCTGGCCGAACGCTTCGAACAAGGGCGCATCTGGTACGACCATCTCGCCGCCGCCGACGAAGTGGCCGGCCTGCTCGCCGGCCTTGCCGGCCGCTACATCCCGACCTCTTACGGCGGCGACCCGATGAAGAACCCGGACGCTCTGCCGACCGGCCGCAACCTCTACGGCTTCGATCCCTCGCGCGTGCCGACCAGACAGGCCTGGGAAGCCGGCAAGGAAGCGGCGGAAGCGCTGATCGCCGCGCACCGTGCGAAAACCGGCAAGTTCCCGAAGAAGCTGGCCTTCTCGCTGTGGTCGGTCGAGACGATGCGCCATCAGGGCATGCTGGAGGCGCAGGCGTTGTGGACTCTGGGCGTCGAGCCGGTGTGGGAGCCGGGTGGGCGCGTCGTCGACGTGACACTCTCGCCACGCGAGAAGCTCGGCCGACCGCGCGTCGACGTCGTGCTCTCGGCGACCGGCCTCTACCGCGACCATTTCCCGAATACCATGAAGCAGCTCGCCAAGGCCGTGCAGCTCGCTGCCCGCGCCAACGAGGCCGACAACCCTCTCCATGAGAACAGCCGCGCGATCACCGCCCGGCTGATCAAGCAGGGCATCCCGGAAGCGGCGGCGGTGAAGGCCGCCGAGACGCGCATCTTCTCGTCCGAATCGGGCAAGTACGGCACCGGGCTCGACGACGCGACGCTCGCCACCAACACCTGGAAAGGCAAAGCCGAGGGCGACAGGAAGCTCGCCGACCTCTACCTCTCGCGCATGCAGTTCGCCTACGGTGTCGACGAGGAAGACTGGGGCAGGCAGGGCATTGCGGGCGCAGAAGGCAAGGCTGCCCGCATCAACCTCTACGCCGAGCACCTGCAGGGCACCGAAGGCGCCGTGCTATCGCGCAGCTCCAACCTCTACGGCCTGCTGACCACCGATGACCCCTTCCAGTATCTTGGCGGCATCGGCCTCGCCGTACGCCGCCTGGACGGCAAGGCGCCCGAGCTATACATCTCCAACCTGCGCGGTTCCGGTAGCGGGAAAGTCGAAGGCGCCGACCAGTTCCTTGCCAAGGAACTCGCCACGCGCAACTTCCACCCCGGCTACATCAAGGGGCTGATGGCCGAGGGCTACGCCGGCACGCTGCAGGTGCTCGATTCGATGAACAACTTCTCCGGCTGGACCATCGTCGCCCGCGAAATCGTGCGCGACGACCAGTGGCAGGAATTCGTCGACGTCTATGTGCGCGACAAGCACAAGCTGGGCATCAAGGAATGGTTCGAGGCGAAAAACCCGACGGCGTTGGCGCAGACCATCGAGCGCATGATCGAAGCCGCGCGTCAGGGCTACTGGCAGGCCGACCCCAAGGTGCTGGTCGAGCTGCAGGAACGCTACCGCGACCTCGCCAGGCGCCACGACGTCGTCACCGACAACCCGGTCTTCAAGGCATTCGTCGATGCCGGCGCGAACGCGGGCTTCGGCCTCGTCGCGCCGCTCCCGGCTACCCGCCCGCAGCAGGCCGCCGACCTCGTGGCGCCGCACGAAGTCCCGGCAGCGCCGCAGATCGAAGGCATGAAACTCGAACGCGTCGAGGAAAAGCCGCTGCCGCCAGCCCTGCCTTTCGCGCTGCTCGGCATCGCGCTGCTGCTGCTCGCCACCGGCGGTGGCGCCGTACGAACGCTGACCAATCCGACGCTGCGACGGGTGGAGGGAGTGGCATGATCAAACAGGCATCCGCCTCCCTCGTCATTCCGGCCGGCATCGACGCTGGCGAGCATACCGGCGACGGCGCGCATCAACTCGAACACCGGAACGCGCAAGCTTTGGCAGAAAGACCGCGAACGCGGCCCCTACGATCCGAACGAGCTGATCCTCTCGCCGCGCCTGACCTGGAAGCAGGCCGGCGACAACCTGACGTTGTGGCCCAGCCTCTACCGCAACGAAGGCACGTGCGCGACGACGCTGACCCGATCGGCCTACGCCAACCCGCCGCCGGCACCGGCCTCACCGCAGCCGGTGGGCATTCCGACAAGGAAGACAGCGATCTCACCATTGCCCGTCTGCGTGCCGAGGGCGACATCGAGCTCGATGGTGGCAGCAAGCTCTCCGGCCGCGCCGCGGTCATGGCACGCTCGGCTACGAGCAGTCCTTTTCCTCGCTCTCCTCCTCGACCGGCTTTCCACTCACGAGGAACGGCGAGTCACGTACCGACATTCCCGGCGAATTCGCCGACGACACGATGCGCGGCACGCTGTTCGACACGCATTGGGTGCGGAAGCTTTCCTCCTCGATGAACCCACCTCACCACGGAAACCAGCATGTTCAATTTTGTTGAAACCACGATGTACCAAGTCTCGCAGCTTTTTCTGCTGCCGACGCTGGTGCTCATCGCGATTCTCTTTCTCTATGCCTTCTGGGTGCTCGGCGAATTCGCCGTGCTCGCGCTGCGCCGCAGAAGCGGTGCCGGGCGCGCCCTCGTCGCCCGCTTCTCGGCACAGCCGACCCTCTCCGCCGACGAGCTCGACGTGCTCGCGCACAAGGTGCTGGAGGTGCCGCGTATCGCCAGTCGCGTGACGCCGATGCTCGGCCTCGTCGCGACGATGATCCCGATCGGTCCGGCCCTGAAGTCGCTGTCCGACGGCAACCTCGCCGAGGTCTCCAACAACCTCACCATCGCCTTCTCGGCGGTGATCCTGGCACTGATCGCAGCCTCGATCACCTATTGGGTCTCGAACATCCGCCGTCGCTGGCTGGCCGAGGAACTGCTGGAGATCGCGAGCATCCGTGACGCCCGGCACGAAACGAAAGCATGAGCATGAAACTCCTCCACGAACCGGAGTCCGACGATCCGATCCTGTCGGTGGTGAACCTGATCGACATTTTCCTCGTCATCATCGCCGCGCTGCTCATCACCGTGGCGCAGAACCCACTGATCAACCCGTTCAACAAGCAGGACGTAACAGTGATTACCGATCCCGGAAAACCGAGCATGGAAATGCTGGTCAAGAAGGGCGAGAAGATCGAGAAGTACAAGGCCAACGGCAACATCGGCAGCGGCGACGGCGAGAAGGCCGGTGTCGCCTACCGCATGAAGGACGGCTCGATGATCTACGTGCCGGAAGGGAAGCCGTGACGCAATTGCGCCCCTCATCTGCGCGCTGATGCTGGCATTGACCTGCGGCCTGCTTGTGACGGCCATGGCCGCCAAACGCATCGTCGACACCCCGGCAGCGGGCACGAGCTTTCCTTCGAAGTGCTGGTCGCGGCGCTGCGACACAGTGATTCCGTGCTGCTCGGCGAGCGCCGCGATAACACCCGGCATCACGAACGGCGCGCCAACATCGCGCACGGAGTGTGAATGAGACTGTTATCAGAAATCGCCTTTCCATGAGAGGTAGAGACTGCGGCCCGGCATGTGGATTTCCTGTCCGGACATGCCCTCGGTCAGAGCCGCCTCGTGGTACTCGCGGTCGAACAGATTCCTGAGCGCCACGCGGAAGGTATGCGGCTTGTTCAGCCGGTAGGTGGCGCCAAGGTCGGCGGTGGCGAAGCCGGCGGTCTTGTCCTCGCTGCCGCGTGAGAAGATCGTCGCGACTCGCTCCTGCTCGCGCACGAAGCAGCCGGTGACCTCCATTGTCCAGCCCGGCGCGACAAAGCCTTCCCAACCGAGCGACAGTGCGTCGGCGGGCATCTGGAAGAACGGCTCGTCGAGTTCCTTGTTCTCGCCGCGCAGACTGGTAAGGCCGGCCTTCAGCCACTGGCGCTGCCAGGCCTGCCACCGGCCCTGCGCCTAGAAACCATCGATGACGACCTTGCCGATGTTGACGGTTTCCTTGCAGGCGCCGGCATGGGCGACGCCGCAGCGCGTCGTGGCGCGGGCGGTGCCGGAGATGTCCCGGCCACTCATGTAGTCGCGGATCTGATTGCGAAAAATCGCAACCGACCAGACGAGCTTGTCAGTCGGGCCCTTGATGCCAGGCTCGAGTTGCGTCGAGATTTCCGGCCTGATCTGCGGATCGCCGACATCGTAGTAGCCGTCGCCGTGCGGTGAAGACTCGTAGCGCTCACGCATCTCGCTGGCGCGGAAGCCGCGCGACAGTCTGGCGTAGGGGCGGAACAGCGGGGCGACCTCGTAGCTGGCGCCGAGGCTGCCGGAAAAGGCGCTGTCGTCGCGGTCGAGCCCGCTGTGGCGGCGGATGCCGAGCGGGTTGGCCGGCTTGGCGACCGAATCGGCGCTGCCCGAAACCTTGTCGTAGCGGCCGGCGGCAAGCACGTTCCGTTTGCCGAAGCGCATGTCGTCCTGCAGGTAGAGGTCGGCAGCCTTGATGCGACCGTCGTCGAAAGGGTCGGAACGGACGTAGGCTGGCGTCGGCTGACCTGCTCGAGTGGATGCATCAAACACGATGAGAATGATTCGTGTTTGATGCGAATCAAAATGCACCGGAGCGGCTCTGACCGGACATGCAAAAGGCGAGAATAACATAGTTAAAAACTATCGAAACAATATAAACAATTCGCTTTACATATTATTTGAGCCTGCCTACACTGGTTTTACGGAACGGCAAGAGGGCCGGCGTAGAAAGCAAGGTTGCCAATGGCGGCCGATGCCAGCCTGCCCCCAGGTGATTTCTGTCGGGATCTGCTCGCAGGGGCTTCCCACCCATTCACTGGCGCGCAATGCCGGTCGTGCGCAGAACCCCGTCGGGCCTCGTCGTGGACTGATCGAGGGCTCATTTTTCAACGGCACTTCCGCAGGCACCCTCGCGGAGATCTCTTTTCCACTTCACTCAGGAGAAAGCAAATGGCTACGAACGAAAATGGCACGAACAACGGCGGGCGCTGCCCGGTCATGCACGGCGGCACGACCTCGGCCGACATGACACGGCAGTGGTGGCCGAAGGCGCTGAATCTCGACATCCTGCACCAGCATGACCGCAAGACCGACCCGATGGGCCCGGACTTCGATTACCGAGAGGAACTGAAGAAGCTCGATGTCCAAGCGCTAAAAGAAGACCTGAAGGCACTGATGACCAACAGCCAGGCCTGGTGGCCGGCGGACTGGGGCCACTACGGCGGCCTGATGATCCGCATGGCCTGGCACTCGGCGGGCACCTACCGCATCGCCGACGGCCGCGGCGGCGGTGGCACCGGCAACCAGCGTTTCGCGCCGATCAGCTCGTGGCCGGACAACGCCAACCTCGACAAGGCCCGCCGCCTGCTCTGGCCGATCAAGAAGAAGTACGGCAGGCAGGTGAGCTGGGCCGACCTGATGATCCTCGCCGGCAACATGGCCTACGAGTCGATGGGCCTGAAGACCTTTGGCTTCGCCTTCGGCCGGGAAGACATCTGGCATCCGGAAAAGGACATCTACTGGGGCTCCGAGAAGGAATGGCTGGCCCCGACCGGCAGCGAAGGCAGCCGCTACTCCGGCGAACGCAATCTGGAGAACCCGCTCGCCGCGGTGATGATGGGTCTCATCTACGTCAATCCCGAGGGCGTCGACGGCCAGCCCAATCCGCTCAGGACGGCCCGCGACATGCGCACGACCTTCGCTCGCATGGCGATGAACGACGAGGAAACCGTGGCGCTGACCGCCGGTGGCCACACCGTCGGCAAAGCGCACGGTAACGGCAGCGCGGCCAGGCTCGGCCCGGCGCCGGAAGGTGCCGAACTGGAGGAGCAGGGCCTCGGCTGGAACAACCACACGACCCGCGGCATCGGCCGCGACACCGTGACCAGTGGCCTTGAAGGCGCCTGGACCACGCACCCGACGAAGTGGAATGTCGGTAAGGGCGGCTACTTCGACCTGCTCCTCCGGTACGACTGGTGGCTGCAGAAGTCGCCGGCCGGCGCGAACCAGTGGGAGCCGGTGCACATCGACGAAGCCGACATGCCGGTCGACGTCGAGGATCCGACGATACGCTGCAAGCCGATCATGACCGACGCCGACATGGCGCTGCGCTTCGATCCCGAGTACCGCAGAATCGCCGAGCGCTTCCGTGCGGACCCAGCCTACTTCTCCGACGTGTTCGCCCGTGCCTGGTTCAAGCTGACGCACCGCGACATGGGGCCCAAGTCCCGCCACTTCGGGCCGGACGTGCCGCAAGAGGATCTCCTTTGGCAGGACCCGGTGCCCACCGGCCGTACTGACTACGATGTCGCCGCGGTGAAGGCGAAGATCGCCGCCGCCGGCCTTTCCGTCGCCGAAAGGGTGGCCACCGCCTGGGACAGCGCCCGTACCTTCCGCGGCTCCGACAAGCGCGGCGGTGCCAACGGCGCGCGCATCCGGCTGGTGCCGCAGAAGGATTGGGAAGGCAACGAACCGGCGCGCCTCGCCAGGATGCTGGCGGTTTACGAAAGGATCGCCGCCGAGACCGGTGCCAGTGTCGCCGACGTGATCGTACTTGCCGGCAACCTCGGCGTTGAACAGGCGGCGCAAGCGGCCGGCTTCGCGGTGACAGTGCCGTTTGCGCCGGGTCGCGGCGACGCCGTGCAGGAAATGACCGACATCGAATCGTTCGCAGTGCTCGAGCCACTGGCGGACGGCTTCCGCAACTGGCTGAAGCAGGACTACGTGGTGACGCCGGAGGAGCTGCTGCTCGACCGCGCGCAACTGATGCGGCTGACCGCCTGCGAGATGACGGTGTTGGTCGGTGGCCTGCGCGTGCTCGGCGCCAACCACGGCGGCAGCCCGCACGGCGTGTTCACCGACCGCGTTGGCGCACTCACCAACGACTTTTTCGTCAATCTCACCGACATGGCCTACATGTGGAAGCCGACCGGCCGCAACAGCTATGCGATCGTCGATCGCGCAAGCGGCGCCACCCGATGGACGGCGACCCGCGTCGATCTGATCTTTGGCTCGAACTCGGTGCTGCGCGCCTACGCCGAGGTCTATGCGCAGGACGACCATAGGGCAAAGTTTGTGCAGGACTTCATTGCCGCCTGGACGAAGGTGATGAACGCGGATCGGTTTGATCTGGCCTGAGCAGAGCGATCTGGAAGCTCCTCGTCGCAGTGAGGTGCGGCGAGGAGCTTCTTTCTTTTGTCGCGAGCCACACCGGACGCTTCCTCGCGCCGTTGTTGGCGACTGCCGAACGTGGCGGTGAAACTTGAGCGGCATCCGGTATCATTACGGATTCGACGATGAGAAAGCGGCTTAGGTATTCAGGATGGCGACGACACGCCAAGGAGAACCGGTAGTGTTACTCGCTGACGCACGACAACCATCCACGACTGCGACCGCCGCAGGTTTAATGCAACCGCCGTACCGTCCCGATATCGACGGCCTGCGCGCGCTCGGTGTTCTCCTCGTCGTCGCCTTCCACGCCTTCCCGAAAGCACTACCCGGTGGTTACGTCGGCGTCGATGTCTTTTTCGTCGTTTCCGGTTACCTGATCAGCAGCATCATCTTTGGCAGTCTTGAGCACGGACGCTTCAGTTTCACCGAGTTCTACGCGCGGAGAATTCGTCGCATCTTTCCAGCGCTGGCACTGGTTCTTCTCGCCGGCTGGGGGCTCGGCTGGTTTCTGTTGCTGGTCGACGAACAACAGCGCTTGGGCCTCCACATCGCGGGCGGCGCTGGCTTCGTCTCCAACTTCGTGCTCTGGAGCGAGGCCGGTTACTTTGACAGCGATGCCTACGCCAAACCGCTACTGCATCTTTGGTCACTCGGCATCGAAGAGCAGTTCTACATTCTCTGGCCCTTGCTCCTCGCTTTTCTCTGGCGACGCGAGAGCGACTTTCTGAAAATTACCCTGCTTATCGCAATCGCGTCGTTCGCCGCCAACATCCTGATCGTCAGGGTGGATGCCGTTGCTGCGTTCTACGCGCCGTGGACGCGTTTCTGGGAGCTGATGACGGGCGGCATGCTGGCCTACCTCAGCCGCCACCGTGGTTGTCAATTGCTGCGCTCGGCGAACCTTCAATCGGCGCTCGGCGCCGTGTTAATCCTGGCCGCCGTTGCCCTGCTCAACAAGAAATCAGCGTTTCCGGGCTGGTGGGCCTTGCTGCCCACGCTTGGAACTTTCCTGATCATCAGCGCCGGTCGCGACGCTTGGCTTAATCGCAAGTTTCTCTCCGCGCGCGCGATCGTCGGCATTGGTCTGATCAGCTACCCCCTGTATCTTTGGCACTGGCTGCTGCTCTCCTTCGCCTGGATCGCGAAGGGCAAGATGCCGCCCAGCTCGACACGCGGGATACTGGTCGTCGCCAGCTTTGTCCTCGCCTATCTGACCTATCGCTACGTCGAGAAGCCGATACGGACAGGTGGGCGCCGTGTCGCGCTAATCCTGCTGGCCGTGATGAGCACCCTGCTGATCCTCGGCGTACTGACCGACGCGATCCCGCTACGTTCGCGTCATCACGACCCGAGCATCGGGCCGATGCTGGAGGCGCTTCGCGATTGGGACTATCCTGCCGGGCTCGAGCGCGCCCAGTTCAAGGACAGCGCCGTCAAGTCGCGTCTGAACGGTGGCAAGCCGGTACTCTTCATCGGCGATTCACACTTGGAGCAGTATTCGTCGCGCATCGTTCGCCTGCTCGACGAGCATGTTGCCGAGCGCAAATCGGTGATCTTTCTTACCAGTCCCGGCTGTTCGCCGATTCCTGGCAGCGATCAGACCAACCCCTATGCGCTCGAGCGGTGTCCGGCGTACCGCGAACAGGTGGCCAAATTGGTGGCCGATCCCGAGATCGACACCATCGTCGTCGGTGGTGCCTGGAATCTTTATTTCCTGGACGCGCGCGCGCACTATGCCGGCAGGGTCGACGTCGACAATGAGTTCGCGCTGATCACCCGTTTCCTGCAAGGCGTCGCCGGCAGCAAAAAGGTGTACTTCGTCCTCGACAATCCAAGCGGTCCTCAATTCGAACCACGGAATTTCTTCGCCGGTAGCCGGCTGACAACACTGACCGCTACACGTCGGCGCGAGACGACTCCGCTTGACGAACAGCAGGCGGCACTGCGTAACCGGCTGGCGCAACTCGCTCGCGCCGCCGGCGCGACGCTTGTCGATCCCATCGAGGCGCTCTGTCCACTAGGCCAGTGTCGGGCATTTTCCGCCGACGGCAAGCCGATCTACAAAGATAGCCACCACTTCCGCGCCAGCTTCGCGCGTGAGCATACCGACTTCATCGATGTCACGCTGCGCAATTGAATGCCAGGCCTGATTACGCCCTCAAATGAATTCCACAAGCGCAGGGCAACGCTGATGAAGAGGAAATTCGGTAGCCAGCGCGAACTCATTTCTGCCGCTTCATCAACTCCTGAATCTTTGGGTCCTTCATCATTTCGTTGACGTTGACCGTCCCGGCGTTGGGCATGATCACGTCACCTGGCTTCTGTCCCGGCTTGCACGGCCCCAGCCAACGCGCTTCGAGGGACATCTTGCTTTCGCTGGTCCCTTGCAGGGGTGGGCTGAAGCGGGTATGCATGTCGCCCTTGTATGCGGAGTCGAACGATCCGACAAAGACGGCATCCGTAGTCGCGGTGCTTCCCTGGATTTTGCACACCGAGTTAACCGTCACCTGGTTGCCCGATGGTCTGACTTCAAGCACGCTGCAGTTGGGCTGCTCCTTGCGCGCTTGTTGCTGCAGCAGATCGTCGGTTTTCTGATCGATACATTGCTGCATCGGCCCCATCGCCGGCATGCCGGCCATGCGCGTGTTGATTTCCCATAGACCAGGTTTGCGTTTGGGCAGATCGGCGGCGTACCCCGCCGTCGCGCTGCCGATCAGGAGGACGAAAAGAACGGCATGGCCGCGAGCAGATGGGAAGAGCATGTGGAACTCCTGTGCAGAGCGAGTGGATCAATGTCGACAGACCCCATGTTAAACCGCAAACGGGCAAGCGTGTCGGCCGGACATACGCGCGGGCAATGGATCGCCGCCAGCCGGCTGTTGGAAGCACGCCTGCACCATCCGATGCCGGGTCGAAACGGCGGTTGCCGGGCGTTTTGCGGGCATCCGGCATGATAGGGAACAGGTTGCGCGTAATCTTTCACACCCCCTTAAGAAAAGCCGCCAGCCTGATGATTTGTAGGGCGTAGTTGCGGAACTTGCACACGACCTGAGAGATGCGGCACGATGCACCTGAGCAGACATGACCGGTTCCAGATAAACGACGAGCGGCTCAAGAAGCTGCTGGCGGATCTCTTGCTGGAAGTGTCGAAGCGCCTGCTCCACGATGTGAAGGAGTGGCAGGATCGCCTGAATCAGAACCCGGACAAGCGCTCGCGTCCGCCGACCAGCCAAGCGCCCTGGGCGAAGACAGGTGGTTCGGAGGAATAGCTTGGCGCGGCGAACGAGTGCGGCACTGTCGACGTCGCCGCGGAGATGGCGGGAAGCTCTACGGCAGGGACGGAACAGGCTCCACCGGTCGATGGCCAGCGGTCATCGGCTGGGAAGGGGTCTGGGAAGCGACCCAGCAAGCAACCGGGCAGTCCATGTCATGGCCGTAGTCAGAAGCTGGCGATCACCGCCCGGTGCGAGCACCGCCCCGAACTCGATTGAGTCCGTAAACTGCTGTAAATCGGATGGCTGGTCAGCCACCGCTTCGGTTCGGTAAGATGACGTTGTCAGAGCGTTGATCGACCGAAGAAGAGAAGCGATGGCTGGGTATGAGCTTAGGGTGGGAAAGGATTGGTTGCCAGGGTTGTTGAGTGGTCAGGACGGGCTGGCGAAGCGGGTGGAGGCGGTGTTGAACCAGGTACTGGAGGCGCAGGTGAGCGAAGGTTGGGAGCGGAACGGCACGAATGCAGGGAGTCGGCAGGGCTACCGGAACGGGTAGCGGGCGCGCACGCTGTACACGCGGGTGGTGCCGGTGACGTTGCAGATACCGCAGACGCGGGAAGGCGTGTTCTCGACCGAGATCTTCCAGCGCTACCAGCGCAGTGAGCGGGCGTTTGTTCTGGCGCTGATGGAAATGGTCGTCCAGGGCGTATCGACGCGCAAGGTGTCGGCGATCACCGAAGAGCTTTGTGGAGCGAGCTTCTCGAAATCGACGGTCAGCGCGCTGTGCGCGGGTCTGGACGTGCGCGTACGGGCATTCAACGAACGGCCGCTGGCGGGCGAGTCCCCGTTCATTCTGGTCGACGCCCTGTTTCTCAAGAGCCGGGAGGACGAGCGCGTTGTCCAACGGGCCGCGCCGATCCTCTCGGGCATCCGGAGCGACGGCCATCGGGAGATTCTCGGTGTGCAGATCGGCGACAGGGAGAGTTTCGCGACCTGGGACGAGGCCTTTCGTTGGCTGAAGGGCCGTGGCCTCAAAGGCGCGAGGTTGGTCGTCTCCGACGAGCATGGCGGGCTGACGCAGGCAATCGCCACGCCCTTTCAGGGCGCCACCTGGCAACGCTGCCAGGGGCATCGGATGCGCAATCTGCTGTCGCACAGCCTGGTCAAGGCCCGTGCCGAGGTCGCCGCTGCCGCCAGGCTCGTGCTGCAGGCATCGGACCTCAGTGAGGCCAGGCGGCGGTTGGCAGAGTTCTCTGAACGGTTCGCGAAGACCGCGTCCAAGGCAGGGGGCTGCCTGGAAGCCCCTTTCGACGATGCCTGGGCGGTCATGGCACTGCCGGAGAAGTCCCGTCGCCGGTTGCGCAGCACGAACCTGCAGGAGCGGCTCAACGAGGAGATCCGGCGCTGCGAACGGGTCCTCCGGATCTTCCCGAACGACGACTCGGCGCGTCGCTTGATCGGCGCCTTGCTGGCCGAGCAGAACGAGATCTGGCAGGAGCGGAAGTCTCTGGATCTGGACGAATTCCACGAGAGGCTGGCCGCCCGCCGCGAGGGCGCCCAGGTGGTTGCTCTGACCACTGGCTGACCGATGGACAGAGCGCCTCGGGAGTCCCCGGTGCGGGGCCCCACCCCTTACCCCGCCCCAGGGCGGGGAAATCCTCGCCGCCGGACGGGCTCGGGAGCGGGCCGCAAAAACTCGCGACCCGCCCCAGCCCTGGAGTGTCGGTGCGTCGCGGTCGCCGTCAAGGGTACGCTGCGCCGGGCCTCGCCCGCCCTTGACTGCGCCCACCACGCGTATAGGGCGCCCCACCGGGGCACGAGCAGCTCGCCGGACAGCGTCGCTGACCGGCGTTTATCGAGCAAGAGCAGGAGGCACTGCTAACTCATTGTCATCAAACCGACCGAGAGAATTTACAGCAAATTTTGGACTTGACTCACGGGCATTGAGTCCAAAACCGTCCAGTTCCTGAAATGTGACGCGGCCAGCCAGACTCGGTCTTGCTGATCCCTGCACGGCACTCAATGGTTTGGCGAATCGCGTCATGCGGCAGGGTTCACCCCTGGAAATTTACAGAAGCTGCCTTGGTTTTCTTCATCGGCGGCAGGATTGGAGCAATCACTTTGTCAAGATGTGGCGAAAGTAGGCGATGGTCTCTTTCAGGCCATCTTCCAGCGCAATTCTCGGTTTCCAGTCCAACACTTGTGCGGCCAGCGAGAGATCTGGCTGTCTTTGCCGCGGATCATCTTCGGGCAGTGGTTTGAAGCAAAGCTTTGAAGGTCCCCCTGTGATTGCGACAATCTTTTCCGCGAGTTCAAGCATGGTGAATTCGACCGCATTCCCCAGATTGACCGGCCCGCTAAAGTCGGCGGCCGAATCCATCATCCGCATCATGCCGTCGATCAGGTCATCGACATAGCAGAAGCTGCGGGTCTGGGAGCCGCTGCCGTAGATCGTCAAATCCTTTCCGGCCAGAGCCTGGCAGATGAAATTGCTGACCACGCGTCCATCATCAGGATGCATGCGCGGCCCGTAGGTGTTGAATATCCGGATGACCTTAATTTCGAGGTGATGCTGCCGCCAGTAGTCGAAAAACAAGGTCTCGGCACAGCGCTTGCCTTCGTCATAACAGCTGCGGATGCCGATCGGATTGACCCTGCCCCAGTAGCTTTCCGGTTGCGGATGAATTTCGGGGTCACCATAGACCTCGCTGGTCGAGGCCTGAAGGATGCGTGCCTTGACACGCTTGGCCAGCCCAAGCATGTTGATCGCGCCGTGCACGCTGGTCTTGGTGGTCTGCACCGGATCAAACTGATA
>NZ_JAZKUD010000027.1:0-48078 GCF_036625275.1 Accumulibacter sp.
CCCTGCGTGGTATGCAGTCGGACCATCGTGGATTGGGCCCACACCGTGGTCGCCAGGACAAGGCTGACGACGGCCAACAGGCCTGGACGCAGCAGACGCAGAAAGGTGTTCATGGACAGTCATTGAGCGAATGGATGGAAACGTGGATTATCCTGTCACCCGCCAGGAAACTCAACCTCGGTCTTACTCCTTGCGGTTGTGTATCGCGCCAAGCATGCTGCTGATCGCCGCGCAGGCCAGGGTGATCGCCAGGACCCACTCGCCGGTGGCCTTTTCAGGGCCGACGATCGAAGACCAGACGGCAGCGGCCAGGCCACCTGCCAGCAAGCCGAAAACGCCGCCGATGAATACACCACGCTTGATCGCGCCACGCCGACCGTCTTCGCCACAGCAGTACGGGCAATAGGACGAACCGGCAGGCACCAGACGCTCGCAACTGGGGCAAGGAATCCTTTCTTCGCCGACTTCGACCGGCGTTTGTTCTGCCGGACTCCTGGTGCTTTCCACAGGCGGCATCAGACCCTCCGTGCCAGTTCGGCCGCCATGCCAGTGTAATCCCATGGTGTCAGTTCGAGCAGGTCGGCCCTCGCCTTCGCCGGTATGTCCAGGGACTCGACGAAGCGCTGCATGTCCTCGCGCGAAACCCGCTTGCCGCGGGTCAGCTCCTTGAGCTTCTCGTAGGGGTTGGCAACCCCATAACGACGCATCACCGTCTGCACGGGTTCAGCCAACAGTTCCCAGTTGGCATCGAGATCGGCATGCAGACAGGCCGGATCGGCTTCAAGCTTGTTCAAGCCGCGTAACAGCGAATCGTAGGCGAGCAGCGTATAGCCGAGCGCGACCCCCATATTGCGCAGCACCGTCGAATCGGTCAGGTCGCGTTGCCAGCGCGAGACCGGCAGTTTCTCGGCGAGATGACGCAAGACGGCGTTGGCCAGACCAAGATTGCCCTCGGAGTTTTCGAAGTCGATTGGATTCACCTTGTGCGGCATCGTCGAAGAACCGATCTCGCCAGCCTTGAGTTTCTGCTTGAAGAAGCCCAGCGAGATGTAGCCCCAGACATCCCGGTTCAGGTCGATGAGGATCAGGTTGGCGCGCGCAAAGGCATCGAACAACTCCGCCAGCGCGTCGTGTGGCTCGATCTGAATCGTGTAAGGGTTGAATTCCAGTCCCAGTGATTCAACGAAGGTTCTGGCAAAGTTTTCCCAGTCAAAGTCCGGGTAAGCCGCAAGATGCGCATTGTAGTTGCCGACCGCCCCATTGATCTTGCCGAGCAGCGCTACCCTGGCGATCGCCGAACGGGCACGACCAAGGCGATAGGCCGCGTTTGCCATTTCCTTGCCGAGCGTCGTCGGCGTTGCCGGTTGGCCGTGCGTACGCGACATCATCGGCAAATCGGCCAACTCATGGGCGAGTTCCCTGAGACGGGCGATCGCCCTGTCAAGCATCGGCAGGAGTGTTTCGTCACGCGCCGACCGCAGCATCAGGGCGTGCGCAAGATTGTTGATATCCTCGGAGGTACACGCAAAGTGAATGAACTCTGCAACGCGCATGACTTCGGTGTTGTTCGCCAGACGTTTCCGGATCCAGTACTCCAGCGCCTTGACATCGTGATTGGTCACCGCCTCGATCTCTTTCACCTCTCCAGCCTGCCGCGGGCCGAAATCGGCCAACAACGAATCCAGCTCGGCGAGCGTTCCCGGTGAGAAAGCAGAAATCTCGGCAAAATGCGGCTCGGCAGCCAACGCCTTGAGCCATTCCAGTTCAACCTGCAAGCGGCGCCGAATCAGTCCATATTCGGAAAACTGCGGTCGCAGGGCATCCAGCCTGCCCGCATAGCGACCGTCCAGCGGTGAAAGAGCAGTCAGGGAAAACACAGGCATGCGGCCCTCCTCAAGGCGTACGCAGATAGCCTGCTATTCTACCTGTCAGTGAGATATGGCCGTAAACGGGATGCAGGCACGATGCTATAATCTTGTGCAAGCAATTACCATCAGGAAGCCAATGAAGCTTATCGGATCACTGACCAGTCCCTACGTCCGCAAAGCGCGCGTCGTGCTGGCCGAGAAGAAGATCGACTACGATTTCGAACTCGACTCTCCTTGGACACCGGAAAATCAGGTCGCCCACGTCAATCCGCTCGGCAAGATCCCGATACTCGTCCTCGACGACAATACGGTTCTGTTCGATTCACGGGTGATTGTCGAGTACCTGGACAACGTTGCGCCGAACAACAAGTTGATGCCGGGGCAAAATCGCGAGCGGACTGAAGTCAAACGCTGGGAAGCCTTGGCGGACGGCGTGTGCGATGCAGCCGCACTGGTTTTTCTCGAAAGGAAGCGGCCTGGCGCGCAGCAGAGCGGCGAATGGATGGCACGCCAGGAAGACAAGATCATCCGCAGCCTGGAGTTCATGTCAGGCGAACTGGCCGACAATACCTGGTGCATGGGAACCCATTTTTCGCTCGCTGACGTGGCTGCCGGATGTGCGCTCGGCTACTTGGCATTCCGCTTTCCCGACATCGACTGGCAGGAGAAGCACCCCAACCTCGCTCGTCTCTACGACAAGTTGATGCGGCGGCGTGCTTTCCTGGACACCGTCCCGCAAATCTGATCGGCGGCGGCTGATCAGCCGGATTTGCCGCCAGGGGTGACCGGTGGCGTCATCTTCTTGCTGTCGATTCCCTGCGCACCGACTTCGACCGCGTCGTTCTTGCCGTCCTCCTGCAACAGCGACTCTTCCGATCTTTTGTTCAGAACGACGATACTGATCCGGCGATTGACCGAACTGAGCGGATCGTTCTTGTCGAACAATACCGTGGACGCGAGTCCAACAACGCGCAATACCTTGTGTTCATCCATACCGCCGAGAATCATCTCGCGCCGGGACGCGTTCGCACGATTTGCCGAAAGCTCCCAGTTCGAGAAACCCTTTTCGCCACCGCCAAATTGCGCCGCGTCGGTATGGCCCGACAGACTCAGCTTGTTCGGTACGGCATTCAGCGCCTTGCCGATCTCGCGCAGAATCACCCGCGTATAGGGTTTCAGCTCGGCACTGCTGGTATCGAACATCGGACGATTCTGCTCATCGACGATCTGAATTCGCAAACCTTCACTGGTAATGTCGATCAGAAGCTGACTCTTGAACTGTTGGAGTGCCGGATTGCTCTCGATCAGTTTCTCGATACTCTGTTTGAGGTCGCTGAGCATCACCTTTTCGCGCTCTTCGAACTCCTTGCGCGCCAGTTCGGCATTGGTTTCCTTGAGGTTCACCGCCTTGCTCTTGGCCTCCACGTCGCCCCCCTTGACCTGCCCGGCGGTGCGCGACAAATCCTTGCCGCCACCCTTGAGCACACTCGAACTGTCACCCGTCCCTGAACCACCCGTCGAAGCGATCTTCAGCGGGTTCTGAAAATAATCGGCGATCCCTTTCAGATCACCACTGGCCGTCGACCCCAGCAGCCACATCAACAGGAAAAAAGCCATCATCGCCGTCACGAAATCGGCATAGGCGATCTTCCACGCCCCCCCGTGGTGACCGGCCGCGAATTTCTTGACGCGCTTGATGACTATCGGTCGGACATCGTCGCTCACTCAGTTCCTCCGGACGACTGCAACAGCATGGCTTACTTGCTCTTGCGGTTCTTGAGTTCTTCCTCGAGTTCGCTGAAAGTCGGACGAACCCCGGCCACCAGCGTCTTGCGCCCAAACTCCACGGCCACTTGCGGCGCATAACCGGACATCGACGCCAGCAGGACGACCTTGATCACCTGATAAATCTTCGCCCCGTCCTGCGCCTTCTGCTCAAGCAGGTTGGCCACCGGCGAAACGAAACCGTAGGCAATGAGAATGCCGAGGAAGGTCCCCACTAGCGCTCCGCCGATCATCTTGCCGAGCACGGCCGGTGGCTCACCCACCGACCCCATGACGTTGACCACCCCCATGACCGCCACGACGATACCAAAAGCCGGCACCGCGTCAGCGACCTTGGAGACCACATGCCCTGGGGTCTCGGCCTCGTGGTGGTGCGTCTCGATTTCAATATCCATCAGATTTTCGATCTCGATGGCATTGAGGTTGCCACCAACCATCATTCGCAAGTAATCAGTGATGAACTCCATCACATGATGGTCACTGACAAGCGACGGATATTTGCTGAATATTGGGCTGTTTTGCGGATTTTCGACATCGCTTTCGATCGACATCAGGCCTTCCTTGCGCACCTTGGCCAGCACCTCGAAGAGCATCGCCAGCAGGTCGACGTAGAGCACCTTGGTAAACTTCGACCCCTTGAAGATCCCCGGCAATGCACCCACGGTCGTCTTGATGACCTTGATGTCATTGGATGCGACAAAGCCACCGATCGTCAAACCAACGATCGCGACATATTCAAGTGGTACCCACAGGGCAGCCAGGCTGCCGTGAACCGAATAGGTTCCCAGTGCTGCCGCCAGAATGATCACATAGCCAACAATCAGAAACATCCGCCCTCCCCTCTCGCCCTTCTCGCTCTTCTCGTTATTGCACGTTCCGCGAACGTCGCTACTCCAAGCCCGTCATTGTCCCGCATTCTAGCCAGATTGCGAACCACGGACAGCAGGCAATTTCCGGGGCGTCGCTGCCTCATCTTCCGCATATGGCTGACAGTTCTTGCCGCACGAGCAATCTCGCGGGCGTCTTTGCTGCTCCCGCGCAATACCCCCGCGCACGTCTTCCTTCTCGGTACGAATCATATAAACTTGCCGAATGATCAAGCCATCGCCGAGGGGTTCCACCCATGAAATTCTGCAGTGAGTGCGGCCAAACGGTCAGCTTGATCATTCCCGAGGGCGACAACCTGCCACGCCACGTCTGCCAGCACTGCGGGACGATTCATTACCTCAACCCCAAGCTTGTCGTCGGCTGTATTGCCGAATGGCACGATCAAATCCTGCTCTGCCGGCGTTCAATTGCCCCGCGCTATGGCTTATGGACCCTGCCTGCCGGGTTCATGGAAAACGGCGAGACGACGACCCAGGCAGCCATCCGTGAAACGCTCGAGGAAGCCTGCGCCCGGGTCGATATCGGACAACTCTTTTCGCTGGTCAATGTGCCGCATATCAACCAGGTACACCTGTTCTACCGTGCCCGACTGCTCGATATCGGTTTCTCCGCTGGCCAGGAAACGCTTGAAACAACCCTTTTCTCGGAAGAGTCCATTCCCTGGCGGGACCTCGCGTTCCAGACCGTGACGCTATGCCTGAAGGCCTATTTTTCCGATCGCAGTACAGGCCGGTTCGTGTTCCACGAAGAAACACTGCAGCCCCGCCAGGCTTCGCACAGGGTTAGCGATCATCCTCCAGAGTGAATTCAATCGGTAGCAATACCCGGAAATCCTTCCCCCTGAGACTTTCTGGCAAGGTTGTGGTGGCCGAGGCCTGTTCGATCATCGACAGGGCCTGCTCATCGAGTGCAGCATGCCCACTGGATTGAACCAGCGAGAGTCGCGGGTTTGGCTGCCACGCGCTCAGGTTCACCGCGACCTCGACCCGACCTGCCCAGCCACGCTCCCGTGCCAGTAGCGGGTATCGCTTGAAACGGCGTGCAGCGATCGCCAGCGCGACCCGATACTGGCGCAGGTCGTCGGCACTGGCTCCTTCACTCGGTACATTGGACGTACCAGCGGGCGATGCTCCCCCCTCTGACACTGACGGCGACGGCGACGGTGACAAGCTCTCAGCTTTGCCAGGCGCCGGCAACGCCAGCGCTGCCGAGTCCACCGGGCGCCCCCCCGTTGCCTTGCGGACAGGTTGCACAGGAATCGACTGCGGCGCCGTTCTCAGGCGCGCTGACGAATCGCTGGAGGCAGGCAACGGCACGGCAATACCTGCCGGCAACGCCTGATTCGGTATCTTGAGCACCGCCAGAACGGGTTTGGTCGCCACGGCAAGGCGCACCGGAAAGGCTTCGACGACCATGGTCAACAGGCCCACATGTACCAAAGCGGACACCACCAAGGCAGACCACAAACGAGAATGGGCCGATTCCGGCATCGACCTGCGCTGACCCACCCAATCTAATCGGAATTTCCCTGGGTCGCTGCCGTTCCCGTTCCGACGGCAGCCACGGGCAGCCGCAGAACTGATTCTTTCCCGGCCATCCATTCGCCCACCAAGCGCCACTGCTGCCCATCGTCCTCGAGCGTAATGTGCCAGCGACCAGCAAACGGCTTCACGGTTCCGGTATAGGCCGCCCCTCCCCCGGCAGAACGTAGGACCACCTGCTGATCAAAACCCTGGCGCGTCGGGTGAGCGATGCGCAGCTTCAGCGTTTCCGGTAGGCGAACCCCGTCCTTGCCGCGTAGCAGGGCACGAATCCGATCTCCCTCGGTACCCATGAGCAACTCAGCCTCGATTCCCAGCTCGACAGCCCGATGGTCGCGTGCAGAGCGCTGATTGACCGTCAGGCCCTGCTTATAGTAGTCGTCTTCGACCAGACCATCACTGCTGACGACAGCCAGATAGGCGGTGAGAATACCTGCGACGATGACGATCAGAGGACCCAGCATCAACAGCCACGGCCACGGTTCGCGATACCACACCGGGGTGCCGACATTCAGTTTGGGGTTCATGGCAGGAAGAAACTCGTTTTCTCGCGCACGGCGATTTTTTCGTGCTGGTCGGCCCGGACTTCAAAGAAGATCGGGTTTGAACCCTTCTTGCCCGCCTCCGGTTCAACACGTGCGGACAGTGCCACCGTCATCGACGAAGCTGCCGGGATCTCCACACTGCGTTCGCCAACAATATCGATACCGTCAATACCGCTGACGCTGATCGAATAGCGATGTGGCGCTTCGTCAGTATTCGAAATGTGTAATCTGAACACGTTCTCGATGCGACCATCATCCGCCTCGCGTGACAACGTCGAACGGTCACGCAGGACATCCACCTTCAAGGGCACCCGGTGGGCGAGACTCCACGCTGCTGCCAGAATGATCGCCAGCAGGATGCTCGAGTACAGCAGCGTCCGCGGCCGCAGCAAGTGGGAAAACATCTCGCCGATGGTATAGTGCCTGGCCAAGGCATTCTCGGTCGAGTAGCGGATCAGGCCACGCGGGGAGCCCACCTTGTCCATCACCTGGTCGCAGGCATCGATGCAGGCCGCACAGGCAATACATTCGAGTTGCAGACCTTTGCGGATATCAATACCGGTTGGACAAACCTGAACACAAATGCTGCAGTCCACGCAGTCGCCGAGCGGCTTTGCTGTGGAGGCTGCGGCACCTTTCCGACGCCCCCCTCGTGGCTCGCCTCGTTCGGGGTCATAGCTGATGATCAGGGTATCCGGGTCGAACATCACCCCCTGGAAGCGCGCATACGGACACATGTATTTGCAGACCTGCTCGCGCAGGAAACCGGCCATCAGATAGAGGAAGGCCATGTAGAAAAATATCCAGAAGGCCTCCCATGGCCCCAGTTTGAACATTGCGATTTCGTTGAGCAATTCCTTGATCGGTGTGAAATAGCCGACGAAGGTGATTCCTGTCCACAGGGCCACCAGCAGCCACAGCGAATGTTTGATGAACTTGAGACGAAACTTGCGCGCAGACATCGGCTGCGCGTCGAGCTTCATTCGCGCCGGGCGTTCGCCCTCGATCTTGCGTTCGATCCACATCAGGATTTCGGTATAAACCGTCTGCGGACAGGCATAACCACAGAACAGACGACCACCCACGGCCGTCACCAGGAACAACCCGTACGCAGAAATCACCAGCAGTACGGCCAGGTAGATCACATCCTGCGGCCAGAAAACCAGGCCAAAAATGTAAAACTTGCGTTCGGTGATGTGGAAGAGCACCGCCTGCCGACCGCCCCATTCGAGCCAACACAGCCCATAGAACAAGGCCTGGGTCACGCAGACCATCACCCAACGCCAGCTGTTGAACAACCCGGTGACGCTACGGGCATAAACAGTATGATGTTTCTCATACAAACCATCGACTTGGATGGGAATTGCCTTGGCCTTGCCGCTGGCCATCTGGTTCATGATCTCAGCTCCGATCTATTTCAGAATTACATCGAACTCTGATATTACCTCTTTGGCGAGAGCATGGCGTTGATTTGAATCAGGGGAGCGCATTGCAGGTTCTGCAGCAAAGCAGCAGCGCAGCGCAAATATACGAAAGGAGCGGAGCAGCCCCAGCCGCTCCGCTCCGTTGATCCACCTTGACTACTTGCTGCCAGCGCTCAGACTCAACACGTAGGCGGCCAGGACGTGCACCTTTTCTTCGCCGAGGAAATCCTTCCAGGCCGGCATCTGGTTGGTGCGACCCTTGGTAATGGTCTCGATAATCGATCCTTCGGCACTACCGTAGAGCCAGATCTTGTCGGTCAGGTTGGGAGCACCCAGGGCATGCATGCCCTTCGCATCCGGACCATGACAGCCCGAACATCCGACGCTGTTGAAAGCCTCCTGCCCCTTGGCCACGCGCAGCGAATCCGCCGGCAAACCCGACAGGGATCGCACGTAATTGGCAAGATCCTTGATGGTTTCGGCTCCGATCTGGGCATGTGGCGGCATCATCCCGACCCGTCCGGCGCTGATCGTCTGGACGATCGCCTCCGGCTCGCCACCCCACTGCCAATCCTGGTCAGCCAGATTCGGGAAGCCTTTCGAGCCGCGTGCGTCGGCGCCATGACACTGCATGCAGTAGGTCAGATACAGACGCTTGCCGGTCTCGTTGCCTTCCTTATCGGCCGCCAGGGTCCGCAGGTCCATTTTCATGTATTTGTCGTAGAGCGGTTTGGTCTGTTCGTCGGCCTTGGCCACTTCCTTGGCCAGTTGTCCACTCGATGACCAGCCTAGCATGCCCTGGTAACTGCCAAGCGTCGGATAGAGCGCGCAATAGACGAGCGAAAAGATCACGGTAATGTAGAACAGCCACATCCACCACTTTGGCAGCGGGTTGTTGTATTCCTCCAGGGTCTCGTCCCAGACATGCCCAGTGGTATCGCCCTTGCCACCGGTGGGCACACTTTGCATCCACAACAGCACACCGCAGGCAATGATACTGACCAGCACGAAGAGAATAACGTACCAGTTCCAAAACTGATTCACAAAATCGTTCATGATGCTTTCCTTTGTCCGTTACGGTCCAGGCCCAATTCGGCCAGATCCGCCTCTTCATCGGCGAACGGCAGCATTGCCGCTTCTTCAAAGCGCTTCTTGTTGCCCTTCACGCCGTAGGCCCACCAGACTATCCCGAGGAAGGTCAGTAGGGAAACGACGGTCACGATGGCTCGCAGATTGTTGATGTCCATGCGCGTATTACTTGACGTTCTTCATTTCGATGCCCATCCCTTGCAAATAAGCGATGAGTACGTCCAGTTCGCTCTTGCCTTCAAGCTGCTTTCTGGCTCCGGCAATCTCGTCATCGGTATAGGGAACCCCAAGCTTTCGCAGGGCGCGCATCTTGGCCTCAATGCTGTTCGCATCAGCAGGCGCCTTCTCGAGAAAAGCGAAGGCAGGCATGTTGGACTCGGGAACCAGGTCACGCGGATTGATCAGGTGCGCACGGTGCCATTCATCCGAATAGCGGCCTCCGACCCGATGCAGGTCCGGGCCGGTACGCTTCGAACCCCACTGGAACGGATGATCGTAAACGAACTCACCAGCGACCGAATAATGCCCATAACGCTCGGTCTCTGCGCGGAACGGGCGAATCATCTGCGAATGACAAAGGAAGCAACCTTCGCGAATGTAAACATCGCGACCGGTCAGACGCACCGGATCGTAAGGCTTGAGCCCGGTCACTGGCTCGGTGGTGGACTTCTGGAAGTAAAGCGGCACGATTTCGGCCAGACCGCCAATGCTGACCACCAGCAGGGTGAGCACCACCATCAAGGTCACATTGCGTTCGATTGCATCATGCGTAAGTTTCATTTTTTTCTCCGGTCAGGCGTGATGAGCGGCTGGCACCAGGACGACGCGTGCATCATCGACCGAGCGGCCACCGGCGATCGTCTTGACCATGTTGTATGCCATGATCAGCATGCCGAACAGGAAGAGAAAACCGCCGAGAAAACGGATCGCCCAGAACGGATACGAAGCCTTGACCGATTCAACGAAGCTGTAGGTCAGCGTCCCGTCGAGATTGACCGCCCGCCACATCAGCCCCTGCATCACCCCGGCAATCCACATCGAGGCGATATAGAGAACGACGCCAATCGTCGATACCCAGAAGTGCACGGTAATCAGCTTGATGCTGAACATTTCGGACTTGCCGTACAGACGTGGCAACAAATAGTAGATCGAACCGATCGAGATCATCGCCACCCAGCCCAGCGCACCCGAGTGCACGTGACCAATCGTCCAGTCGGTGTAGTGCGACAGCGCATTGACCGTCTTGATGGCCATCATCGGACCCTCAAAGGTTGACATACCGTAGAACGACAGCGAGGTGATCAGAAACTTGAGGATCGGGTCGTCACGCAGTTTGTGCCAGACACCCGAGAGGGTCATCACGCCGTTGATCATGCCACCCCACGAAGGCGCCAGCAGAATCAGCGAGAAAAGCATGCCCACCGATTGGGCCCAGTCGGGCAGTGCCGTGTAGTGCAGATGGTGCGGGCCGGCCCACATGTAGGTGAAGATCAGCGCCCAGAAATGCACCACCGACAGGCGATACGAATAAACCGGGCGACCGGCCTGCTTCGGGACGAAGTAGTACATCATTCCCAGGAAGCCGGCCGTAAGGAAAAAACCGACCGCGTTGTGGCCGTACCACCACTGCACCATCGCGTCCTGCACACCGGCGTAGGCCGAATAGGATTTGGTCAGCGAGACCGGAATGGCGGCGCTGTTGACCACGTGCAGCAGCGCGACGGCGAGAATGAAGCCACCGTAGAACCAGTTTGCCACATAGATATGGGTGACCTTGCGCTTGGCGATGGTACCGAAGAACACGATCGCGTAAGCGACCCAGACCACCGTGATCAGAATGTCGATCGGCCATTCGAGTTCGGCGTATTCCTTGCCCGAGGTGAAACCCAGTGGTAGCGTGACCGCGGCCAGAACGATGATCAATTGCCAGCCCCAGAAGGTGAAGGCCGCCAGACCGTCCGAAAAGATCCTCGTATGACAGGTGCGCTGGACCACGTAGTAGGAGGTCGCGAACAAGGCGCTGCCACCAAAGGCGAAGATGACCGCATTGGTATGCAACGGGCGCAGGCGGCCGAAATGCAGATATGGCCCGAAGTTGAGATCAGGCCAGACCAGTTGGGCGGCAATGATCACCCCCACCAGCATTCCGACAATCCCCCAGATGACGGTCATCACGGCAAACTGCCGCACCACCTTGTAGTTGTATGTTGTCTGAGTTTCCGACATGGACTCACCTCGTTTTTGACTAGAAACCGGCTTTCACCGCCCTGAATGCCCTTATGCCGAGCATTGACTATGTAGATGCTATTCTAACCTTTCGGGCTCCAATTTGACACAGATCAAGCGCCACGGCCTTCGCCAGCGAATCATGCCGCACAAAAAAAGGGTGCGTTGCAACGCACCCCAACCCCAACAAAGAAACATCCCTAGCCCCCGCGCTGAATGCATCAGCAATCCCGCCATCGACGGGCAAATTATCCCAAGCCGCAGGGGAATTCTCTTGACTTGCGTCAAGAGTCGCGCAGATTGGCCGTCGGGTCTGGCCTGGAACTTTCCCGAGGAGGCGCGTCCGTGCCCCCCTCGGCAACCTTCTCTGACGCTTGCGACGATGGCGCTGACGAGTGATCGTCATCCATCAGAATGCGGTAGGCCGGTCCTTCGAGGTCGTCGAATTGACCGTTGCGCAGCGACCACCAAAAGGCGATGGCGATCAAAAAGACCAGCACCACGGAAATCGGAATCAGCAGGTACAGCGTCTCCATCATCGATCAGCCCTTGCAGCCTTTCTGCAGCCGCAACGAATTGGCGACCACCAGCAATGAACTCCCGGACATGCCGATGCCGGCCATCCACGGCGTAATGAAGCCGCTCATCGCCAGCGGCAGGGCAACCAGGTTATAGGCAAAGGACCATAACAGATTCTGCCGAATCACGTGCAAAGTACGCCGCGCAACGACCACGCCACGCCAGAGATGAGCCAGGTTTTCGGAAAGCAGCACCAGATCGGCCTGCGTGCGCGCCAATTGCGAACCGCCCCCCATGGCCACCGAAACCTGCGCCTGCGCCAACACCGGGGCATCATTGACGCCGTCGCCGACCATCGCCACCACCGCCCTGTTGGCCTGCAAGCGGCGCACATAGTCGTGCTTGGCCTGCGGTGACGCGTTCGCCAGAACCTCGTCGATACCCAGTGCCTGCGCAACACGGTGAGCAGCCGGTGCAGCGTCACCTGTCAACAGCGCCACCTGCCGCCCGCCGGCACGCAGTGCCGCGACCATCGCCGCCGCTTCCGGCCGTATTTTGTCGCCGAGGCGAAACAATGCAATCCAGTCCGACTCGTCGCCGAGCGCGATCACCGTATCGCCGCTCGCAGACAGGGACTGTGCGGCCTCCGGCAGAGGTTTGCCGTGTAGCGCCTGAACATAGTCCGGGCGGCCGAGACGCACCGCCCGTCCGGCATGTTGGGCGTTGATACCGGACCCCGGCTCGTTGCCCGGCTCGTCGACCGCCGGCAACAACTTGCCCCCGGTGGCCTGCCGCAAGGCTGCGGCGATCGGATGTTCCGACGCCTGCTCGAGAGCCGCCGCCAGCGCCAGACTGTCTTGCGGATCGAGTCTGCCAAGGGGCAGTATTTCAAGCACACACATCTCGCCAGTGGTCAAGGTCCCGGTCTTGTCGAAAACGAAATGACTGGCCTGCGCCAGGGATTCGACGGCATGGCTGTGCGTCACCAGCAGACCGATTCTGGCCATTGCTCCACTGGCCACCGTCAGTGCCACCGGGGTGGCCAGCGATAAGGCACAGGGACAGGTGACGACCAGCACCGAAACGGTGATCCACAGCATCTGCCGAGGGTCGATGAACCACCAGGCGAGAGCCACCACCGCAGCGAGCAACAGCAGCGTGACGATGAAGTGGCTGGCAATGCGATCCGCCAGTTCAACGATACGCGGCTTCTCGGTGGCCGCATGCTCCATCAGACGGACAATCGCCGACAGTCGGGTCGCATCGCCGACCTGCGTCACCTCGACCAGCAGCGGGCTCTCGATATTGACCGCCCCAGCCGTGACCGACACACCTGGGCGCTTCTGCACCGGCGCGCTCTCGCCCGTCAACAGCGCCTCGTTGGTACTACTCTCGCCTTCAATGACCTGCCCGTCCGCCGGAATCGTCTCGCCAGGTCTGACCAGAACGACATCGCCACGCCGCAGGTCGGCGGCCATCACCTGTTCGAAGTCGCGACTCGCCGGGTACGCCGATACTCGCGCCGCGACCGCCGGCATCAGCCTGGCCAGCGCCTCGGTGACGCTGACCGCGCGCTGGCGGGCCGTCATTTCCAGGAATCGGCCGCTCAACAGAAAGAATACGAACATCGTCACCGAGTCGAAATAGACCTCGCCACTGGCAGTCAGCGTCGCCCAGACGCTGGCTGCGAAGGCAGCGCCAATCCCCAGAGCCACCGGCACATCCATTCCCGCACGGCGCAGTCGGAGATCGCGCCAGGCATTGCGAAAGAAGGGCGCAGCCGAATAGCAGACCACCGGCACGGTCAGGACCAGACTGGCCCAGCGCAACAATTGTTCGACCGCCGGCGTCATCTCGCCAGTACCCGCGAAATATACCGGCACGGCGTACATCATCACCTGCATCATGCCGAAACCGGCGACGAACACCCGCCACAGCGCGCTGCGCCGTTCCTGGCGCGCCAGTTCCTCGCTTCTCGCGGTGTCGTAGGGATAAGCGCGATAGCCGATCGCCGAGATTGCCGCGAGGATGTCCGACAGCTTGATCCGCCGCCCGTCCCAGCGCACCCGCGCACGCCGCGTCGCGTAATTGATATCGACTGCAGTCACTCCGGCGAGACGGCAAAGCTGCTGCTCGTTGAGCCAGATGCACGCCGAACAGGTGATCCCCTCGAGAATTAGCGAGGCCTCCCGCTCGCTACCGTCAGGATCTTCGCCGAGGACCCGCACGAAACCCTTCTGGAAATCGGCGTGATCGTAGAATTGCAGGTCCTCGACGATCGCCGGCAGAGCTTCGTGTGGCGCATTCGGCAAGGCATCGCGGTGACGGTAGTAGTCGGCCAGCCCGTTGTCCACAATGGCCTGTGCCACCGCCCGGCATCCACCGCAGCACATGGCGCGCGGCTGCCCGTCGATGCTGACCGCCAGATCGACCGAAATGGGTATGGGCTGACCGCAATGGTAGCAATGGCTGATCTTCATCGCCGACCTAAGCAAGGAAAAGAAGACGAAACTGGTTATAATCGCATGTTTTGTCCGTCCCCACTCGCCCCCGATGCTCGTCTATCGCGGTTTTTCACAGACAGCGCCCAGTGCCACCGTCCTGACCGTTGGCAACTTCGACGGCGTGCACCTTGGCCATCGCGCACTGCTCGCTCGTCTGACGACGGCTGCGAGCAGCGCCGGCCTGCCGGCGGCAGTGCTTACCTTCGAACCGCATCCACGCGAATTCTTTGCCCCCGAATTGGCACCACCCAGGTTGTCCACACTGCGGGAAAAGCTCGAATTGCTCGCCGACGATGGCGTCAACCTGGCGCACGTCTGCCACTTCAATGCTCGTTTCGCCGCCTTGAGCGCCGAAGAATTCATCGAACGGGTGCTGGTTGACGCGCTGCGCGTCCGGCATCTGATCGTCGGCGACGATTTTCGCTTCGGTGCCCGGCGCGCCGGCGACTTTGCAACGCTGCGCGACGCCGGTGCCAGGCTCGGCTTTCAGGTCGAGGCCATGGAAAGCATCATGCTCGATGGCGAGCGCGCTTCGAGTTCGGCCGTTCGCGACGCCCTGCAATCCGGGCGACTCGAGCACGCGGCGCGTCTGCTCGGCCGTCCCTACTCGATCGACGGACGCGTCATGCGTGGCGATCAAATCGGGCGACAACTCGGTTTTCACACGGCGAACATTCGTATCAAACACGCACGGCCACCGCTGCAGGGAGTCTTTGCGGTCGAGGTCAAAGGCCTGCCAGGTGGCCCGCACCGAGGCGCCGCCAACCTCGGCTACCGGCCAAGTGCCCAGCAAGTGGTACGGCCGCTGCTCGAAGTGCATCTGCTCGATTTCTGCGCCGACATCTATGGCGCCCATCTGAACGTCCGCTTCCTGCACAAGTTGCGGGATGAAATGAAATTTCCTGACTATGGCGCTCTCAAGGCGCAGATCGCCAGCGATGTTGCCGCCGTGAAACAGTACTTTCAGTTGTGAGAACCGCCATGGCCGACTACAAGAAAACCCTCAATCTCACCGACACTCCCTTCCCGATGCGTGGCGACCTTGCACGCCGCGAACCGCAGTGGGTTGCCGACTGGCAACAGACCCGGCTCTACGAGCGCATCCGCGAAGCCTCGCAGGGGCGCCCGCGCTTCGTCCTGCACGATGGCCCCCCCTACGCCAACGGCGACATTCACATTGGCCATGCGGTCAACAAGATCCTCAAGGACATGATCGTCCGTGCCAGGACGCTGGCCGGCTTCGACGCGCCCTATGTCCCGGGCTGGGACTGCCACGGCCTGCCGATCGAACACCAGATCGAGAAACTGCACGGCAAGCATGTTCCGGCCGACCGCGTACGCGAGCTGTGCAGGGCCTTTGCCAGCGAACAGATCGAGCGTCAGAAAAAGGATTTCATCCGCCTGGGCATTCTTGGGGAATGGGACAAACCCTATCTGACGATGGACTTCAGGACCGAGGCCGACGAAATTCGCGCGCTCGGCCGGATTCTCGAAAAGGGCTACCTTTACCAGGGCCTCAAGCCGGTCAACTGGTGTCTCGATTGCGGTTCCGCACTGGCCGAAGCCGAGGTCGAATACGAAGACAAGACTTCGGCAGCGATCGATGTCGCCTTTGAAGTACATCCGAATCATTCCGACAAGGTAGCCAGGGCTTTCGGTCTGACGCACCTGCGCGGGCCGGCCTTCGCGGTAATCTGGACGACGACGCCGTGGACGCTGCCGGCCAACGAGGCCGTCTGCGCACACCCGGAATTCGACTACCAGTTGATCGACACCCCGAAAGGTGCGCTGATCCTTGTGCGTGAACTCGCCGAAATTTGCTTGCAGCGCTATGCGCTGACCGGCACGGTGATCGGCGCGGCAAAGGGCGTCGCACTCGAGCAGGTGCTGCTCAAACACCCGTTCCAGCCGCGCGACGTGGCGATCATCTGCGGCCGGCATGTCACCGTCGAGGCCGGTACCGGCCTGGTACACACCGCACCGGCGCACGGCACCGACGACTACCTGATCGGCAAGGTCTACGGTCTGCCGGTCAACAATCCGGTCGGCGATGACGGCCGCTTCGTTGCCGGCACGCCAGCGCTGACTGTCGGCGAACTGGCCGGCAGGACGGTCTGGGAAGCCAACCCGCTGGTCCTGCAGGAACTGGCCAGCAACGGCCGTCTGCTCAAGTCCGAAAAAATCCAGCACAGCTACCCACACTGCTGGCGCCACAAGACACCGATCATTTTCCGTGCCACCACGCAGTGGTTCGTCGGCATGGAGCACCGCCCCAACTCGCCCGGCGCCACGTCGGCACCGCCTGGCGACGAACAACCGACGCTGCGCTGGTGCGCCGAGCGCGCGGTCGACGAAACGCAGTTCTTCCCGTCCTGGGGTCGTGCGCGCCTCGAAGCGATGATGCGCACGCGCCCCGACTGGTGCGTTTCCCGGCAGCGCAACTGGGGGGTTCCCCTGCCCTTCTTCCTCCATCGCGAGACGGCGGCGCTGCATCCGCGCACCGGCGAACTCATCGAAGCCGTCGCGCAACGCGTTGAAAAAGCCGGCATCGAAGCCTGGTTTGCGCTCGACGCCAGCGAACTGCTCGGCGCCGAAACCAGCGAGTACCGCAAGATGAGCGATACCCTCGACGTCTGGTTCGACTCCGGGTCGACGCACTCGAGCGTCCTGCGCGGCTCGCATCGCAGCCAACTGGCCTATCCGGCCGACCTCTATCTGGAAGGCTCGGATCAGCATCGCGGCTGGTTCCAGAGCTCGCTGCTGATCGGCTGTGCGATGGACGGCCGCGCGCCCTACAAGGCCTTGCTGACGCACGGTTTCGTCGTGGACGGCAAGGGCCTGAAGATGTCGAAATCAAAAGGCAATGTCATTGCACCACAGAAGATTGCCGATACCCTCGGCGCCGAGATCCTTCGCCTGTGGGTCGCAGCTACCGACTACTCGGGCGAACTGTCGATCTCCGACGAAATTCTCAAGCGCGTCGTCGAAGCCTACCGCCGCATTCGCAACACCCTGCGCTTTCTGCTCGCCAACACCTCGGACTTCGACGCCAGCCGCGACGGACTGCCGATTGAGGAATGGCTGGAGATCGACCGCTACGCGCTGGCCATGACCAGGCAAATGCAGGCACAATGCGAGGCCGACTACGAACGCTTCGAGTTCCACCGCGTCGTGCAGTCGCTACAGACCTTCTGTTCCGAAAACCTCGGCGGCTTCTACCTCGACATCCTCAAGGACCGCCTATACACCACGGCCGCGACTTCCCCGGCGCGTCGCTCGGCGCAGAGCGCACTATGGCACATCCTGCAAAGCCTGACCAAAGCGATGGCGCCGATCCTCTGCTTCACTGCCGAAGAGATCTGGCAACTACAGACCGGCGACCGCGAACAGTCGGTGATGCTGCACACCTGGCAGGCGCTGCCGGCACCGGCGTCTGAAGGCGAACTGCTCGAGAAATGGGACAAAATCCGCAGTTATCGCGCCGAAGTCATGCGTGCCCTCGAAGAACTGCGCATCGCGGGCAGCATCGGTTCACCGTTGCAGGCCGAGGTGAGTCTCTACTGCGATGGCGAGAAGTACGAGATTCTCTCTTCGCTGGGGGACGACCTGCGCTTTGTCCTGATCTGCTCGCAGACCCAGGTCATCCGCGACGCCAACGACCGGCTACTCTGTGCGCCACTGGCCCATGCCAAATGCGAGCGCTGCTGGCACCTGCGCCCGGATGTCGGAGTTCACCCCGATCACCCCGGCCTCTGCGGTCGCTGCATCGAAAACCTGTATGGTGAGGGCGAAACTCGTGCCTTCGCGTAACATCGACCGCTGGCTGTGGCTGGCCGGCATCATCGTCGGCGTCGACCAGATCAGCAAGTGGCTGGTTCTCGCCTGGCTGCAACCTGGCGACTCGATCTACGTCGCACCTTTCTTCAACTGGGTACTGACCTTTAACCCCGGCGCCGCCTTCAGCTTCCTTTCCGACGCTGGCGGTTGGCAGCGCTGGTTTTTCACGGTCCTGGCGCTGTCCATCTCGGTCTGGATCGTCAGCATCCTGCCGCGCCACAGCGCTGAGTTCAGACTCTCGCTGGCCCTCACCCTGATCCTCGGTGGCGCACTGGGTAACGTCATCGACCGCCTGCGCTTCGGTGCCGTGATCGACTTCATTCAATGGCACGCTGCGGGTTTCTACTGGCCAGCCTTCAACATCGCCGACTCGGCCATCTGTATCGGCGCGCTGCTGATGGCCTGGGACCAGTTTGCCCGTAAACCGGGCACGCCCGACCCCATGCAGACCCGCTACCGGGAACCGTCTTGATCGACACGCCGAACGCCGACCTGCCGCCTGCCACTGTCGCCACAGTGAGGTCCGACAGCTTCCTGACGCTGCACTACCGCCTCTCTGCCGATGACGGCAGCGATTACGTCAGCACTTTCGACCTCTCGCCGGCGACCCTCCAGATGGGCAGTGGCCAGCTTGCCGACTCGCTCGAAAACTGCCTGCTCGGTCTGGCCGCCGGCAAGCGCCACGTTTTTTATCTTGCCGGTCTGGACGCCTTTGGACCCCACAACCCGCGCCTCGTCGAACGCATCGCCCGTAGTGCGTTGCCACCGGAAATCGAACTTCGGGTCAACTCACTGATCGAGTTCAGCTCCCCGGACGGAGCGACCAGCTTTGCCGGTTTTCTGCGCGAGCTGACCGACAGCGGTGCGCTCTTCGATTTCAACCATCCACTCGCCGGCAAACCGATCCGTTTCGAAGTCGAAATCGTCGCCATCATGTGAGGCCCCCCGCATGCAGGTCATTCTCGCCAATCCACGTGGTTTCTGCGCTGGTGTCGAGCGCGCCATCGCCATCGTCGAACGTGCCATCGAAACCCTCGGCGCACCGATCTACGTCCGCCATGAAGTGGTGCATAACCAGTTCGTCTGTGACGATCTGCGTGCCAAGGGCGCCATCTTCATCGACGAACTGGCTCAGGCACCCGCCGGCAGTACCGTCGTATTCAGTGCCCACGGCGTCTCAAGGGCAGTCCGTGAGGAGGCCGCAGCACTCGGCCTCAAGGTCTTCGATGCCACCTGCCCACTGGTCACCAAAGTACACGTCGAAGTTGCCAGGATGCGCAAGGAGGGCCGCGAGATCGTGATGATCGGCCACAAGGGGCATCCTGAAGTCGAAGGAACCATGGGACAGAGCCCTGATGGCATGTATCTCGTCGAGACCGTCGCCGACGCACGCCAGTTGCAGGTCAGCGCGCCGGCCCGCCTGGCGTACGTCACGCAGACCACCTTGTCGGTCGACGACGCCGCCCAGGTAGTCGCGGCCTTGAAAGCACGCTTTCCCGAGATCATCGGCCCGAAAAAGGACGACATCTGCTACGCGACGCAGAATCGGCAGGATTCGGTCAAGCAATTGGCCAGGACCACCGAAGTCATACTCGTCGTCGGCAGCCGGTCGAGTTCCAACTCCAACCGCCTGCGTGAAGTCGCCGAACTGATCGGCAGCCGCGCCTATCTCATCGACCAGGCCGAGCAGATCGACCCGGCCTGGCTCGCCGGCGCCAGCCGGATTGGCGTCACCGCCGGCGCCTCCGCCCCGGAGGTACTGGTCCAGGAGGTCGTCGATCGCCTGTCGGGTGGCGACCCGGCCAAGGTAGGCCAACTCGACGGTGCCGAAGAGAACGTGACCTTCGCCCTGCCGCGCGAACTGCAGTAGTCGTCACCCTGGGCGAACCACCACCCTGGATTTGCTCATTCGCCTGGCGGCTGCCGACTTGCTTGCCATTGCATACAGACGATCTCGAAAAGTGCCTGGCTTGACCACTGCCGGCCCTTCGCTCTCACCCGAGCGAATGTACCCTGCACCACTCATCTCCCACAAGCTGCCGTATATCGTGCCGAGCTTGCTCGCAGCCGACCCTCGACTATGATGAGCGGTGTCTGAGTACCGCCCGACTCGCTTGAGGCCATGCCCAACACTTCACCTCCCAGGCAAAATGATGATCAATCATCCAAGAGAACCCAACAGTTCCGGCTTTACGCTGATTGAATTAATGATGGTTGTGGCGATCATCAGCATTTTGCTGGCGATTGCCGTGCCGGCCTACAACGAGTATATCCGTCGCGCCCATCGTGCCGCCGCCCAGCAATTCTTGCTCGATGTTGCGCAGCGTCAGGAGCAGTATCTGCTTGACAATCGGCAGTACGCAACCGTGCTCGGTGTCGGCGCTGGCGGACTGGGCATGACCACTCCGGCAGACGTTGCCACGGACTACGCCGCCCCGGATTTTACGGGCGTGAATAACGCGGCCACGCCTCCTTCCTTCCTGCTGTTCATGGCCCCGAATGCCGGCGCCAGAATGGCAGGTGACGGGAATCTGGTGATCAACAACAGAACCCTGAAGTGGCGAGACACCGATGGCGATAATGTTTACACGGCAGGCACGGACAAGCCATGGTAGCGGCCAGCAAACCAAGGCGGAATCACGGCTTCAGCCTGATTGAACTGATCGTCGTCATTGTCATCCTCGGGATTCTGATGAGCATGGCCACGCTTCCCTTTCAGGAAATGATCGCCAATCAACGCCTCAGGACAGTGACTTCGGACCTCACGGCTGACCTGGCCCTGGCGCGCATCGAAGCAATCAAGCGCGGCACCCGCGTCGGCATCACGCGTACGACGACCCAGTGGATTGGTGGCTGGCAGGTCTTTGACGATGTCGACCGCGACGGGGTATGGGATGCCGGTGAAGGGGTTCTCATCTCCCGACCGGCCCTCGACAATACCGTCAGAGTCTGCAGCGTTGGTACGAACGTGGACAATTCGATCGACGTTCTGAGCTTTGGAGGAGACGGTCGGGTGCGCACCTATAATGCCGGGACCGAAAAAACGGGGATTCGGGGGATCACCGTCAGTTCCACGCTCACTTCCCCGAGCGTGCCGGCACGCCTGCTGGAGTTCAGCCCGACGGGTCGTATCACGACCGTCAGCGGCGTTGCCGGTTGCCCCTGAGGACGCGCCATGAAATTCTTTCACCAGGCCATGCGCGGATTCACCCTTCTTGAGGTGCTGATTTCCCTGCTCATCCTCATGATTGCTTTGCTCGGCATTGCCGCCCTCATGCTCAAGGGGCAGCGCGCCGGGTTCGAGGCCTACCAACGCCAGCAGGCGCTGGCCATGGCTCAGGAAATGGCCGAGAAAATCCGCGCCAATCAGGGCGGAGCCCCGTTTTACGTGACGGGGGTCACCGAAGGGACGGGCATGCCTGGACGAGGAGGCTTGTTCGCCACGTACAAGGCGCTCGCCAGCGACGCCAAGTGTTTGAGCGGTCCCAATTGCACCAGCCAGCAGATTGCGCAGAATCACCTCGCCACCTGGGATGGGGTGCTTGCTGGTGAATCGGAAATCAAGGATGCTGCGACCAACCGTGTCGGTGGCATCATCGGCGCCAGGGGATGCATCGAAAGACCCGACGCCACACAAGCGGTATTCCTGGTCAGCGTGGCGTGGCAGGGTGAGAGCGATACCGTCGCCCCGGATGCAGTAACAGCCTCGGCATGCGGCGCAGGACTTTACGGAACCGCTGCACGCCGCCGCCTGGTCACCCTCACGGTGGTCACCTGCCAGTTGAACGCCGCCGCACCCTGGGGATGTTCATGATCATCATGCGCAAGTTCATTCGGCCCGCAGCACGCGCCCGACAACGCGGTATGACCTTGGTCGAAGTCATGGTCGCCATGACGATCGGCATCATCCTGCTGCTCGCCCTGGGCGGTTTGTTCGCCAATTCCACCCGCGTGTTCAAGGTCAATGATGAATTCTCCCGCATGCAGGAGAACGGCGCCTATGCACTCAACACCCTTGGCGCCGACCTTCGTATGGCGGGCTTCTATGGCCACATGGCCACCAACGACCTGGCCATTCCGGTGGCCATTGCCATTACCAACGATTGTGGCACCAACTGGGCCATCAATTTCGCGCAAACGCTCGGTACGGACACGCTTGCCGGCATGTCCTGCATCAATGCCGCCAATTTCCTCAGTGGCAGCTTCCTTCTCGTGCTGCGCGGGGCCACTGGCACCGCGGTCCTGCCTGCCGCGCTGAGCGCCGGGACTCTGTATGTACAGTCAGATCCGAGCGGCGGGATCCTGTTCCGGGGCGACCAGTATGCCGGTTTGGGGACACCGCCCAAACGACTTTTTCTGGGTGGAACCGAGGCACCAATCTATCCCTATCAGGCCAGGGCCTACTATCTTCGCCCCTGCAGTCGCCCTACCGGTACGGGCGGAGCCTGTCTTGCCACCGATGACCACAACCAACCGATTCCCACCTTGGTACGGCAGGAACTTGCCGGCACGACCATGACCGAGGTCGCTATCGCGGAAGGCATCGAAGCGGTACGGATTCTCTACGGTCTTGGCACCGGCGGTACGGGTGCGCCGGTGACCTATACCGAGACCCCGACGGCCGCACAGTTTGCGGAGCGGGTGGTGACAGCGAGAATCTCCCTGCTGGTTCGCTCGCCCAAGCCGAGCAACGACTATGACGATCGCAGCCGCTCCTACGATCTGGATGGCGACGGGACCGCCGAATTGAACTGCCAGGAGGACGGTCTGCCCTGCAACTATCACCGACATGTCTTCACGCAATCCTTTCAGGTGCGCAACATCGCTCAACGACTTGCATTTTTACCCTCATCATGACCATCCCCATGAAAACAACCGCTCAATCGCAAGCCGGCGTGGTACTGATGTTCAGCCTGATCATGATGGTGATCATGACGCTGCTGGTCATCTCCATGCTGCGCACCGGCGTCATCGAACTGAGAATCGGGGGCGCCAGCCAGATTTCCGCCCAGAACCTGGCCAATGCAGAAGCCGCCATCTGGGATTTCATGAACAGGAACCGGGGAAATTTCTCCCATCGCGCCCTCATCCTGGACATCCTGGACGTCAATCTGAGCGATGACTACGATTTCACTTCCCGACAGTTCAGCCACCTGACGAATGTCACCCTGACCGCCACCGAAGTGGCGTGCACCGACTTTGCCGGGGTGGGCAGCGGCAACATGCTGGGTCCAAGCGCCCTGCAGGCCGTCTATTTCGACGTTCGGGCGGATGCCAGAGACCCGGTTTTTGCCGGCAGAACCATTGTCAATCAGGGGATTCGCGGCATCTTGCCGCCCGGTGGTTGCTCCTGATCATTCAACAGATGACGATAAGCGAGGCCCGATCATGCTAGCCCCCAACCCGACCCAGAATACCCTCAGGCCCTGGCAACGACGTGTTGCGTGGACCCTGATTGCGGCATTGTCCAACCCGTTGAGCGTGCTGCCACTGTCCCTGTACTCCGGCGCCGCCTCGGCACGAGATACCGACATCTATCTGTCGACGACTTACGCCGGCAGTACCGCGGAACCCGCGGTACTGCTGCTTCTCGACACATCCGACTCGATGAACACCCCGGAAGGATGGCGCGAGTATCCCGGCGCCTACGATTCGCATGTGGAGTATCTCTGGAACGACTCCAACATGATTGATACCCAAATATCGGATACCGTATTGGATCCCGGCAACGCGAACGCCAAATACGGATACTGGGCAGGGGATACGGCCGAGCGTCTGAGACAGAAGGATGCTGCCTCGGCTTACTCCAAAGCCACCGAAACAGGCGATCCTGGGGTGCGCAACGTCTATCGCAACTACAAAAACGCCAGATGGATCTACTGGCTGCCAGCCGACACCCCGGAGACGGACAAGCGGCTGTGGTCGAATTCCTTCAATCGTTGGCTGGGCGGTGTGGCGCAGAGCGGTTTTCCCGCAAACGTTCGTGCGGGGATCGACTATGGGCCGATCGCCGATGCACGTAGCTACAACCAATGTAACGACTCGCTGGAGAAGCTTCTCCCCTCCACGGTCTTTGCGCCAACCCCCTATCCGCGCAATACGGGGAAATACGCCAATCAGCCATGGCAACGCTGGGAACCCTATCTGGACCTGATTAACGGGCGTGTGATGAATGGCGACAGCACCTACCCCAATACCCTCGGTGGCACCCGGACGGCTACCGTGGAGATCGTGGCCGGCAGCGTGGTGGGCACGATCGGTAGCCGTATCCGCGCATACACTGAGTTTCTGGGCACTGCGGGGGGTGGACCCACCTACCCGGTACGCGACAGTTACCCGCGATCGGCTCCGTTTGGCGGTGTCGCCGATATCGGCGAGCAGGGGCAACCCATTCGCACCCAAGGCACCTCCTCGCGTTCAGGCTGGACTGATCTCAAGGCCGACATGGGGGGATTCAATTTCCAGAATTTCGCAGGCGAGTCGCCAACCAATTCGATCTTGTTCGAGTTGCTGAAACTTTATGATATCAGCGCCGATACGACGACGGCCCTGCACAAGGCCTGGAAAGGCAATCGCGACGCCTCGCCGTCACCGGCCTTCGGCCAGATGACCGGCACCCCTGCCTATTACGATCAGCCGGGAACCCTGCTCAGGCTAAGTGCGACTGGCGCAATTACCACCACGCTGTGCACGCGCGCCTGTGTGCTTGATGCCGATCCAGGAACGGATGGTAACCAGGGCGCTTACTCGGCGCATGATTCGGGCACCCCCCCGCTGGATGGCACCAACACCAACAAGTATTGGATCAAGAGTGGCGCCACCTGCCAAAGTACCGGCACCAGCGGTAGCGACTGCAGCACGGAGCCTGCCGCTTGCGGCCCCCCACAGAACCTGAACAATACCTACACGTCCGCCAACCCCGATGACTGCAAGTGGTCCGGTCGAAGCTCGATCCTGGTTGAAGGCACCGGCACCTATCATTATGGCGGCACCTGTAGCGGCACTTGCTATGGTCAGGGCTACCTCAAGGGTGCCAGCGACTGCGCATATGGCGAAAACAGCCCCAACTACTGCAACATGACCTTGGGTAGTATCACCATCGGCTCGACGGTCTATCCGAATGCCGCACTCAACAGCGGAAATGGCACCAGCGTCGGATGCACCAACAAATCTGATACCACCACCACCTGCGCAGTCCGCGAAGGCTCTCCCGGATGTCTCTACCTCTTTAATCCCGCCGGTGCCTGCCCCAATCAGACCATATCTTCCACTACCCCAGGCGATTCGGCCGATTACATCGTCTATCCGTTTGCTGCCGGTACAAACCATCTTGTGCACGACTGCAAGGCCGATAACGGCACGGCGGGCAATCCCGGCAACGGCTTCATGACTGCGGCCACCGACCGAACCTTTGGCCAGGACTGGAACGCCACCAACTCCGCCACCGGAACCACAGCGGCCTATACGCCAAGCGACCCGTCAGCCAGCTATCCCAATGCGGTCGACATGTACTCGGTCAATTACCTCAACTGGAAATTCGGAGCGAAAGGGGCAACAGGAGCTCCGATCGGGCGCAAGACACGTTTGCAGATCGCCCAGGATGCCTTGACTGATCTGGTCGCCAAAACGAACGGTATCCGCTTTGGACTGATGGTTTACAACAAACTGCCCAATGACATCAGCATTCGCAACACTCAAGGCAGCCAGGGAGGCAATGTCGTCTATTCGATCCGTCGCATGGGGTCCAGCGAAACCGATTCCGATTACGTCAATCGCGCGAGCATCTCGCGTGCAATCAACAGCGTAGTGGCCACCGGCACGACCCCGCTGACGGAAGTGATGTACGAAGCCTACCTGTACTTTCGCGGAGAGACCCCCCTGTTCGGAACCAACACCACCTCCGCCGTCGGCGGTGGCACAGTATCGGCCGGCAGCGACCCCGCAGCCATTGTCGCAGGAAAATACGATTCACCGATGATGAGCAACCCGAATCGCACGACCCCTGCGGTTTGCCAGAAGAACTATGTGGTTCTGATTTCGGATGGCGGCCCCGAGAACGACAATCAGGCGGATACCCTGGTTCAGGCACTTACCCAGGGACCTCCTTTCCGGGCGGACACCATCAGGACGCTGCAAGGCACCCCCTCGACGCAGTTCGAAAATGCCGGCCTACCGTATGGCCCGACGGACATCGCTTACCCCAGCAATTATGTCTGGCTGGATGAGCTGACTTATTTCATGGCCAACGGCGACATGTCTCCCGGCGGTGCCACAGCCACTGACTCGCTTACAGGCGTTCAGTCGGTGTCCACCTACACGGTGGGTTTTGCCGGTGGCTCCTCGCCGGTCCTTGAAAAAGCCGCCACAAGCGGCGGCGGCATGTTCTACGAGGCAAAAGACAGTGGCGCACTGTCGGCGGCACTGGCCAAAGCGATCGATACGATCCGCGACTGGAATCCGACGCTTGCTGCGCCGACCGTGCCGATCTCGGCCACCAACCGTTCCGAGAGTTCGGACGACATTTTTCTTGCCTTCTTCCGCCCCAGCCTGCAACAGTCCTGGGAGGGTACGGTCAAGAAATTCAAGCTCAGCAGCAATGCCACTGCCTGCGGGCGGGACGTCGACAACGTGCAAATCCCGCTGTGCCTGACCGGCCAGACGACCTTCGACGGCCTGAAAAACATCGAGGAATTCGACAGAATCTTGAAAATCGCCAGGGTGCGGGACAAGGCCGTGAGTTACTGGAGTGACCCGGCCGCTCCGGATGGCAGCAAACCCAATCAGGGAGGAACCGGACATGTCTTGAAGACGGCGTCCGGATCCACGCCGGCTTCGCGTAAGCTTTACACGCATCTCTCCAGCAGCAGCGAGCCACTCCTGACCCATACCGGCAACGCCATGTCGGAAGTCAATTCGACGATCACCAAGGACCTGCTGGGCGACGCCTCGATGACGGATGCCATGCGGGCAACGATCCTCAACCATGCCCGTGGGGGTGACCCTGCCAGCGCAGGATGCAAGGACTCCGATTCCACGACCGCTTGCACGACATGGCGAACCTGGCCACATGGAGACGTGCTGCATTCCAGTCCGGCCATCCTCACTTACGACGGCACGACCGATCCTCCGGTCTCCGATATGTTCTACATGTCGAATGATGGCCTGTTGCATGCCGTGGATACGGCGACGGGCAAGGAGCAATGGGCCTTCATGCCGGAAGAGTTCATCCCGAAACTCAAGTCGATATATGAAAACCCGGTCGGTGAGCATCTCATCACAGGCGACGGCAGCCCGAGGATTTACCTTGAGGATGTGAACGACGACGGCAAGATCACTTCGAGCGATAAAGCTTATCTGGTTTTCGGCATGCGCCGTGGTGGCCGTGCAGTTTACGCCCTCGACATTTCCGACCGTACGGCACCCAAGTTCATGTGGAAGATCGACCATAGTACGTCCGGGTTTAATGAACTGGGTGAAACCTGGTCCGCACCGGCCTTCACCAGAATGCGCGCAAGCACCGACCCAGTGGTGGTTTTTGGCGCCGGTTATGATCCGGTCGCCAATGACCAGATCTCGGTGACGATCACTCGATCGGGAACAACGGCAACAGCGACCACCCCCGTGGATCATGGTTTCAGCACGGGTGATTCGGTGCAGATCTCGGGCGCGACGCCAGATGGCTATAACGGCGCCAAAACCATCACGGTCACAGGTGCCCGAAGCTTTACCTATACGGTCAGTGATTCATTACACACGCCCCCGACGGGTACGCTCAAGGTTGAGAGTATTACGAGCACGAGCACGCCCATGGGCCGCGGGGTATTTTTTGTGAACGGCGAAACCGGCGACCTGATCAGGAGCTTCACGCCGGCGGCCAGTGCCGGAGCCAACACCCAGGTGTCCGGGATGCTGTTCAGCATTCCTTCGGATGCCGCGCCTCTCAACACCGACCTCGATTCAAACGGTTATACCGATCGTTTGTATCTGGGTGACCTGGGTGGAAACGTCTGGCGTTTGGATGTCGACAGTGACACGCCGTCAAGCTGGACCGCCACCAAGTTTGCTGATCTGACCAATGGGGCAACACCGCGGCGAAGAATTTTCTTCCCTCCCGCTGTAGTGAAACAGAAATATCAGGGGCAGCGCTTTGACGCAGTATATGTCGGGACTGGGGACAAGGAAAATCCCTTGCGCACCGATAACGATGATCTGATGTTCATGATCAAGGATTTCGATACGGGTTTGGCGACGACCGGGAGGTCGCTCATCCAATACTCCTCTGACCCAAGCACGAGTGACTTCTATGACCTGACTGACAATCTGATTCAGTTTGGCACCACAGAACAGCAGACGGCGGCACAAACTGCACTGGTCGGCAAACTGGGCTGGGTGATGAGACTTGAAACTGGCGGAGTGGATGGCGAAAAGGTGGTCAATGCCCCATCGGTGTTCTTCAACGTACTGCGTTTCGGAACCTATAGCCCGCTTGCTTCGGCGTCTGTCTGCCTGCCGCCCGGAAAAGGGACGACGTACGCCATGAACGCGCTCGATGGCAGCGTGGTGATGGATACCGACCACAGCGGTAGTATCACCAGCAGCGATTCGCGCGTTTCCTCCAATTTCGCGATACGGGGCTTTCCCTCGGATACCATCACCATCTTCCATGACAAGAAGATTTTTAGTGAATCCTGCAGTGACGGCAATTGCAAGGCCGATCTGCTCGGCACGCTCGGGGTGGGTCAGCGCACCTACTGGTTCCAGGAACCCGAGAGATGACCGGTAAGCTGCGCCAATCCCGGAGGCGCCTCTGCCGATGACACGGCAACTGGCAGGCTGGCTGCTGCTGTCAGCCTTGCTGCATGCCGAAATGCTATCCATCCTGGGGCCCGCAAGGGCCCCGACCCTGTCCACGGCACCCGCTCGTCTGGAGATCCGAATCGAGAATTCCCGGAAGACGGGAATCAGTGATCCCACGCTACCCGTTGAAACAGCCGCCCCGCCATTGGCCCGGTTCACCATCGCTGAGGCCAATGGTCAGTGGCTATCCGACCCACCCAGTGCGTTTCCGGAGACTCAGCTTCCATTTCCAGTGCCACTCACTGAAACAGAGGCAAACGACCCGCTCTCCACTCCGCAGGAAATCGCTCAAACCAACCTTCCGGATTCCTCCAGCTCACCCAACACTTCCCCAACGCTTCAGCTCCCAATCCAGGAATATTTCTTCAAATCATCCGAACTGGACGAACAACCGTATCCCCTGATCTCCGTGCTACCCGCCTATCCACCACACGCTCAGGTTCATAACCTGGAAGGTTGGGTTCGCTTATTGTTACTGATCGATGCGGGTGGTCGGTTGCGTCATCTGGAAGTGCTGGAGGCCAGCCCCCCCGGCATTTTCGAAGAATCGGCCCGGGCGGCCTTCCGCATCACGCCGTTTTCTCCGGGGCGACGTGGAGGAGAGGCCGTCAACTGTCGGATGATCATCAAGATCGACTTCACGCTCACGGGAATCGAAAGAGCGAGACTCGAATAGTCTTCGTCCATGCATGAATCATGTCCGCGGGCCGTGAACCAGGGTATTGGTCGCTGCAGCCTTTGCTAGCGGCAAGGTCAGGGTGAACCGGGCGCCCCCTTCCTCCCTGTTGGCCGCTTCGAGTCGACCGCCATGACGTTCGACAATGCCGTAGCTGATCGACAGGCCAAGCCCGGTTCCCTGCCCGATCGGCTTGGTCGTGAAGAAGGGGTCAAACAGACGCGACAGATTCTCAGGTGTAATTCCTGGCCCGTTGTCGGCGAAGTGTACCCTGATCATGCCGTCGCATTGCTCGGCGCTGATCTCAAGGCTGGGTGATTCGCTGCTGCTGCAGGCATCACGGGCGTTCTGCACGAGATTCATCAGCACCTGCTGCATCTGGCCGGAAGAACCCATGACCGTCAAGTCCTGCGGCAAATCGATCGTGACCCGAAAATTGCGCGGATCCGCGCGTGCCACCCAGCGTACCGCACGCGCAACGACTTCAGCGAGGTTGAAGGGCTCGGCAGCGCTGCGATCGATGGCCGTAAAGCGCTTCAGACCATCGACGATGTCGCGCGTACGCTCGGCCCCTTCGCTCATGCCGTCGAGCAGCGGCGGCAGATCGGCCATGATGCGGTCAATGCGCAGTTCCTGGCGCAGGTCTTCGAGTTCCGGCGAGCGCGTACAGAGGTCTGAGTGCATTGCTTGCAGGTAGGTTTGCAGACGCGCAGTGTAACGCCGGAGCGCCAGGACATTGCCGAGAACAAAGCTGATCGGATTGTTCAGCTCATGCGCGACACCAGCCACCAGACGTCCGAGTGACGCCATTTTCTCGGCCTGCAGAAGCTGTTGCTGGGTCCGCTTGAGATCGTCATGGGCCTGCCGCAGTGCGTGGTAGGCACGCCGCAACTCGCCCACTGGGCGACCGGTGAGCACCATGCCCACCAGCTTGCCGGTTCCCGAAAGGCGCGGCGTGCAATTCAGTGAGACCGGTAGCGGACTGCCATCGCGACCGCAGATCAGTAGCTCACAATCCTGGACGGTTGCCGGACGTACCGGCGAGAAAAAATCGCGGGCACGTTGCTGCGACGCGGTATCGGCGAAGAGATCGCAAAGGGGTTGCCCGCGCAAGACGGTCTCGTCCTGCCCGATAAAGCGGCACAGCGAATCGTTAACCTCCTGAATTGCGCCGTGCCGGTTACAAACGATCAGGATGTCCGACATCGACGCCAGAACGCTCTCGATGAACTGCTGCGAGTCCTCGAGCGCGGCATTCTTCTGCTCGAGGACCACCTCGTATTGCAGGAGATCGTTGTAAACCTCGTCCATCTTGCGGATCACCTCGACCCAGACCGTCTCGTCCACGCCCTCAATGGCGGAAGGCAACTCGGGCAGGGAGTCGGGGGGAAGCAAGGGACGCCGCAACGGTCGCTTGGCAGGTAACTCAGGGTTGGACATGGCGCGATCGTAGAGCCAATCGACGCATGCTGCAACGATCAACGAGGGCGACCACTGCCCCGAGCATGCGGCGACCGGGAACGAATAGAACGCATCGGGAAAGTCGGATCGAACCTGGCTTTACTTGCGCCATATCCGACAGATCTCCGCCGATGAGGCCGGAAAGAAAGTATCCATTTCGTCAGACAGATTGCAAAGACAAGTTTGATTGCAGTCCCATCGGAAGAGCCTACATCGATGTTTTTTATATTTATTCTTTCCTGGCACGTTTTTTGAGTGCATCACCTCCGGTTAATGTGAAAGTTGTGTATGCGACTCACGAATCTTCCTCGCCCTCGCGCCGCCGTAGCCGGCCCGCAATGCAGCGCGGACCGTGGGAGGAGTCGGGGCGTGAGATGGGGAATTCGCGGAGCATGCTCCGCACCCATCGAACAGTTCCGGCGTGCAAGCCGGAATGCGCCCTGCAAGGAAGGAAAACGGTCATGACTTTCATGATCGGGGGTATCTGGAAAAGTCATGACCGTTAGAGCAGCTGTAAACCTCCCGGCCAACAGTCGGACGACCAAATAGGGGGCAGTGAGATGGCAAATACCAGTCTGCTGAAGCTGGAAGGTAATTCACGTATTGCTGCGGCAAGTAAACGACTTGACCTGTCGCGACGGGAGTTTTTGCAGTTCTGCGCCACCATCGCTGCCAGCCTGGGCTTGCCGCAAGGTGCTGACGCAGCCATTGCCGAGGCGGTCGCCGACAAGAAGCGGCCGTCGGTGATCTGGCTACAATTCCAGGAATGTACCGGCTGCACGGAGTCCATGCTGCGCTCCGAGCACCCGACGCTGGAAAAGCTGATTCTCGATGTCATTTCCCTCGATTATCACGAAACGCTATTCGCTGCAGCCGGCCACCAGGCGGAACAGGCCCGCAAGACGGCCATGGCCGAGAACAAGGGCAGTTACCTGCTGGTGATCGAAGGAGCCATCCCGACGCGCGATGGCGGCATCTACTGCAAGGTCGGCGGCCAGACGGCGGTCGAACTGACCCAGGCATGCGCCGCCGATGCGGCCGCCGTGATCGCCATTGGTTCCTGTGCAAGCTGGGGCGGCATGCCATCGACCGACCCCAACCCGACAGGTTCTTCAGGCGTTGCCACGGTCCTCGGCAAACCGGTCGTGACGATTCCCGGTTGTCCACCCAACCCTTATAACTTCCTGTCCACGGTAGTGCACTTTCTGGCATTCGGCAGCTTGCCGCCGGTCGATGATCTGGGCCGACCCAAATTTGCGTATTCGCGCCTGATTCATGAAAATTGCGAGCGACGCGCCCACTTTGATGCTGGCCGTTTTGCCATCGAATTCGGTGATGAAGGCCACCGCAAGGGCTATTGCCTCTACAAGCTGGGTTGCAAGGGGCCGGAAACCTACGCCAACTGCCCGACCATCCTGTTCGGCGACGCCGGTGCCGGCACCTGGCCGGTCGGCTGTGGTTGCCCGTGCATTGGCTGTACCGAGCAGGGTGTCGGCTTCAGCAAGCCGATTCACATGCTGGCGAAAGTCAAGAACGTCGAACCTCCACAGCAGTACCCACGCATCGTCGAAGAGAAAGGAATGGGCGCAACGCTGGGTTCGGCCGCGGTGCTGGCCGCGGTAGCGGGTGCGGCGGCTGGCGGAGCGGCCATGGTGGCGCGCAATCTTGGGCTTTCCCATCAGGCCGAGAAGGCTGCCAAGGCCCAGGCCGCGAGTGAAAAAATGGAGGTATGAGATGCCTGCCGACATTCCCGATACCCGAACCGAGGTGAACTGCCGCCGAAAATTCCTTGAGAGCTGCATGGGTGCTGCCGGTACCGCACTGGTTGCGAGTGCCATCAGTGTCCGGGTTGAGGCACGCGATACCTACCAGCGCCCACCCGAAGCGCTCGGTCTGCTCTACGATGCAACCCTGTGCATCGGTTGCAAGGCCTGCGTCGCCGCCTGCAAGCAAGCCAACGACAATCCGGCCGAATTCTCGACGACCGACAAGCTGTGGGATACCCCGCTCGATACCAGCGGCTATACCTTCAACATCATCAAGATGTATCGCAGTGGAACGATGGCGACCAAGGACGATGAAACGAACGGTTACGCCTTCATGAAGACCTCGTGCATGCATTGCGCTGACCCATCCTGCGTTTCCGCCTGCCCAGTCACGGCGATGACCAAGGATCCGAAGACGGGTATCGTCGCCTACGACGCCGAAGCCTGTGTCGGCTGCCGGTATTGTGTCGTCGCCTGTCCGTTCGGCATTCCCAAATACCAATACGACTCGCCAACCGGCAAGATCGGCAAGTGCGAACTCTGCCGGCATCGCTACAAGGAGGGTCATTACTCGGCGTGCGCCGAAGTCTGCCCAACCGGCGCCACGCTCTATGGGCGGACCAGCGACCTTTTGTCCGAAGCCAAGCGACGTCTGGCGCTCAAACCGGGCAGCGTGACCACCTATCCACGCGGCAACCTGAGCGGCGGACCAGACCAGAGCTATGAAGGCTACGTCGGCAACTACAAACAGCATATCTATGGTGAAACCGAATACGGCGGCACCCAGGTGCTCAAGCTCTCGGCCGTCGATTTCGAGAAGGTCGGGATGCCCTATCTGTCACCCAATTCGTCGGCGTCGACCTCGGAAACGATTCAGCACACGCTCTACGGCGGACTGCTGGCACCGTTCGCCGTACTCGGCGTGATGACCTATGTCGCCAAGCGCAACGTTCATCATGAGGACGATGCGCCGGCGGACAAACCCGGGAAGGAGTGATCATGAGCACTCTGCAACACGCCAGACCGGCACCGGTCGGTGGCAGCATGTTCAATGCCACGACGCTGGTCTGCTGCATGCTGATTGCCGTTACCGCAACCATCATCCTCGTCCGCCTGTTTTTCGGACTGAGTTCGACGACCAACGTCAACGATGGCTACTCCTGGGGTATATGGGTGGTGGTCGACGTTTTCATCGGTTCGGCACTCGCCTGCGGCGGTTTCTCGATGGCGCTGCTGGTCTATATCTTCAACAAAGGCAAATACCATCCCCTGGTACGTCCAGCCTTGCTCGGCAGCCTCTTTGGTTACACCTTGGCCGGCGCGGCCATTACCTTTGATCTGGGCCGCTGGTGGAATTTCTGGCATATCTTCTGGCCGGGATACTTCAACGTCAACTCGGTGATGTTCGAGGTCGCGGCCTGCATCACCTTGTACATCATCGTCATGTGGATCGAGTTCTCGCCGGTTTTTCTCGAGCGCCTCGGCCTGCGCGATGCCCGCCGGAAACTCGAGAAGGTACTGTTCATCTTCATTGCCCTCGGCGTCGTCCTGCCGATGATGCACCAGGCTTCGCTAGGAACGATGCTGGTAGTCATGGGCGGTCAGGTCAACCCGCTCTGGCAGACACCGATTCAGCCGCTGATCTACCTGCTTTCGGCGATCATGCTCGGTTACGGAGTGATCCTCTTCGAATCCTGCGTAGCCGCTTCAGCGTACCGGCGCGAAATCGAGGTCTCCCTTCTCAACCCGATGGCGAGGGTCATGCTCGGCATCATGGCCCTGTTTCTGGTCGTGCGTTTTACTGATCTCGTCGTGCGCGGAGTCATCGGCCAGGCGTTTGCACCGACCTGCGTCGCGCTGACTTTCTGGGTCGAAAACGCGTGTTTGCTGGGCACATTCCTTCTCATCGGCACCACCGAAGCGCGCCGCAATCCGGCCCGCTTGTTCCTCGCCGGCATCGCGGTCATGCTCAGCGGTATCATGTTGCGACTCAACGGCTTCCTGATCGCTTTCGACACAGGACCGGGCTGGAACTATTTCCCGTCCGTACCGGAACTGCTGGTCACCATCGGGATCTTCGCCGCCGAAGTGTTCGGGTATATTTACATCACCCGCCGATTCCCGGTCCTGCCGCGTGAAGAAACGTACGCCCAGCCGGCACACCGCTAACGGTCATGACTTTTCCAGGCACCCTCGATCATGAAAGTCATGACCGTTTCCCTCTCCCCCGACCCCTCCCCCGCGAGTGGGGAGGGGAGATTCATGAGTCGCTGACGCGACTTTCACATTAACGCTCTTTTCAGGAGACAACAAGATGTCGCAAAGAGTCACCATTGATCCGGTCACTCGCATAGAGGGTCACCTGCGCGTTGATGTCGAAGTCGACGGCGGCAAGGTCAAGAAAGCGTGGGCATCGGGCCAGATGTGGCGCGGTGTGGAAAACATCCTGATCGGTCGCGACCCACGTGATGCCTGGGCGATCACCCAACGCATCTGTGGCGTGTGCACGACGGTACATGCGCTGGCTTCGGTCCGCGCAGTGGAAAATGCACTCCAGCTCGAACTGCCGGTCAACGCCCAATACATTCGCAACATGATCATTCTGGCGCATGCCGTGCACGATCACATCGTGCACTTCTACCACCTCTCGGCGCTCGACTGGGTGGACGTGACCAGTGCCCTCAAGGCTGACCCGGGCCAGGCAGCCAGCCTCGCTGAAAGCCTCTCGAACTGGTCCGGCAACAGCAAGGCCGAATTCACCAAGGTCAAGGAACGCCTGAGCGGCTTTGTCGGCACCGGACAACTCGGTATCTTCACCAACGGTTACTGGGGTCATCCGGCAATGAGGCTGTCACCGGAGGTCAATCTGATCGCGGTGGCACACTATCTGCAGGCGCTGGAAGTGCAGCGGCATGCCAACAAGGTGGTCAGCATTCTCGGCGGCAAGACCCCTCATATCCAGAACGTCGCCGTCGGTGGCGTCGCCAACGCACTGTCCATTGACTCGCAATCGGTGCTGACCGTCGAACGTCTGCTGGCAGTGAAGGACTGGATCGATCAGCTCAGTGACTTCGTGAAGAACGTCTACCTGATCGACGTCGCGGTGGTTGGTGGTTTCTATCCCGAGTGGACAACGATCGGACGCGGCATTGTCGATTACATCTCGGTGCCGGACATTCCGCTCGATGGCAGAAACACCCAGTTTGCCCTGCCTGGCGGCCATATCGCTGGTGGCGACCTGAGCAGCTTCAAGGAAATCAAGACGCATGACGACGCATACTTCAAGGAAGGGGTCGAAGAATCGGTCAAGCATTCCTGGTACGAAGGTGGCAAGGGTCCCCTGCATCCCTACAAGGGCGAAACTCGGCCGCAGTACACCGATTTCCAGGAAAACGGCAAATACTCGTGGCTGAAGTCACCGACTTTTTATGGCAAACCGATGCAGGTTGGTCCGCTGCCATCCGTGCTGGCCATGGTTGCCGCCAAACATCAGCCAGCCATCGACTACGCAACTCATACACTTGAACTGGTGTCGACGGTCGCCAAGACCAAGGTGGGTCTCGATGCGCTGCACTCGACGATTGGTCGACACGCGGCGCGTGCCGTAGGCTGTGCGGTACAGGTCGATGAACTGGCGCGTCAATGGGATCTACTGCTTGCCAACATGGCCAAGGGTGATCTGAAAACCTTTAACAAACCGGTATTTCCGAAGGGTGAAATCTCCGGTGTCGGCGTACACGAGGCACCGCGCGGCGTTCTCTCGCACTGGTTAGTGATCAACGACGGAAAAATCAGGAACTATCAGTGCGTTGTTCCCACCACCTGGAATGCCGCACCACGCAACGAGAAGGATGAACCTGGCGCCTATGAGGCCAGCCTCGCCGGAACACCGGTCGCGATTGCCGAGCAGCCGCTCGAAGTGTTACGCACGGTCCACTCCTTCGACCCCTGCATCGCCTGTGCGGTGCATGTCGTCGACGAGAAGAATCATCCGGTGGTCAAGGTCAAAGTGGCGTAGGCTCGCCAGCCTGGTCTCGCACTCCATTCGCCGAGAGGCCAGGATGCTGTCCTGGCCATTCTTCCCTTTCTCTCTGAAGTGGACCACCGATGCGCATCGTCGTGCTGGGTGTTGGCAATATTCTGTTGAGCGATGAAGGGCTGGGAGTGCGTGCAATCGAGCGCCTGCAGCGCGCCTATTCCTTCCCACCGGAAGTCGAATTGATCGACGGCGGCACCTGCGGCATGGAACTGCTCGAGGATATCGAGTATCTTGATGCGCTGATCATGGTGGACGCCATCCGTGCCGACAAGGTACCGGGAACGCCGATCCTGCTCACCGGCGGCGCCATACCGGTATTCTTCAAGACCAAGTTGTCACCACACCAGGTCGGGCTATGCGATGTGCTGGCAACACTCGAGTTCCTGGGCCGGGCACCCAAAGACACCACCATCATGGGCCTGCAACCGTACTCTTTGGCGCTGGGCATGGAACTCAGCAGCGAAATCGAGGCCAGCATGCCTGCACTGATGCAGATGCTTGTCGCGCAACTGGCGACGCTTGGAATCAGCGTCCAGCCACGTGCCCCCGAGGCCGCCTGATGTGCCTGTCGATTCCGATGCAAATCGTCTCCCTGGAAGGACCCGACCTGGCGATTGTCGAGCGCCGGCAAGGACCATCGCTGCTGCGGGAGCAGGTCAATCTGATGTTGATTGGTCCTCAGCCGCCAGGGACATGGATTCTGGTCGCCCTCGGCCTGGCCAGGGAAGTTCTTGACGATCAGGAGCGGGCGCTGATTGAAGATGCCCTGGCGGCGCTCGCCTCCTCACGGGCAGGAAGCTACGACCCATCGCAGCATTTTACCGACCTGGGCAGCCGATTCCACGCTCCGAGCGGCCGGCCATGAGCCCGCGTTCCCGCAATGCAGCCTTTCAGGTACCGCAACCGCCCTCTGCGATACCCCTCAGCGAGAACCCGGCAATGTGCCTGGAGTCGATGTTTCTGGAGATCTGGACAACCAGCATGCGTGATCTGCCTTTTGTCAATGCCGCCTTGTCGGTTGAGGCGGTCGGCTTCCGCCGCTGGAATTCTAGCAGAGCGTCCGTGCTCGATCCGCAGCCTCGGGCAGCCAGTACCAGCGAGGTGGGCTGTGCATTGGGTGACTGGGTAGGTGCAGTGATTACCCCTTGGTTCATCAATCTTTTTGTCCTGCCCGGCGGCGGCAACCTGTGGTCCGACCGACGTTCCGGCGAGCACTGCCAGATTAATTTTCCAATTGGTCCGCTGGAATTCATCGCAGATTACAGCCCATCAGCCGTCATCCCCTCCTACCAGTATTGCCCGTTATTCGCTCCTCCCAGCCAGATCGCCTCACAAGCCGCCGCGCGCGCCGCCGCCCTTGCTGCACTCGATGCCATGTTCAGAACGCCCGGCGAAGAAGCGGGTCCTGGTTTGAAGTCTGTCAGCACGACGACAGAGCCCGCAGATCCCCTTCGGCGCGCCTTCTTCCGTCGCGTCGTCCGACGCTGACCGCACACCTCGTCGCGACGAGTTTCTCCGAGTGGAAACTCTCGGCTACTGACGCCACAGCCTGCTGCGCAAGACCCCCCTTCGGGCCTGTGAACCTGTTTCCTCATGATGACTCGGGGGTTTACAATGGCCACTCCCCGGACTCAGTACCCCCTTCAACCCTTTTCTGCGTGTTCGGTTCGATGATGCATTTCCTAGCCGATGATAATGAAGTGATCCACCTGCAGGTGTCCGGCAAAGGCTCGCCGATCATCATGTTGCACGGCTGGACAGCCAGCCACCGCGAATGGTCGCCATTTCTTGACCAACTGACACCACATCATCGCGTCTTCCGCTGGGACGCCCGAGGACACGGTGGACATCGACTGACGCAAGAAACCGTTCCAACAGTACAGCGAATGGCGCAAGACCTGCGTAATCTGATCGAACACTATCATCTGGACGATTTGGTAGCCGTCGGCCACTCCATGGGCGCCCTCACCCTGTGGCAGTACATCAAGGAGCATGGCTGCGAAAAGCTGCGCAAGGTCTGCTTCCTGGACCAGTCACCAAAACTTCTCACCGATTCTGAATGGTTCAATGGCATCTATGGCGATTTCGACCACGACCGTTCAGCCACTTTCCTGAGCCAGCTCCAGACCGACTTCGCGGAATCCGTTCTCCTGTTGGGTGCAATGGGCCTCAACGCGAACGCCAGGGAGAAGTATCGCACGGGCTCGCGGGGCCTCGATAAGGCACGGCAATGGCTGAACGAACAGGATCCGGCCCCGCTGATTGCCTGCTGGGAAAGCCTGACCGAGGCCGATTACCGAGAAACCCTCGAGAGAATCAACATTCCTGCCCTGCTGGTCTATGGTGGTGCCAGCAATTACTACCGCAGCGAGACGGCACACTACGTTCAGAACAAAATCGCCAACGCGGTACTACACATCTACGAAGGCACCGATCACTCGCCACACCAATGGGATCGCGAGCGCTTCGTTCGTGATTTGCTCGACTTCATTGATGCGTCATCCCATGATAAATAACCGCTTGGCAAAAGGGCTGATGACCGTACCGATCGTTGCCAGCACGGTGGTGCCCCAGGCGGCGATCTGTGGTCCCCATGGTTGCAGCCAGCGGGTACCGGCATGGAGTTCGCAGTCCTTTTTGACCACGCCGTCTTGAGGCGGGATGACTTCCGGGGGCGGCGAAAACACCGCCGATCGTCCCCGTGCCACGATCACCGGCGTGAGTGCGCCATGGTTGGTACGAGGTCTTGCCGTTGCTTAGCGTCGGCGTCGAGCACCCCGGACAGTGGATCGACTCGGAGCCGTGATATTCGGTCCCGTCCAGCACGAACAATACGGGATTAAATTTGGAACTGCTGACCGTGCTGTGGGCTACTTGCGGAGGGAACGTTGATTCTCCTATCCTGGACGTTCCAGGCGGGCAGGTCTGGTCATCGTTACCCCCGTCCGGGCGAGTCGTCCGCCTGCCAGGAAGGCGAAGATGATAGTAAGGTAGGTGGGAAAGGAGTACACGAGATGGCACTGGCTCTGCGTGATGACCAAAGGCATACCTATGGGGAATACCTTGCCTGGCCGGAGGAAGCGCGTTACGAGTTGATCGATGGCATTGCCTATGCCATGGGCCCCGCACCCTTGCGGCAGCATCAGCGAGTTGTTCTGGAAATCGCCAGACAGATCGCCGCCGCAGTCGACGGCGGGCCTTGCGAGGTAAACGTCGCACCGTTCGATGTCCGGCTACCTCGTGGTAATGAAGGGGACGACCTCATCGACACGGTCGTTCAGCCGGACATTGTCGTGGTGTGCGATCGCTCGAAGCTGGACGACCGAGGCTGCCGGGGGGCCCCGGACTGGCTGGTTGAAGTGCTGTCGCCCAGCAGCGCGGGACACGACCAAGTACGCAAGTTGTTTCTTTACGAGCGTCATGGGGTGCTCGAGTACTGGTTGGTTCATCCCGCTGATCAGGTGGTCACTGTATACCGACTGGAAAACGGGTCTTACGGGCGACCACTTGTGCAGGAACTTCTTGGTACGCTCTCCTCCAGCGCTTGTCATCACGTGGAGATCGACTGGGACATCATCGTCCGCGGCCTGCGCTAGCTCTGCGCGGGCGCACGGCTTGCGAGGAAGGTTGCCGATCCCGAGGCGTCCGCCTCGAAGGCGCCTTTGATGACGAGGCAGTGGAAGTGCGCCTACGGATGGAGCAGTGCACCAAAGCGGAATAGATGAAGGCCACCGCGCCGATCCGGGAACCCGGAACCCACAGCCGGGCAGGCGGCGCGGCGCAAGGCTGGTTCCACGACGCTGAGGATCGCGAACGACGGTCCTCGCTCTTCCTCCCGGAGATGACGGTCACGCCAATCCAACCGGCTCCAAACCCGGCTTGCCGCTGGCGATCCAGCCGGTTTCCAGGTCCTGCCGGCCCGGAACCGTCGGCAGCATTCGGCGCCACGCCAGGTCACGGGCGTCGACAATCTGTCGTCAGCGCTTGCTGTAGGGAGTGACCAGTTCACCCTGCATCCGGTATCCGGAGGCACCCCAGGGCGAATCGGAACGGGCGATGGCCAGTGCCCCGCTGACCCATACCGCATCCATGCTCTGCAAGCCTTTCAGCGGTTTGGCAAGGATCACATGGATGATCTGGTTGGCGGGCGGTGGCGGCACGTGAATGCAGGCGCCGAAATAGGGGACGAGAAGGAACTCTGAGACCTCGTCGCCCTTCTTTTCCAGCGGCACCATGAAACCGGCGATGCGGATGCGCTGACCGCGCAGGGATTGTTCGACGGGGGCGTTGTCCCAGCTTTCCCGAAGCCGTTGCAGCGCCTCCATGGCGCGCGGGTCGGAGTCCTTGAGCGTGCGCAGGTCGAGCCCCTTGAACGCCTGCTGGGGGTCCCAGTCCTTGGGGACCAGTGCATCCCATGGCGTCTCCTTGTAAACGGCTTCGGGCGAGGTGACCGACTTCGACGGCGACAGGCGATCGCCGACGCGATAATCGCTGCGAGCATCGGCAGCGCAGGCGCTGCCGACAAGGCTCAAGGGCCAGACGGCGAACAGCGCGAGAGCGGCCACGGCCGCGATCGGGCGAGAGAAAAACGCAAGGATTCGCATACGAGGAGTCCTTTACAGGCGGGGAGTCAGGCCATCGGCCAGGGAGATTCGGTAAGCGCGGTAGCCCGGCAGCAGACTGGCGACCAGGCCGACGGCGATGACGGCGCCGAGGAGGGCCAGTTCGTCGGACGAAATCCAGCGGGCGCGGATCGCCAGCCCGTAATGCGCCTGCACGAGCGGACCCAGCAGCGCCGTCAGCAAGGCCAGCAGGGCCACGCCGAGCAGCGCGCCGAGGACGGTGACGAACAGCCCTTCCGCAGTCAGTAGCACAAAGATTTCGCTCGGGCGCGCACCCACCGAACGGAGGATGGCAAGTTCGCGCCGTCGTTCACTGAGGCCGGCGAGAACGACCGCCACCAGCCCGGCCAGGCCGACCGCCACGACCATCGCCGAGACGGCAAGCAAGGTTCGCTCGGCGATGCCGACCACCTGCCAGAGCTGATCGAGCGCGACGCCCGGCAGTACTGCCAGCAGGGGCTCGGCGGAACGGGTGTTGAGGTCGCGCTGGACCTTGAACACCGCCGCGCGGCTTTTCAGTCCCACCAGAACGGCGGTGATTTCCTTCGGCGTCAGATCGAACTTGCGCACGTACTCGGCAGGAATCGACAAGCCCGGCAAGGGCGCGCCGCCCTGCCAGTCGAGGTGGATGGCCTGTATCGCTTCGAGGCTGACATGGACGCTGCGGTCCACCGGCGTCCCGGTCGCAGCGAGGATGCCGACCACCGTGAACGGCTTGTCGGTGTGTTCGGCCAGGCTGACGTCGCCCATGCCGTGACTGAGGACGAGCTGATCGCCGGGACGGTAGCCCAGACGTGCAGCGACCTCGGCGCCGAGCACGGCATCGAAGATCTCGGCAAACGGCTTGCCTGCCGAAAACGCCAGGGCCTGCGCATCCCCGTACCGAAAATGTTCAAAGTAGGCCGACGAGGTGCCGATGACCGGGAAACCGTGATGCGAGTCGCCCAGCGACAGCGGGATCGACCAGGCGACGGCCGGATTCTCGGCGATCGCGCGGTAGCTTTGCCAGTGGATGTTGTGGGTGGCTTCGCCGATGCGAAAGACGGCGTAGAGCATCAACTGGACCGGGCTGCTGCGCGCACCGACGACCAGGTCGGTACCCGCAACCGATTGTGCAAAGCTGTTGCGCGCCTCATGGCGAACGCGCTCGACGCCGAGCAGCAGGGTGACGCTGAGGGCCACGGCAAGCAGCGTCATGCCTAGCGTCAGTCGACGGTTCCAGGCGCTGCGCACAGCCAGCAGAAGGAGCGGAGTCAGCGGAGTCACGCGGCTTTCCCTTCGCCGCAGGCCGGGCTGATCGACGCCAACGAGAGCTCGCGGTCGAAGCCTGCGGCAAGCCGCCGGTCATGACTGACGAAGAGCAGCGTACTGCCCGCCGCCAGGCACTCGCCAGCGAGGAGCGCGAGAAAGGCTTCCTGCCGCTCGGCGTCGAGGGCCGAGGTCGGTTCGTCGGCAATGACGATTTCCGGGCGTCCGATCAGCGCGCGCGCCGCCGCTACGCGCTGCTGCTGACCGACACTCAGGGACGTGACGCCCTGTCGGTACAGAGCCACCTCGAGATCGAGATGAGCCAGCAAGCGTGCGGCCTCGTCGTGCAGCGAGCCACCGGCCGCCATCGCACGCTCGCGGCGACGCGCCGAGAAACGGCACGACAGGAGCACGTTATCGACCACTGAAAGATAGGGAATGAGGTTGAACTGCTGAAAGACGAAACCGACATGGTCGGCGCGAAAGCGGTCGCGCGCCGAGGGTTTGAGGCGTGTCAACTCGCTGCCGAGCAGCCTGATCCGCCCAAGTTCGGGTACCAGCACGCCGCCCAACAGCCCGAGCAGCGTGCTCTTGCCGCTGCCGCTTGGTCCATAAAGGAAAATGCGCTCGCCTGCACGGACCTCGAAGGCCGGAATGTCGAGGCAGAACCCGTTTCCTTGCGACCAGCGAAAGCGCAGGTTCTCGATCTCGATGACGGTTTCCAACGGCATTCCGGACTACCAGGCGATGTTTCGTTGCTGTGGCGAGAGTCGGGCAGCCGATTGTCCGCGAGGCCCCGCCACCTGAACATCAAGTCGCTTCAACCTCGGGAAGGCCTGAAACAGCCCCACTTCGAGCGCACGCAGGGCTTCGGGATGCTCGCAGCGAAAAACGAACTCGCCATCGAGGTCGGCATGACCGTCGCCGGCGGATGGCTTCATCGGCTCCAGTACCGGCGATTCCAGTTTCACCGACAGCGGTGTGCAGGCGGCGGCCGGCGAGGCTATGAACAGGCCGGCCGGTTGATTGAGGCGTTCAGCCATTGCGCGCACGGCGGCTTGCTGCTTTTCGGTGCGGGGCGTGTGTTCGAAACCGACGAGGTTGTTGAGCGGGCTTTCGAGGTTCAGCGTCAGGTTCTTGCCGTCGACGGCCACCTGCAGGCTGGCGACACCATGCACGTGGGCGGCAGGTTCGCCGGCAGCGGTGGAAAGCGGCAACAGACAGACGGTGGCGATGAAGATGCAGGGTAAGCGGTTCATGGTACAGATTCCTTGATCAGTTGTGTGGAGACTGCGTATCCCCCCAGCGCGAGGGCTGCCATCACCCAGACGATGGTCGGACCGCTCGGCAGATCGAGCACCGTCGATACCAGCAGCCCCCCGGCGTAAGCGATGATGCCGAGCAGCCAGGCGGCAGCAAGCCGGCCCTGTAGCATGCGCCGGGTCGCCAGCGGTGGAACGATCAGCGTCGCGAATACAAGATAGAGACCGACGAGTTGCACGGATACCGTCACGGCAATGGCGAACAACCCATAAAATCCGGCACGTCCCAGGCGTTCACGCCAGCCGAACCAAAGCACGAGGATCGCCGCGTAGACCACAGCATGCCACGCCAGCCGGCCCGGCTGCACCCAGAGAATCTGTCCGATCAGCAGGTCGCGTAGATGCTCACTGCCGTGAACATTGCTTGCCAGCAGCAACACACCGCCGGTGGCCGCAAGAACGAAGACGACGCCGATGGTCGCCTCCTGCACCTCCGGCCAAAGGCGCTCGGTCCAGGTCAGAAGCAGGGCGCCGGCGAGTGCCGCCGCCAGCGCCGCTACCTGCACGGCAGTGCCTGTCGGCTCGAATCCGAGCTGATCGGCGATCAGCACGCCGCAACCGGCGATCTGCGCGATCGCCAGATCAATGAAGACAATGCCACGCGCGAGAACCTGCATGCCGAGCGGCACATGCGTTGCCGTCACCAGCACGCCGGCGACGAAGGCCGGCAGCAGGATCGACAGGTCAAATACGACCGGATTCATTGGCTACCTTTTTGCAGCCGCTGTATGGTGTCATCGAAGAGCCCGAAGAGATCCCTGGCCGAATCGTCTCCGCCAACGGTGAAGGGCAGGACCACGGGAGGGATCTTCGCACGTTCGGCGATCCACTGCGACGCCCGGTCGCTCTGGTACGCCGCGCGAACGACCATCCTGGCCGGCTGCCGTTGCAGCAGGGCGAGGACTGCCGAGAGGTGCTGGGTGGTCGGATCGATTCCCGGCTTGGGTTCGAGTGCGGCCACCTGCTGCAATCCCAGCCATGCATTGAGGTAGGCAAACGCGTTGTGGTGGACGACGATGGCGGTAGCACGCAGCGACGCGGCCTGCTTTTCCCATTGGGCGACCGCCTTGCTCCAGCGTTCCGAGAATGCCTTGTGGCGCGCCTGGTAATACGCGGCATTGGCCGGGTCGAGATCCGCCAGACGGGCGGCGAGCGGTGCAGCCACGCGCGCGATGTTGCGCGGGTCGAGCTGGATGTGCGGATTGCCGGCCGGATGCACGTCGCCGTCGGCACGGTCGAGCCGCAGCGGCTTCTCGAGCATGCTGACGAAGGCCGTCGCTTCCAGATAGCCGGGCTGGCCAGGTTGCACGCGGGGATTGCCAGCCTGCCGCAGGACCAGCGGCAACCAGCCCACTTCCAGCTCGGCGCCGGTGGCAATCACCAGGTCGGCGTTGCGCGCCCGTGCGATCAGGCTGGGTTTCGCCTCGACGTGATGCGGATCCTGCAAGGCGTTCGTCGCAGCGTAGACCTTGACCTGATCGCCGCCGAGTTCCTCGGCGAGGGCTGCCCATTCAGGAACGCTGGCAAAAACGTTGAGCGCCGCCAGCGCCGGCAGGGCGAGAAGCGTCAGCCCAAGGCCCAGGAAGGACCTGACATACCTTTTCATGGCCTCTCCTCGCTCAGTAACTGTGCGCACCGTGCGCGCCCAGCGTCAGAATGTACTGGACGAACAGGATGTTGTCGGTGAAGTCGGGTTGCAACCTGCTCTGCTGATACTGGATGCGAAAGCGGCTGAACTCGGACGGCGTGTAGTCGAACATCAGCGAGTAGCGCCTGGGATTGAACGACGAAGCGCTCAGGTAGTCGGCGTTGCCGCCGTAGTCGACACGTCCGGGATCGAGGGAGTCGTAACGGGCTCCCACTCGCCACTCGGGCATGAACTGGTAAACTCCCTGCACATAGAAACCACTCTGGCGTGAAGTATTCTTTGCCGTGTTGGTCAGACCAAGCGCACCGTCGCTGTCGTAGCGCAGGTCGCCGCGTTCCTTGCACCAGAAGTACTCGCCCTGCAGCTTGAGGTTGGTTTCCCTGGCGTTGCCCTTGGGCGCGTACTTCCAGACGAAATCGGCGATCGCGACCTGGCTGCGGCCGCTGAATTCCAGTTGGGCCGGATTGCCGTTACGGTCGATTTCCGTATGGGTCCGTTCGTTCGGCCGCAGCGTGAGCCACGACAGACCGGCGCGCCAACTGTTGCTGACGTTGATGTCGCCACCGACATGCGCGTGCAGCGCGCCACCGCCGATGCCGTTGCGGCCATTGCTGCGTTCGCTGCCGGGGAAACTCGATCCGTCGCCGATTTCGGCGCCGAACTGCAGATAGGTGTCGGTCGGCGCAAGCCATCTCACCTGCAGGCCGTCGTTCCTGAACTGGCCTCCGAAAAAGGCCTGATAGACCAGCGGCGCATCGTAGAAATCCCAGGCATGCTGATGCTGGTCGTTGAGGTAGCCGACGCTCGACAGGAAACGACCAAATTTCGGCGTCACGCCGCCGGGCAGCGCCGTGAACACGCCGTATGCTTCCTCGACCTCGACATTGTTGTCCGGTGTCAGGGCAAGGATCAGATTGCCGAAGAACTTGTGGTCGACGTTGGCGGAGAATCCCAGTTCCGATTCGGCGATGCTAAAACCGCGTTTGCCGGGGCCGATATCGCCACTCGGGACGAAACCGGCGATCGCGTACTTGTCCGGATCCTTCGACTGGTTGATGTAAGCGCCCTGCAGTACGGCAGAAATGGCGGGATTGAAGGCGCTGTTGCCGGCGCTGACGGCCGCCGGCGTTACCGCCGGAGCTGCCGCCACGGGGAGCGCCGCCGGCGAAGCGGCAGGCACCGCGGCCGAAGCCTTGGCGCTCCTCGCCTCGGCCTCCTGCAAGCGGCGATCGAGGGCCTCGATGCGGGCTTCGTAGCTTTGTTTCAGTTGCTGGATCTGCGCCTGGACCTCGGCAAGTTCGGCATCGCTGGCGGCAGCGATTGCGGGCACGCTGAGCAGTGCCAGCGCGAATGCGCTGGACATCTGAATGAATCTGGACATGCTTCTGCATCCTCTAAACGGGGTTGATTTTTGCCGACCGGAAGGGCGGCGAAAGCAAATGGTTCAGAGGTGTGCGGGCGGGGCGCGGCTGGAATAGCAGGCGGGAACGCAAGCCCGGCGGATGGCCACGCTGACGTCGACGAGAGCGAAGTCACCCAGCGCCTGGTCAAACGGCGGCGGCTTACCCGGTACGGCACTGGCCGCTGCTGCGAGCAACAGACACTCGATGCAGAGCCGATCGCTGTCCGGATCCTGCAGATCCTTCCCCTGCATGGCTTGCCGCCATTCGGCGAGATGTCCCAGGTCGTGCACCTGCACCTCGTGCTGCATGCCAAGCAGCAGGAAAGCCATGACCACCCCCAGAACATTGCGAAGCATCGCGGCTGCCCGCTGCCCGGACAGGGGGGAGAATGGTGGGAAATGCCGGGCCGACGGTTTCATACGCACCCGGCCAACGGCTTGGCGGCATGGTCGAAACGCGGCAGGTCAGCGATTTGCTGCCGGTGGCGAGCGTGCAAACACCAAGTGGCCATCGGCGCACCAGTGCCACAGGTAGCGCCATTGATTGCCGAGAAGACGTCAGCAGGAGAAGGTCTCACGACAGAATGGAAACACAAAACCCTTACCAACGCAACATTGTTGCGTTTACTTTGTAGAGAACAAGTAATCTGTCCGGGTTTGTAGCAGATGATCTGTCCGATTTATCGTAAGCGTTCAGCGCACCCACCTCTGGGTGCGCACAATCACTCTGGTTTTTTGAGAGGCAACAACTCGTCGATGCGGCTATACGGCCAAGAGGGGAGTTTCTCCAGGGTGTTGGTAAGCCAAGCCA